>JAJVHS010000048.1:11724-36557 GCA_022072615.1 Phycisphaerales bacterium
GATCCGATCGCCACCAGCAGCGTGGTGATGTTGATCGCGTGCTGGGCGACCTGTGAGAGCTCGCCGGTCCCGTACTTCGCCAGGGCGTCCCGCGTCGCCCGCTGCCGAGCACCGTCGGGGTCCGTCGTCCCGGCGGCGTCGGCAACCGCACGCTCGATGAACTCGATCCGCTCGCGCTCCAGCCGTAACACCCGCGAGACGGTGAACCGTTCGACCGCGGCGTCGATGGCGACCGCGAGCAGCACGACCAGCAGGATGTACGGGAGCCCGTAGAGCACGTCCACGGCCCGCATGAGCAAGGCATCCACGCGTCCGCCCGCGAGCCCGGAGACCGCGCCGTACACCGTGCCGATGGCCACGCTGATGATCGCGGCCGCGATCCCCACCGTGAGGGAGATCGCACCACCCACCAGCAGACGATACAACAGGCTCCGTCCCAGGCCGTCGGTCCCCAGCAGCCAGAATCCCACGCTCATGGGGGCCTGGTCCTGCCCGGCCTCTGACGACCCCGACAGCGACGGCCCCACACGGGCGCCCTCGAGCGTGCCAGCGTTGTACCGCGGCGTGGGGTCGGCGGGGCCCGACGACACAAGCCACGGCAGCGTCACCACGCAAGCCGCGAAGATCAGCCCGAGCACCGACAACGCCGCGGCAACCCGCGGACGCGACCACAGCAGCGACCACGCAGAGCGTGCCCATCCCTGGTTGGCCTGATCCCGCATCGCCAGACGATACGCGGTTTCATGCTCGAGCGTCGGGCCGGCGAGCTACTTCAACGCGTCGGTCACGATCTTCTCGGCCTGTGACCACGTCGTATCGTGCGCGATCGCCTCAACAATCTTCTTGGTGGCGGCGTCAACGATCAGGATCGTGCCGGTTTTCGTTCCCTCGCCGGTCTCGGTCCAGAGCTTGGTCATGCCCGCGACGCTGCAGAGGTACTCCGCCTGGAGCTTGCCGCGCTGGTCGGTCAGGTCGAGTTTGACGAACAGGATCGGCTCGGCGTCGAACTTTCGGCCCAGGTCCTCAAAGAGCGTGCCCATCGTCTTGCACAGCGGGCACCACTCCGCGTGGAGCTTGATCGCCGCCAGCTTCGGAGCCCGCGGGGCCTTGGGCTGCTGACCGTCGCGCGGGCGGACCGGCTCGGCCGGCTGGCCTGCGACGGCGAGTGAAGCGGCGGAAAGCGACGCGGCGGCGAGCCATGTTCTGCGGTCCATCAGCGTCTCCAGGCGGGTCCGGCAGCGTGTACTCAGGAGCGACTCGCCGGGTTGTTGATCCGGCCCAGGAACAGGACTTCCCCCGTCGCCTCGTGGGTGATCACCAGCACGTACGGCCGGTCCAGCCGGAACTCGATCACCCCGCCCGGCGTCGCGGAGGTCACTTCCACACTGATGGCGGTGACCGCCGTCGCGATCGTCCCGACCTCATCGAGGTCGATCGTCGCCGCGTGGAACACGTCCGAGATCGCCAGCGGCTCGGCGGTGGTGATCCCGGAGAAGTCCGCCGCGGGCGAAAACGCGATGCCCATGCCCATCGCCTGCAACGGCTCCTTCGCCGAGAACCGAGTCTGGACGGAAAGCTTGGGGATCGCCAGGCGGACCTCCGCCGGGCGCATGTCCGCCCGCATGCCGCCGAGCGACTCGGCCGAAAGCCCCATGATCAGTTGATCCATCCTGCCCTGGTCAGGCAGGATCAGCATGCACGACACGCCCCCCTTGTACGGCAGGGACACGGCTCGGTAGCCGTCGCCGGCGACGTAATCGACGCGGCGCTTGTCGTGCATCATCGGCACCTGGACCGTCGAACCGGTGGAGGTGACGAACGGCTCGTCCCGGGTCTGATCGGTCGGGAACGGCTTGACCCACGTGCCCTTGAAATAGACCGCGTTGGTGAGGACCAGTCGGATGTCGGTCAGGTCCTCAGGCTTGACGATCTGGTCGATGTGCCCGCGGGTCCACTTCTCCGCCCAGGCATTGATCTGCTCGGCGGCCTGCTGCTTGTCGGAGAAGTCGAGCACCTGCGCATCGGACGCGTAGCTCTCGGTCAGGCGCTGGTTGAACGGATCGAGCACGCGGATGCTCGTCCACAGCCGGTTCGCGCTCGTCCAGTCATAGAGCAGCTTGCCGGATTCATCGTCCCTGGGCGGCGAAAGCAGGTTGGCCATTGCCGCGAACGAATCGTGGGTTCCGTCCTGCCCGGCCGACCAGCGCATGGTCCTGGCGATCGCCTCTTCGGTCTGGGCCTTCGATCCCGCCCAGACCATGGCCATCGCGGTGCTGATGCTGTGCGGGGAGAAGAAGATGTTCTTCTCCTGGGCCCGCGAAAGCTCGCGCAGGAGCCCGGCGGCGAACTGGGCATTCTCCTTCGCCAGTCGGTCGGTGTCGGCGGATTCGGGCTGGCGGGGGAGGAGTGTCATGTCGCGGTCGGTGTGATCAGACGGCGGCGGGGCACACCCGGCCAGCGCGGCCGTCAGCAGGGCGACGGGCGCCAGGGCAATGAGCCGATCCGTACGGCGCCCGGCCGTGCCGAGGATGCCCGAAGGTCCGGAACGAGAAGCGGCCATGGGAGGTCCTTTCCACGCTTGAGATGCGCGGGTCGCCGCTGGGTTCGGCACCCGCCCCCGGCGTGACAATCCCGTGACACGGCGTTCAGGACACCGAACGCCGGGGTCCCCCGCCCCCGCGCCGGTCACTTGTTCTTGTAGTAGTCCAGGTTGATCTGGATGTACTTCTTCCATTCCGCGGGCAGGTCTTCCGCGGGCGCAATCGCCTTGACGGGACACTCGTCCACGCACAGCCCGCAATCGATGCACGTGTCGGGATCGATGTAGAGCTGCTCCTTGTTCGCGAAGTCAGCCTCGTTCTTGGTGGGATGGATGCAGTCCACCGGGCAGACGTCGACGCAGGCAGTGTCCTTCGTGCCGATGCAGGGCTCGGCGATCACATGGGCCATGAACCGGGTTCCTTCCAGCAAACGCGCGCGACGGCGCCAACCTCGCGAACGAGCCGCCAAGCCTCGTTCGTTCACCACAGTATTCCCGATTCAGCGCGCCGGGAAATCCCCCGTGCCGGGGGACTCCTTGGGGTCGGAGGGAGCCGCCGCCGCCCATCGCGGGCACCGGCGCCGGCTCAACCGCCGCTGGGAAGTGGCATCCCCGCCGGGGACGTCGACGCTTCGTTGGGGGGCAGCGGCACGAAGGGCAGGTACTCCAGGAACGTCTTCTCCCGATGGAACGCGGGATAGGTGTACACGCTGCGGGCGGCGAACGGCGAGGTCGACTGGTTGTACCAGTCCAGCCACTGGCGGCGATCAAACCCGAAATCCTGACCTGTCAGGGTCTTGAGCGAGGCGAGCGTCCGCGAATTCACCGCCAGGTTCGGGTCCTCGAGGTTGGCGATCAGGGCCTCGAGCACCTCGTTCCGGGCATACTGGCCCAGCGCGTCGGCGGCTTCCGACCGGACCGCCGGGTCCGACTCCTTGTCCGGGTCGATCGCGTTGATCAGCGGTGCGACGGCGTCGGGGGAGTGAATCCGCTGGAGGCCTCGGGCCGCCTCGATCCGGGCAAGCCGGTCCTCGTCGCTCAGCCGCTTGATGAGCATGCCGACGTGCTCGGGCCCCCCGTGGTTGGCGATTGCCCGGGTGGCGGCGGTGCGGACTCCCGGGTCGGGGTCCTCGGCGTTGTCGAGGAACAGCTGCATGTACAGCTCTTCTCCGGCGAACGACTGCGTCGAGAGCAGGAGCGTGCCGCGGTATCGCTTGTCGGCGTCGTACTTGTCCATCGCCATGTCGACGGCGTCGGCGGGTGAGGGCTCGGCAAAGACATCAAGAACGCTGTCGACGCCGCGCTGCATGCCGGTGGTGTCGCACCCCGTGATGGCGGCGAGCGCGGCCAGCCCGGCGGAGGCAAGAACAGTCAGAATGCCGCGCGAGAAGGTCATGACGGTGACGAGTATACCGACCCGGAACTTGGCCGTGATCCGGACGAATTCCCGCGTGCCGGCACGTGGTTTTGACCGGGATGCTGAAAGTGTTCTTGACATGGACATGGGCTTTCGGGTACACCGATTCCCCGTACGACGGCGGCATCAGGGGGCCTTCCCATCGCCGTCGGGCGTCTCCATGTGTGAGGATTCTCCTCACCCACCCGCTCGGCCCCCCCTTGCTGGTCCGCCCGGTTTCGGAGTCAGTCCATGCACATCGTTCCCTCTCGGGTTTGCCGGGTTGCTGGATTTGCCATGGCATTGTCGGCCGGCGGAGCGGCCTGGGCGCAGCAGGGCCAGGATCCATTCTCGGGCTCCACGGCGGCTGGGGGCGCCCGCCTGGTCATCCCCGGGCCGGTGGTGCCCGCCACGGTGCCGGGCGTCGGCCCGATTCAGATGGAAACGCAGACGGTGTGGAAGCCGGTGTGCTCGAACCGGGTCGGGATGACCGCCCTGGACCTGCAGGCGATGGCCCTGTCCCACGGGGCGGACTTCGGCGATATGACCAAGGTGATCGTCGTCGATGCCGACGGTGGCGGCAACCCGCGAGCCGGGCTCGACATCGTGTACGTGCTGGGTGCGAGCGTCCCCGCGGCGGCGGTGCCCGCCTTCGCGGCGGCCGAGGCGTACCTCGAATCGCAGTTCACGGCCGACACGATGACCGTGACCGTCACCGTGAGCTTCGCGTCCCTGCAGTCGGGCGTGATCGGCGGCACCAGCAGCAGCTACGGCTACCTGACGTGGGCAGACATGCGATCGACGCTCCAGGCTGGGGCGGACGCTTCCGACGGCATCATGGCCTCCCTCCCCGCGGGCACGACGATCCCGGTGCGGTACCGCACGAACCGCACCACCAACGAGGACCGGGTGTTCACGACGTTCGCCAACTTCAAGGCCAACGGCGGGACGGTCGCAGGCAACGACGCGTCGATGCAGTACTCGACCAACTTCCCCTTTGATTACGACCCCTCCAACGGCGTGACGGCCAACACGATCTCGCTGCAGGACGTCGTGATCCACGAGACCGGTCACGCGCTGGGGTGCACCAGCGGCCTTGATTTCCGCGCCAGCGACATCGAGGTGCTCGACGTCTTCCGCTTCCAGCGTACCGACGGGAACGCGGATTACAACCCCGACACCGCCGCGGAGTTCCAGATCAGGCCCCGCATGGGCGTGTTCAACTACAACGATGACCACAACCTCGACGTCATCGGCCCGGCCGAGTACCGCCTGTCGGACGGATCGCCCTACCAGGCCAGCCACTTCCGCGAGCAGGTGCCCGCGATCGGCATCATGGACCCGGCGTTCAGCTACGGCGAAACGTTCTATCCCAATTTCCTGCGGACCAGCGACATCACGCTCTTCGACGCCATCGGCTACGACAAGTGATCGTGGCTTGACCTCGCCCCCGCGTTGAATGAATAACCCGGCCAGACCGCCAAGCCCAGCCGACCAACGGCTGGGCTTTTTCGTTGCAGGCTTTCCCGCGCGAGGGTTACAAGGAGCGGGACCACAGCGCCAGGTTCAGCATCGGCCACGCCAGTTGCCACGCCCGCGAAGGGTCGGCCGTCACCAGTGCGACCGCGGCGGGCGTGAACCATTCCCGGCCTGCCGGAGAATCGGCCAGCACGCCGGCCATGTCCGCCACCCACGACTGGAACGGCAGCGGGAAACTCGCCTTCGGGCGGTTCACGACGCGCGATGGCAGCTCGCCCGCGAAAGCGTCGCGCAGCGCGACCTTGGTCCTCGCCGCCTGCCCGGGCCCCGTCGCGGGCACGAACTTCCGACCGACGGGCAGAGACTCGGCGAGCACCGCCACATCCTGATCGGCGAGCGGCGTTCGGCCCTCGACCGATTCGAGCATGGTCGCCTGGTCCAGCCGCAGCAGCAGACCGTGCAGGTTCACCCGGCGCTGAAAGCGCAGATGGGCCTGGAGCGGCTCGTCATCGCCGATCCCCGCGCAGCACGCCTCGAACTGCCGTGCGTAGTCCTCGGTGAGCAGACGGTCGCGCTGCGCCGCCTCGTACATTCCCGGGTCGAGCAACGCCTGCTTCGTCTCGAGCGAGACCCATGCCGCGGCGTTGAGATGAAATGTGCCACCCGTCCGGCGCCACGCGGACGGCTGCGCCCGCGCGTGGTCGTTCGCGGCGGTCATGATCGAGTCGTACCCGCCGAAGAGTTCGTCGGCGCCCTCGCCGCTGAGCGCCACCGTGAAGCCCTCGGCGTGCAGCCGCCGAGCCACCTCGTTGATCGCGATCTCGTTGGGCGTGCTGAGCGGAACGCCCGTCTTCTCGATCATCCCCGGCCAGCGCTCGGCGAACATCTCGCGCGTCACGATGGCCTCGACATGGCGCGACCCCAGCACGCCCGCCATCAGCCGGGCCATGGCAAAGTCGTCGGACCCGCCCGACGCCGAGTCGGCGCCCGCGCAGAACGTGGTCATCGACGCCGCCGGGTCGGCCCAGGTCGAACTCGACCAGTGTCGCTGCCCGAGCAGCGAGACGATGGAGCTGTCGAGGCCGCCCGACAGCAGGCAGCACAGCGGAACGTCCGAGCGAAGGTGCCGGTTCACCGAGTCGCTGACCGCGTCGGCCACGGTGGGCGATGGACACGCCAGCGACGGCCGCTTCTCCCACCAGTTCCAGCGTGAAACGGCGAACGTTGATGCATCGCGACCGATGATGAGCCGCTGCCCGGGCTCGAGGATCCGGATGCCTTCGAACAGCGTCCGTTCGCCCAGCGTCGTCCGGATCGTCGTCAGGTACGAACTCACGGTGACAGGATCGGGGCGGCGCGGAACACTCGAGTGCTCGAGCAGCGCGGCGGGTTCGTTCGCGAAGACGAACTGACTGGCGGCACCGTCGGGGACGACCGTGTAATAGAGCGGCTTGATGCCGAGCGGATCACGCGCCAGCAGGAGCGTCTGGCTCAAAAGGTCCACCAGTCCCAGCGCGTACATGCCCCGGAACCGGTCGACCGCTCGGGGGCCCCACGTGGCCAGCGCCGCGAGCACCGTCTCGGTATCGCTGCGCGAGCGGAACTCGACCCCGCAGGCGGTCAGCTCGGCTCGCAGCTCGGCGTCGTTGTAGAGCTCGCCGTTGTAGACGAGGGCCAGCAGCACATCCGTCGATGCGTTCGCGCCCTTCGATGGTGATGTCGTCGCCCGTTCCCACGTAGTTGCGAAGCCGCGGCCCGTCGAGTCACGCACCCACAGCATCGGCTGCGCCCCCGCGGGCGTCGCGTCGACCACCGCGAGCCGCCGGTGCGCAAGGCCGACGCCCGGACCGATCCACTCACCGTGCCCGTCCGGGCCGCGGTGGGCGAGCCGCGCGCTCATCCGGGCGAGCGACGCGGTATCGATGGCAGCCGACCGATCCAAATGAAAAATGCCCGCGATGCCGCACATGAGGTGGTTGTTTATCGACGGGATCGATCATCGGTCTGAGAATCGCGGGTGGCGGCACGTTTCCGTGCCACTGGCGGCATGTCCGCCAGTGCGTGCTGCGAACCGCTCGAGCCTTTCGCCCGTCCGCTACGACGCCCGTTCAAACACCCACACGCCGCCAGCGGTCTCAAGCCCCGTGAGGTGCTCGGGCCCTCGCCCGAAGTCGGCCTCCAGCTCGATTCTGCCCGATCCAACCTTCACCATCGAGACCACCCCCCGGGCGACGCGGCTGACATGCCCCCGCCCACCCGTCACCTCTCCCTCGTGGTCCAGGTAGAACGCTCGGTGGTCGGCGATCCGTTCGGCCGAGAAGACCAGCAGCGACGCGACATCCGGGCGGGACGCCACCCGGAACGCCATGACCCGGGATTGGGGGTCCGTCGACGTCTGGATCAGCCAGTCGAGGTGGGACGTGCCCGTCGGGAGAAGGTGCTGGAGGACTACCGTGCGTCTCATGGGCCGGCGTCCGCAGGTCCGATAGGATGCAGACCCGGGCCTCGCCACGCGGACGGTATCCGCCGGCGGCGCCCCGGGCGGTCGGCTGGCTCATTGGTTCCTCAGGAGCGTCCTGTGATGAACGTCTGCAATCGAGGCTCGTTTGGCGTGGTGCTGGTGGCTCTCGTGCTCGGGGCCGGGTGCGTCCCGGGCTGCCAGCAAGGTGAAAAGCCCCAGGTCAAGGAAGGCCCGCGCGGCGAAGAAGGAGCCCGGGGATCCCGCCCGCTCCACGCCATGAGGGACGCCGGCGATACGTTCATGAGCGTCGGCAATTACGCTCAGGCGGCCGAGCAGTACCAGCAGTACGCCGACGTCCAGCCCAGCAACGCCGACGTTCGCTACAAGCTCGGTCGCTGCTACATGGAGATCGGCCGTTTCCGCGAAGCCAAGGAAAGCCTCCAGGTCGCGTACAACCTCGAGCCCGACAACGAGGCGTACATCGACGCCTACGCCGAGGCTCTGATGCGCTCGGGCGAGAACGAACTCCTCTTTGCGTTCCTCACCAAGGTCGTGAACGAGCGCGGCAAGGCCACCGACTACCTCCGAATGGGTGAGTACGCCGCGAAGATCGGCAACCCCGACGACGCCATCGCCGCCCTGCTCACCGCCGCCAAGCTCGACGGCGGCACCAATGTCCGGTACCAGCTCGCGCTAGCCCGGTTCTACAAGCAGGTCGGCGACCGCTCCCGCGAGGTCGAGCGACTCCGCATGGCGTCCTACCTGGCACCGAACAACCAGGAGATCCGCCTGCGAGCGGCCGAACTCGGCGAGATCATCGGACCGACTTGGCCGCTGCGGCCGCTGGAGCAGGAACTTGGTCCGTCGGCCGATGACCGCGGCATCCCGGCCGGCAGGGCCCGGTAACCGGGGAACTTGACTGGCCTCGCTCGGCTTCTACCATCC
This sequence comes from Phycisphaerales bacterium, assembly GCA_022072615.1. GTDB lineage: Bacteria > Planctomycetota > Phycisphaerae > Phycisphaerales > UBA1924 > JAEUJB01. The sequence goes on from JAJVHS010000048.1 coordinate 20,545, forward strand.
ATCCGGATAAACGGATGAAACGAGAAGCCGCCACCCCGATCACCGACCTCCTTGCCGCCTTGGGCGAGCAGATCCGCCTTCGGATCCTGCGCCTGCTCGAGGCCGAGGAGCTCTCCGTCGGCGAACTGGCGAGCGTCACGCAGCTCCCGCAGTCCACCGTCAGCCGTCACCTCAAGACCCTCTCCGACGGCGGCTGGCTGGTGAAGCGCAGCGACGGGGCGGCCACGCTGTACCGCATGGTGCTGGACGACCTGCCGATCGGCCACCGCAGCCTCTGGCTGACGGTCCGGGATCAGATGGGGCACGACGCGGACCTCGCCGAAGACAGCCGTCGCCTGCGGCTGGTGCTCGCCGAGCGGATGACCGACAGCCACTCGTTCTTCGGTCGCGTCGCCGGGGAGTGGGATTCGCTCCGCGGCCAGCTCTTTGGCGATCGCTTCACCCCGCGGGCGCTCCTGTCCCTGCTTCCGCGGAACTGGGTCGTCGCGGACATCGGGTGCGGCACCGGCAACGCGTCGGAGCTCCTCGCCCCGTGCGTTGAGCGGGTCATCTCGATCGATCCTTCCGAGCCGATGCTCGACGCGGCTCGCCGGCGCCTGGCGGATCTCAAGAACGTGCAGTTCGTGAACGGGTCCATGGAAGCATTGCCGATCGCGGATCAGTCGGTGGACGCCGCGGTCGCGATGCTCGTGCTCCATCACGTCGCCGACCCCGCGGCGGCGGTGCAGGAGATGGCCAGGATCGTCCGAACGGGCCGCGGCGGCGGGCTGGTGCTTGTCGTCGACATGGTGAGCCATGATCGCGAGCACTACCGGCGGACGATGGGCCACCGCCACCTGGGCTTCCAGGCCAGGGCGGTCACGGAAATGTTCCGCGCGGCCGGGCTGCGAGATATCGAGGTGCGAGAGATCGCGAGCGAGCCCGATGCCCGGGGACCGGGGTTGTTCGTGGCGACCGGACGGATCAACTCGTAGGTGATCCTCAGGAGACCAGGCGGGGGAGATTCTCAGAACGAGTGGAACACAGGCGCGACGACTGTCACGCCAGGTGAAAACAAGGAACCAGACGGGGCCGCCCGCGGGGCCCGGAGCAGAAACCAAGGACTCACGAGAGTCAGGAGCACAGATCGATGACGACGATGACGGCCAAACCCAAGAGCGTGGCGACCGGGACCTTCAGCGACTTCAAGGTGCGGGATCTCTCGCAGGCGGAGCTGGGTCGCAAGGAAATCCGGCTGGCCGAGCACGAGATGCCCGGCCTCATGGCCCTGCGTGAGCGGTACCACGGGCAGAAGCCGCTCGCGGGCGCCCGGATCGCCGGTTCGCTGCACATGACGGTGCAGACGGCGGTGCTCATCGAGACGCTCGTCGAGCTGGGCGCCGAGGTTCGCTGGGCGAGCTGCAACATCTTCAGCACGCAGGACCACGCCGCCGCGGCGGTGGCGGTCGGCCCGCGCGGAACGGTGGAGGCTCCGTCGGGCACGCCCGTCTTCGCGTGGAAGGGCGAGACGCTGGAGGAGTACTGGTGGTGCACCGAGCAGATCTTCAAGTTCTCCGGCGGCCAAGGGCCCAACCTGCTGCTGGATGACGGCGGCGACGCGACCCTGCTGGTGCACAAGGGCGCGGAGTTCGAGATGGCGGGCAAGGTGCCGGAGTTCAACGCCAAGACGGACCCCGAGGAGTGGGGCGTGATCCTCGGCGTGCTGCGCCGCAGCCTCGCCTCGGCCCCCGGCTACTGGACCGGCGTGATCAGGGGCATCAAGGGCGTGAGCGAGGAGACGACGACTGGCGTCCACCGGCTCTACGACATGCAGAAGAAGGGCCTGCTCGCGTTCCCGGCGATCAACGTCAACGACTCGGCGACCAAGAGCAAGTTCGACAACCTGTACGGATGCCGCCACTCGCTGGTGGACGGCCTGAACCGCGCGACCGACGTCATGCTCTCGGCCAAGGTCGCGGTGGTCCTCGGTTACGGCGACGTGGGCAAGGGCTGCTGCCAGGCGCTGCGCGGCCAGGGCTGCCGGGTGATCGTGACGGAGATCGACCCGATCAACGCCCTGCAGGCGGCGATGGAGGGCTACCAGGTCACGGTGCTCGAGGACGTGGTCGAGACCGCGGACATCTTCATCACCGCGACGGGCAACAAGAACGTGATCACGCTCGACCAGATGAAGCGGATGAAGGACAAGGCGATCGTCGCCAACATCGGCCACTTCGACAACGAGATCGACATGGCCGGCCTGTACGCCGCGGAGAAGTCCGGGACGATCAAGCGGATCAACATCAAGGCCCAGTACGACGAGTTCGTGTTCCCGCAGACGGGCCGGTCGATCCTCGTGCTCGCCGAGGGCCGGCTGATGAACCTGGGCTGCGCGACCGGCCACCCCAGCTTCGTGATGTCGTCGTCCTTCACCAACCAGACGATCGCGCAGCTCGACCTGTGGTTCAACGCGAACAACAAGCCGACGCTCTCGGGCTTCCGCTACGAGACCGGCAAGGTGTACACGCTGCCCAAGAAGCTCGACGAGGAGGTGGCTCGCCTGCACCTCTCGAAGCTGGGCGTGAAGCTGACCAAGCTCTCGCAGGACCAGGCGGACTACATCGGCGTGCCGGTGGAAGGCCCGTACAAGGCGGATCACTACCGTTATTGAAAAGGCACCGAGGCACCGAAGCACCGAGGCACCGAGGCTTTGATGCACGGCGTTGAGAGCACAAACCCCTGCCCCAAGGCGGGGGTTTTTCATTGCATGAGCGTTCAGGTGGATGCTTCCCTTGAGAATGCAAACAAAGACAGAACTAATATATCCAGAGATTTTCTCTTGCAACATAGGCGAGCTCCACGTACGTTGGAAACCACAGATCCGCGGTCGGGAGGATGAACAAGCAAGGCATCGCAGTGAGCGGGCCCTGGACAAGAGACGCCGCGGAACAGGGAGGTTGAAACATGAGAGTTGCTGCAGCATGCCTTGCCGTTTCGTTCGCGTGTGGTGTCGCCACGGCGCGCCCCATCGTCATCGATTTCCAGGAGCTCGAGTTTGTCGGCGAGAACTGGATCTACCTCCCCGGCGACTACAGCAGCCAGGGGTACACCTTGTCGAACGGGCACTTCGCCTATTTCGGCACGCTCGACGCGTGGTATCCCGGCTCGACGGCCATGTGGAACGACAACACAAACACACAGGCCGTGCTGACCGCCGATTCGGGTCTGCCGTTCGGCCTGGTGTCGATCGACCTCTCGCCCTTGCTGGGCGCGGGCATCGTCCCGACCACCCTGCACCTCCAGGGGTACCTCAACGGGGCACTCGTCGGGGATCAACTCCTGGCGACGAGCGGCATCGGCCGGGTGCTCGAGCACTTCACGCTCGGCAGCGAGTTCATGAACGTCGACAAGGTCGTGTTCGTGGATGATTACCCGTACACGCAGTTCGACAACATCACGCTGGTGCCGACGCCCGGCGTGATCGGGCTTGCCGGGATGCTCGGGATCGTGGCCGCGCGCCGCCGGCGCTGAGACGGCTCTGAGTAGAACCACGTGCGCCGGCCGCATCGGCGGCCGGCGCGTGATCGTTGAACGACACGGTTTGCACGCACCCGAGCGGGCTGATCCCCGTCCGGGGTGCGATGCCGCGCGCAAGGAATGCGCATGAACAGGCACACACGGGACGCCCGCGAGCACGGACTATCCTCCGGTCCTGTGAAACCACCCGGCGGAGGCGATTCTGAATCCGGTTCGTTCGACCGCGACGCCCGGACCGTGCTGCAGCGCGTTCAGCGCTCCATCCGGGACATGATCAGCCCGACGCTGGGCAAGTTTGACGTGCGGGCGGCCGACCTGGTCGAGGTGTTCTCGCTCGATAACCGGCTCGCGTGGCGGATCGTGAAAGTGCTTAACGCCAAGAGTCCCCTCTCCGCGGCCAAGTACCTGCCCGGGGAGCGCGGACTGGGCCTCCTGCTGCAGGGGGCCGAGCGAGCCCACGCCTCCGCGTCGTCCATGCGGGCCGTGCGCGAGGCGTTCGAGCAGCTCGATACGTTTGTCAGCCGGCAGGCGGGCGACCGCCGGTCGTTCACCATGATGGTCAGCGGCCACACGGTGGACGAGGGAGAAGACAGCGGCCTCGAGCACCGGCGCGGCGCGTTCGAGCACAGCGGCTTCATCTGGGGCGTGCAGGCGAAGGTCCAGATCCACAGCTACATCATCCGGCCCAGCGAGGACGGGCAGCACCTGGACTTCGGGATCGTCCGGGGGTTCATCGACCTTCGGCGCGTCCGGCCGCGCGTGCCGTGGCGCATCTCTCGCTTCTGCAGCATCGACGAAACGGGAAAGGTGCGGAGCGAGTTCGAGCGCGAGCCCCTTGACGAAGGCTGCGCCCCCGGCGATATCCCGCTGCTGCGGCGGTTCTGCTCGCAGCCGCTGCCCCTGGTGAGAAGGCAGACCGGGTCGCACGGCATCGTTGAGTTCGTGCTCGCGGAATCCGACGTCGGCAACGAGCAGGCGGTCACGTGCATCACCGGAGAACTGATCAGGCGGGCCGAGCCCGCGTACCCGACGCCCGAATACCAGGGGCTGGGCACGTTTGTCACGCTTCGCACGCCGTGCCAGCTTGCCATCATGGATGTGTTCCTCGACCGGCGCTTCTTCGGGCTGGTCGATCCGACTCTGCTGTTTGTGAACAACCTCTTCGAATCGAACCTGTCGCCCCACACCAGCGACCTCGACCGGCTGCCCTGTCCGTGCCGGATCGAGCGTCTGAGCGACGGGGTGATCCCCGCAATCCGCGAGTTCTCACGGTACGAAGACATGATGGACCAGTGCTTTTCGCGCCTCGGCCAGGATAAGTCGTTCTTCAGCTGCTACCGGGCGAGGCTCGCGTACCCGCCGGTTCCGACGACGCTGGTCGCAGATTTTCCGCTGCCGCCGCGTGCATGACCGCCGGGCGTCGACGCCGCGGCGCCGGCCGCGAACGGTTCACCCCGCCGGCCCGTCGTACGCGTGGTTGACGGGGTCAATCCGCCGCATGGGCTTCTCGCGGGTCTGCTCCTCCACGACGTGCGCGACCAGCCCTGGCGTCCGGGCGATCATGAAGATGCCGTTGAAGACGCGGGGATCGAGGCCCATGTCCGCGAGGATCGCGCCGATCGCACCGTCCACATTGATGGGCAGCGGGCAGCCGATCCGAGCGACCGCGCGCTCGATGGCCCGGGCCGCCGCGATGTGGCTGCCCGGTTCGCCGCGCAGGCCCGCCTGCTGCGCGAGTTCGAAGAGCCGAGCGGTGCGCGGGTCCTTGGTGTGGATCCGGTGCCCGAATCCGCTGATGCGGTCGCCCGTCGATTTGATGCGGGCGATCTCCTGGTCCGCGGCGGCGTCGAGCGCGGACGCGAGGTCGCCCTTGGCGGCCCGGGCGGTGTCGGTCAGGCGGCGCAGGTACCGAGCACAGTCTTCGATGGCTCCGCCATGATGCCGGTTGATCGACATGATGCCCGCGGCGACCGACTGCGAGAGCGGTGCGCCCGTGCTCGCCACGGTCCTCGCGGCCAGGCAACTGGGCGGCGTGGCGCCGTGATCGATGCTGCTGACCAGGATGGCGTCCATGAGCTTGCCCGTGGCGTCGTCGGGCAGCTTCCCGGTGAGGATCAGGTAGACCGCGGCGCCGAAGGAAGCGTTGCCCATGAGCGACGCGATGTCGCGCCCGCGCACGGCGACCTTGTTCGGCTCAATGCGGGTGATGGCCGTGGTCCAGACGGCTCGCCGCTCGGCGTCGGTCATGAGGCTGCGGCTCGACCGGGATCGGAGCAGTTGAGCGACGGCGGCGGGGACGTCACCGAAGGAGTCGACGACGGTGGCGCCGGCGGCGCGGAGCGCGGCGACCTTGCCGGCGTGCGTCCCGCGGTTGCCCTCGATGATCGCGCCGGCGTGGCTGAAGCGCGTGCCCGCGCGTGCGGCCTTGCCGCCGATGTATGCGACGACGGGCTTGGTGATCACGCCCGATGTGATGAGGTCGGCGAGTTCTTCTTCCTGCGATCCGCCGATCTCGCCGAACACGACGATGGCGTCGGTGGCCGGGTCGTCCTGGTAGAGCCGCGCCACGTCGGGGATTCGAAGCCCGAGCACGGCGTCGCCGCCGACGTGAACAATGCCGCTGATGCGTACCCCCGCCTGGCCGACGTAGTAGGCGGTGGAGGTGCCCATGCCGCCCGACCGGGAGATGACGCCGACACCCGTGCCGCCCGGCAGCGGCGGCTTGAACCACTCGCGAGCCGATTCGGCACGGCCGCCGATCATGCCGATGAGGCCGTGCCCGGGCGAGGCGGCGCCGAGCGTGTTGGGCCCCAGGAACGACGCGCCGGCGGCCTTGGCCGCCTTGGCGATCTCCATCGCGTCCCACACGGGCACACGGTCGGCGACGAGCACGAGCAGCTTGACCCCCGCGGAAATGGCCTCGAGCGCGGCGGTCTTGATCTGCCCGGCGGGGATGAACAGCACGGAAATGTCGATCGGCCCGGTGGCCGCGACCGCGTCATGGACCGTGTTGAACACCGGCAGGTCGAGGACCGACTGGCCACCCTTTCCGGGCGTGACGCCCGCGACGACGTTGGTGCCGTAGTCGAGCATGAGGCGCGTTCGAGCCTGGCCCTCCCGCCCGGTGATGCCCTGGACGATGACGCGCTTGGATTGGTCGATGAGGATCGGCATGGGGGCTGCTGGTTCGTCGTGTCAGAGTCCGGGGATGTCGAGGACTACAAAGAGCCCGTCGATGCCGTCGCGCCGGCACTCGACCTCGCACGCGATGAGGTCGCTGTCCTTGGCCATCAGCTCGGGGTCGGCGACGGTGAGAACGGGCGTGCCTGCGTCATCGCGCAGCAGCCCGTTGGAACGCGCGGCGATCGCGGGCCCATGCAAGCGCCAGGCGTCACGATCGATCCACAGCGTGCCGTCCTTGATGGGGAAGCTGGCGGCGCCGGGCGAATCGACGAACGCCGGGCGGCGGGGCGGGCGCGGCTTCCAGGTCGGTACGGGCTTCGAATCCGCAAGGTCGGTGGCCCGCGTTCCGGACGCGCGTGCGCCAACAAGTTCCGCAAACCGAGCGGCGATCCGAGCGGGCGGATCGTTCTTCTTGTAACCCTCGACCGGCGCCCCCACAAACGGGCGGACGCTGTGAAGGATGTCAACAGCCCGGTCTTCGGTGTTCCCGCCAAGGCGGATGACGGCGGGGATCGAGAGTTCCAGCTCCCAGAAGGCCTTGGCGAGCCCGTAGGCCGACCAGAACTGCTCCTGGCTCGCAACGCCCGACCCGGATCCGAAGTACCCGACGAGGCCGGGCTGCGAGAGGATGATCCGAGCGGCTCGGTACACCTTCGCGGGCGACGGGTTGCCGCTGGTGTCGCAGAAGTTGGCGACCGTGAACCCCTCGGCTGAGACGGCGTCCATCGCCATCATCGATCCCCCGCCCCCCGCGCCGTGAAAGCCGATCAGCCCGCGCGAGCCCTCCGGCGCGACCGTTGCCATCTGCGCGAAGAAGAACGTCCCGCGGTGGTCGGCCTGCTCGATCCGGTAGGCGAGGCGCTCAAGTTCGGTGGGGGGGTGATCGAGCTCGCGGGCGATCTCGATCCCAAGCTCGGGGTGCCGGGCCGCGGCGTAATCATCGATCGTGATGCGGCAATCGGCGGCGACCACGCGGCCATCGGTCGTGACCGCGAGCGGGTTGATCTCCAGCGACCTTGCGTCGAGTGATCTGGCAAGCGAGAAGAGCCTGGCCGCGAGCGCGTTCAGCTTGGACGCGGTGGACGCATCGAGCTTGAGCGCGGCGATCGCGGATGCCAGTTCGGTGGGGTCGGGCCCGGCGTTGACATCGCACGCGATGCGGTGCGCGGAGGCGGCTCGTTCTTCGACGCCGCTCCCCCCGGTGCCCGAGAGGATGAGCACGGGCGCCTTGGCTCGTTCGTCCACGGCGAGCGAGACAAACAGCTCCCGGGCGAACGGGAGCTTCTCTTCCACCAGCACCTCGGAGACGGGGAAGTTGCCGAACCGAGCGGCGAGCATGCGCTCCGCATGGGCGGCGGATTCGGCCGGCGTCGCGGCGAAGGCGATGCCGCCCTGGACGGCCCGGCTGGTCGTCCACGCCTGGGCCTTGATGACGGTCGGCCCGGCGAGCGACCCGGCCCGGTCGGCGGCCTCCTTGGGCGACCGAGCGACGCCCCCGCGGGGAACATCGATGCCCGCGGCAGAAAGGATCGCTTTACCCTGGTATTCGTGCAGTCGAGCCATGGACCGGCACCTCACCGATGAGGTTATCCGGTTTGGGCGGGGGTGTCTCGTGCGGATCTGGCCGCGCGATCGCGCCGGGGCACGAAGTCTGCGGCGTTTCCGGGTTGTCTCGCCCGGCGGAAGGGGGACGCCACCCGTCGGTCGTGCGGGGTATCCTCCTCACGCGGAACCAGTTCGAAGGAGCAACCCATGGGCGAACATACACGTCGGTCATTTCTCGCGACCACGGCGGCCTTTGCGGCGATGGCGACCGTTGGTCGCGCCGGGCAGGCCGGCCAACCGGCGGGGGCAACCAGCGCTACCGGCCTTGAGAAGCGGAAATTCGGCGCCACCGACATGGTGGTGACGGTGCTGGGGTTCGGCGGGGCCGAGATCGGATTCCGCCAGACGGACCAGGCGACCGTCGAGAAGCTGCTCAACTCCTCCCTCGACGCCGGGCTGAACGTCGTCGACACGGCCGAGTGCTACGCCGGTTCGGAAGAGGCGATCGGCAAGGCGGTCGCGCACCGCCGCAAGGACTACTACCTCTTCACCAAGGTGGGGCACATGGAACGCGGTGAAGCGGGCTGGACCGCGGCGTCGATCGAGAAATCGATCAACCGCAGCCTCGAGCGCCTCAAGACCGATTACGTGGACCTCATCCACCTGCACTCGTGCGACAAGGCGACCCTCGAGAAGGGCGAGTGCATCGACGCGCTCGAGAAGGCCAAGAAGGCGGGCAAGACGCGGTACATCGGCTACAGCGGCGACACCGTGCACGCGCTCTACGCGGTGGAGACCGGCCGGTTCGACTCGCTCCAGACCTCGGTGAGCTTCCTGGACCAGGAGTGCATCGAGCTGACGCTGCCGAAGGCCAAGGCTCGGAACATGGGCGTGGTCGCCAAGCGGCCGATTGCCAACGCGGTGTGGCGGTTCGACGCCAAGCCCGAGGACGGGTACGTCGTCGAGTACTGGAACCGTCTCCAGAAGCTCGGCTACGACTTTGCGAAGGGCGATTCGGCCAAGAGCTCCGGTCCCGACGGGGCCGCGGGCACGGCGCTGCGCTTCACGCTCGCCCAGCCGGGTGTGTGCGTGGCGATCGTCGGCACGACCAACCCCGACCGCTGGAAGCAGAACGCCGAGCTCCTGCGAGCCGGCGGCCCGTTGCCCGCCGAAAAGATCGAAGCGATCCGGGCGAAATGGAAGGAAGCCGCCGAGCCCGGCTGGGTCGGCCAGGTGTAAACGAGACTGCCGACCGGCTGTCGGAGGCCATGCTCCCGTCGTGCCGGCTCGACGCGATCGATATGTCGCGGTGAAGCTCGCTGCGCTTCGCGGCTCGGTGTTCGCGCGGTTTATCCCTTGACCGCGCCGGCCGTGAGACCGGCGACAAGGTCCTTCTGCGCGAGCGTGAACATGATGAGCAGCGGCACGATGGCGGTCGCAACGCCGGCCATCTGAAGCCCGTAATCCTGGTAGTAGATCCCGCGGAGCGACGCGACCGCGACCGACACGGGGTACTTCGTGGGGTCCTGGAGCACCACCTGCGGCGTGATGAAGTTGTTCCACACGCCCAGGAACGTGATCACCGTGAACGTCCCGATCATCGGCCGCAGCAGCGGCAGGCCCACGACCAGGAATGTCCGCAGTTCGCCCGACCCGTCCACGCGGGCGGATTCGAGCAGCTCGCGCGGCACCGAGCTCAGCGCCGCCTGCCGGAACAGGAACACACCGAACGCCGGCGCCAGGGCCGGGAGAACCATCCCCGACAGCGTGTCCAGCAGATTGAGGTGGTACAGGAGCTGGTACCCGGGAGCGAGCAGCAGCGGCGGCGGGATCAGCACCGCCGCCAGCACCGCGATCGTCACCGGCCTGCTGCCGCGGAACGGCAGACGGGCCAGCGCATACCCGCCCATGGCGCACGACGCCGTCGCGAGCACGCTCGTCAGCGACGCGTAGAACACCGAGAGCACCAGGCTGCGGCCGAACTGCAGGTCCGCGAAGAGCCGGACGTAGTTGTCGAGCGTCAGCGCCCGCCAGTCGATCCCAAGCAGCCCGTCACCCCGCGGCAGCAGCAGCGATTCGAAGAAGATGGCGTTGCTCTTGAGCGACCCGCACGCCAGCCACACGAACGGCAGCAGGGTGATGATCGACGCGATCGCGAGCGATGCCGCGACGGCCAGTGTCTGGAGCCGCCGACCCCTCATGTGCCCATCTCCTCGCCCCGCGCCGACCATCGCTGAACCGCGGCCAGTGCCGCCAGGATGACCGTGAGCACCCATCCCACGGCGCTGGCGTGGCCGAGGTTCCCGGTCTCGAATCCGACCTGGTAGAGGTACATGACGACCGTCAGGCCGCGGTTGTCGGGCCCGGCGGTGGAGTTGAGCATCAGCCACGGCAGCTCGAAAAGCTGGAAGCTGCCGATGACCGAGAGCAGCACGACGAACCCCGCGACCGGCCGGATGGCGGGCAGCGTGACGTGAAGGAACCGGTTCCAGGGCCCGGCGCCGTCGATGATGGCCGCCTCGGCGACGTCGCGCCGGACATTCTGGAGCGCTGCCGAGAAGAACACCATGTTGAAGCCGGTGTACATCCACAGCGCCGCCACGATCAGCGCCCACATCACGTGCTCCTGGAGCCACGAGTAGTCCAGATCGAAGCCCACGACGCGGTGCAGCACCTGGTTGAGCACGCCCGTGCGCTTCTCGAAGATCACCGCGAACATCGTCGCGGAAAAGGGGATGCCGACCATCGCCGGAGAGAAGAGCGCCAGCCGGTAGAAGCCGCGGCCGCGGATCCCCGGTGACTGCAGCAGGATCGCCAGCAGCAGCGCGAGCGGGAGCTGGATGAACACCGACCCCAGCGTGAACACGAACGTGTTCGCCACCGCCTTCCAGAACATCGGGTCCACCGCCAGTCGGCTGAAATTGTCGAGCCCGACCCACGCCGACGCGGTGTTGCCGAACGTCTGCCGGCACGCGAGCAGGAGTGACTGGAACACCGGGTACACGAAGAAGACCGCGAACGTCGCCAGGAAGGGGGCGAGGAGTATCCACGGCGCGAATCGTCGAGAGATGTTCATCCGCCCGCTCCGTCCTTGCGCAGGAAGACGTTGGAATCAAGCTGCGCCTCGACCTGCCGCTGGGCGGACCTGAGGTGCCGGATCGCGATCGCCTCCAGGGCCGCCAGGTCCCACGTTTTAGTCTGCTTGGCCTCCGCGGAGAGCTTGACCAGCGCGTCCATGACTCGCATCTTGGCGAACACGTTGTATGGGGAGGCCGTACGCGGCGGGACGTGCGGCGCCATGTTGATGTACATCCGCCCGGGGCTCTGCCCGCAGAAGTAGGGGTCGGGCTCGTCGAAGACCGGGTCGGACCAGTGCGGGCGGACGGGGGTGATGATCCCGCCGGCTCGGTACAGCTCGCGGGCAAGGTCGAGGGAGATGTACAGGTGCTCGGCGAAGGTCATGAGCTCGTCGACGTCCGCCTGCGACCTGGCGGCCGTCCGCGGGATCCCGAGCATCGTCCCGCCCCACACGCTGGTGCGCCGGCCCGTCGGGCTCCACGCAGGCAGCGGCATGAGCTTGATCTTCCCCGCCAGCGACGGGAGCTCGTGCTTCCACACGTCGCACATCCAGTCGGGCATGAAGGTGCACACCACGTACCCGTCGGCCTTGAGCTTGTTGCCCGACGCCATGAAATCGGGCGCGTCGGCCGCGATCCGGTCGGGGCCGTGGCACCATGAGACCACTTTCGCCAGCACGTGCGCGTTCTGCGGGCTGTCGATGACGGGGCGTTCGTTCTCGTCGAAGTACGCCCCGCCCGCCTGGAGAAGGAGGAGCTCGAGGTGGTCCTCGTGGTTGTCCCACATGTTGATGAGGTAGCGGTCCGGCTGCCCGTCGCCGTCCTTGTCGGCCATGAGCGGGGCCATGACCCTGGCGAGGTCGTCCCACGTGTGGATCTGCGAGACGTCGATGCCCGCGGCCTCCACGAGATCGGCCCGGTAGCCGAGCATCACGGGGTGAACGTCGTGCGGGAGGCCGAAGATGCGGCCCCGGCTGGTCCAGGGCGAGAGGCTCGGCGGGTTGAGGATCTCGAGCAGCCCCCGCTTGCGCATTTCTTCGGTGAGGTCGAGGAAGCCGACCGAGTCCACGGGCCCGGCGAAGGCCCGCGCCGCGACGCGGCGCTCCACTTCGATCAGGTCGGCCGAGGGCGTGCCGGACATGAAGCTGGCGAGCATGCGGCGTTCGAGCGGGACAAGCCCGAGCATGCGGAGATCGACCTTCGGCGTGGACGACTGGTTCCAGCGGTCGATGATCGGGACGTACCTCTCAAAGAGCGGCTTGGCGAACGTCCACATGACGCGGCCGCTGGTCGGGCGCGAGGGCCACAGCGCGACCGCGAACGAACTGGCGACGGCCAGCAGCAGCACCATCCAGGCGCTGATGGGCAGGAGCGACTCCGGCGTCCAGCGCGACCCGGCGTGTGTTGATGGTGATGAGGACATGATCCCGACCTGAGGGGCTTGGGTTCGAGGCCCGCCCCGGCGGCGTGCGATTCTGTCGCCGGGGGTGGCCGTCCGGGCGGGGAAGTCACTCGCCCGGCGCGTCAGTCTATCAAAAAAGCTCGGGCGGGCCTGAGGGAGCCCGCCCGAACGAAGAACCGGAGAGTCAAACCGCGCACCGCTCGGGTCTCGCGCAGCGGGGCGCGGTGTCTGGAGGATCAGCAGCCCTCTTCGTAGGCGCGGACGAAGGCGTCGTAGTCGTCGGTGTCGACGAAGCCCGTCCCGTCGAAGTCGGCCTCGATGACGCCCGCTTCGAACTTCTGCACGAAGTTGTCGAAGTCGTCGGTGTCGACGAAGCCCGTCCCGTCAACGTCGGCGGGGCAGCCGAAGGTGAGGTCGTCCCACCAGGTGGCGCCGCCCGCGTAGCCGTTCTGGACCTGGATGATCACCAGGCGGGCGAACGCCGTGTACTCGGGCGCGACCACGTCGGTGGTCTGGTAGTACTCGTACGCGAGCGAGTTGTTGGCGCCGGTGGGCACGAAGCCGGAGATGGCCTCGACGCCAAGGTTGCCGCCGAACTCGTCCCTGAACTCGATCTTGAGGAACACGTCGTTGCCGGGCTGGATCAGATCGCCGGCGACGGAGGTGGCCCAGCCGCGGGCGCGCCACTTGGTGCCCGGCTCGGTCGCGACGTCCTGGAACCAGCCGGAGTACGCCGGGTCGCCGTTGTAGCCGCCGAAGAGCTTCGCGGCCCAGTTGCCGGTGCGGACGTTCTCGCCGGGGTTGGCCTGGCCGTTGCCGAAGTTCACCCAGTGGGCGTAGCCGCTGCCGACGCAGCCCTGCGTCTGGAACTCGAACGACTCGTTGGTGAGGATGTTCGATCCGCCGGACTGCTTCAGCTCGGCGCTGTCGTACCACACGGCGCCGCCCTGGTAGTCCCACTGCTCGACCAGCAGCGCCAGGCGGACGGTCGCGGTGCCCGCGGGAGCGACCGCGGGCGGCACGGCGAGGTACACCGGGAAGTCGCCGCTGGGGGTATCGAGGTAAGGCGAGATGGCGGTCGAGATGATGTTGTCGCTGGCGTCGCGGAACGAGATCTCGACGAAGGCGCGGGACCCGCTGTCGACGCCGTTCCAGGTGAACGGATCCCAGTTGGGATTGGTGGCGTAGGCGCTGGCCTCCCACACCTGGCCCTCGGCCGCGGCGTGATCCTGGTAGATCCCGCTGTAGCCGGGGTTGGCGTTGAAGGGCCCGTACATCTTGATGGCCCTGACGCCCTCGGTCACGTAAAAGTTGATGCTCGACACGTTGCCGAAGGCCACCCAGTCGGCCGCCGGGCCGCAGGTTTCCTCAAACCCGCCGTTGAGAAGCTGGCCTTGAGCGTTCTGGCCGGTGACGCCCAGGATCGCAATGCCGCACGCGGCGGCGAGAGACAGGAAAGACGAGCGCATCGATCTTCCTCCAAGACAGTTGACTCGCACAATCGCACGCGGGGCGGGGCGATCCGGACCTTCCGGAACGCGGGACGGCCCGCGAAACTCCCTGACAACACTCACGGAACACGGCGCGAGGCGTTCCTCGCGGCCGGAACAGACACTGAATTTTCGGCCGGGCGCTCGGCGCCCGGGACCACGACCGCCAGGCGCGTCCCGTCGGGGAGCACGCGCACCGGGTTGGTGCTCGGCGGCGCCGTCGTCCGGTTGATCTCAAACATCGTCGGGAACACCTTGCGGAACGTCGGCAGCGCGTGCCCGCCGACCATCGCCGTCAGCCACCTGGCGGCCTCGCAGCCGAGCATCGTGGCGTCCTGGCACACCGCGGTCATCGACGGGAACACGTGGTGGCGGATATCGCTGTCGTCGAAACCCACGATCGACAGGTCCGTCGGGACGGAGATGCCCAGCTCCTGGCAGCGGCGAAGGGCGCCGACGCTCGCGAGCGGGTCGGTGAAGAAGATCGCCGTCGGCGGCTCGGCCATGCTCGCCAGGTGCGTGACGACCGCCGATCCGCCCTCGGTGCTGGCGCTGATCTCGAGCACCAGGTCGGGGTCGATGGTGACGCCGTTGGCCTCGAGCGTCTCGAAGTAGGCCTTGCGGCGGTCGGTGTGGTCGGTGTCGGGGATGCGGTGGACGGCCAGCGCGATCCGCCGGTGGCCGAGGCTGAGCAGGTGCTGCAGCGCCCGGCGGCTGTCGTCCTTCGAGTCCGTGCAGACGAAGTTGACCTTGGGGTTCTCGAAGCGGTCGGCGATGACGATCGACGGGAACCCTTCCTCGGCGATCGCCTCGCACAGCGAACGCGTGTCGGAGAACGTCCGGAGGATGACGCCGCGGATCCCCTTCCGAGCAAAGAACTGCGTGTACGTCTCCGTGGGCGACTTGTCGCGCTGGATCGCGACGATCTTGAGGTCGTAGCGGTAGTCGTTGAGTCCGCGGAGGATGCCCGTGAGCAGGGCCGAGTCGAACGCGCCGTAATCGGGCCGGACGGGTTCGCCGGGGTACGCCAGGCCGATCGCCGTCGCGATCCTGCGGGAGGCCGGCAGCGAGTACCCGACAATGCTCGCCGCCGCGAGCACCTTCTCGCGCGTGTCGGCGTTCACGCTGGCGTGGTTGTTCAGGGCCCGCGACACCGTCGCGACCGAGACCCCCGCCTGCTTTGCGATTTTTCTGACCGACGCCATCGTGGCGGCTCCGGAACGGTGTGCGGGATGCAGGCCCGGGGCACGTGCCGACGGCCCGGGGGATCAGAACCATCCGATCAGTACTTGGGGGCGTTGATCCAGCCGTAGGGCTGCGGCTTGGATTCGTTGGCGTACAGCTTCCACCAGTCGTTGTCGCGGCCGCTGCGGCTCACGTACACGTCGTTGGCGGTGAAGTCCTTGGTCTTGTCCTCGACCGTCTCGTCGCCGTCGCTGGGAGTCTTGAAGAGCGCCACCTGGCCGTCGAGGTAGCCGATGTGCGCCTGCTTCTCGTGACGCATCGACACCTGGTCGTCGTAGCACCACAGGCCGTCGGTCACGCCGTCGTTGTAGAAGTACGTGCTCTCCTCGACGAAGATGGGCAGCGTGCGGAAGCGGGTGATCTTCTTGCCGTCGGCCTCGCTGATCTTCAGCGGCGTCGGACGGTCCGCCGCGACGTAGCCCGCGTAGATGTCGACGCTCAGCTTGGCGCCGCCGGTGCAGCGCACCATCGTGTAATCAAAGGCGAGCATCGACTCGCCGCCGAACAGGTTCTGGTTCGTGTCGGCCCGGTTCTGCTTGTTCGAGTCGCGTCCCC
>JAJVHS010000034.1 GCA_022072615.1 Phycisphaerales bacterium
AAACGATCGCCGTTCTCGGACTCGCTTTCCTGTTGTTTCGAGTACTCGATATCGTCAAGCCGTGGCCGGCTCGGCAGATTCAGCGCGTGCCGGGTGGCTGGGGGATTCTCTTGGATGATCTGGTTGCGGGGCTTTACGCCTGGTTCCTCATCCAAGGATTCTTCTGGCTTTGATCGTATTGTGTTTGGTGCGAATTTCCAAGATCCTGCTTGCATCAGCGAGCTCTAGGGCATATTCCTATCATTAATGGGATGCGAGGATTGTGGACAGGAAACAAGGGAACACCGGGAGAATCCTCGGCCCGGATGCAACTGGCGATCGTTGCATTCGGATTTTCTATTGGGTCACGTGTGCGTCGGCGGCATGCTCTCGTGAGCGCGCAGCCGCGCACTTACAGGTTGCAGGGAGAGTTCATATGAGCAAGAGACTTGTGGTTGGCGCGTTGGTCGCCGGCGCGGCGATGACGGCGAGCGGCGCGATCAACAATACGGGCAACTATTACGGCAACGTGGGCGCCCAACTGGGCGCGGTGGCGTTCCCGAGCGTCAGCAACGCGTCGGGCAACTTCTTCGTCGGCGGCATGCCGGCGGGGTCGACGATCCTGGCCGCGTACGTCAACACGAACTCCTGGTTTGACCCGGGCGCTTCGCAGTCCTTGATCTTCAACGGCAACGGCATGGGCTCGACGACCGCCTACGCCACGTCGCCCTCGTCCTCGGGCGATGTCTTCGACTACCGCTGGGACGTGACCGGCCAGATCACCGGCAACGGCTTCTACTCGTTCGACGTCAGCGGCGGCAGCCAGATCTACATGGCGTCGCTCTACGTGGTCTACAGCCACGCGAGCCTGCCGGCCGGGTCGGTCCACACCTACGAGGGCGCCGAGCACGTGGGCGAGGGCCACACGACCGATTCCTATTCGTTCAACCTGACCGGCGCCGCCGCGGGCCCGGCCTACTTCCAGATCGTGACGCAGGCCGATGACACCGCCACCAGCGGCGAGAAAATCTTCTACAACGGCTTCCAGGTCGGTGGTCCGATCGACCAGAACCTCGGCCCGAACGCCTCGATGATCAGCTCGCCCGTCGTCAACAACGGCGTGAGCGAGACGATCTCGATCGACACCTTCGGCGACTGGTTCGGGCTGCACGTGGCCCTGGTCACCACGACGATCCCGGCTCCGGGCTCGCTGGCCCTGGTCGGCCTCGCCGGTCTGGCCGCGGCTCGTCGCCGCCGCTGATCCGGTTCGTGCACTCAGTTGATGGACTCAACGGCCCCGGTCCGCAAGGACCGGGGTTTTTTATGCGCCAGATGTCACGGCGGCTGGTTGGCCACCCGGTTGCGCGTCCCACGGAGAGCTGGCTCTCGTGAAGCCCTGCGGCATCGGGCCGGGAACATGCGGCTGGATCGCACCCAGCGCATCCGGCCGTCTCGACGGCCCAGGACGCGCGTTCATGGGCACACCAACCGAACCGCACCCACGATGAATGCGTCGCTCGCCCTCGCTCGAGGCGCCGAGCCCGCGGGTGCGTTCAACCATGCTCAGCACTTGCCCTTGGCCCGGTTGGCCGGCGGCGCAGGGGAGTTCAAAAAGAAACGAGCCGCTCGTGGCGAGCGGCTCGGGTGAACGCGGCTGCTTCTGCAGACGGACTCAGTTGCTCTCGATGTACTGGCTGAGGATGCCGACGGCCGACTGAGCACCGAGGTAGAAATCGGTGCTGACGGTCGAATCGCCGACGCCCGACAGGAGCCGGAGGTTGCCGAACAGGGCGAGGTTGCGCGAGGCGGCCTCGGGATCCGCGACCGAGTCGGACGCCATGATGTCGAAGGTCGTCTGAGAGGGCGCGGGGGTGAAGGAATCGGTGAGCCGCAGGCCCAGCAGTTCGCCCGTCCGGCGGCCGATGGCCGCGGTGAGCGACTGGACGAAGCGGTCCACGTCGGACTGCGAGTTGGAGAAGCCGAGCAGGCCCATCGGCGGGACGAATACGACGGCCTCGTCGGAGTCGTCGGCGTTGAAGGCGTCGGTGTGCTCGCTGTAGCCGTAGGGCTGCTCGACCAGCGTGCCCACCAGGTCGGGGAAGAGCAGGTCGGTGAGCGTGACGGTCGGGATGAAGTTGTCGCCGAACAGCAGCGTGACGGGGTCGCTCGACGAGGTCAGGAAGACGGTCGAGAAGGGCTGGAACTCGAAGTCGGCCGGGTTGGCGGAGAAGTTGACCGCAAGGCCGGCGGCGTCGAAGGTCTGCTGCAGCCTGGCGACGACCTGCTGGATGATGTAGGACTGGACGTCCTGGTTGTTGGCGAGGGTTCCGTTGAAGCCGAGGGTCTGCGCGTTGAAGCCCGAGAGCTGGGTGGCCCGGCCGGAGGCTTCCAGCCAGTTCACGCTGCCGCCGCGGGTCTCAACGAGGACGTTCTGCACCGTCTGGGTGATGGTGCCCGACCCGTCGAGCGCGACCTCGACGCGGTAGTCGGTGTTGTACACGCCCTGGATGTAGACGGCCAGCGAGGCGTTGCCCGACCCGACGACCGACTCGGGCGCGAGGAACTCGACGAAGAAGTCGCCGTTGGAGTCGTAGCCGTAGGAGGCGTTGGAGTTGGCCGCGATGATGCCCGGCTTGCCGGCGGTGGGCGTGAAGTCGCTGGGCGAGAACACCAGCGCGCCGTCGTCGGTCGCGACCGAACCGGTGAGATCGAAGATGCCGAACTGCACGTCGCCGAGCAGGTCCTCGGGGATGAGCGTGGTCGTGCTGGAGATCAGCCGCGGGATCTGGCTGCGGCTGCCAAGGTCAGACCCGAGCTCGGCGAGCTTGACCGTGACCTTGACCTTCGTCCCCGCGGCGATCGGGTTGCCGTTGTTGATCTTGAAGATGTCGACATCGGGCGTGATGTCGCCGGGCAGGCCCGCGGCGCCGGGCGCCCCGATGGACGCCGTGACGGTCGCGGTCTGGCGGCCGGTGCCGCTGTGGGTCGCCACGATCGTGCCCGCGGCGTTGGAGCCCGACACCAGGTCGTCGGAGGTCCCGCGCACGCCGTCGGTGCCCGCGTTGAGCGTGTAGATGTACTCGCCGATGATGATCTGCGTGAGGTCGTCGTAGTTGGCATCGGTCGGCTGGTTGAAGACGCCGTTGGGTCCGGCGAAGGCGATCGGCGCCGGGGCGTTGCCCAGGTTGGCGCCGTTGCCCGAGTCGGTGGGGGCGTTGAAGCCGGTGTCGCCGTCGTCGAAGACCTCGACCGTGAAGCTGTAATCGCCCACGCCGCCCGACACCGGGTTGGGGTTGTAGACGGCGCCGCTGGTGATGTCGGCCCCGTTGGAGACGACGATGTAGTACGTGCCCGTCTGCTTCACCAGCCACGACCGGTCGGGGTTGGCGCCGAACACGAACTCGTCGGCGGGCATCGCGATCGCCTCGATCGAGGTGACGAACTGGCCCGCGGCGTCGTAGAGGTCGTGGTCGAACGCGCCCTGCGCCGACCCCTGCAGCCCGCCCAGGCGCAGGATCTGGCCGGCCTGGAGCGTGAGCTTGTAGACGTCGGCGTCGCCGGAGAAGCGGAAGAGGTTGGCGTCGTGGTCGGGGTGATCGCCCAGGAAGCCGCGGATGGTGATCTGCTTGTTGACGTCGGGCAGGCCGTCCGGGGAGCGGTTGTCGTCGAGCACCAGGCCCAGGTTGGCGGCGCCGTAGAGGTCGACCACCTTGCCGCCGGTCGTGACCTGCGTGTCCTCGACGCGGTCGCCCACGTCGCCGACGAAGTCGTCCTGCGAGAAGTTGTCGCCCGACGGCGAGAGGCCGTTGGCGTCGCCGTCGAGGCTGGACCTCGAGAGCTTGGCACGCAGGCGGGACTGGTCGAGCTCGAAACGGTAGACCCCCGGACCCGGCACGCCGGGCTGCTGGGGCAGGTTGCGCTCGGTGAGCTGGCGCGAGAAGGTGATGACCGCGGCGTCGTTGACCGTGTCGTACGACACGGTGTAGTCGACGTTGAGCACCAGCCGGATCTGCGTCGCGCCGTCGTCGCGCAGCTCGTAGATCGACAGCGCGCTGGCGACCGTGCTGGCGTTGGTGGGCTGGTTGAAGAAGATCCTGGCGTAGGCGACGCTGCTGACGATCTGCGTCTGGAGGTCGATGACCTGGAAGGGCAGCGGGGGCAGGACCAGCCGCTGGACCGCGAAGTTGCCGCGCGACCCGTTCACGATCGTTCCGCCGATGGTCACGGTGCCGATCGTGCCGCTCGAGCTGATGCGGTAGGCCTCGCTGAGCCGGTCGCTGCCGGTCTGGCCGCCCTTGATGACGACGTTGCCGATCGAGGACCGGCCCTCGGCGACCGAGTCGTCGTTGGTGCCGAAGAAGCCGTCGGCGCCGCGGATGATGCCCGCGGTGATGTCCGACTCGACGAAGTTGCCGCCGATCGAGACCGACCCGATGAAGCCCGTGCTGACGTCGTCGGCGTCGAGCACCGCGGGCGTCGCGGTCTTGTCGAACTCCGTGTCGCGGCCCAGGTCGACGCCCGCCATCAGCGACGAGTCGAACACGTCGCCCTCGATCTCGATCTCGTTGATCGTGTCGCGGACGCTCAGCCACGTGCGCGAGAGCGACGCGGCCTGGAACAGGACCATCGACGACCCGGCGCGGATGGTCGCGCCGTCGACCACGCCCTGCGTGACGAAGTAGTTGAGGTCGCGGTCGGCGCTGATCCGGGCCTTGTTGAAACCGGAGACCAGCACGTTGCCGAAGGCCAGGCTGCCGATGTACGCCTCGTTGCGCACGGCGTAGTTGGCGTTGCCCAGGTCGCCCAGCACGTTGAAGATCGAGGTGAGCTTGGCGTCGTAGGTGCCGCCGGCCCATCCGTTGGTCGTGATGGTGTCGACGTCGGCGCCGATGCTCCACTCGCCGGTGCCCGACACGCGGCCGGTGGTGATGTACACCGCGTAGGCGTCGATGATGATGTCGCTGTCGCCGGTGAGGTCGGCGCCGATGTAGAGCGACCGGATGGAGGCGTCGTCGTTGGTGACGACGTCGAAGTCGGCGAGCGTCGGCGCCGCGCCGTCAACTGCGACGTGGACGTCGTCGAAGTAGCCGGTGTTGACCAGCCACAGCCGGCCGAGCGACTCGTTCCAGAACGCGCCGCCCACGCTGCCGGCGCCGGCCGCGAAGTAGATCGTGCCGGTGGCCGACCCGCGGGTGAAGCGCACGCCCGCGGCGGTGACGGGAACGCCCAGCGGCTGGAAGCCGTTCCAGAGCTCGGATTCCTCGATGGCGAAGTTGTAACCGCCGCTGATGAGCCTGGCGTCGGAGAGGATCGAGGCCGAGAGGTTGTCGCTGTAGACCGTAACGTTGCCCACGGTCATGCCCGCGGGGATGGTGACGGCGTTGATGACCGAGAGGCCGGAGGCGACCAGCTCGTTGCCGTTGTTGTAGATGCCGTCCACCGGCAGCATGCCGGCGGAAACGGTTACGTTGATGGCGCCGCCGCCGGCGTAGACCTGGTTGATCCAGCCGGACTTGACGATGTCGGCGTTGTTGCCGGTGCCGCCCGGCCGGCGGTCCTGGCCGAAGTTGACCACGCCGGCGATGATGTCGGTGTTGGTGATCGGCCCGAGGGTGCCGACCGACCAGATGGAGTCCGCGGCGGCGATGACCGTGCCGTGGACGGAGGTGTACGGGTCGTTGGCGATCTCGCCGAAGACCGTGATGTAGCCGATGGCCCGGCCGGCGATCACGCTGGTCTCGAACATCGACCCGTTGGACAGGTAGATGACGCCGACGTTCCAGCCGGCGGAGATGGTCGGGCCGTCGACGCCGGTGCTGGCCGCGACCCCGACGGGGAGCTGGTTGCGGAAGGCGTCGTAGGCGGTGTTGCTGGACTTGAAGGGGTTGACGCCGACGTCGCCGAAGACGCCGTCCTCCGAACCGATGACGCTGACCTGCCAGAGGATGTAGTCGGCGTACACGCTGCCCAGCAGGTCGCCGTTGACGACCGCGACGTTGACCACGTCGCCGTCGTACGCGGCGATGCGCCGGCCGGGGAGGAACGACCCGTTGGTGATCGTCACCCCGCGGATGCCGCCCGAGTAGCTGATGATGTCGCCGCCGAAGTCGCCCTCGACCTCGACCGCGTTGATCGAGCCGAACGCGATGATCGAACCCGACCCGAGCTGGTTGTTGGTCGGGAGCGCCGCGACGCGGCTGATGCTGACCGTCCCCGAGATGGACTGGCCCACCCGCAGGTCCGAGTAGAGCTGGCCGCCGGCGGTGACGTCCGTGAGGTTCCCGCGGATGACGATCGATCCCGGGGCGGCGCGGTTGCCGATGTGGCGCCCGGCCTCGAGCGAAACGATGGTCCCGCTGATGTCCGTGCTGATGTCAAGGTCGCGGGCCGCGACCAGCGACGAGACGTTGCCGCGCGCCGTGGTGGTGGTGATCCGCGCCCGGATGTCGCCGGTGGTCGCGGAGATCAGGCCGATGGGGCCGGAGGCCGAGATCTCGCCGGAGATGAGCGAGCTGGCGGTGATGCTGCGGATCTCGCCGTCGGGGCCGGTCATCGAGATCGTGGTGTTCACGATCTGAGAGCCGGCGGTCACGCGGTCCAGCACGCCGGAGACGAAGATCTCCGACGACTGGATGTTGCGCCCGGCGGTCAGGGCAGGCAGCGAACCGACCTGGATGCGGCTGGCGCGCAGGTCGAGCACCGCGTTGACCAGCTTGAGGTCGCCGCTGACGTCGATGGTGACGCGGGTGAAGTTGCGGGCCGAGATGCTCCCGGTGACGTCGCCGATGACGTCGATGCCCAGGTCGTTCATGTCGCCGGCGTTGGAGGCGGTGTTGATGATCCCGACGTTGCCGGTGGCGTTGATGCGGTTGGCCCGGACCTCGAGCGACCCGCCGACCAGCGTCGAGTTGCGGTACTCGGCCGCGGTGATGGTCTGGATGTTGTCGCTGGCGGTCAGGACGTTGGCGTCCCACACGCCCTCGGTCAGGCGGACGGTGTTGATGTCGTTGGCGGTGATCGTGCAGCCGAACATGTTCGCGCCGCGGCCGTCGATCAGGTTGATGGTGCCGGCGTACCTGGAGGTCTCGCCGAAGTACGACTCCCAGAAGTCGTCGAGGAGCATCGATCCGATGTACGCGCGGTCGTAGCCGCCGCCCTTGCTGTTGACGCGGACGACGTCGATGCCGCCCAGGAAGTTGTCGGTGTTGCCGGCGACGCTGTCGGAGGCGTTGATCGGACCCGAGATGAACGCGCCGGTGATGCGCTCGGCGAAGACCTGGATGATGTCGTCGTACGCGAAGACGCCGGTCGTCGAGAGGGCCCCGCCGGTGTTGGCGGCCAGGCCGTCGCCGACCTCGACCAGCAGGACGCGCTGACCGAAGACCGTTCCGACGATGCCGTCGAAGCGGCCCGAGGCCGTCGCGCGGTCGAAATTGGCGGTGACGCGGACGACGTCGCCCGCGGGGACGAGCACGTCGCCGATCGCGCCGCCGACCTCGAGGTCCTCGAGGTTGCCGGTGCGGACGATGATGCCGTTGAGATACGGGTCAAACGGCGACCCGACGTCGTCCAGGAAGAGGTTGCCCGCCTGGTTGGTGTCGTCGGCGATGCCGCGGTACAGGCCGCCGTTCCAGTCGGGGGTCATCTGGGCGCCGTCGAGCGGGATGGCCGTGGTATTGGGACCGGAGGTGCCGCCGATGCCCAGGAACGGCCCGATCAACCGGGGACCCCACGCGGGGACCTGCGTGCGGCCCAGGTCGCCGGTGAAGATGGTGACGTCGGTCACGGAGTTGACGTCGATCGAGACGAAGTCGCCCAGCGGCGTTTCGTTGCGGATGAACGCCAGCGGCGCGGCGGAGGTCAGGCTGAAGATGTCGATCTGGACGTTGCCGGCGATGGTGACGCCCGACCCGGTGCCGGCGGCGAGGATGACGATGCGGCCGATGGAGATGATGTCCTGGGACCCGGCGTTGCCGACGCCGCGGATCTCCAGCGACGCCCCGTTGCTGAGATCGACCTCGATGCGGCCGACGGCCACGCCCTGCGACCCGTCGATCGGCATGGAGACGATCCGACCGGCGGGCCGGCCGGTCGTGGCGCCCACGACGCGGATCTCGACATCGCCGCCGGCGTCGTCGGTGAAGCGGACAACCTGGTTCTCGAACAGCAGCGTGTCGGCGTTGTCGGTGTCGCGCAGATCGATGTACGGGGTGTCGAAGAACCGAAGGTCAGACCCCGGCCCGAGGTTGAGGATCGCTCCCACCTCGCTGCCGAACATGCCCTGGCGCGTGTCCTCGGTGTCGGCCTGGTCCTGCTGGACCAGCAGCGCGCCGACGACCGACCCCGCCGGGGTGTCGACCTGGAGAGCGTCGCCGGCGATCTGCCGGCCGACGCGGATCATGCCGATGTCGCCGCGGAGGTTCGAGTCGCGGCCGGTGACGATGCGCACATCGCCCGGGCCCGACGCGATCGCGAGCTGCGAATCGTCGTCGGTGTTGTTGCCGATGCCGGCGCGGACGTCGATCAGGGCGACCGAACCGCCCGTCTGCAGACGGAAGAAGCCGATGATGTCGCCTTCGGAGTTGTTGCGGCCCACGACGGCGGACTGGCCGGTGTACAGCGATCCGAAGTTGCCGCCGACGAAGACGCTGATGGGGTTGTCGTTGTCGCCGGCGGAGAAGAACCCGCCCTGGATGTCGGACCCGGCGGTGATGCCGTAGAGATGGCCCGGGACGGTCAGGGTGCCGCCCGTCCAGTTCTGCAGATCGTCGGCGGTCGCCTCGCCCGCGTTGACCAGGCCGTTGATGGATGTTTCGGCGCCCGTCCCGACCACGTAGGCCGTTCCCACGCGCATCTGGCCCATCGACCCGCCGAGCAAGGTGACCGAGGACGAGGACGAACCGCCGGTGCGGAACATGCCCAGCGTGGTGGGCGCCATGCCGGTGATGACCAGCGAGTAAAGGAAGGCAGCGACGCCATCGTCGCCGCTGTCCGCGCCGTCGGTGACGACCGCGTAGTAGATGCCCGGGGTCGGCGCCGTGAAGCTCAGCGTCTGTTCGGCGCGGAACGTGTTGTTCGCGCCGCGGGGCCGTTCGATCGAGCTGATGGTGCGGCCGTCCTGGTCGACGATCCGGATGTAGGCCGAGCCTTCGGTGGCGATCTGGATGTTGATGGGCTGGGTGCCGTCGGCGGCGAACGCGTACACGTCGGCGTCGTCGTCCTGGGTGTTGACGACGGTCTCTCGCGCGCTGAAGCTGCCCTGGATGCGCACGCCGCCCGACGCGGTACCGACGAACTCGGCGTTCATCACCGAGTCGTTGCGCAGGTACATGTTGCCGAAGACCGAGGCGGCCTGCAGGAAGTTGACCATGTCGTAGCCGACGCGGTCGCCGAAGGGGTTCACGGCGTAGAAGAACTGGTTGTCCTCGACGGAGAACTCGACCTCGTAGGTCGCCGCCGACTCGGAGATGGCGAACTCGCGCTCCTTGTACGTGAACACGTCGCGCGGCGGCCGGCCCGAGGGGTTGCTGGTGTCGCCGATCACCGTCACCGGCGTGGCGGCGCGGCCGGCGATCGAGATGTCGCCGACCGTCCGGCCGAAGGTGTACTGGCTCAGCGTGTTGATGGTCTCGCTGCCGTCGTCGCGCGTCCAGCGGCCGTCGTCGGTCGCGGTGATGAACGACCCCACGTCACCGTCCACCGTGAACGATCCCACCGAGTAGCCAAGGTTGATCGTGCCCGCGGTGCCGGTGATGCGGGAGGAACCGTGCACCAGGCCGTGGATCGTGATCTGGCCGATCGACCCGTTGACGAAGACGCCCTGGTTGGGGTTGGTGAACCCGCCGATCACGTCGAGGTTGCCGCCCGTGATGCGGATGACGTCGTTGCCGAACACGTCCACGAGGTCGCCCACGTTCCGGCTGCCCGGCCGGTAGTCGTCCTGCGGGCGCACGAACGGCGACCCGACGACGACCGACCCGCCGACCGGGGGCAGGCCGTCGGGCGGCGGGATCTCTGGCTGGGTGAGGTCCAGGTGATAGCCGAATCCCGCCTGCTCGTACTGCGAGAACTGGCCCGCCAGCGCCTCGATGTTGCGATACCCCCAGGCGCCCTGGATGAAATCGATGTCGGGGTCCGGGTCGCCGCGCACCGGGACGATGGTCCCGCCGTGCATCCACACCGACGTGCGCGAGTCGCCGCCGGACACCACGATGCGCCCGATGCCGTCGTTGAAGTCCGGGATGCCGTTGCCGCCCGGATCCACCAGCGGCACCTGCGAACCCTCGGGGGTGCCCAGGCCGAGCGTCTCGACCATGTCCCGGCCGTACAGGTCGAGGACCTGCACCGTCGCGCCGACCGGGCCGGTGATCGACACCGAGGCGCCGAAGATGCTGCCGTTGATGATCTGCGAGTACGCGCCCGAGGGCAGCGTGAAGACCAGGTTGTCGATGAAGAAGGTGTCGTTGGGGCCGGCGTTGGCGACCACGCGGATCGTGTCGAACGCGCCCGGGTCCTCCGGCGCCTCGAAGCGGAACGTGCCGGTGCCGGGCGTACCGCCCGTCGTGATCTTGGCGGCGCGCAGGGTGTTGCCCGCGTACGACCGGATCAGCTCGCCGTTGTAGAAAAGCTGGACTTCGATGTTGTCCGTGTCCCAGCCGGTCGTGCTGCCGTTGGCGGTGTCGGCCAGCAGGTCCATGTCGACCGCCTGCGCGAAGCGGACGTTCCCCAGGCCGTCGGTGGCGGAAAACTCAAAGAACTGCCCGGCCTGCATCTGGTACCGCAGGAGCTTCTCCTGCTGGGCCGGGGCGTTGGGCTGCACGAGCTGGTACGAGGACGCCGGGGTGATGCTGTGGCGGGTCCGGATGTTGGACCCGAGGAACACCGTCCCGCTGATCACGTTCAGCGCGGGGACGTTGTTGTTGAGCTCGTCGTTGAACGTCTCGTTGACCACGACCGGGTCGGTCTCCTCGACCTCGGTCTGCGCGATCAGGTAGGGGACCAGGTAGCCGAAATAGGCGACCCGCGTACCCAGCCCCGTCGCCGGGTCGATGTCGCTCTCGCTGATCGTCATGGAGAACAGCAGCCGGCGGGCCTCGAGGTTCTCCATCACCGGCCTGCCGGCGCCGCCCGCTCGCCTCGCCAGCCCGCGAGCGCCGCGGGTCGACTGCGACCGATGCCCGCGATCCCCCGAGGCGCCGACCAGACGGTTCAGACCCAGCAGGGAGGGAAGCGACCAGCGACGAGACTTCTTCATGGCAACTCCAGGCTCACCGAGCACGACCCCGGACCCGAAGGATGTTCCGGTGATCGGCCGACATTCTTGTTCCGACATTCGACCGCCGGCGGCGTTTGCCGGATCGCCGCCGAGCCGAAAGAAGACCGACGGTAGTACCGCCGCCCTCGCTGAAGGCTCTCACGCCGATCCCGACCGCGGGTCGCAATCGTGTGCCGCGCCGGAGCATCCATCCCGCCGCGGCAAACGCCGCAACGCTGGCCGGACTTCCGCCGCCTGCCACCAAGGTACCCGA
Organism: Phycisphaerales bacterium; assembly: GCA_022072615.1. Classification (GTDB taxonomy): domain Bacteria; phylum Planctomycetota; class Phycisphaerae; order Phycisphaerales; family UBA1924; genus JAEUJB01. The sequence goes on from JAJVHS010000034.1 coordinate 11,508, forward strand.
GCCGCTGCGTTTGCTCAACTCAGCCGATCAGCGTGTCCCGCGGTCGTTGCCGGCGCGCTGCCGGCAAGACGTGCTCGGGAAGTGTTCGGCCGACCCCTGCGAGATGCCGCCCGTGGCGGCTGCGCCCTGTTGAGCCCAAGAGCGCACGCTGCCGTGTATCCTATCAGAAGTGAGCGTCCGCTCGCAAGCCTTTTCGCCCTGTCTGTCACAAAAAACAACAGGTTACCGGTGACGGATCAGAGGATGCGCTTCGCACGGGGATAACTCCCCAGGACGTGAAGCTGCCGGCAGTGCGCGGCGGCCTCGTCGATCGCCGACTTCATGGCCGGGTCGTCGCGGTGGCCGGCGGCATCGATGAAGAACGTGTAACTCCAGTTCACACGACCACTTGGACGCTTGTCGATGTGCGACAGGTTGATGCCCGCCCGGTCGAACACCTGGAGCACCGACACCAGCGCGCCCGGCTTGTCCACGGTGTTGAACATCATGGAGGTCTTGTCGTCGCCCGTCCGCTGCGAGCGCTGCCGGGAGATGACGCAGAAGCGCGTGATGTTGTTGGGGTTGTCCTCGATCTTGGCAAAGAGCGTCTTCAGTCCGTAAATCTGCCCGGCCAGCTCGCTGCCGATCGCGGCCGAGGCCGGCTCGGCCCCGATGGAAAGGGCCGTCTTGGCCTCGTCCGCCGCGGTCTTGACGGCCCGGCTGCTGCTCGCGGCCGGGATCAGTTCGGCCTGCGGGTACTGGGTCGCCAGCCACGTCCGGCACTGGCTGAAGACCTCCGGCTTGCTGTGGATCCGCCGCACCGACTTGGGCGGGCAGTTGGCCAGCAGCGAGTGGTGCACGGCGATCAGCACTTCCGAGCAGATGGAGATGTCGTCCTGCGCGGACATGAACGCATCCAGCGTCTCGATGATGCCCCCGCCGGTCGAGTTCTCGATGGGGACCAGGCCGTAGTTCACGTGCCCGCGCTGCACTTCCGTGAACACGCCGCCGATCTCGTGCAGATCCTCGAATTCAACCGATCCCCCGAAATGCTTCACCGCCGCCATGTGGGAGTACGACCCCGGCGGGCCCAGGTACCCGATCCGAAGGGGCTGCTGGAGCACGAAGCTCCCCGACATCAGCTCGCGGTACACGCCCTCGAGCGCCCGGTTGGGCAGAGGACCCGTGTTCGACCGGATCGCCTTGTCGAGCACCTCGGCCTCGCGGTGCGGCGCATAGATAGGTAGCCCCGCGGCCCGCTTGGCCTCCCCCACCTTTACCACCAGCGAGGCCCGCTCGTTGAGCAGGCTCACCAGCTTGCGGTCGAGCTTGTCAATCTTCTTGCGGACTTCCGCCAGCTCCTTGGAAGCCATGATCGACTTCTCCGCGTCGGCCTTGGGCGGCGCGGGCGGGGTCTGCGGCTGGTCATCGGGCTTGCGGGCGGACTTTGCCGGCTTCCCGCCCCGATTGACGGCGGCTCGGCGGGCGGTGAATCGGCGGCGGCGCTTCATAAGGGTGTCATCGTATTGCCGGTACCCGGCGATTGAGGCCCAGTGATGTTTCGACCCTCCGAACCCGCCCCACTCCAGCGGGAGAACAACCCCCCGTCCCCTACACTCGCCGCACGATGGCTGCTCAAGACCTTGTCGTGACCCGTTTTGCTCCTTCCCCGACCGGGCACCTGCATATCGGCGGGGCGCGGTCGGCCCTGTTCTGCTGGGCCTTTGCCGCCCGGGCGAGGCTCGACGGCCGCGACGGGCGCTTCATGATCCGCATCGAGGACACCGACCAGGCCCGGTCGAGCGAAGAGTCGGCACGGGGCATCCTCGATGACCTGGCCTGGCTCGGGATCACGTGGGAAGACGGGCCGGTTCTGAAATCCACTCCGGCATCCGGGGATGCGAACCAGGAGACCCGGACCATCGGGGGCGACTCGCGCGGCGTCGGCCCGTATTTCCAGGCCCAGCGCGTCGCGATCTACAACGCGTACGTCGAATCGCTGGTCAAGGCCGGACGGGCGTACCCCGCCTTTGAAACCACCGAGGAGCTCGAGGCCCGTCGCAAGGCCGCGGTCGCCGCCAAGCAGACTTACCGCTACGAGCGGCCCGCCGACGTCCAGCCGGGCGTCTTCAACGAGGCTCGCTGGTCTCGAGCCCTCGCCGGCGAGCGGCACGTCGTGCGCTTCGTCGCCCCGCCCGGGGACATTGTCGTTCACGACAGCATCCTCGGCGATGTCCGCATCGCGCCGGGCGAGCTCGACGACCTGGTCATCCGCAAGGCCGACGGCTTCCCGACGTACCACTTCGCCGTCGTGATCGACGACGAGCTCATGGGCGTGACGCACGTGCTGCGTGCCCAGGAGCACCTTGCGAACACCCCCCGCCACGTCGCCATGCAGCAGGCGCTCGTGCGGCTCCCGGAGCACACCGGCGGCCGCAGCGGCGTGCCGTTCCGCACGCCCGTCTACGGCCACATGCCCGTCATCTGCAACATGGATGGGTCGAAGATGTCCAAGCGGGACAAGGCGAAGATCGCTCGCAAATTCCTGCGCGATGCCATTGATGTCATCCAAAAAGGCGCCAAACAACCCCTCATTCCACACCTTCAAAAAATCACCGGGATGAGCAGAGATCAATTGTTCAGGGCGATCGTTGCAGTGCTGGATGTCCAACAGGATCCGGTTCGTACCACGAGCATCGACGATCGCCTGTCGCAACTCCTCATGTTCGAAATCGGCGATTCGGATTCCATTGAGGTTGCGTCCGCTATTGCCGAATACTTCGCAATATCGCTGCCCGAGATCGAGATCTGGGATTTCCGCAAATCCGGCTACCTGCCCGAGGTCATCATCAACTTCATCGCGCTGCTGGGCTGGAACCCGGGCATGAAGGACGCCGCGGGCAAGGACGTCGAAAAGTTCGACCTGCCCTTCATCGCCGAGCACTTCTCGCTCGATCGCGTCGGCAAGTCGAGCGCCAAGTTCGACCGCGCCAAGCTGCTGTCGTTCAACGGCGACGCCATCGCCGCCATGCCCGACGACGAGTTCGTCCGCCGCTGGCGCCAGTGGCTCAGCGACTACGAGCCGGCGGCGCTCGCGCGGCTCGACTCCCTCGGCGAGAGCACGCTCAAGACGTTGGCGCCGGCGGTCAAACCCCGGGCCAAGACGCTCCGCGACACGCTCAAGCCCATCGCCTTCGCGCTCGCGACCGACGAAGGCTACCAGTTCGACACCGCGGCGCTCGAGAAGAACCTCAAGGCAAACGGGGGCGCGGGAGCGGCGCTCGTGCGGGAGTTCCGCGGCGTGCTCGCGGCGCTGGCGACCTGGGACGCCCCCGCGGTGCACACGGCGCTCGAGGAATTCGCGAAGTCAAAGGGCTTCGTCACCGAGAAGGGCGTGAACGTCGGCCCGGTGGCCCAGCCGCTGCGCGTCGCGATCGCGGGCGTCGCGGTGTCGCCGCCCTTGGGTGAGTCGCTGGCCGTGCTCGGCAAGCAGAGCACGCTTGCTCGCATCGATCGCTGCCTCCTTGCCCTCTGAACGACTCGCGGATCATGCTCGACCGCTTCGACTGCTACGAGCTCTGCGTCCAATCGCCGAGGCATCTCTCGGCGTTCCTGCACGCGCTGCACCCCGGCGCCGTCACGCTGCACGAGGATTTCTGCGGAACGGCGGCGCTCTCCCGGCGCTGGATCGAGGACGGTGAACGAGCCGGTGAATCCCGCCGTGCCCGGGCGACAGACCTGGATCGTGCGACGCTTGAAAAGGCCCGGACGCTCGCGCTCGCCGCCCGCAGCGCCGACCGCATCGAGTTCCGCCTCGCGGACGTGCTCGAAAAAGGCGACGCGGGCCGCGCGCCCGACGCCGCCGATCTCATCTTCGACGGCAACTTCTCGATCGGCTACATCCACGACCGGGCCGCGCTCGTCTCGTACCTCGCCGGCTGCGCCGACCGGCTCCGCCGCGGCAACCACGGCTTCGGCGGCGGGTGGTTCATCTGCGACACCTACGGCGGCGCATCGGCGTTTAAGCTCGGCGGCTTCGAGCGCCGCCACCCCTCGCGCGGGCGGGAGTTCATCCGGTACCACTGGTCGCACGACGCCGCCGACCCGCTCACCGGCATCGTCGAGAACTCGATCTCCTTCCGCGTCGAGCTCGACGGCGAGATCATCGACGAACTGCCCCGGGCATTCACGTACCGCTGGCGGCTGTGGTCGATCGCTGAACTCCGCGAGGCCATGAAGGACGCGGGCTTCGTGTCGACCGCCGTCTACAAGGACGTCAACCTCGCGCCGGGCCAGTCGCCCGCACCCGTGGCCGATCCCGCCGAGCTCGGCGATGACTGGATCGTGATGGTCGCGGCTCAGGCCTGATCGCTGCCCGCCGTCGCGGCCTCGCGTCGGTCCGCCAGTTGCAGGAGCCACTCGCCCAGCTCCATCGGCGAGTGCACCGTGATCACGCCCGGGCCCGAGGCCTCGACGCCTGACGACGCCACGAGCACGCGAATATCGGGCACCGAGAGCCGGTCGAACATCTCGAGATCCGGCTCGTCGTCACCGGTTGCCACCGCGAGCGTGGCGCCGCACTCGATCCGCAGCGATTCGACGACGTCGCCCTTGCGCCCGGTGCGCATGCTGAACTCGACCACCCCCTTGCCGACGTGCCGCGTGAGCTTGGCTTGCCGAGCCGCGATCGCGTCGGCCCGCTGGAGCGCCGACGCCGCCGCGGCCGCCTCCGCCAGGCGCACGTTCAACGCCACGCTCACCGCCTTGCGCTCGACGAACGAGCCGGGCGCCTCGGCGACCAGCGGCGCTAGCTCCGTCGCCAGCCGGTCGAGCACGGCCTGCTCGTCGGGGATCACCGGCGTTTCCCGACCGGGCCACTGGGCGCCGTAGCTGCCGATCCGCATGACGCCCGGCAGCGGCGGGCACACCTGGTCGAGCATCGCCAGGTCGCGGCCGGTGACGACCGCCACCACCGTCCGCGGGCACGCCGCCAGCCGCGCCAGCGCCCGGGCCGAGCTCTCGAGGATCCTCGCATCGGAGGGCACCGCGACCAATGGGGCGAGCGTCCCGTCGAAATCCGACGCGACCAGCAGCCGCGGCGTCGAGGCCAGGCGCTCGACGGCAAGCTCGAGCAACGCACCGGCGGTCATGATTCCTCCAGGGCGCCCAGGAAGTTCCCGCTCCACTCCTCCACGTCGTGGCGCTTCACGATCATCCGCAGGATCGACATGCGGAAACGCTGCTCGGCCTTGGGCAGCGCCAGCGCCCGCTGCATGCTCGTCGCCATTCCCTCCAGGTCATACGGGTTGACCAGCACCGCCTGCCGCAGCTCGTGCGAGGCCCCCGCGAACTCGCTGAGCACCAGCGCCCCGCCGCCGTCGAACCTCGTCGAAACGTACTCCTTGGCGACCAGGTTCATGCCGTCGCACAGCGGCGTGACGAGCATGACATCGGCGGCCAGGTACCACGCCGCGAGCTCCTCGCGCCCAAGGTTGCGCCGGAAGTAGTGCACGGCCACGCTGCCGGGGTGGCTGAACTCGCCGTTGATCCGACCGACGATCTGCTCGATCCGCGTGCGCGTCTGCGCGTACTCGGGCACCGTCTCCCTGCTTGGGACGGCCACCTGCACCAGCACGCAGCGCTCCGCGGAGAGCCGGTCTGATTCGAGGAGCTGCTCGAACGCCACCAGCCGCGACTCGATCCCCTTGGTGTAGTCCAGCCGGTCGACGCCCAGGAACATGCGCCGGCCGCCCAGCCGGGCCTTGATCTCCCTGGCACGGCGCTGCACCGCCGCGGTCTGCGCCAGCCGTTCCATCTCGCCCGCGTCGATCGAGATTGGGAACGAGTTCACCCGGACCTTGTGCCCGTGGAACGTCAACCGGGCGTCGGTGCCTTCGGCGTCCGCGAGGTGACGCGCCGCCCTCGAGAAATTCTGCGCGTCCTTCCACGTCTGGAAGCCGACGACATCCGCCCCCAGCAGCCCGTGCACGAGCTCGGCCCGCCACGGCACACGCGCGAAGATCTCTTCGGGCGGGAACGGGATGTGCAGGAAGTAGCCGATGCGCAGGTCCGGACGCAGCGCCCGGAGCATCTGGGGCACCAGCATCAGGTGAAAGTCATGGACCCACACCGACCGCCGCTTGGCGACGTGCCGAGCCGCGGCTCGAGCGAACCGGTCGTTGACCTCCTTATACGACTCCCACCAGCTCGCGTTGAACTCCGCCGGCCGGATCGCGTCGTGAAAAAGCGGCCACAGCGTCCGGTTGCAGAACCCGTGGTAAAAGTGCTCGACGTCCTTTGTCACCAGCCCGACGGGCTTGATCTTCAACCCCTCATGCTCCATCGACCGGCCCGGCCGCCCGGGCGAACCGTCCCAGCCGATCCAGAGCCCGCCGCGTTTTCGGAGCACGGGATCCAGGGCCGTCACCAGGCCCCCCGGGCTCCGTTCCCAGCCACCCGCGCCGCGTCCGGAACGCTTCAGCGGGAGCCGGTTGGCCATGATGACAAGCTGGTGTTTGGGCATGCGTCGTCGCGATCTCCATGGGTTCCAACAGGTGCCAGAGTGCCGCCCGCCTCGCGACGAACACGATCATCATAGAATAACCATTGGCCAAGCCGCGGTTCATAGGAAAAAGAGATATACTCCTCCGATGCCCCTGAATATCAACTTCAATCACCTGTACTACTTCTGGTGCGTCGCCCGTCACGGCAGCGTGACGGCCGCGGCCCGCGAGCTGCGCGTCGCCCAGCCATCGATCAGCGTCCAGATCAAGCAGCTCGAAAAGACCCTGGGTAGTCCGCTGTTCCACCGGATCGGCCGGCGGCTCTCGCTGACGGACACGGGCACGACCGTCCAGCGCTACGCCGACGAGATATTCCGCCTGGGGAACGACCTGGTCTCCGCCGCCTCGGGCAACCACGACCCCTTCGCCGTTCCCATCGTCATCGGCATCAGCGACGCCATGCCCAAGATCGTCATCCGGACGCTCCTCTCGCCCGCGCTGGCGGCCCATCCGGGCCTGGCGTACGTGTGCCGGGAGTGGCGGCTCGACAACATGATGACCGAGCTGAGCATGCGCCGCATGGATCTGGTACTGAGCGATTCGCCGCCCCCGGCCGCCGCCAGCCGGGACACGATCACGTACAACGTCGGCGCCACGGGCACGGTCATCTGCGCCGCCCCGGCGCTGGCGCGAAAGCTCCGGCCCGGATTCCCGCAATCGCTCAACGGCGCGCCCATGCTGCTCCCGGCGGACAACACCGTGCTCCGCAACACGCTCAACACGTGGTTCGAGGCCAACAAGATCCGCCCGAAGGTCGTCATCGAGGCCGAGGACCGGTCGCTGCTGCATCACTTCGCGGCATCGGGCACCGGCGCCGTGGCGGTGGCCGAGATCACCGCCGACGAGGTGGCCGCGCAGTTCCAGCTCGACCGCGTGGGCCCGCTCCGCGGCGTCAAGGAGTTCTACTACGCGATCGCGGTCGCTCGCGAGCCGCAGCACCCCGCCGTGGAGACCATCTGCGGCGAGGCCAGGCGCCGGTTCCAGGCGTCAGTCGCCTGATCGAACAGTCCGTCCGACATGGTTCCGCCGGCCGGGATCGCGGCCGCGCTCGCGGCCGCTGCGTGCTGGACGCGCGGTTCCCAAGCGACCACGCGTCCGGCGCCGCGCTGCCTTCAGCCGGTCCCCCGCGATCGGCTCCCGCACCGCGCACCCTCCCACCGCCCCCCTGAATAAGATTCGTCCTTTTCGGAGCCGTCATGTCCAGCCCGACCAGCGACAACCCGACCCCCGACGCCGCGCGATCGCTCAACTTCATCGAGCAGATCGTCGAGGCCGACAACCAGTCGGGCCGCTGGGGCCTGTGGCCGGCGGGCGGCGCCGCCTCGACGGTCGCCTGCCGCACGCCGTCGAAGCCCGGCGACGCCTCGCACTCGATCAGCCGGGCCGGCAAGCCGCGCGTGCGCACGCGCTTCCCGCCCGAGCCCAACGGCTACCTCCACATCGGCCACGCCAAGAGCATCTGCCTCAACCACGGCCTGGCCCGGCGCTACGACGGCGTCTTCAACCTGCGCTTCGACGACACCAATCCCACCAAGGAAGAGCAGGAGTACGTCGATTCCATCATCCGCGATGTGCGCTGGCTGGGAGGCGACTTCGACCCCACCACCGGTCCCTACGCCGGCGGGCTCTACTTCGCCTCCGACTACTTCCGCCAGATGTACGACTTCGCGGTCGAGCTCATCAAGAAGGGCAAGGCGTACGTCTGCCACCTCTCCGCCGAGGAGGTGAGCAGGCGCCGCGGCACGCCGCAGATCCCGGCCACCTCCCCCGACCGTGACCGGCCCGTCGAGCAGAGCCTGCGCTTCTTCGACGAGATGCGCCGCGGCGTGCACCCCGACGGGTCGATGACGCTCCGGGCGAAGATCGACCTGGCGTCCCCCAATTTCAACATGCGCGACCCGGTGATGTACCGCATCGTGCACGAGCACCACCACAACACCGGCGGCGACTGGTGCATCTACCCGATGTACGACTGGGCGCACGGGCTCGAGGACTCGCTCGAGGAGATCACACACTCGATCTGCACGCTGGAGTTCGAGAACCACCGGCCGCTCTACGACTGGTTCATCAACGCGATCAACGAGGGCCGCACCGACGACGGGTCGGGCCCGTGGGGCCGGAAGATCCACCACCCCCAGCAGATCGAGTTCGCGAAGTTCCGCCCGAACTACACCGTCCTGAGCAAGCGCAACCTGCTCAAGATGGTGCAGGACAAGGTCGTTTCCGGCTGGGACGACCCGCGCATGCCGACCATCAGCGCCCTGCGCCGCCGGGGCTGCACGCCCGAGGCCCTCCGCAAGCTGATGGAGGACGTCGGCGTGAGTAAGGTCGAGAGCATGATCGACCTCGTCCGCCTCGAGAACGCCGTGCGCGACCACCTGAACAAGACCGCGCCCCGGGCCATGGCGGTGCTCCGCCCGCTGAAGGTCGTCATCGAGAACTGGCCGGAGGGCAAGGTCGACCAGCTCGACTATGTCATCAACCCCGAAGACCTCGAACGCTCCGGCGAGAGCGCCAAGCGCAAGGTCCCCTTCTCGCGCGTTCTCTACATCGAGCAGGACGACTTCATGGAGAACCCGCCCAAGAAGTTCTTCCGCCTCGCGCCGGGGAACGAGGTCCGCCTGCGCTGGGCGTACATCATCAGGTGCACCGGCGTGACCAAGGACGCCTCCGGCGCCATTACCGAAGTCCGCTGCACCTATGACCCCGCGACGCGCGGCGGCGACATCCCCCTGGGGCCCGACGGCAAGCCCATCCGCAAGGTGCAGGGAACGATCCACTGGGTGAGCGCCGAGCACGCCGCGTCCGCCGAGATCCGCCTGTTCGACCGCCTCTTCAAGACCGAGGAGCCCGGCTCCGCGACCGGCAACTGGATGGACGACCTGAACCCCAGCTCGCTCGAGGTCGTCCGAGCCTTCATCGACCCGCATGTGGCGCAGACCGCCCGGTACCACGCCGATCGCGGCGAGGGCGACCGCTTCCAGTTCGAGCGCCTCGGCTACTTCTGCGTGGACAAGGACTCCTCCCCCGGCAAGCTTGTGCTGAACCGCACCGTCACGCTCAAGGACACCTGGGCGAAGGAAGCGGCAAAGAGCTGAGCGCGACGGGCCGCAAGCGCCAGCGAGCGCGTTGCACTGATCAGGCCCGACGCGAAAGCGCACGCTCACCAATGATCCGCTCCGCCACCGCGTCCGACGTCCCCGCAGTCCTCCCCATGATCCGGGCCATCTGCTCGCTCCACGAGGCGTGGGACGCGGCTCGGTACGGCATGCTCGACGACGTTGTCGCGCGGTACGAGCGCTGGCTCCCGCAGCGAGCACGCGACCCGCGGAGCGTCTTCCTGGTCGCCGAGTCGCAGGACCACCTCACCGGCTTCCTCGTCGGCGAGGTCCTCGACAACATCCCGATCTACCGCGTGCGCGAGTACGGTTTCATCCACGACATGTGGGTCGACCCGGCCGCTCGGCGCTCGGGCACCGGCCGGGCACTCCTTGCCGCCGCGATCCAGCGCTTCAAGGACATCGGCGTCGAGCAGATCCGCCTCGAGACCGCGCTCGCCAACGACGCGGCTCGGAAGCTGTTTGAATCATGCGGCTTCCGCACGTCCACGATCGACATGCTTCTTTCGCTGCAGGAATGACCCCGCCGGATCAGTGCCGGCGGAACTCTTCCCCGATCCCGTCCACGAACAGCTCGACGCGACCGCACCGCGGGCAGACATACACGTCGAAATGCTCGCGGTTGGTGAACAGTTCTCCCAGGTCGCCGAGCACGAATCCCCAGCCCCGCGTTCCCTCGTGGAACTTCTTGGTGCCGACATAGCTGAGCTCGGTCTCGCAGCGCGGGCAGGTCATTGGGCTGTCCATGGCGGCAGTCTACCCGCGACACGGACCCCCGCGCCGCGCGCTCAGATGTCCCAGGCGGATCGCGGTCGATCGGCCCCGTCGAAGGAACCGATCCGTCCAGCCCGGCTGCGGGCGGTCAGTTTCCCGGCCACCCTTCCTTCACGAACTTCCCGTCTCGGTGGAAGACCTCCCCGTCAGCCTCGATCGTCCCGCCCGGAATGCCCGGGGCCGGGCGGAGGTCGCACACCATGTCCCAGTGGAGCCCGCTGGTGTTGGCGTTCCCGCTCTCGGGGTACCCCGCCCCCACCGCCGCGTGGAATGTCCCGCCGATCTTCTCGTCGAAGAGCGTGTTGTTGCTGAAGTCCGTGATCGAGTAGTTGGTCCCGATCGCAATCTCGCCCATGTTCCTGGCGCCGTCGTCCTGGTCGAGCATCTTGATCAGGAAGTCCTCACCCTTGGAAGCAGTCGCGTCGACCACGCGCCCGCCGCGGAACTTCAGGCGCACGCCGTGGACCTCGCGGCCCTGGTAGACCGCCGGGAAGGTGTAGTTGACGTGCCCGTCAACGCCGAACCCGCCGGGCGGCATGGTCGGACCCGCGAACACCTCGCCGTCGGGGAAGTTCTCGCGCCCCGCGCAGTTCTGCCACGTCGCCCGGGAGACATCGACCATCAGGTCGGTCCCGTCGTGGCCGTCACGAGCCGGCGCTCGGAACCGCAGCATCTTCTTCCCGTTCAGGAAGTCGCACACCTGCTTCTGGCGGTCCTCGATCTTGCGCCACGCTCCCGCCGGGTCGGGCAGGTGAAGCAGCCCCGCCCCGTACACGAACTCCTCGTACTGCGAAAGGCTCATCTCGGCGTCCTGGGCATGGCCGTGGGTCGGGAAAACCGTCCCGCACCAGCGCATCTTCCCTTCCGCGGCCCGCTGCATGGTGGTCGAGATGAAGGGCTTGCGAGCCTGCTGCAGCAGGGCGAGCTTGGCGGGTTCGAACCGGGACAGGCTCTTGGTGTTCGCATCCGACCACAGCGAAAAGTGCACGTCGATGGTCTCGGCGTAGTGCAGGTGGACGGGATGGCACCGGGTGACCTGCTCGGGGGTGCCGTACCTGAGCAGCGACTCCGAAAAGTGCGTTGTCCTGAGCATCCACACCGGGTCGCCGCCCGCCTTGATGATCGCTTCGCCCAAGGCCTCGACGAGCGGCAGGGCCTCGGGCTCGGCCATGATCCCGACGACATCTCCCCGTTTCACCCTGGCCGAGTAATGCACAAGAACGTCGGCGAGCCGATCGATTCTGGGATCGCGCATGGGAGACTCCCTTCTGAACCTCACTGTACCGCTGCCACTGCTGTGAAAGGATGGGGAGAAACCCCGCGCTCGATCGCCGACCGGCGAGCCGCAGCAACGACGGACGCGGCGCCGGCGCGCACGACCCTGACGCAGTTGCTTCGACTTCTGCCCGACACAATCCCTTGTGATAACAGGGAGTTCTCCCTACCTGTTCGAACATTGTCAATTGTGGAACCGTTCAAGCAAATTCCGATACATTGGCCCAGAGGGCAAGCGAGCACGGTTGATCGGCTTGGTCCGTCCGGTCTGGACGCGGTCGATCTTCGGGACTCTCGGGGGAGGGACGGCACGCCGGCAATCGGCCGTCGTGCCAGAGGGGACCCGTCTCAGTGCGCACTGTCGCCATTGTCAATCAGAAGGGTGGTTGCGGCAAAACCACCACCGCCATCAGCCTTGCCGGTGTGTACGCCTCGCAAGGCCTCCGTGTGCTGCTCGTCGACATGGACCCGCAGTCCCACTGCGCGGCGGGCCTGGGAATTCCGGAAAAACGCATCGACCTCGACATCTCCGACGCGCTCGTCCCGCCCAACGGCCACGCGATCGATCCCGCTCGGCTTGTCTGGCGTCCGAGCCGCAACCTGGACCTCATTCCCAGCCGCATGCGGCTCGCCGGTCTTGAGGCGCCGCGCGGGGGCCTGGCCGACCGCGAGGATCGCCATCGCCGCCTGGCGTCGGTGCTGACTCGGATCGCCGATCAGTACGACCTGTGCCTCGTCGACTGCTCGCCCGCCATCGGCCTGCTGACGTACAACGCCCTGGCGGCCGCGAACGCGGCGCTCATTCCCGTGGAGACGGGCTTCTTCTCGCTCCAGGGTGCGGCCCGGCAGGTGTCGACGGTTCGAACCATGGCCCGCCACCTGTCGATCCCGCTGCGCACGTGGATGGTGGCGACGCTCCACGACCCCGGGAGCGGCCTGGCGGGCGACCTCTTCGGCGAGCTCACCCGCCGCTTCGGCGACGCCGTCTGCCCGCACACCATCCGCCGCGACCTGCGTCTCAAGGAAGCCGCATCCATCGGCAAGACCATCACCCAGTACGCGCCGGACTCCATGGGTGCCGACGACTACACCGCCGTCGCCGCCTGGCTCAAGCCGCGCCTGTACGCCAAACCCGACCCGGCGCCTCACGCCGAGCCGGAACATGCCGAAGTGCATGATGGCGAAGATCTTCCGATCAACGGCGTCGTCCAGGTTGTCTCGAATGTCGAGCCCGCCGGGCTCGCCCAGCGGCTGGCGAGCAGCACGGGGAACTCGGCCCCCGCCGCCAACGGCGTCCGGACCGACCCGGTTTCCGTCGCCGAACAGATCGCCGCCGACCTCCGGGCCCGAGCCGCAACCCGAGCCGAGGAAATGGCCCGGCTGGCCCAGAAGCTCGCGGGCCGAGGAGCGGCCGCAACCGCCACCGCCGAGATCGCCCAGTCGCTCACCCTGCTCGCCGAGCCCAAGCTCCAGGTCGCCCGCCCGCCCGTCAACCTGTTCATGGGGTGCCGCCAGACCAATTCCGGCGCGCTCTTCGTCATCCCCCTCACGATGGGCTCGACCGCCGCCGTCGCCGGCGATTTCAACGGATGGTCGCCCGACCGCCACGCGATGAAGCCCAATAACGAACTCGGCGTCTTTGAAGTGTGCATCCCGCTGCCGCCGGGCCGATACACCTACCGCCTCGTGATCGACGGCAAATGGCAGATCGACCCCTTCAACCCGACGACCGAGCCGAACCCCTTCGGCGAATCCAATAATGTCCTGACGATCGAACCGCGGGCCCACGCGATGCCCGCGACCTCGCACTGAAACCTCTCTCGCGACCACGGGTGGGTGGCCGCAAGACGAGCGACACGAATCTCACAACCGGAGCCATGGTGGGGCTCCCGACCCTGAATCCATGTTCAGGATCGACGATGCCATGAAACCACCGACCTCGCACCACCACCCCGCCAACACCCCGCGTCACGCCGACCACGATCTCGACCCGCAGTGGTCCGATCCGGTGCTCGCGACCGTCGGCCCGGGCACGGCGGCGCGGACCGCGTTCTCCTGGGACGATGACTTCACGCCCGACGCCGAGGCGATCACCGACTTGTTCCTCGGTTCGCCGGCCGTCAAAGACGCTCCGCAAGAGGCGGCTGGCGCCCCCATCGGCGACTTCGACGCCCCGACCGCCGCGAGCCCCGCGCCGCCCCGCATCGACGCGTTGATCGTCGGCCACCTCCCGGTGCTCGGGGTCGCCTGGACCAGTGGCTTTGCCGGCTTTCACGCCGCCCAATCCCGCACCCCGATCGCGCTCATCAAGCACCGAGCAGGGCATGTCTCCATCGATCTCTTCGGTGCGTCCCCTCGTCAGCATCCGTCGACCGCGTCCCATTCGCTCGAGAACGCCATCGCCGAAGCCCGCCGGGCCAACGCCCGGTGGCTGATCTGCTCGGACGCCGCGGGCGAAGCCGACCTCATCACCGCGTGCTCGCCCACCGGCATCACCGTTCTGACCGCCGCCGACGATCCCGCCGTCCTCAGCGCCTACCAGGCGATCAAGGGCTTCCTCGAAGCACGAGCAGTCAGCCACGCCGACGACCAGATCGAGCTCACGATCGCCTTCGCCGCTTCTCCTCCCGAGAAATCCAAGGCGGCGGGCGAGAAGATCCGCTCCGCGGTCCGCAGCTTCCTCGGGCACGAGATCAACATCGAGGTCTGCCCGCAGCGGATCGAACCCCCCAGGTCAACCAACCTGTACTCGGGCATCTGCGACCTGTCGCCCGGGCACCTCGCGACCCTCATCAGGAGCCCCGATCTCGCCGATTCCGCGCCTGGGTCCACCGGACCCTCCCGCCCGGACCGTTCCCACGTCCGAGCCGCGATCCGCGACATCCTCTCTGAATCGCGCCGGTCATCCCGTCCGGCCCAACGCGACCCCAAGCCCGATCAGGTCCACGAACCGCGGCCCGCACTTGAACCATCACCGGCCACCGGCGACCAGGCCGCCCACGCAGCGCCGGTGGAGACGGTCGCTCCCGAGGCGCGCGCGGAGACCACCGCTGTTCCCGCTGCGCCGCACATGAGACCCGACGCGCACGCGCGGCCCATCGCGGACCCGATACCCGCGGCGAGCGCGCCATCGCCGGCCCACATCTCCGCGGCGTTCCCGGGCACGCGGCAGTTTCTCTCGCTGTTCATCGAGGGACTGCGTCCGCTCGACCTTGCCTGCCCGTACGCGCCGGGCATCGAACTGGCGCTCGGCCCGGCCGGTGACCTTCACCTGGTCGCGACCACCGCCGCCTTGCCCGGCTTGACCCGAGCCGCCGCCTGGGCCCGGGCGCACGCAGCGCTCCTCCGAGCCGCCGTCCCCACCGCCGTGTCCGCGCTCCCGCCGACGTGTCACGTCATCGACGAGGACGCCACCGCGCTGCGACCCCTAATCGAGTCCGACATCCGCGTGCACCTGCTCGTCCGCGGGCACACCGGCGGCGCGCCATTCGCCGTTGCTCGGCCGCTGAACTGATCGCCACCGACTAACGCCGCAACAACCACCAATCGAGTTGCGATTCGACCGCCATCTTGGGACGATGATCACATGTGCCGCATTGCTGCCATGATGATCGGTCTTCTCTTTGTTACCTTCTGGCCGCAGTTGTTGAGTACAAGCATCGGCAAGACCGCTTCGTTCTCAACTCAGCCAGAAGATGCCGCGCCCCAAGAACTTGCACGTGAAGCGATACCTGAACCGACCCTACGAGCAATCATCTGCGCGTTGCCTCCGGAAGTTGAGGGTGTTCTCGCAGTCGATTCTCGGGAGCTCTCAGCGAAGCAATCTCCGCTCGTCCCGTTTATGGAGCTGCAGCGCCCCCTCGACCGTACAACGGGGTCTCCAGCCCTCAAAGCACTTGAAGAGCGTCTCGCCGGCGCCAAGACTCGTTTCAGGGTCGTTGCGGGTGCGAGGTTCCAGCGGCCGTCGACGCTCGGTGTCGGACGATTCGACCGGATGTTCATCGCGAGGTTCGACCATTCGGTCGACAACGTCCGACTGGATTGCAGCGAAGGCATCATCGAGGGCTTTGCCAGGGTTGAGGACACGCCTCATAGCGTCTTCAAGACGAGCCGCTCGCTCACTCCCCCTGAGATGAAGGATCCGAGTTCGGCGGAGGCGGTTGACGAGTTTGTCGCATTCCCGGACGATCATTCAGTCGTCATCGCCGGGAGTCTCCCGATGTTGATAGGACTCCTGGAGCGTTGGAATCGAACTGACAATCCCATGCCGTCGCAGTGGGGCGAAGTGACTGGCGGGCTGGACTTTCGTGCCCCGGTTTTCGTGCTTCGCCGCTACGATCCCGAGAACAGGCTGGACACCAATTCGCCCCACGCCAAAGGCTGGTTCGGAACCGGCACCGCGGATATCTCGCAGGTCTCGGTGACGATTTCGGCTGAGGCGGAACCGGTCCTGGAACTTCGAGCCCAGACTCGGGAAGGCGACGCGGCTGAGCGGTGGCTTCGGTCCACGGTCGGCTTTATGAATGCCGACGGCGTCTCCTACGTCCATACAAGAGACGAAGTGCGAGCGAAAGCGACCATTCCGCCCACCTTGGCCGGCGAGGCGGTGCTCGTGCTCATCGCGTTCAGCGGCCCAAATTTCGCGATCTAGTCCAAACTGATTTGACTGAATCGCCCGCCCTCCCCGGTCCGCTTCGCACACCCGCCGCGGCCTCTTCGACGTATGCTGGTGGGTGATGGTTCCCGGGCCGCACAGCCGCACTCAAGGTCGGGGCATCGCGCGCGACGCCGCCGGGAAACCGGTCACGATCATGGACCCCGGCGTCGACTGGCTGCTCGGCAGCAACGACCGCATTGAACGCGAAACGCTCGACGCGATCATGGCGGATCTGGGCGTCGCCGATCGTTCGGCGCGACGCGTCATCCTCACCGGCCTGGGGACGCTCGCCGTGCTCATCGTCCTTGCGATCGCGGGCATCGCCATCGACATCGCGATCGAAGGACAAGCTGCCTGGAACGACCTCGTGAAGTCGCTGGCGTTCACCGGGCCCGCCGTCCTGCTGATGCTCGCGGCGGGCGTGGCCGCGCCGCTGGTCGTCGCTCGCAGAGCACGCCTGAAAGGCACTCGCGCCGCGCTGCTCCGCCACGGCCGCTGCCCGCACTGCGGATACGGCATCGCCGGCGTACCTGTCGATGCTGGTACCGGGCACACGATCTGCCCCGAATGCTCGTCAGCGTGGCACGTCACGCCACCGGGTGTTCCACCGACGTACGAATGATCTCTAAACTGCTTGCTGGGCGGCGGGCGATGACCGACAATCGGAGCATGCGGTACACGGCGCTGTATCACGTGCTGGTCGTCGTCATGGCCGGGTTGCTGCCGGCGATGATGACCGGGTGTTCGTCGGCGCCGGCCGCGAATGAACCGTCGGTCGGTTACACGCTGACGTGCGACCGCGACAGCTCGCCGCCGGCGTGGCGTGTTGAGATCGAGGCCCGTGGTCTTGACGCATCCGCAAGGGAATTGTCGCTGCGGCTTGAGGACTTCGGGTCATGGACAGAGCTTGCCGACTACTACCTGACGAGCTTCGACTGTTCGCTTCCGAGCTCAGTCGACCCTTCCGATGCGTCGCGGCGTGTTCTCGAGGTTCCGCCGGGGTGGGACGGGGCATTCACTGCTCGGTACACGCTGCATCCGGCGGCGACAGGGTCGGCCGTGCAACGTTCTCACGGCCTGCTACCGGTGCTGACCTCGACGTACTCGTACGGGTGCACGTCGAACACGCTGATGGTCGTGACGGTGGACGGTCGGGACCTGGTCGATCGGCGGCGGGTCGCGGTGCGCTGTCCGCCGGACTGGACCGTTTTTTCCGGGTGGGCCGGGGAAACGCCGTCGCCGCACTGCTTCGAGATGGATCACGCGGACCGCAACGGCCTGATCGCGATGGGGGCGTTCACGGCCCGGGCGCGGCGGGAAAAGGATGGCACACTGGTGGAAGTCCGGCAGTTCGGAACGGGGCTGCTGATGGCCGACGAGACGCTGGACTGGATATGCACGCTCGTGCCGAGGATGTCCGAGAGCAACCGGGCGCGCCCCGCGGCGATCAGGGTCTTTCTCAACGACTCGCCGGGCGGCGGGATGATGACCGACCGCGGGCTTGTCATCGGGGTCGGCAGCGACTGGACCGACGAGCAGGCGAGATCACCGTACACGCGGCAGATCGTGGCGCACGAGTTGTTTCACCTGTGGCTGGGCGGGATGATCCGCCCGGACGAACGGTACGTGTGGTTCACGGAGGGGTTTACCGATTATCTTTCGCTGAGGCACGCGGCGGCGGCGGGGATCGTCCCGCACGATTGGTTCGTTCGCCGGCTGGTCGAACTGAACACGCGGGCGTTGAAATCGTCGCTGGGAACGGTCTCGTTTGTCGACCCGGCGGTGCAGTGGCGCGACGGCGACGGTCCCAACGAGACCATGGCGTACGCGGGCGGACATCTGCTGGCGTTTCTGATCGACGTCGAATTGATCGATCGCGGCCATCCGTGGGGACTGGACAAGCTGATCGCGGACCTGATCGATCGACCGGTGAAATCGTGTACGGTGGATGATCTGAGGTCGTGGCTTGAATCGCACGGCGCGGCGGACTTGTACGACTCGTATATTGCGGGCACGACCATGCCCGATGTGCCGGGGCTGCTCCAGAAGATCGGCGCTCGCCCGGACACCGTCGCCGCGCCGGTGGCGTACCTGGGGGTAAAGACCGACCCGGCCCGCGTGTCAACACCATTTCGTCCTCTGCGGATCGTGGATGTTGACCCCGCGGGACCAGCGGCCGCGGCGGGCGCACAGGTTGACGATCTCATCACGGGCTGGTGGCCCGCTCGGAGCGACGGCGTCGGGGTAAGACCCGAGCGAGAGTCAGCGTTTGGCTTCGGGATGCGCGAGATCATGCCGGGCTACGAGGGCACATATTTCAACGTGATGCGGGACGGCGCGGAGGTGAAGATCAGTGTCACGCCCCAAGCCGTTGACGACGGGTTCTTTCCAAGCTTTTCAGCGACGCCGCGGGTAGACGCTTTTCTGTCAAGGCCAGCGTCGATCGTGCGATCGCAGGGGTCGTCGTCGAGCGACGTCGGCGCCCACGGAGCGCATCCCGGCCCGCGGTGACTGCGCTCCACCACAGCATCTCGCCCCATTCCACGTGCGCGCACGAGTGCGACCTCACCCAGTGTTGTGGATTGCACCATCACGTCCGCACAAATCCGGCACCGCGCGGTAGGATCGCCCCCGCCTTGCACACAAGCTTGTGTCCTGCCGGAGGGGAAACGACACGATGCACGACCGACTCCTCGCCGCCGTGGGCGAACGCACCTACAGGCACGTCGGCGAGCTCACCAACACCCATCCCGAGACCGTCCGCCGCTACCTCCAGGGCCAGTCACCGAGCGTCGAGTTTGTCGCCGCGCTCTCAGAAGCCCTTGGAATCAACGCCGATTGGCTCATCACCGGCCGCGGGCCGATGAAGACCGATCAGCTCAAGGCCCACGCGCTCGCCACCGCCGATACGTCCGAGCTCATGCACGCCATGGCCGAGACCATCGACCGGCTCGTCGACCGCATGCAGCGCGTCGAGGTCTACATGCAGACGCTCGAGGCTCGCGTCCGTGGACAGCAGCACGACGACTCTCGACCAAACCCGGCCGTGTCGGTATCATCGCCGCCGAGGTTCGCCGACCCGATCGTCGTCAGGCCCGGCGGGGTGGAAGGCACGAAGCAGCACGGCATCAGCACGCCTCGCCGATCGGCGGGCGATGCGGGGCGCACGTCCGGCGCCGGCCCGGGGGGAGAGGGATGAGCAAGCAGAAGGCGACCGACCCGCGCGGCGCGACCGGCGACGACCCGCCCCGGGCGCTCGTTCCCAACGACCATCTGCGCCTGCTCGTCGAGCTCCTGCAGCCCGCCGGCCCCGAGCTGGCGCGACGCTGGCTCGCCGCGCTCCTGCTGGTGCACAAGTCCGACCGCGAGGCGGTGGTCCGAGCCGTCGAGCAGCAGCTCTCTCGCCTCTACCCGCTCGACGAGCACGACCGCGCGCCCTCGCAATCCGCCGCACTCGAAGTCAAGCCGCCGCGAAAGTCCGGCCGCCTCTCGGCGTAACGGTCCCACGCGGCATTTCCGGGGAGGTTCGAGGATCATGTTCTTCCTGCTTCAGCCGGCCGCGCCGGCGGATGGCTCGCCGCCGCTCGCCTATCCGCACCCCGTCATCACCGAGGTGCTTTACGCCGTCCCGACCAAGAACGGCGACGCCAACCGCGACGGCAAGCGCGACACCGCCGCCGACGAGTTCGTCGAGCTCGTCAACCCGCACGACCGGCCCATCAACCTCAAGGGCTACACGATCGTCGACAGCGGCGAGGGCAAGTCGCGCTTCAAGTTCACCTTCCCCGCCGTCGCGCTCGAGCCCGGCCAGGTCGCCGTCGTCTTCAACGGCAACGACGCCGCGATCAAGGGCGCCGTCGGGGATTCGACCACCGCCCCGGTCTCCGGCAACGACCTGTTCAGCGGGGCCCTCGTCTTCACGGCCCGGGTCTCATCGTCCCGAGCCTCCTGGGCCAACAAGAGTGATTACGTCCTGCTCCTGGCTCCCAATGGCGCCGCGCTCGAGTGTGTCTACTGGGGTGACGAAAAGAAGCCGCCCAGGAACTGCCCGTTGGCCGAGCAGGCCCCGGCCGTCATGCGTGGCAGCGTCCAGCGCGCCCGGGTCATCCCGGACGACGAACCCGACGCGACATCCACCCAGCGCGAGGCACCCTCCACCGCCGCCGACACGCCCGCTTCCGCTCCGCCAGGCAAGCCCAAGGACACCGACCCCAAGGCCAAGCCCAAGCGGGAGACCTACAAGCGAAAGCCGCCGGAAACCCCGCCCGGTACGCCACGCAAGCCGCCGGCCATGACCTTCGCCGCCTTTGAAGCGCACCCGGCCCTGCCCGCTTCGCTGTTCGGTCGAGCACCCGACGACGAAGAAGGGGACCAAAGCGTACTGTTCAGCCCCGGTGTCTACCCGCTCGATCGGCTCGCCAAGCCGACCGGCGAGGAGGACCGCGGCGGGGACCGTGCGACCGACACGACCGTCGGCCGCCCGGCCAAGGACTCGGATTCATCGCCCGCATCTGTCCCGGCGCGACCGAACTCCGGCGACCCGCGCTAAAGTCGCCTCCCCCCGAGCACGCCGCTCGGCCTTTGCAGAAAGCCCGTCCCATGGCCTGGATCACCAAGAACTCCGCCGGTACCAAGATCGAACGCCGAGCGACCCCCTACCTCGACGAGCCGACCAAGGCCAGGCTCCGGGCCGACATCCTCCCCCGCTACGAGACCCGCCTCGGCGCCCTGCTGCCGACGCTCCACGCCGTGCAGCACCAGCACGGCTGGCTGCCGCCGCAGGCCCTGCTCGAGATCGCCGAGTTCCTCCAGATCACGCCCGCCGAGGTGTACGACACCGCCAGCTTCTACGAGGAATACTGGCTCAAGCCCAAGGGCGAGCACCTGATCGCGGTCTGCCGGTCGATCGCCTGTGAGTTCTGCGGCCAGCCCCAGATCACCGAGGCCATCAAGCAGCGGCTGGGGATCGACGTCGGCGAGACCACGCCCGACGGCAAGTGGACGCTCATCGAGGTCGAGTGCCTGGGTTCGTGCGGGTCGGCCCCGGCCATGCTCGTCGATGAAACGCTGCACGAGTGGCTGACGCCCGCCGAGGCGCTCAAGAAGCTCGACCAGGCGCCGGCCGCCCACCACGGGCACCACTGATCCAAGCGACCGGGTATCCCTGGGTAGAGACAGCACTCCGTGCTGTCTGCTGCCTGCTGCCTGTTGTCCGCTCTTCTGCTATGCTGCCCGCTTCCTGAGCCGGGCCGCTCGGGCGTTCTGCCCCGCGGCCCCGACGATCATTCCGGGCAGGAGGCTCGCACCATGAACCGCCGAGCGCTGTTCGCCATCAGTTGCATCTCGCTCCTGACAACCTCGATGGTCTTCTCGATCCGAGGCGACATCGAGGCCGACATGAGCGCCGCCTTCCATCTCTCCAAGGAGCAGATGGGCCTCATCTGGGGCCCGTCCTTCTGGGGCTTCACCATCTCGATCTTCCTCTGCGGCGTCCTGGTGGACGTGCTGGGCATGAAGGTGCTGCACGCGCTCTCGAGCCTCGGGTACATCGGCGGCGTGGCGCTCGTCCTGCTCGCGCCGCCGCCCGACGTCCCGAAGGTCGAGCACATCTTCGACCATACCGGCACGCTCATGCTCTACGCGGGGTTCCTGCTCATGGGCCTGTCCCAGGGGATCGTCGAGGGCGTGATCAACCCCCTGGTCGCGACCATCCACAGCGACAACAAGGTCCACAAGCTCAACGTGCTGCACGCCTGGTGGCCGGGCGGGCTCATCATCGGCGGTCTGGCCGCGTACTTCATGACCAAGTCGGGGGTGACGGACTGGCGACTCAAGCTCGGGCTCATCGCGATCCCCGCGGTCATCTACCTGCTGGGCGTCATGACCCAGAAGTACCCCAAGACCGAGCGCGTCGCCTCGGGCGTCGCAACCTCCACCATGGAGCACAATCGACCGATGACACTCGATCTCGCTCTGATGAACTTCGGCGCACCCGCAGCAGAACGGGACGTCGTCGTCGCCGGGCGGCGCGCTCAACTTAATCGTTAGGAGACATTACGTGACGCACAATCCGTACGCGGCCCCGGAAGCGCCCCTGCAAGACCCGGGGCATGAGGCGCCCATACGCACGCGCCCCAAGCCGATTGCCCTGGTGCTGCAGCTGGCGGTCGTCAACTACGTGATTGGCGCAGTTACTACGGTGGTCGCGTGGGACTTCTTCGCGCCTATGCAGTCGATTGGTCGCGCAAGTATCAGTCAACTTGTGTCCTTGGCATTCGCGACTTGGGTTTATTACAAGATCTACAAAGGCCGCAATTGGGCCAGGGTCCTACTACTGACGTTCTGGATCGTCGGGGTGGCGGTGTCATTCACCAGCACAGTGCAGAATCTAATGTCCGGTGCACCCTGGATTGTGAAGGCTCAACTCGTGCTTAGTTTTGGCATCAGTCTGGCAATCATTTGTCTGCTGTTCACCTCGCCGGGCCGAGACTGGTTCAGGAAGTCATCGTCCGGCCGTGTCGCCTAGCTACGCGTTGCGGCGGTCGCGCCCGCAAGGCGTCGCTTTCCTTGGCCTTGACGGCCTATTTACCCTGATCATGTGGCGCCCGGCACTACCTTTTGAGGAGGCACGGGCCGGCCTGCTACTGTGGTTGCGAATTTTAGCGGCGTAGATCTGCCTTCCCGTCATCGCGCCAGCTAACAACTCGTGTATGAGCGCAGTGATCCGCGCCGGTGGCCGTTACACTGACCATGAAGCCATAAGAGCACGCTTGCGCTGCCTTGTAATGTGGG
>JAJVHS010000065.1 GCA_022072615.1 Phycisphaerales bacterium
GGCGAATCGGACGGCCCACCCGGCGAGGGCGGTGAGACGGGCCGCCGCCGCCGGCGCCGGCGTCGACGCCGCGGCCGCGGAGGCGGTGCGGGCGGCGGTGAAGCCCGTGGGAGCGGTGAGGGTGCGATGGCCGATGGTCAGCCGGTCGGCGCATCCGATGCGCCGGCGGAGCGCGCGCCGCGCCCTGGCGGCCCGCCTCGCGATCAGCCCCGAGATCAGCGGGAGCGGCGAGGCCCGGATGCTGGCGTGCAGCGCGGAGGCGGACGCGGCCAGGGCGACCGCGGCGGACGCCGGAATGATCGCGGCGGCCGCGGAGGTCGCCCGGACCAGCGATCGGGCAACGGGGGTCGCTCGGGCGGCAACCAGGAGGGACAGCGGTCGAGGCCGGAGCAGTCGCCAGCCTCCGCACCTCCGCCAGAGTCGCCGCAAGGTCCGCAACCCAAGCTCCTGTACAGTTTCCGGCGCAAGCTCTCGGCGAGCGAACTGAACCGCCGTCCCAAGCCCGAGTAAGTCCAAGGCCGCTCCCCGTTGGTCAGACGCGTCATCATCCTCGGATCGACGGGCTCGATCGGTACGCAGACCGTCGAAGTGATCGATCACCTCAACGCGCTGCACGAGCAAGGCCGGTTTCCCCACCGCCTGGAGGTGGTCGGGCTCGCGGCTCGCAAGAACGCCCGCGAGCTCGATCGACAGGCCGGCAGGTTCCCGCGCGCCGCGGTCGCTGTCACGAGCGGCCCGCAGCACCACGAGGTCGAGTACGGCGGGCGCCGAGCCAGGTTCGTCGGCTTGGACGCGGCCGAGAAGCTGGTCCGGGAAACACCGTGCGAGCTGGTGGTGTCGGCGATCGTCGGGTCGGCCGGCCTTGCGGCGACGCTGGCCGCGGTCGAGCTCGGCCGCGACGTAGCGCTCGCCAACAAGGAGGCGCTGGTCGCAGCGGGCGCGATCATTGTGCCGGCGGCTCATCGGTCGGGTTCGAAACTGCTGCCGATCGACAGCGAGCACTCGGGGCTGTGGCAATGTCTCAACTCTGTCCTGCCCGGAGCCAGTGGAGCAGCGTGTGACGGCGAGCCGCGAGCATGCGCGCCGCCCGTGGAGTGTCCGTCACGCGTGCGGCGAGTGATCCTGACCGCGTCCGGGGGCCCGTTCAGGACATGGACGAAGGAACAGATCGACCGAGCGACGCCCGACCAGGCGCTGAAGCACCCGACATGGTCGATGGGCGCCAAGGTGACGGTCGATTCGGCGTCGCTGATGAACAAGGCGCTCGAGATCATCGAGGCCCACTGGCTCTTCGGCCTGCCGGGCGAGCGCATCGAGGCGGTGATTCACCCGCAGTCGATCGTGCACGCGATGGCGGAATTCGAGGATGGCGGCGTGATTGCGCACCTGGCCGCGGCGGACATGCGCATCCCCATCCAGCATGCGCTGGCGTGGCCGGAGCGATCGATGGGGGCCTGGCCGCGGGTCGATTGGACCAGGGCGGGCCGGCTCGACTTTGAGCCGCCAGACCTCGAGCGCTTCCCGGCGCTGAAACTGGCGTACCGCGTCATCACCCCGGAGACTCGCGGGACGACCGCTGGAGCGATCCTCAACGCCGCGAACGAGGAGGCGGTCGCGGCATTCCTCGCCGGAAAGATCGGGTTTGGAACGATCGCCGGTCTCGTGGAGGAAGCCATGGAATCGATCCCGGCGGCCGCCGCGAGGTCTCTTGAGTGCATCACGAAGGCAGAAGCGCAGTCACGGGCGACCGTGCTCCGTCGCGTCGGCACCTGAAGGCCGGTGATCGACCCGGCCTGCATCACTTGTGACACGGCGTGCCTCCTCGATCTGATCATCGGCGTTGACGCCGCATTCCGGGCACACCGGCCCGCTCCAGCCCTCCCGGGGATATCCGCACGCCGCGCACCCATCGAGCCGTTGAAGAATCGACCGGTAGTACCGACGCTGACTCTCGCGCATGACGCCGACGACGGCGAGAAGCACGACCAGCAGCAACCACCCGGCAAGCAGCGCGAGTCCTGAATCCCGCAGCGCAGACCTGGCCGGAAAGAGCGTCAGCATCGCCGCGGAGGACAGGGGCAAGGGCAACAGCCACAGCGCGATGCGCCGCTCATCCGCCCACCTCGGCGGGTTGGGATTGAGCACCACGTCAACGAGCACCCGCCGCCACCACGACACACGAGCCCCCCTTCGCGCCTTGGCGTCTCCGCGCCTTCTGCTACCGGTTCCCCGCCAGCCTGCGAACCGTCATGTCGAACGTGCGCACCATGTTGCTGTGGATGCCCCATACCGCGCCGCAGTAGATCCCGCCCGCGGCCAGGGCGCCGACTCCCATGGCGATCCGAGCCGACGCCTGGCTCGTGTCGGTCTGGAGCACCGTGCCCAGCGCTTCGCCGGGTGAAACCAGCGCGTAAACGAGCGAGGCCGGGCTCAGCGCCGCCATGAAAGGCCCGAGCTGGCCGAACGCGGTCGCCGATTTCCACGCGCACATCCCGACCACGCCCGAGATCACGCCGACCACGGCGACGGTCGCGACTACAGATCCGATCGTGCCCTTGCTGCGGAGCGACCACTGCAGGCCGACCATGCAGCAGAACGCCATGAACGGGATGATCACGATCGGCGCGAGCAGGCCGGCCTCGGGGAACAGCACCGGGAGCGTGACCGGCGTCGGCCCCACGCGTGTCGTGGTCTCCATCACGCCGCCGTCACGGCCGATGCCGTCGAACAGGACGTATAGCCCGGCGATCGCGAGCAAACCGCAGGGCACGGCGATCAGCGGCAGGATGTAGGCGATCAGTCCCCGGAGCTTGCCGGTCAGGTACTGGCTCGGGGTGATCGGGGTGGTCAGCAGGAGGTCGAGCGTCCCGTCCTCGCGCTCGCGGCTGATCGCCGTCGCCGCCATGTTCATCGCGACCAGTGACGTCACGATGAGCATGCCCCACACCGTCGCGAGCAGCGCGAAGCGGAACTCGTCGGTGTTCAGGTCTCCCACGTGGTACATCACCAGCAGCGCCAGGCCGAAGATCGCCCCGGCCGCGATGAAGGCCCACCGAAGGAGAATCCTGAAGAAGGTCGAGTTCCGAGCCGCCGCTTCACGCCAGGCGATCGGGTTGTGCCAC
Source organism: Phycisphaerales bacterium (assembly GCA_022072615.1). Taxonomy (GTDB): domain Bacteria; phylum Planctomycetota; class Phycisphaerae; order Phycisphaerales; family UBA1924; genus JAEUJB01. The sequence goes on from JAJVHS010000065.1 coordinate 3,123, forward strand.
ACCGCTCGGGGAGGACGGTGCTCGGCCCCCGACGCGCCCAGGCCGAACATCCGGCGGTACCACGGCACGCCCGCGCTCTCGCCCGCGAGTGACTGCAGTCCGCCGGTGCGGACCGTGAGGGTGGACCCGAGCATCATCAGCACGCTGAGCACGGCGCTGCCGACGCACCACGTGGTAACGGGGGTCTCGTAAAGCCATCGGGCAACGACGCCGTCCATGGTGCCCGGAGCGGCCCGGGGATAGGTGGACGGGTTGAGCAGGGCGTACAGGGCCAGGAACGGGTTAGCGGCGGTGCACCAGGTGACGCCCGACCCGTTCAACGCCCCGCCCCCGCGCGAGATGATCCAGCGGTCAAGCGCGATGGTGACGGCCAGGTAGCTGATCACCGAGATGTAGAACGTGAACACGGCCCGCTTGCCGACCAGCCGCGAAACCGAGAGCGAGATCGCCGTCGAACCGACGAGCAGCGCCGCGCACGCGGCGATGAGGTAGCTCGCCATGATCGACGGCCCGGGCACGCCGCCGAAGTACTGCGTGAGAGCGAACAGCGGGAGGCTCGCAAAGAGCAGCGCGAGCACGAAGAACAGCCGCCCGAGCAGGTTGCCGAGCACGATCTGGACGCCCGAGAGCGGGGTGGTGAGCAGCACTTCCCACGTGCGCGGGCTTGATTCCTGCGCGATGGCGCTCGCCATGAACACCGGGGCGAGGATGCAGATCAGCCCGATCTGGAGGTAGGCGATCGCGGTGAAGCTGAAGGCGCCCGCCGCGGCGAGATCGCGGTACGACATGACCGAACCCGTGCCGCCCTTGATGAGCAGAGCCCACAGCAACACCACGATCAACACGCCCAGGTAGGCGGCTCGGACATACAGGTGCTTGAGCCGCCGCGACCCGTTCTGGACCAGCCGGACGGCGATCGGGTTGACCGGTCCGAGCGCGAGCAGCCATCGGAGGAATACAGGCATCGCAGTATGCTACCGGGGAGGCGGCCCGACGGTTCGGGGTGTGATCGTACGGACTCGGTCGACCGCCAACACGCAAGCAAATCGGCGGCGCTACCCGATAATTCCCGAAACTCGCTCGTCACGGGCGGGATTGTCAACGCGCACGGGCAGGAGGCCCGCACCCGGCCCACGCCGGAACCAGGGATGCAGCATGAACGAGCAGGAGGCTCGTCGGATGAGCGAGAACCAACCTCTCTTGAGAATCGCGGCGTCGGTCCTGGTGGCCGCGTCGCTCCTGTCCGGCTGCGGCCAGGCGACGTCCGATGCCGGTCCCCAGACATCCCCGGGCCTGCTCCCGCCCCCCGAGCCCGACAACCTGGGCCTCGCAGGCGCAGCGGCCTCGGCGGAATTCGATGAGCCGCCGGCGCCGCGCCGCGACCGGATGACGGATCCGTCGCGACAAGATGCCTCCGAATCGCCTCTCCGCATCACTCGCTCGGCGCCGACTGATCCCGCGAGCCCGGCACCGGCCGACGAACAGCCCGCGCAGGTCACCAGCGCCGGAGGCGAGCGGACGGTCGAGGCGATGCCGACGCTCGCCGAGCAGATCGCCGCCAAGGCCGCCGAACTCAGGCGGCTTCTGCAAGAGAACGCGTCCATGTCGGCGCCGCTCAGCGACAGCCTTGCCGTGGCAGCGCTCGACGCGTTCGTATCTCCGTCGTCAAAGCCGCAGCAGGTTGATGCGAGCGGCTTGTCGCCCGCCGAGCAGGCGGTGGAACGGGCGGCTCGGGACGTGTTCGGCGGGCTTTCGGCGCAGGCTCGCCGTGGCGCCGACCCGGCCAGGACCGCGGACCTGCTCTTTGCGGCCGCCGACGGCATGTCCGCCCAGATCCCCGTGAGGATCTCCTACGCCGGACTCTGCCGGCGCGTGGAATCCTTCGGGAGCTACGAGCCCTTCGAATCGACGGCGTTCCTCGCCGGAAGGTCGCACCGCGCGATCGTCTACGTCGAACTCGATCGATTCTCGAGCAGGACTTCTCAGGCTACCGACAGCGGGGGGCCGCCCGCCGGTCGCTGGGTCGCGGAAGTCTCGCAGGAGCTCGAGCTGATCCATAATGCCGACGGCCGCCAGCAGTGGTACCGCCCGGCGCAGACTGTGGTTGACACCAGTCGGACCCGTCGCCGCGACTTCTACCTCGTCAACACGATCGACCTTCCGGCGACCCTGAGCGTCGGGGCGTACTCCCTCAAGGTCACGATCCGCGACAAGAACTCGGGGGCGAGCGACGAGCGGGTGATCCCGCTGGAAATCATCGCCGACTCGAGCGCGTCGCTGTCGCCCCGGGCCTCGGCGAAGTAGCTGCCCTAAACGGGACTGCGCAGGACCGAATAACACCGTGCCCGGATGGGGCTGCCCGGATGGCAGGTCGGGGGTTCCCCGCGCCCCCGCGGGGTGGGCGGACCGCCCAGGAAGTGCCACTGCGGGCTTCCAGGGGTGGTTTGGCAACTCTGCGCGATCGGCACGGCCCGTGCTACCGATGTATTCAGCCCCGGAACTCTGAACCCGATGAGCGGGTTCGGGCTTTGGCGGGTCATACGATGGTCCGAGAAGCTGGACGGCCAGCGATCGGACCTCGATCAGCAATCTTTGCGCGGGCGGGGACGCTCGGGGCGACTGAGGAGGATTGCGGATTTTGGAGCTTCGCCCGAACCACGCGGGCACAGCTTGGCGAACCACTCATACGGACCACGAGAGGTCCGAGAAAAGCGGGAGGCTCAGATGTTCGAACGCTTCACCGATCGTGCTCGCAAGGTCATGGCCCTGGCCAACCAGGAAGCCCAGCGTTTCAACCACGAGTACATCGGGACCGAGCACATCCTGCTCGGACTGGTCAAGGAAGGTTCGGGAGTGGGCGCGAACGTGCTCAAGAACCTGGACGTCGACCTGCGCAAGGTGCGGCTGGAGGTCGAGAAGCTCGTGAAGGCCGGGCCAGAGATGGTCACGATGGGCAAGCTGCCCCAGACCCCCCGCGCCAAGAAGGTCATCGAGTACGCCATCGAGGAGGCTCGGAACCTCAACCATAACTACGTGGGGACCGAGCACCTGCTGCTGGGCCTGCTGCGCGAGCACGACGGCGTCGCCGCGCAGGTGCTGATGAACCTCAACCTGAAGCTCGAGGAGGTCCGCGAGGAGGTGCTCAACCTTCTGGGCGCGGGCCAGGGCAACGACGACGCGGGTTCGGCCGGCGGGTCGAGCGAGTCGGCGGGCGCGGGCCCGGCGGGCGCGCTTGGTTCCTCGGGCGGGACGGCGGCCAAGGGCAAGAGCAAGACGCCGGCACTGGACAGCTTCGGCCGCGACCTGACCGAACTGGCCAAGGAGGCGCAGCTCGACCCGGTGATCGGCCGGCAGACGGAGATCGAGCGCGTGGTGCAGGTGCTGTGCCGCCGCACGAAGAACAACCCGGTGCTGCTGGGCGAGGCGGGCGTGGGCAAGACGGCGATCGTCGAGGGCCTGGCGCAGCGGATCATCAACGGCGAGGTCCCCGAGATCCTGCACGACAAGCGGCTGGTGGTCCTGGACCTTGCGATGATGGTCGCCGGCACCAAGTACCGCGGGCAGTTCGAGGAGCGCATCAAGGCGGTCATGAACGAGGTCCGCCGTGCCAAGAACGTGGTGCTCTTCATCGACGAGCTGCACACGCTGGTGGGCGCGGGCGGCGCCGAGGGCGCGATCGACGCGTCCAACGTGCTCAAGCCCGCGCTGGCCCGCGGCGAGATCCAGTGCATCGGCGCGACGACCTTCGACGAGTACCGCAAGTACATCGAGAAGGACGCGGCGCTGGCGCGGCGCTTCCAGGCGATCACGGTCGACCCGCCGAGCAACGACCAGACGGTCGAGATCATCAAGGGGCTGCGCGACAAGTACGAGCAGCACCACCGCGTGCGGATCACCGACGCCGCCATCCGGGCGGCGGTCGATCTCTCGGGCCGCTACATCACCGGCCGCGTCCAGCCTGACAAGTCGATCGACGTGATCGACGAGGCGGGCGCGCGGGTGCGCATCCGCACCATGACCAAGCCGCCGGACCTGGCGGAGATCGAGGCCGACATCGAGCGGCTGAGCGTGGAGAAGGACGAGGCCGTCAAGGCCGCGGACTACGAGCGCGCCGCCGAGCTGCGCGACAAGGCCGAGCAGCTCCGCAAGAAGAAGGAAGAGATCCAGAAGCAGTGGCGCGCCAAGGCCCAGGAGATCGACGGCGTCGTCGACGAGGACGTCGTCGCCGAGGTCGTCTCCAAGATGACCGGCGTCCCGCTCAAGCGGCTGGAGAAGGAAGAGGCCCAGCGCCTGCTCGACCTCGAGAAGGAGCTGCACAAGAAGGTCATCAGCCAGGAGGAGGCGATCAAGGCCATCTCCAAGGCGATCCGCCGTGCGCGGGCGGGCCTCAAGGACCCCAAGCGCCCGATGGGCAGCTTCATCTTCATCGGCCCGTCGGGCGTCGGCAAGACGCTGCTGAGCAAGGCGCTGGCCGAGTTCATGTTCGGCGACGAGGAAGCCCTCGTGCACCTGGACATGTCGGAGTACATGGAGAAGCACAACGTCTCGCGGCTGGTCGGCGCACCCCCGGGGTACGTCGGGTACGAGGAGGGCGGCCAGCTCACCGAGCGCATCCGCCGCCGGCCGTACTCGGTCGTGCTGCTCGACGAGGTTGAGAAGGCTCACCCCGACGTCTTCAACATGCTGCTGCAGATCATGGAAGAGGGCCGCCTGACGGACTCGTTCGGGCGGAACGTGGACTTCAAGAACACGGTCCTCATCATGACGAGCAACATCGGCGCCGACCTCATCAAGGGCGGCGCGGGCTTCGGGTTCGGCAAGCGGACCGAGTCGAGCGACTTCGACAACATCAAGGCGATCCTGATGAAGGAGGTCGAGCGGTTCTTCCGGCCCGAGTTCATCAACCGCCTCGACGACATCATTGTCTTCCGTCCGCTGACGAAGGAAGACCTCACCCGCATCGTGGACTACGAGGTGGGCAAGGTGTCCAAGCGCCTGACGGCGCAGGGATTCGTGCTCGAGCTCGACCAGGCGGCCAAGGACTTCCTGATCGAGAAGGGGTACAACCCTGATTACGGCGCGCGTCCGCTGCGCCGGTCGATCGGGACGTACGTCGAGGACCCGCTCAGCGAGATGCTGCTGACGGGCGACGTGAAGTCCGGGTCGAAGATCTTCGTCACGCGGCGCACGGGCGCCGATGGCAAGCCCGAGGACCATCTGTTCTTCGACAGCAAGCAGGCCGAGGCGTCGCCGGCCCAGCCGGCGACGGCGAGCGGCAAGACGGAGGGCGGCGGCGGCGACAAGCCGGTCGGGGCCGGCGCCGGGTCGACGTAATCAGGTTGCTCACGCGATCGGTTTAGCAAGAGAGCCGGCCGGAAGGCCGGCTCTTTTTCTTGATATGATGACATCCGTTGCCGTTCCCGCAGGAGGTGATGCGTGTGTTCAATTCGTCACTTGCGGAGTGATGTGGTCCAGGCCGCGTGTGCGCTTTGCTTTGCGGCGCCCAGTTCGTTCGCGAGCCCGCAGTCTGTCGTCCAGTGGGCCTCACCTGTAAACGGTGCATGGGCGGAGCCGGGCAGTTGGAATCCCGCGGACGTGCCCGACACGCTCGACGAGATTGCCCACATCGGTCACTCATCGCCGTTGACTGTTTGGGTCGCTGCCGGGGCGGCGCACACAGTTTACGGTCTGGCGGTACCGAACCTGTCGGCGGAGATTTCGATTGACGGGCCGACGAACAGCGCCGGCACGTGGATCAGGGTCGGCGGCGGCGGTGTGCTGAACGACGGCCTCATCAGGGTGCTCCCCGGAAGCGCCACGGCTGCGGGCGGCTTGGCGTTCGTGCAGAGTTGCACGCTCAGCGGCTTGGGACGGTTGCGCCTCGAAGAGGCCCTGCAAGCGGAGGTGTTTGCCGCCGCGGGGGTGAGCGTTGTACACGCCTCCGGGCACGTGATCGAAGGCACGGGCCGGATCAACGCCGCGACGACTGGGACGGTCATCAACGAGGGCAGAATCTCCGCCAACGTGAGCGGTCAGCCGCTCTCGTTGTGGCGAGCAACAAACAGAGCGATCATCGACGCAACCAACGGTGGTGTCGCGCTGATTGACGGAGTCGTCAATCAATCTGCGGAAGGACGGATACGCGCCGACGGCGGCGTCGTTCGATTCGAGAATGGACTGGTCGCAGGAGGATTGGTCGAAGCGTCGGTCGGCAGTTGGGTAGAGGTGGCCACCAAGCGTACTGGTGCGGTTGACGGCGTGGTTGCCCGGGGCGAGTGGCGGATCAACGGGTCGACGAACGCGACGTATTGCAGGCTGCATATTCAATCCGGCGGATTGAGAAACGAAGGAGTCATTCGAGTACTCAGCGGAGGCGCCTTCACCGACCAGGGGCTGTATTTTTCGCACAACAGCGTCCTCTCAGGGCCGGGCACGGTCGTTCTGGAGGAGCAGAGTGACGCCACGGTGACGGTGGCGAACGGAGTGACAGCGACCCACGCGTCGGATCACTCGATCGTTGGCAGAGGGAGCATCTTTGCCGACGGGAGCGGCGTGTTCATCAACATGGGCTCGATTATTGCCAATGCAAACAACCTGAGACTCGCGCTGTCGGGCATTGATAACCGGTCGATCGCCGTCGCCACAGCCGGTGGGATATTGCGTCCATCCCAGGTTCTTCAATCGATCGACGGGGTGCTCAGGGCCGATGGCGGGCGCATCGAGTTTGCCGGCATCGCCCGGATTACGGGCGGAACAATTGAAGCGATTGCGGGGAGTGTGGTTGAGGTCACCGGCGGTACGGTGGTGCGGCTCAACGGTGTGACCATCGATGGCGACTGGCGCGTCTACCCCGCGAGCGGAGGTGCCTCCTCGGTACTGGAGGTTCTCGAGGATGGAGTCATAAACAACGGCGTTGTACGCATTCTGCCGGGGACGGCGGCCAATCCGACCCGACTTGATTTCGGCGTACCCGCGGTCCTGGGCGGAACGGGACAGGTTCGCCTGGAAGGGCTGGCAGGATCACAGATCTACGTCGGGGCGAGCACACTGGCGGTCAACGAGTCGGGGCACTCGATCACGGGGACTGGGCAGATCCTCAGTGAATCCAGCGGCCGATTTGTGAATAGAGGTCTCATTGCTCCGGGCAGTCCTATAGGATCCATGACGTTCTCGGGAGTGCAGCTCTCGGCCTTGGGAACGATTGAGATCGAATACGCAGGTCCCGCGGCCACGCAACGCGATTCGGTCGCCAACGCGGCGGATCTGTCGCTGGATGGGACGTTGCGAGTTCGCTTCCGCGACGGGTTCGTACCGGAACCGTGCGACCACCACGTTGTCATCAGCGGAGGCACGGTGACCGGTCGTTTCGCCATATTCGATGCCCCGCAAATGCCGATCGGCCGCCTGAGCGTCCGGTACGGCGCGAATTCGGTGGCGGTCGTTTACCTTCCGGCGGACTACGACGGCTCGGGAACCGTTGACCAGGTCGATTACGAGGGATTCGTGTCGGACTTTGTCGAGGGGGATGGGGCCGCGGACTTTGACCGCACGGGCTTCGTGGACCTCGAGGATTTCCACTCGTTTGTGGAGGAGTTCGAGCGATCATGCTGATTCGAGGAGCAGCCGGGCACCTGGACCGGTGCGACTGGAACATTCATCGCGTACGGCAACATGCAACCGGGAAGAAGTCGGGCCGGTAGACTGTTCCGGTCACAGGGAGGCGTCGCATGGAAGGCTCGGCCCGCCGGCGTGGTTTTACGCTCGTCGAGATGCTCGTGGTCGTCGGGATCATCCTGACGGTGGTGACGCTGCTGTTGCCGGCGGTGGTGACGGCGAGGCGGTCGTCGCAGGTGGCGGTCGGCGCGGCGCAGCTGAAGTCGCTGAACGACCTGCTGATGAACCGGGCGATGGATCGCAAGGGCAAGCTGCTCAACATCTCCGACATCACGGAAAGCGGGTCGTCGGAAACCAGTCAGCTCCAGTTCGGCTACTACCGCAAGAGCCGCTTCGCGGGCGAGGGTTTCGCCGCGTATTGGTGCTCGACGCTCGCCGAGGCCGAACATGGGACCGGCCTGAAGGCCGACATGGCGTTCTCGCCGGCGGACGGCGAGTTCCGGGCCGCGTATGCACGGCTGGATGGCCGGGGCGGCCTCTTCTACCCGAGTTCGTTTTTCTACTCGCCGACCATGTTCTGCGACTGGAAGGAGTACGACTTCACGCACCGTGACGGCGGTTGCTGCCCGTCGGAGTACGGGCCGATGTACCGCGGAGACTGCTGCGACCCGCGGACGTGCGAGAAGGTGCCGTGCGGGACTGGGATGGCGATGATGGAGCAGATCACGTTCCCCGATGCGAAGGTCGTGCTGTTCGAGCGTGCGGACTTCATGCAGACGTCCCGGTCGCAGATCAACTCGGGGGGCAAGGCCATCTCGCGCCCGCTCTCTCCGGCGTGGAACAACCCGCGGGCGCGGCCGCACGTGGCGACCGCCGACGGCGCGGTCTCGACCATTGACATCATGGCGCTGACGCAGGCGGCGGCGCAGAGCGCCAAGGACGACCCGCAGATCGGGGTCGTGCCCGTGGACCTGTTCGAGGCGCCCGATTCATTCCCGGTGGTCGAGGGGCCCGCGAGCTCGTTCGCGCTGGACCTGCCCGACGGGGACGGCCTGTTCCCGTACTTCTTCGCGGGGACGCGGTACGGGGTGCGGGGTCGCGACCTGACCCCCGAGTCGCGCAAGTAATACCCTGCTGAAGCGGACGGAGACACGCAACAGCAAAGCGCATGAATTGCCCGAATCCGCCGTGTAGGGTTGATTACCGACACTGTTTAATCTGGCGCCAAATGAGTTTGACTTAATCCGGCATGCTTGTCATGATGTGCCCGCTTCTCCTGACGGCAATGGGGTTTGCTCACTCGGCAGGCTCCTGAAACCCGGTAGGGCGGGGCGCCGAATTTCTCGGTGCTGAGGACAGGGCGGGGGACCGGGTTTGGTTCCAAGGGCAAGATGACATGTCAAGCATTCTCCGCGCGCTTCGCGTGGCCGCTGTGGCCATGCTTGTGTCGTCGCACGCAGCGGCTCGACCCGTGGACGTCGTTCCGCCGCCCGAGGGCGGGCCAACGGTCACGGATCTCTCGCTGGTCGGCGGCAAGTACGAGCTGCGGGACGTCTCCAACGGCCGGCTGATCATGCAGCAGCGCAACGCGCTGCCCCTGGTCACCGTGATGGATTCGCAGGTCACCTCGACCCTCAAGATCAACGAGCAGCCGGCGGGTTACGACATGGTCGTGACCTTCACCAACCCGACCAACTCGCAGCTCCGCCTGGGCACCATCTACGTGGGCATGCTCACCGTCGGGGCGGACATCGAGTACCTGGACATCAGGCACACCAGCATCTGGCGGCCGGCGAGCTTCTCGACCTTCGTGGGCAAGGGGTACACCTACCCGGACGATCTCTACTCGCCCGCCTACATCATCCGCGGGCCGGAGTACGCCGTCGGCGTGTCGATGCGATACCCGATCATCGAGTACGACCACGACGTGCGGGTCGCGACCATGAACCCCTCTGGCGGCAACTCGGGGGAGGGCGGGCCGGGGTGGGGCGCGGGGTTCAGGCTGTCAAACCCCGACAACTGCCCGCCGACACAGGCGATGAGGCACCCGGGGTTCCTGCCCGCCAAGACCAGCCGGACGTACGTGGTGTCGGTCCGGGTCTCGCGGGACCGGCAGGACTGGATGCCGACGATGCTGCCGTACCTCAAGTACTTCCGCGGCATGTACGGGGGCGTGAGCTACAAGCGCGACGGCCGGCCGATCCTCCCCGTCGGCATCGCCGATTCGGTGAACCAGGAGCCCGGCAACCTCGACGGGTACGGCGACCCGAACATCCGTCGCCCGGACATCTTCGGATGGGGACCGTGGGCCGATCGCCTGGTGGACCAGCAGGGGTACCACTCGCTGATGCTCTGGGCGCCATCGGGGATGTACTTCCATAACCCGCAGTACAACTACCCGTTCCAGATCACCAGCCGCTGGAACGTCCTGCCGACGCTCGCGACTGCCTTCGACCCCGACATCGGTCTGCCGCGCGTGCGGGCATCGGGAAAGACGCTGGGCCTGTGGTGGGGCCGGAGCCTCGACGTGTCGACGGTGTGGGATCCGGCGACGGTCACTCCGCTCAACCCGAACAACCCGGTGCATGTCCAGCTCGCTCGGGAGGAGATCGAAGGTGCCGTGGACGCGGGTGTGGGGCTGATCGGCCTTGACACGTGCAACCCGTCGATCAACGGGATTCGCAACGCGTACACCTGGATCAAGTACCTCCGCGAGAACTACCCGGACATGCGGTTCATCGCCGAGCCGAGCCCGTGCGACATCCTGCACTCGCTCATCGGCGGCGTGCTGCCGGGCTGGACGACCGAAACGACTCCCAAGACGCTCGCCGAGTGCTACCCGTACCGCAACCCGCACTACATGGCGGACCTTCTGCTCCCCGGTCACGAGTCGGTGATGAGCTACCGGTACAACAACCAGGCTGACTACTTCGACTACACGCCAAGTGATCTCGAGGTCGACCAGGACATCCGGTGGTTCGCGTCGATGGGGTACACGCCGATGCTCTGGACGCCTGTCGAAACCGCGGGAGACGTGGTCGCGGCCGAGAGTTGGATGTGGACCGTGCCCGGGTGGATGAGGAACATCTACGGCGAGGGGTCCGGCGCCGACGACCAGGGATCCTCGGGCGGCGACAAGGCCGACAAGAGCGCGGGCGGTCACGCGGGCGACAAGGACGGGATGAAAGCCGAGGTCAAGTAAGGCTCGGCCCGACCGGGGATAGACGTTGTCACTCCTCTCGCCCGGGCACCTCTGTGCGTGGTGCCCGGGCATTTCTTCTTTTGGGTGATCAGCGGCCGGTGGCGGGGCGCAGGCGCGAGAACTTGATCGCGAGGGACTCGAGCGAGCGCTGCGGATCGGCGAGGCCGGACTTCTGCCGGGCGTCGGCCTCCACGCACGCGGCCAGGAGCTTGGCGGAAACTGCCGGGCTGAAGCGCGGCGCCAGCGAGGCCACGACGCCCTGCATCTCACCCCAGAGCTTGGCGGCGCCGGCGGCTCGGTGCGGGTCGACACCGGCTCGAGCGGCGGCGCACACGGCGTGGAACTTCCGGGCAAGATCGGTGCACGCCCACGCGACCTGCGTCATGGGCTGGCGCGAGATCTCGATGACCTGGTACAGGTTCTCGAGGATCGACGCGGTATCCGAGGTGAGAAGGAGGCGCTGGAAGCCCCAGGTTTCCTCCTCGCGCGTGAACCCGACGGATGCGGCGACCATCTCGGGAGAAATGGTGCCCGCGTCGGTGTTGTCGGCCAGGACGGTCGCCTGGACCGCGAGCTTGGCGATCTCGCCGTCGATGCGCCCCAGGTCGCAGCCGAGGCGCTCGACGAGCACTGAGGCGGCCTGCGGCGTCAGCGTGACTTTGTGCTCGGTCGTCGCGCGTTCGACGGCCCACGCGGCGGCCTGAGGCTCCTTCAGTTCGTCGCAGGCGACGATGAGGCCCTGCTCTTCGATCGCCTTGTCGAGGTTGCCCGGGCGCCAGGTGGCGGCTCGGAGGATGAGCGTGGCGTCCTGAGCGGGCTGCTGGGCATAGCGGGTGAGCAGGCCGCGGGGCGAGGTGTCGATCGCCGGGCCGGTCCTTCTGCCCGCGGTCGGCCTGGGAGCAGTGTTCGCTTCGTCCTCGTCGGAAGCGGCCTTGATGAGCCTGTCGGCGTTATCGACGATGACGAGCTTGTGGCCCGCCATGAGACCGAAGGTCCGGCACTCGTCGAGTACCTCGGTGACCTTCGCTGTGTCGCCGTCGAATTGGAACGTGTCGAAGGACCCGTGGGCGGCGGTCAGCACCTTGCGAACTTCGTTGGTCCGCAGCCAGCGCAGGAACGCGTCTGGGCCCTTGAGCAGGATGACCCGGTGATTCGCGTTGAACGCACTGGCTGGGGAGGGGCGCTTGGCCATCGGCGGAGTATATGGTGGGGGCGCGGGCGGTCCGGGCTGATGCCCGGGCCGAGGCATCACCGATGCGGCACCGCGGGACTTCCGGGTCGCCTCGCGGAGCATTGGAGGCGTATGGGCGTTTGCGGCCGCCCTGGGCATGTACGAGGCCGGCGAAGGCTCGCATCGTGAGCCGCGAAATCGGGTAGGCTGGAGGGCCGTCAAAGGGGTCGTCGATGCCAGAAACCTTCGATGTCGCCGCGGTGTCAGACCTGACGGAGTATGTCACCAGCCGTCTCGACGGCGCGGAGCGGCCGTTCTTCACGCTGATCCTGGGCGCGGGGTTTACCTATCCGCTTGTCCCCACGGCGCGGCGGATGCTGACGGATATCCCGTGGTGGCTTCACTGGCGGCAGAGTGTCGAGAAGCCGGCGGGGAGCGGGTACGCCCGGCAGTTCCGTGATCGGCCGTTCCAGGACGAGCAGCTCGAGAACTACGAGCGCGACCTGTGGAAGCGGCTGTTCGAGGGACCGAGCGAAAAAACGATCGGCGAGCTGAAGGCCGGCCTGCCGGACGTTTCGCTGCCGGGCGCCGTGACCGGCGCGTACAAGCTGCTGATGACGCGCGCGCTCAAGGACCTCAAGACGCGTCGGCAGTACCTGCGCGACGCGATCGGGCGGATCGGTCGGCGGATCAACCCGCCGCACCTGCACCTGGCGGGGATCCTGGGATCGCAGGATTCTGAGGCATGGCAATGGAAGTCGCCATTCTGCAGAACAGTACTGACGACAAACTTCGACCCGCTGCTGCAGCGAAGCCTGCAGCTGGTGCACAAGCTGTACTTCATGTCCGACCGCCCGGAAATGATCGATGCGCCCGAGGACGACGACACCGAGGCCATCCACCTGATGTACACGCACGGGAGCGTGCACCGCTACCGGCTGCTGAACACGGAGAAGGAGATCGCGGATGCTCGGGAGCGCAATGCTCGGGAGTTGAAGCGGTACCTCGAGCGGCACTCGGTGATCATCATCGGGTACAACGGCTGGGACGACGCGACCATGGATGCGCTCGCGACCGCGGCGGATTTCGACGGCCAGGTCTTCTGGTGCGATATTCTCGATCCGGCCTCGGCCGCGACCGGGCTGTCACCGCAGGCGGTCGAGTTCCTGACGGCACGGCGGGGCACGGCCTCGTACGTGAAGGCGTCGGCGGCGGAGTTGCTGGAGGAGCTCCACCGGGCCGTCGTCGGCAGCCCTGCGCCGGAGTTTGTGATCAGGCCGTTGAGCCCGCTGCTCCGTCAGCTTCGAAGCGTGGAGCTGACCGAGCGCGAGGCGGCGGCCTCGGTGTCCGGTCGCCAGGAGATCAACTCGTTCGCCGAACTCGTCCGGCTGGCCATCAAGCGGCTCGAGGAGGCGGACCGGCTCTTCACGGCCCCTTCCGACGGCGGCCAGGCCCGAGTCCCGCCTGCGGCGGGCGAAGCGCCACCCGCGGCGGATGTCGCCGTGCCGGCGGATGCGTCACCCGGCGAACTCGCATCCCGGGCGGTGCTCGCCGCCTGGTCTGGTGATTCCAAGACGGCGATGGCTCTTCTGTCGCGGATCATCGACGACCCGCGGGCCACGGCGGAAGAGCGAGCCGATGCGCTGGTCAAGCGCGGGAAGGCGCTCGAGGACGCCGGGTCGCACGCCGAAGCGGTCGCCGACCTGGAGGTGGCGCTCACGCTGGTCCCGGCCGACTCGGCGCTGGCGGCGAAGGCGTTGGACGCCCTGACGTCGTCGCTCCCCGAAACCGGGCGGCATGACGATGCGCTCGCGGCGTACGAGAAGCTGCTCGCGCACCCCGCGATCGAGCCCGCCGAGCGGGCAAGTGCGCTCTTCCGACGGGGGATCCTGTTCGGAGAGCTTCAGCGCAAGGAAGAGGAGCTCGCGGACTACAACGCCGCCGCCGAATCACCGGGGATCAGCGACCTGATGCGGGCGGGCGTGCTGATCAACCGCGGGTCGATGTTCCGCGAGCGCGGCGAGATCGAGAAATCAGTGGCCGATTACAACCAGGTGCTCGCGACGCCGGGCCTGCCCGGGTGGATGAGAGCACGCGCCCTTCGAAACCGCGGCAACGCGCTCATGGACCTGGGGCGCGAGGACGAGGCGCTCGACGATTACCTGCCCGTGATCGAAATCGAAGATGCCACGGTGGACGATCGGTCAAGTACCGGGCTCCGAGCGGCGGGGATCCTGATGTCGCGGGGGAACTGGCGCGGGACCGACGCCATCTTCCGCAAGCTCGGGCGCGTTCCCGCCATCGCGCAGAGTCCCGAGGCCATGGCGAATGTGCAGCTGGGCGTGCTCACGGCGGCGGCGCAACTGGGTGACCAGGCCGAACTCCGCAAAGCGGCGGCGGAGCTGCTCGCGAACCCGAGCAGTTCCGCGGTTGCCCGTTCGCTCGCGCTTCGACTGCGGGGCCAGTCGCTGGCGGCGTCGGGCGAGCACGCGGCCGCGCTTGAGAGCCTGAACGAGTCGGTTGAGATCCCCGGGCTGGACGAGAGCGAGATCGCCGACGCGCTGATGGTGCGGGCGACGTTCTTTCACGAGCAGGGCCGTGCGAAGCAGGAGGAGGCGGACTACACGCGGGTGATCGGGCTTGCCGGGGCCTCCGACAGCAATAAAGCCGACGCCTACATGAACCGAGCCTGGGCGAGGTACCGGGCGGGTGACTACGAGGGCCTGATCGCCGACTCCCGGTCCGCGCTGGCGATCGACCCCGAGCGCGGGTTCGCCAGGGCGAACCTGTCGATCGGCCTGCTGCTGACCTCCGGCGAAGCGGCGGCGGTGGTGGAGATGAAGTCCGCGGCCACGAAGCTGTCGGCGGTTTCCGAGGTCGAAGCGGTGATCAAGGACCTCGATGATCTTGAGAAATCCGGCAAGGCTGACGTAAGCTCCAAGAGCCTTCGCGCCATCCTGGAGGCCCGGCGAACGGAGATCGCCACGGCCGACCCGGGTGGCGGCGGATAACCGCGAGGAGTCGGCGTGCTGGTTCTGAGCGTTATCCAGGGTCCCGACAAGGGTCGCAAGTTCCAGCTGCCGGACAACGAGCCGCAGCTGATCGGCCGTTCGAGCGAGGCGCTGCCGCTCGAGGACACCACCGTGTCCCGTCGGCATGCCGAGCTCACGCCCGACGACGGCATCTGGTGGATCCGCGATCTTTCGAGCCAGAACGGGACGTACGTCAACGGGGTCGAGATCAGGGAGCGGACGCGGCTTCGCCCGGGCGACCAGATCCGGACGGGCTCCACGCTTTTCGTGTTCGGCGTGACGGAGAGCTCGGACCCCGACGTCGTGCGGCTGCTGCACCCCAACCAGATCGACGCGTCGGTCGAACGGTCGATCCCCAGCAACGACGATTCGGTGACCCTCTCGGAGCCGGAACCGCGAGCGGCGGCGGTGGACCATCTGCGGGTCATCTACCAGCTCACGTCGCTGGTGTCGCAATCGACCGACAGGCAGCAGCTCCTCAAGGGCGTGATGGACGTCGTGTTCGAGGAGTTCGAGCCCGAGCGCGGCTTCATCATGATGGCCCAGCCCCCGATCGAGGTCGGAGCACCGCCCGGTCCCGATCCGCAGATCATCCCGTCGGTCGTGAAGTACCTGGTGGCCCCGCGGGATCATGAGGAGGCGAGGATCAACGTCAGCCGGACGATCGTGCTGCACGCGATCAAGAAGAGCGAGGGCGTGCTGAGCACCAACGCGATGGGGGACCCTCGGTTCAAGTCCGGCGACAGCGTCCAGCGTTTCCACATCAGGTCGGCCATCTGCTCGCCCATCCGGTCACGCGACCGCATCTTCGGCGCGATCTACATCGACAGCACGATCGCCAACTACACGTTCACGTCCGAGCAGCTCAACCTCATGAACGCCATCGGCCAGCACACCGGTCTGGCGCTCGCCAACGCCGAGCTGTACTCCGAGAAGCTGCGTTCGGAGCGGCTGGCGGCGATGGGCGAGGCCGTGGCCAGCCTGTCGCACTCGGTGAAGAACATCCTCCAGGGGCTGCGCGGCGGGGCGGACGTGGTCGAGCTCGGCCTGAAGAAGGACGATCTGGCGGTCGCGAAGCGGGGCTGGGGCATCCTTCGGCGGAACGTCGACCGGATCGTCACGCTGACCAGCAACATGCTCGCGTATTCGCGGCAGCGGCGGGTGGAGATCCAGCTCGCCAAGCTCGCGTCGGTGCTTGAGGACGTCGCGCAGCTGGTTCAGCCGCAGGCCCAGGCCCGGGGCGTGGCGATCATCGTGGACGCCGATCCGGAGATGCCGCCGATCCCGATCGATCCGGAGCTCATCCACCAGGCGCTGATGAACCTGGCCGTCAACGCGGTCGAGGCCGTCGAGCAGAGCACCGGCGCGGTGACGCTGCGAGCCGCCTACCACCCCGCGAGCGGCAAGCACGCGCCGGCGGGTGGCGCCGGCTATGCGCAGATCGACGTCATCGACAACGGCCCGGGCATCCCCGTCGACCGGATCCCGTGGCTTTTCGAGCCGTTCAACACCACCAAGGGCCTGCGCGGGACGGGCCTGGGGCTCGCGGTGACCAAGCGGATCGTGCAGGAGCACGGCGGCCGGATCGAAGTCGAGTCGCACACCGAGAAGGGCCCGCAACGCGGAACGACGTTCCGCGTGTTCCTGCCCGCCGACACCGAGAGCGCGATCGATCCCTCCGCGACCTCCGCGTGAGCCCGCGGGATTCCGGCACGCGCGATCATGGCGTCGCGGCGGCCCCCGGCGGCGGCCTGTGCCGGGCTTTCACCAGCAGCTTGTTGAGTGTCGCCAGTTCGCCCGGGGTGAGATGCCCGAGCTGGCGGCGGTGAAGTTCCAGGATGCGGTCGTCCAGCGCCTCGAGCAGCGACATGCCCTTGCGGGTGATCTTGACGTAGACCACGCGGCGGTCCTGGGGGCACCGGCAGCGCTGCGCGAGGCCGAGCTTCTCGAGCCGGTCGACCACCCGCGTCACGTCGGGCACCTGCGCGACCATCTGTTCACCGATCTCCGAGCACGCGCGCCGGCCCGGCGGGGCGTCGCCCAGCGTGGCCCCGCGAAGGATCCGCAGGGCGTTGTAGGTCGCCTCGGATAGACCGTGTTCGCGGAAAAAACGCTCGAACTCGACGCCCAGGGTGCTGGTCGTGCGCACCAGGTTGAGATAGGCCTCCTGCTCGGGCAGGTCGAAGGGCTGTTTCTTGCCGATTTCCTGCTGGAGCGATGGGCCGCGTCGAGTTCTCATGTGCCCGCACTTGTGGAAGTTGTTCAAACAGATGATCGACCCAGTCTAGCGCCTGGGCGCGGACCGAATGAAAAAGAAACGAGCCCCGCGGGTTCGCGGGGCTCGGCGCGGTGTCAGGTTCGGCCCGGACTTGCCGCCTCAGCAGCCGGCTTCGAACGCCCGAACGAACGCGTCGAAGTCGTCGGTATCAACGAAACCCGAACGGTCGAAATCGGCGGCGGCGTCGCCGGCTTCGAAGGCGGTCACGAACGCGTCAAAGTCATCCGTATCGGCGAAGCCGGATTGATCGAAGTCCGCCCCGCACTCGCGGAGCCACATGGCGGCCGGCACGGCCTGCTTGGCGAGCCCGCCGCCGGCGATGCGAACGATGACGCCGGCGCCGCCGAAGTTCTCCCAGAACTCGACGCGGACGCGGTGTGTGCCCTTCTTGAGGCCGATGGTGCCGGACTGCTCCACCATGCCGTGAAGCCCGTCGTTGTTCACGACGAGCTGCGAGCCGACGTAGAGCTTGGACCCGTCGTCGGACTCGGTGTACAGGGTGTAGTTGTCGGTCGACGGGACGTCGATGAAGCCCTCGTACACGGCGCCGACCTCTTCCGACCGCCCGGAGGTCGCAAAGACGCCTCCGGTGCTCGGGTAGTTGACCTCGTTCACGACATCGCGGAGGTACGCCGTGAGCGACCCGAAGTTGGGCAGCATGGAGTACCCGGCCGTGACGTAGTAGGAAACGTCAACACCGGGGCCGGCGCCGGTGGAGTCGTCGGGGTTGCGGTACAGGCTCGCATCGGCGACATTGACGGACACGGTGGCCGTGTCGTTGCCGGTGACGTTGTCGGTGATGGTGTAGGTGAATGTGTCGACCCCGACGTACGCGGGAGGAGCGTTGTATTCGAGCTGGTCGCGCCCGCTCGGACCGGTGCCGGGCGACAGGGTGACCGTTCCGCCGTGCGAGCTGGTGGCGTTGAACGAGATGAGCTCGATCGGATCGCCGTTGGGATCGAAGTCATTTGCCAGAACGTCGATCAGGCGGGCTTCGCCGAAGATCGCGGTTGCGGAGTCGTCGTTGGCGGTCGGGGCGGCCGGCCCGGTCGTGGCGAGCGCGGCCTGGGCGACCTTGTAGACGTTGACACGGCCCCAGCCGTAGAACGCGTCATTGCCGGGGTCGCCAAGGTCGTCGCACGAGGTGAAGAGGATGCTCTCCACCTGGTCGGGCGTCAGGTTGGGGTTGATCGACCAGGCGAGGCTGGCGACGCCGTTGGCGACGGGCGTGGCCATGCTCGTGCCGCTCGCGTAGCCGTAGCCGCCGCCCCAGGTCGAGCTGAGGATGGTGTCGCCGGGCGCGAAGACGTCGACCGCGGGCCCGTAGGCGCTGAACCAGGCTCGGTTGTCACCGGAGTCCGAGGCGCCGACGACGACGACGTCTTCCCAGTCGAACCAGTTGAGGTTGGCGCTGTCGTTGCCCGCGGCGTAGAAGTACAGCCCGCCGATCGACTTGATGTATTCGCCGGTGGTCTGGAGCGGTTCGTACGCGACGCCGGAGTAACTGGCGCTGACAGTCTTGGCGCCGTGCTCAATCGCCCAGCGGGCGCCCTGCATGAGATCGTCGTAGTACGCGCCGCCGCTGGAATCAAAGGCGACCCGGATCATCATGATCTTGGAATCCCAGTTGACGCCGGCCACGCCTTCGCCGTTGTTGCCGTACGCCGCGCCGCAGCCGGCGACGTGGGTGCCGTGCCCGTGGAGCTCGGCGACGCTGCCGCCGTCGGCCTCGGCGAGGTCGTTGGGAGCGTCAAAGCCCGGGACGCGCTTCGGGGCGAGGTCGGGGTGTGCCAGGTCGATGCCCGTGTCGGTGTACGCGGTGATGATCGAGGTGTTGCCGGTCGAGATGTTCCAGCCGAGCTCCGACTGCATGTTCTGGTGGTGCCACTGGCTGGAGAAGAGCGGATCGTTGGGCGTGGCGAGGGGGTAGCAGATCCAGTTGGGAACGGCGTACTGGAACAGCCCGGTCGCCATCAGCGACCGCGAAACCTCGTTCTCGGCCGTGCCCGCGGGAGTGCCCTTGGCCGATGCGGTCTTGATCACGTACTCATCGACCTCGGGGTAGTACTTCAGGATCGACGCGTCGATCATGGCTCGGGCACGAGCCTGATCCTGCGGGGAAAGCCCGCGGGCCGGGCGGACGATCAGCTGGCCCGAGAACTCGAGCTCGCCGGGCTTCTCGACGTACCGATCCTGTTGGACGACGCCGGTGCGGGCCGGTGGCGCGACGGCCGCGGCGGACGCGGAGCACAACGCAAGCCCGGTCAGTGCCAGGACACTCATGACTCGAACGTTCGACATGACGCTCTCCCTCGAATGCGATTTGATGAGGCTCGTGCAGCGTGTTGACGCCCCGCCGCGAGAACCGCAGCATACCAGATGGACGGTCCGCCGCCATGCGATTTCGCCGCGATCGCGGACCGTACTTTCTTAGCCCGCTGTCCGAAGGACGGTCGCGCCCCCGGATGCTCGAACCGGGAACGCGGTGGCGTCCAGGCCGTGGCGTGCCCGGTACGCGTGTTTCACGTCCGCGATGACAGAGTCCACCGAGGCCGACCGGACCAGCATGACGGCGCAGCCGCCGAACCCGCCGCCGGTCATCCGAGCACCGAACACGCCGCCCAGGCCGCGCCCGGCTTCCACCAGCGTGTCCAGCTCCGGGCACGACACCCGGTAGTCATCCCGGAGTGAATCATGCGAGGCGTTCATCAGGCGGCCGAGCTCCGTGAGGTCCCCCCGTTCGAGCGCCGCCGCCGCGGCGATGGTCCGGGCGTTCTCCGTCACGACGTGGCGAGCCGCTCGGAACAGCGCTGGTTGCGAAACCAGCGCCGAGTTCGATGCGACCATCTGCGGCGTAGCATCGCGGAGTTCGCCGACGCCGAGCACCGCGGCAGCCCGCTGACACGCCTCGCGGCGCCGAGCGTACTCGCCGGACGCGAGCGAGTGGCTGACGTTCGAGTTGAACACCACGACCGTTGCATGTTCGGCAGCCGGCATGGGCACGTGGTGGTGCTCGAGCGTGCGGCAATCGAGCAGCAGCGCATGTCCCTCGCGGCCGAGCGCGGAGATGAACTGGTCCATGATCCCGCACGGGACTCCGGCGAACTCGTGCTCGGCCTGCCGGCAGAGCGCAGCAAGCTTGGGGAGGTCGAGGTGGACATTCCACGCCGCCGCGACGGCCGACGCGACCGAGACCTCCAGCGCCGCCGAGCTCGACAGCCCGCCGCCGACGGGCACATCACCCGCGATGGCGAGGTCAAAGCCGCAAAGCGGCTTGCCGTCGTGCCGGGCTCGGCGACCCAAGAGCGCGATGACACCGACAACATACGAACGCCAGTCGCCCTTCCCGAGGACTACCCCCGCGGGCAACTCTCCTCCCGGCGCGAGCAGACGGTCGAGTTCGAACTCGGCCCGAAGGTCCGATTCTTCGATGGCGACGCGCGAGACTTTCGCCGTGTTCCGGATGCGCAGGGCCGCCGCGCACGCGAGATCGATCGCCATGGGCAGCACGAAGCCGCCGCTGTAGTCCGTGTGCTCGCCGATGAGGTTCACGCGGCCCGGTGCGATCGCGGTGATGCGTGGGGAATCCGAGTTCCCGGGCCAGGCGGTATCGAGAAGAAGCTGGGCGCGGCGTGCGGGTTGGACGGCGGGCGTGGTCGCTGCGTTCATGACGCCTTACCCGCGGCTGCGACGCCGGCGCTCGCCCACGCATCCAGCCGGACACCAAGCTCGAACACGAGCCAGAGAACAAAGTGCGTGATCACCAGGATTCCCAGGTTCCGGCCCCACAGCCGGAACAGCCCCGCGACGGACCCAACGTAGGCCGCGGTCGCGATCAGGAGTTCTTCCCACTTGTTGGTGACGCTGCCCGCGATGTGGATGTTGAGGTTGAACAGCAGCAGGAACGCCGACACGGCGACGAGCATCCGGGCCGTCGCGAGGTCAATGGCCCCGATCCGCATCCCCGCCAGCCGGGCCGTCAGGTACACCGCGACCAGGCCGGTGCCGGTCTGGATCATGCCGTTGTACAGGACCAGCAGCGCCGCCGGAAACTTGTTGGGCAGGTTCATCGCCGCGGCGACGATCGCACCGACCAGCAGAAAGCCGCCCACAACACCCCAGATCTGAGCATTGCCGAGCCACGGCGTCACGAAAGGTTCGAGCGCGGTCTCCGATGCGGCGGGAGACGGCGCCGGGGGTCGCTTGTTCTTGCCGAGCGCCCGCTCGACCTCGGGATCACGATCGAAATCGGCGTCCTCGTCAAAGCCGCTGAGAACACCCTCCGCCGCGAGTTTGCCCGGCGCCGGGCCGGGCTTGGCGGCAGCGGCGATCGGCACCGGCGGAGTGCGAGGAGCGGCGTCGGGCGCCGCGGGCTCAAGTTCATAGGGCGTCGGGCTCACGCCCGGATCGGGCTTCTTCTCGCTCGAGGGATCGCTCATCGGATGTATTGTTGGAGGGCCGGGCTGCGCACGCATTTCCGGGCGCAGGCCGGGGAATGGTGGACCGATCCGAATTCGTCGGCCACGGGCGTGGCGTCCGGGCCGACGCGCCGGCTTATCGTTGGTCCGTCCATGACCACGGAGAACCGAATGACAGTGAAGTTTGATCCTGACGCGGCCGCGGTGCCCGGTTCGGGCATTTTCGGCTTGCCCTTCACGCTCGATCAGTCGCGGATTGTTCTGCTGCCGGTGCCGTATGACGCGACCACGTCCTACCGGCCGGGGACCGCCAACGGCCCGGATGCGATCTTCGATGCATCGCAGCAGGTCGACCTGCACGACGGGCGCTACGGGGCGATCTACGAGCAGGGAATCTGTTTCGACGCGGAGGCTCCGGCGGTCGCCCAGATCAGGTCTCTGTCGACCGAGGCCGCGGCGCTGGCTCGGCCGATGATCGACCGGGGCGGCGCGACCGACGGTGATGCCCGGGAATTGGCGCGGATCGACGCCACGGGCGAACGCGTGCGGGAACTGGTTCGGGAGTACACCGCTCGGGTGCTCCGAGCCGGCAAGGTGCCGGGGCTGCTCGGCGGCGAGCACGCCGTTTCGCTGGGCGCGATCGAGGCCGCCGCGGCGGGGGGTGAGCTGGGCATCCTCCAGGTGGACGCGCACATGGATCTGCGTGATGCGTTCGAGGGCTTCACGTACTCGCACGCGTCGATCATGTACAACGTTCTGAAGCTCGTCCCCGGCGTGACGCGGCTGGTGCAGGTGGGCCTGCGCGACTTCGGATCGGGCGAGATCGCATTGGCGAAGTCGCAGCCCGGTCGTGTGTTCCCGCACTTTGACGACCAGTGGAAGGATGAGCTGGCGTCGGGCCGGTTGTTCCAGGACCTGTGCAAGAAAGCCATCGAGCCGCTCCCGCGCCGCGTGTACATCAGCTTCGACATTGACGGGCTCGACCCGTGCCTGTGCCCGCACACGGGGACGCCGGTCCCCGGCGGGCTCTCGTTCCACCAGGCGACGACGCTGCTGCACGCCCTGCGAGAGTCCGGGCGCGAGATCGTCGGGTTCGACCTGGTCGAGGTAGCGCCGGGCAGCGATCCGGACGAGCCCGAGTGGGACGCGAATGTCGGCGCGAGGCTGCTTTACAAGCTGTGCGGCGTCGCCGGGCCGAGATGAGACCCCGTCAGAATGGCCGGTCGCCGAAGCCGATGTTGATCGCGGCCACCACGGTCATGCTGACAATCAGCAGGTTGAGCGCAAGCCCGCACAGCAGCAACGCGGCGTTCGAGAACGCGGGCGATCGCTCTCTTTCGTATGTAGAACTGCCCCGGTCGATCACCATGATCACGGGCGCCATCAACGCCCAGCCGAGCGTCATGAACATGACGACCTGTACCAGCGCCCTGAGCGGTGCGGAGTCAGCCGCCGCCATCACGGCGATGCAGGGACCAAAGAGCAGGGTCGGTCCGCAGGCGATCGCGATGGAGCCCGCAAACGACCTTGGCGCCCGGAGGCGGGCGGCTCTGCCGGTCCGGCCGCACTCGGGGCACGTATACGTGTCCCGGTCATTCGAGACAATCGCGGACGCGTCGTAGTGGCAGTGGGGGCACGCGAGGCGCATGGTTCACGAGGATTCCAGAGGGGTCCGTTTCCGGTACGATGCCGCCATGTCAAACACCGCTCGTTTGATCTCGCTCGCGGACCTCCCCGTCGACCGTCCCATGCCGCTCATCGACCGCCGCCGCATCATCGGCGACAAGATGATGGTATCGGAGGTCAGGCTCAGCAAGGGGTTCCATGTCCCCACGCACCAGCACGAGAACGAGCAGTTCGTCATCATGCTCAGCGGTCACTGCACGTTCGGCATCGGGAACATGAACGACCCTGCCTATCACGAGCTCGCGGTCCGCGGCGGGCAGGTGCTCGTGCTGCCGAGCAACGTCCCGCACTCGTGCTCGGCCCACGAGGACACACACATCCTCGACATCTTCAGCCCGCCTTCAGCGACGACGGGCGTCGATCGACGGTGACCAACGCACCGGCGAGTGAGCGATGGGCGGGTGAGGCGTCATGGACCTGACAGTCGGGGCGAGCGAACATGCTCGTTCGCGCATTCGCCGCGGGCCTGTCCGATCGCCGATTACTCGCTCTCTCCCGCCACCATCCTCCAGCACCGGTGGATCCGCTTGTCGCGGAAGTCCTCGGGCACGGTGCGGCCGGAGATCTCCTGGATCCTGAGTCCCGGCCGAGCGGCCTTGAGCTCGTCCTCGGCCAGCTTGAAGCGGCGGTAGTTGGTGGAGAAGTACACGACCCCCCCCGTCGACATCAGCGGCAGCACGAGGCCCAGTACCTCCGTGTGGCCGCGTTGCACCTCCCAGTCGTCTTCCGTGCGCTTGCTGTTCGAGAAAGTGGGGGGGTCGACGACGGCGAGGTCGTAGAGCCCGTCCTCGCCCGCGAGTTCGAGGCCCGCCTGCTCGCCCCGCAGGAACTCGACGACGTCCGACCGGACGAAGCGGTGGCGGGGCGTGGCGGCTCGGGAATCCTCGATCAGGCCGTTGAGGCGCATGTTGCGGATCGCCCAGTCCATGTAGGTGTTGGAGAGGTCCACGCTGGTGGTGGTCTTCGCGCCGCCCGCGGCGGCGTACACCGTGAACGAACCGGTGTAGCAGAACAGATTGAGGAATCGAGTACCGCGGGCCCCATCGCGGACCATCCCGCGCGTGAGCCGGTGATCCAGGAACAGGCCCGTGTCCGCGTAGTCCGTCAGGTTGACCTCGAACTTGAGTCCGCCTTCATGGGCGATGAGCGTCGCGCCCCGCTCGTCGAGCTTCTCGTGCTGCCCGAGGCCGCGCTGCTTGGGACGGCTCTTGACGTGCACGTGCTCGAAGGGAATCTCCAGAATCCGAGCCGTGCGTCGGGCGATCTCGTCGAGCCAGTCCAGGTGCTGGGCGAGCGTGCGGCTGTGCTCGCGTTCGTGCTCGAAGATGTGCGCGTGATCCTCGTAGCGGTCCACGACAACGGGCACGTCGGGGCAATCCCGCTCGTACACGCGGTAGCACGTGATTCCGCGGGCGGGCCACTTGCGCAAATGCCGTGCCCGCTTGGCGAGGCGGCCCTCGAAGTCTTCCAGTTCGCGCACGTCGCGCTCGCGAAGGCCGCCGAACGCGGGCATCACCGGCTTTGGCGCGGGCTGGTCGACAACCGGCGGTGCCTGACGTTGACCGGCATCTTCCTCGCCGGAGATCTCTTCGCGGTAGTCGTGCCGTTCCTCTGCTGGTTGTTCTTCCTGCTCGATCGGCCGATCCGAGGACGCGGCGCCCGGCGGCCTTGGCCCCAGGAACTGGAAGTAGGTGCACTCGATCTGCGCGTTGAACAGCTTGCGGCGCCGCGTCGCTTCCTGGCCGACGAGGCGCTCGAGGTCGGTCCGAGCCGTCAGGATGTGGTGCGACCACGTCGGCAGCCGCTTGAGCACCTCGGGAAACGATCGGTACAGCCGCTCGATGTCCTCGTCCTCGCCGATGCGCCGTCCGTACGGCGGATTCATGATCGTGCAGCCGTAATCCGCCTTGCTCGAAAGCTCGCGGAAGTCCTTGTTCGTGAAATGGATGAACCGCTCGACGCCGGCGCGCTGCGCGTGGCGGCGCGCGAGGCTCAGGGCCTCGTCGCTGGTATCCGTCGCGTGGATCGTGTACGCGAGGGTTCCCTTGACGGCTTCGAGCGAGGCGGCCCGGGCCTCCTCCTCCGCCTGCTCCCAGATCCCCGGGTCGAGCGTCGGCCACTGTTCCGCGTCGAAGGTGCGCATCAGCCCGGGGGCGATCTTCAGCCCGATCATCGCCGCCTCGATCGGGATCGTTCCGGTTCCGCAGAACGGGTCGACCAGCGGCCGGTCGGGCCGCCACACGCTCAGCAGGACCAGGCCCGCCGCCATCGTTTCCTTTAGCGCCGCTTCGCCGACCTGGTCTCGGTAGCCGCGCTTGTGCAGTCCGTCGCCGCTGGTGTCGATCGTGAGCGTCGCCTGGTTCTCGAGCAGGCCGATCTCGACGATGAATCGCGGGCCGGTTTCGGGGAGCGAGGTTGTCCGGTGCGCGGCCATCAGGCGGTCCACGATGGCTCGCTTCACCGTGCGCTGCACGGCGGGCACGCTTGAAAGCTGGCTCTTGACGCTCCTCCCGTTGACCGGGAACGCGGCGTCGCGCGTGATCCACCGCTCCCATGGCACCTGCTTGGTCTGTTCGAAGAGCGCATCGAAATCGGGCGCGGCAAAGGTTGCGACCCGGAGCAGGACGCGGTCCGCCGTGCGGAGGTTGATGTTCGCCCGGGCGACCGCGAGCGCCTCGCCCCCGAACAACACACGGCCTGTGGAGAGGATGCGCGGCTCGAATCCCAGCGAGGTCAGCTCGCGAGCGGTCACGGCCTCGAGCCCGAACGCGGTGGCGGCGAGCAGTTCAACGCGTTCGTTCATAGCCGATCCAGGGGCCCGTCGGAGTTCTTCTCAACACGTCCTGATTCTTGACGCGACCCGACCGGCACGCGCTGCCCGAGGCGGAATTCTTTCAGGGCGTGCCCGGCGCGTCCGCGGTCCCTTCGGCGGCGCGCGCGTCGGTGTCCAGGACAACTTCGAGACGCCCGGTGAAGATCAGCGCGGGGTCGGCGCGTTGATCGAGGCTCCGCTCGATCTGGGCGATCGTGCGGGTGACCCGGCCCTCGAAGCATGTGCGGCCGCCGCACACGACGGTGACCGGGTCGTCCATGTTGACCAGGTCATCGGAGAGGAGAATGTCGAAGCGACCGACGCTGTCGGCCTGCTCGATCGTGAACTGCTGGCCGTGCCGGCTCACGATGATGGTGGCGCCGGGCACGCGGTCGGCCGCGTCCGGCACGCCGACCCAGTACAGCCGCGAGGACGTCACGTCGTCCTGCCGCCACACCACGCGATCGGGCACCGGGTTGCGCGTGTGGTTCATCATCCACGGGATCGCCGAGGCGTCCTCCCGCTTCATCCAGTGGCCAAGCCCCGGGCGGACGTGCGTCTCGTGGATGTACCCGCCGGGGTCGGCGCTGCGCAGCTCGTCGAGCCGCTTGCCCCATTCGGCGGCGACGCTGTTGCGGTTGTACGCCGCGTCGTCGCCGCCCACGTTGATGATGAACGGGACATTCCGCAGGTTCAGCGGCGACGCCTCGTTGGGATGCCCGGCCATCATGGCGCACGCGGCCCAGCGGTCGGCCATCCGCGGCCCGAGCTGGTAGACCCCGTCGCCGCCGGCGGAGTAGCCGGTGAGGTAGACGCGGTTGGGGTCCACGTTCTCGAACAGCACGGCGCTCAGGATGATTCGATCAAAGAGCGCGTCGATGTGCGCCTCGTGCCACAGATTCCAGTTGTCGGTCGGGGCGCGGGGCGCCAGGTACACGCCTTCGGACGGTTCGTAGAGCCGCACCTGGTTCCGCCACTGCTGGTCGTTGACTTCGGCGGGCGCGCCGCCGCCCCCGTGCATCGAGATGAACAGGCTGCGGCCCGTCGCCGGGGCGTCACCGAACACGCGGAAGTCGAACTTCATGTCCCGGCCGTCAATCGCGATCGCCCTTGCATCCCACGCCTCTTTGTGGGCCGCGCGCAGCATTGCGGCGCGTTCTTCCCACTCGCGTTTCACCTCGGCGGCTGCCTGCTCGCGGGTCAGCGGCCGAACAGTCGGGTCGGGGTCGCTTGTGAGCGTGCCGGCGGAGTTGCCGGCGCCGTACGGGTCCGTCACGCTGCGAACGACCGGCGGCGCCGGAGGCTCGAGCGCCCCGTGTGCGGCGGTCACGAATGCTGCGGTCAGCGCGATGCAGGCGAACGTGAATGACATGGCGTCATGCTACCCGGTTGATCGGGTATCGACACGCCGCGTGCGGTCGGGTGTCATTCAAAAAGCCGCCCCGCGACGAGCGGGGCGGCAGATGCCGAACACTTCGGCAAGGAGTCGCTTACTTGATGGCGATGCGCCGCGGCTCATCCTTGGGCACCTTCGGCAGCGTGAGCGTCAGGACGCCGTCGGTGAGCTGGGCAGTCGTCTGGGATTCCTGGACATTGCTCGGCAGCGCCACGCGCCGCAGGAGCGAACCGAAGCGGCGCTCACGCCGGAAGTACCGCTCCTTCTTTTCTTCGTGCTCCTCTTGGTGCTGGGCGTTGATTGTCAGGACGCCCTCGTGCACGGCGACGTGCACGTCTTCCTTGCGGAAGCCCGGCAAGGAGGCCCGGACGTAGATGTTCTTGTCATCCTCGGAAACGTCCAGGGCGAGCGTGCCCTCGTCGGTCTCGGCGAGCTGGTTGCTGCCCCGGTCGTTGAAGAACGGGTCGCTGAGCATCTGGCTCAGCAGACGATCAAACGTGGGAATGACGAACGGTCCGCTTCGAATCATGCTGTTCATGGCTGAGCTCCTCACGAAGTGTTGTGGACGGGGGTTTCATCCCCCGCCGGTCCGTGAAGATGTGTGGCAACCGCCGTGCCAGCGGACCCCTTTTCGGGTCGGTGGCAACGCCGTCGGCCGATGGAACGTGCTGCAAGACTTGCAGCCGCCTGCCAGCATGGCAGCTACCGCGACTGTGCGCGGCGACCCGAACGCGTGTTGGGGATTGGCGGGCCAGCGACTACGCCGTCAGGTCGAGAGGCCCGTCCGCTTCCGCGGCGCCGCGTGATAGCTCGTCCAGATAGACCGCCCGCCGCTGAGCGTCGATCGCCTCCTGGCGGTCCTGGTCTTCGCGGCGTCGGTCGGCGGTGCGTTCGGCCTGCTGCTGCTCGATGCGCTCGGTTTCCTCGAGGCGCTCCTGGCGGCGCACTTCGCGGCGCCGTGCCTCGTCCCGAGCCTGCTGCTCGCGGCGGATCTGGGCCGAACGCTCGATGGACTCGTCAACGACGCGGCCGAGCTGCTCGTGGTTGTGAGCCTTGGCGGCTTCGACGATGAGGCGCCCGTCGGCGGCGTCCGGAGATGGAAGGGTCGAAGCGTGCGCCATCCGGCAACGTCCGGAAACTCACCGAGTCCTCGCGCGGCCAATGCGCGGAGGTCACCCGGCGAACATCGACGTGCCGGTGAGCGCTCTTCAGCAAAATGTCTGGGAATCGCGGTATCCGCCGCGACCTCAGCGGGCGCCCTTGATCTTGTCTTCCAGCGACCGGACGGTCTCGTCGAAGTCCGATTCGTGGGAGCGCTTGTGCTCGACCGTCTTGACCGCGTGCATCACGGTCGTGTGGTCGCGGCCGCCGAAGTAGCCGCCGATTTCCTCGAGCGAGTGGCGGGTGTGCTTGCGAGCAAGGTACATGCACACCTGCCGCGGCAGCGCGACCGACCGGCTGCGGCGCTTGGACTGCAGCTCGGTGATCTTTACCCGGTAGAACTCGGTCACCCGGCCGATGATGACCTGGATCGTGGGACCGCCCTCGGGGGGCATCTCGTCGCCGAACTCCGCCCGGGCCATGTCCAGGTCGATGGGCCGCTTGTCGACGTGCGAGCGGTTCTGGAGCTTGACGATCGCGCCCTCGAGCTCGCGGATGTGCTTGTCGATTCGGTTGGCGACAAACCCGGCGACGTCGTCGGGGATGCTGACCTCGCGCAGGGCCGCCTTGGTCTTGAGGATCGCCACTCGGGTCTCGTAGTCGGGCGGCTCGACCTTGGTCACCAGTCCCCACTTGAAGCGGCTGATGAGCCGGTCCTCGAGATCGGGGATCTCCTCCGGCGCCGCATCCGACGAGAGCACGATCTGCTTGTTCGACTGGTACAGGCTGTTGAACGTGTGGAAGAACTCTTCCTGCGTCCGCTCGCGCTTGGCGAGGAAGTGGATGTCGTCGATGACGAGCACGTCCACGTCGCGGAAGCGGTGGCGGAACTCGGACATCTGGTTCTTGGTGACCGCGTCGATGAACTGGTTGATGAATCCGTCGCACGAGATGTAGTAGATCTGGGCGGCGGGGTTCTCGGCGGCAATCTTCAGGCACGCGGCCTGGAGCAGGTGCGTCTTCCCGAGCCCCGAACCGCCGTGGATGAACACCGGGTTGTACGACCGGCCCGGGTTGGCCGACACCGCGACCATCGCCGCGTGCGCCAGGCGGTTCCCCGACCCGACCACGAAGTGATCGAACGAGTAGTCGGGATTCAGGACCATCGACCCTTCACGCAGGGCCGACGCGGCGTTATGCGGCCCGGCAGGCGCGGGCGGCGGGGCCGACCCCCTCACGACGGTCGCCTCGGAGTCCAGGGGATCAGGCGGGATCGGAGCGATGGTCTGGGCGGCCGGAACGGCGTGAGACGATCCGGCGCGGCCGTTGTACTGGACGGGCACGTCGTCGCTGGGCCCGAGGAAACGCACCGGGAGCAGCATGCCCGAGACCGTCCGGCAGGCATCGTTGAACGCGTCCGAGCACTCCCGACGCAGGTAGTCACGGTGGACCACCGTCTGCGCGCGCACGTGCAGCGCGCCGGCGGCGATGCCGGCCGGCTCGAGTTCCGCGAACCACGCGCGGCAGATGCCCGCGTGATAGGCTCGCAGATGCGAAAGGATGCTGTCCCAGATCTGGTGATCGGGGTCAGTCATGCGTGACACCTTTTTCCTCAGATCTGAATCCCGAGAAGAACGGAATAAAACGCGATGCCGTGCGCGGCCGCCGACGTGCTGCGGCGCACTCTCCAACTCCCGTCACGTTGACCAGTGTTCTTTGCCCGCATGGACACCACCCGCGCATCAGACAGAACCCGCCAGAGCTCAACTGAACCCACCAGAACCCTTGCCAGCCCACCTGGCTCCCGGAACGGCCGGCTCCCCGCGGCCCGCTCCGAGCGAACGTCTGAACGTACTTCTCGGTCGGCGAGGTGTCAACCGAATCGGGCGATTTTGAGACCGGCCACTTTCAGCTTGAGGCGAGTTCCCGCGAACCGCACAAAACCCGTGACCCGCTTCGCTGAGTCCGGGCCGCTCACTCCGGCTCATCGGCCGGCTCTTCCGGCGTGGCGCGCCGCTGGCCCAGCGCGGCCGCGTGGGCCTCCGCCGCGGCCAGCTGTTCCTCGTACCGCATCCGCTGCGAACGGAAGTCCATGAGGAAGTGCACTTTCTGAGCTTTTTCGCTGCCGCAGACCTGCGCGAAGCGCTTGCGGGCGTAATTCAGGTCGGTCCGGCGGGAGACGTGGATCAGGATCAGCGCGTCGCACTCTAGCACCCGCAGCCACTCGGCCACGTCGTCGACGTGCATGTGCATGCCGATCTTGGCACGGTCTTTGTGGTCGGGTTCGAAGAACGTGCACTCGCAGATCACGATCTGGGCCTTTCGGACGTCCTCCCGGATGAGGTGCGGGCCCGGCTGGGTGTCCCCCAGGTACGCGATCAGCGGGATCGTGAGCGTCCGCGTGATCTCGACGCCCCGGTCCTTGAGTTCCTTGAGCTTCTCCTGCGGGTACTCGGCGAACTCCGGCTTGAGCTTGGTCCGCCGCTCATACACCGAATACCCGAAGCTCGGGCAGGTGTGCTCGGTCGGAAACCCGCGCAGGAACATGTTGTTCTTGATCTCGACCTGGCCCTCGGGCTGCAGCGC
>JAJVHS010000039.1 GCA_022072615.1 Phycisphaerales bacterium
AGCCAGGTCGCGTCTCGCGGCGGCAACGCCCAGGTGGCCCTTGGCCGCACCGTCAACGGCACCCGCCTCGCGGCCGCGATGCTCGCCGCGACCAACACCGCGACCAACGCGTTCAACACCATCGCCGTCTTCGAAGACGACGGCGGCGCCCCCTACGCAACCGGGTCGTGGAAGCTCGCGGCGTGGGTTGATACTCCCGGCCTCTCGGGCAAGCCCATCCACGGCGACTTCGGCAACGACGGGTACCCCTTCACCGGCGACGCGGGCGAGTTTGACGGCACCGTCGACCTCAACCCCCTCTCGGCCACCTTTGACGCCCCGATCGGCCGCCTGGCGACCATGTTCGAGGTGACCGGCGGCACGCCCGTCGGCCCCTCGATCTCCGCCCCGATGATCGACTCGGCCGGCAACATCTGGTTCACCTCGGCGGTCGCCCTCAACAAGACCGACCCGACGGGCGCTCCCTTCACCGACTTCGACAGCGCCATCATCCGGGCCATCTACGACGCGGGCTCGGGCTGCTGGCGCCTCGAGCTGATCACCGAGCTGGGCGACGTCTTCACCGGCAACAACTCGGGCACCCGGTACCAGATCCAGTTCATGGCGGTCGCCGACTCGAACTCGGTCGCCTCCGAAACCACCTGGTCCAACATGATCGTCGCCACCGGCTGGAACAACCGCGACACCTGCCTCTTCAGCGACCCGCGCAGCCCGCTCAACCTCGGCGGCCTGGTGTTCAGCGCCGAGATCGTCTACGACGTCGACGGCGACAACGACTTCGAGGACCCGACCGCCACCGGCGGGAACCCCGCGTCCGCCGACCAGGCGTACTCGACCCTCATGTTCATCGGCAACACCAGCTGCCCCGCCGACTTCGACGGGTCTGGCTTCGTGGATACCGACGACTACGACGCCTTCGTCCAGGCCTTCGAGAACGGCGATCAGTCCACCGACTTTGACTGCACGGGCTTCGTCGACACCGACGACTTCGACGCCTTCGTCCAGTCGTTCGAGCGCGGCTGCTGATCGGCCGCGATCGCCTGTCCCGGCGTGCACTTCAGAGCCCCGGCCCCGCGGCCGGGGCTTTTTCGTGCGCCCGCCCCTACCATTGCCCCCCGAACGGACTCCCACGCTTGATCGATATCCGCGACATCTTCTCGCAGCGCCGCACGACCTTCTCCTTCGAGTTCTTCCCGCCCAAGAGCGCGGCCGGCGCCGACGATCTCTTCCATCACATCGCCGAGCTCGAGCAGCTCCGGCCGACCTTCGTCTCGGTCACCTACGGCGCGGGCGGATCGACCCGACAGCTCACCCATGACCTGGTCGTCCGCATCCGGGCGGAAACGTCGCTCGACCCGATGCCCCACCTGACCTGCGTCTGCCACACCCAATCGGACATCGACCAGATCCTCGAGCGATACGCCGCCGCGGGCATCAACAAGATCCTGGCGCTGCGCGGCGACATGCCCAGAGGCTGGGACATCGCGCAGCAGGGCGACCCGCACAAGGATTTCCGGCACGCCGGCGACCTGGTCCGGGCCATCAAGCGCTTCGGCGAGGCCGGCCGCCACCCCGTGCGCCGCGGCTTTGCCATCGGCGTCGCCGGCTTTCCCGAGGGGCACCCCGACACCCCCAACCGCCTCCAGGAGCTCGACCGACTCAAGGCCAAGGTCGACCAGGGCGCCGACTTCATCATCACGCAGCTCTTCTTCAACAACCGCGATTTCTACGACTTCCGCGAACGATGCGAGCTCGCGGGCATCCGCATCCCCATCATCGCGGGCATCATGCCGATCACGTCCATCACGGGCATGAAGAAGATGGCCGAGCTGGCGCTGGGCGCCCGCTACCCCGCGCCCCTCATCCGAGCCGTCAACCGAGCCGGCGGCGATGACGACGCCGTCAAGCGCGTCGGCGTCCACTGGGCCACCGAGCAGTGCCGCGACCTGCTCGACAACCGCGTCGCGGGCATCCACCTCTACACGCTCAACAAGAGCACCGCCACGCGCGACATCTACGCCACGCTGGGCGTGAAGGACTCGACGGGGCTGCTCTGAGCGAACCTGTCTTCGCCCGTCAGGGCGCGCGACTGTTGCCAGGTGGCGCAGCGAGGCTTTGCGAGCCAGCCCAGGAACATCTCGCCTTCTAAACTCGCCAGGCAGGTCGCACGAATCCGCTCCCCACGCTGTCATCGCCTTCCCCGAGGCTCACGCAGCTTGCTGCATGTGTTGCACCCTGTTTCTCCGCATCCACACCTGCTCCACTACTACTACAACAAAACATACAGCGGCAACTGCACACAGCCATCCAAACAACGTGATCGCACCATGAAACGCGGCTGCCTTTCCATCCACTCGCTTCATTGACAGCGGAATCACCCGCGTGCCCTGCATCGCATACTCGTAACTCTCAATGGAGTCATCAAAGTGCAGCGTCAGCACGTGCACCGTCTGGCCACTGCGTACGTACTGCTTGAAACTCGCATAGGCAAACGCATCGCCCGACACACCCACAAGCCGCGCCGCATAACCCTTCAGCAACTGCTCGACCTGCAATCCTGCAGGATCGAGCACAAGATCACTCCCACGCACCCACAGACTCCTGTCCGCGACGTTCACGCGAATCCAAGGTACCTCAATCGATTCAGGCAACTCATTGGCAAGTGCACGATCGAGCACGCCAACCACATCCTGATCCGGCCCATCAAACAATGGAACCGCGTCACTCTTCGGGAATGCGAGATAGGTGAACCCTTCGGGCGGGGTGCCGCTCACGGGAGACCACAGCGTCCGCGGCTCGACCGGTGCCAGCCACGACCTGAGCAATGCAACAAGCAGACCGAGCACGGCAACAACCCGCGTGACACGAAATCCGCACACACGTAGCCTTTGTTGAACAACCTTTGCTGTCACGGCTCTTACTCCGGCAGCTTCTCCAGCTCTTTCTCTACCCGCTGCACGATCCGCTCGACCACCGCCGGGCCGAAATCAAACTTGAGGCCCGCCGCCGCGAACAGCTCCGGCAGCGGCTTGCTCCCGCCCAGCGACAGCGCCCGCATGTACGCCTCCACCGCCGACACTGCGCCCCGCTCGAGCGAGTGCACCCACAGCCCCAGCGCCCCGAGCTGCGCGATCCCGTACTCGATGTAATAGAACGGATGGTCGAACAGGTGCCCCTGCCGCTGCCACACCTTGGCACGGACCCCTTCGAGCCCCTGCCACGACACCGCGTGCCCGAAGCGCTCGTCCAGCGAGAGCCAGAACGCCGTCCGGTCGTCGCGCGTGTGAGCCGGGTTCGAGTAGATCCAGTGCTGGAACGCGTCGATGGTCGCGATCCACGGCAGCAGCGTCACGCTCTCTTCGAGCTGCTTGCGCCGCGCCCGGGCCAGGTCCGCCTCGTTGCCATAGAACACGCCCCAGTGCGGCATGGTGACCAGCTCCATCGTCATGCTCGCGACTTCCGCGAACTCGATGGGTGAATGCCGGTACGCCACCAGCGGCTCGTCGCGGCACAGCGTCGAATGGAAGGCGTGCCCGGCCTCGTGCAGCATGGTCGTCATGTCGCGGTGCAGGCCCGCGGCGTTCATGAAGATGAACGGCTTGCGGCTGCGGTCGCGCATGTACTGGTACCCGCCGGGCGCCTTGCCCTTGCGCGAATCCAGGTCGAGACACGCCCCGCCCGCCGGCCCGGCGGTGTTCGATCCGTCGCCGAGCTCGCCGAGCATCGCCGCCAGCCGCGGGTCCAGCAGCTTGAACGTCTCGACCGACTTGCTCATCAGCTCGCGCCCGCCCTCGAAGGGCCGCAGCGGGTGACGGTTCAGCGGGTCCACGGCAAGATCCCACGGGCGGAGCGGGCTCACGCCCAGGGCCCCGCGGCGCTTCTCGTCCAGCCGCCGCATGAAGGGCACCACGACCTTCTCGCACGCTTCGTGGAACGCCAGGCACTCCTTCACGCCGTAGTCGAAGCGGTGCTTGCTCTTGAACGCGTAGCCGACGAAGTTCTCAAAGCCCGCGTTCCGAGCCACCTGGTGCCGCAGGCCGATCATCTTCTCGTAAAGGTCATCGATCGCCGCCGAGTCCTTCAGCCGCCGGTCCGCGACGGCTCGCCACGCCGCCTCGCGCACCGATCGGTCGGTCGCTTCCTGGTACTTGCCCATCTGCGGCAGGGTCCGCTCCTGGCCGTCGAACTGCACCGTCATCGCCCCGATGATCTGGTCGTACTGCTGGCCCAGTAGCGTGAGCTGCGTGTTGAGCGGGACGTTCTCTTGGCGGAACAGGTCCACCTCGACCGCCGTGTCGCGTTCGAGCACGAGGTAGCGGCCCGCCTTCAGCCGTGAAAGGCCCAGGGTCCGCGAAAGATCCGTCTGCCGCTTGTCGAGCTCGAACGCCGCGGGCTCGAGCTTGGGCGCCACCTCCTCGACGTACGTGCTGTAGGCCTTCTGCACCGCCGCGTCCTCGGTGTGACAAGTCATGCGGATGTAGAGGTTCGCTCGGGATTCGCTGCACGCCGCGTCCAGCTCGCTGCGGTCCAGCAGCCAGCGCTCGAGTTCATCCGCCGACTGCACCGGGCGTTCCAGCAGCGCATTGACGAGCGGCTCGATGTTCTCCCACCGGGTCGCATCCAGCTCGGCGGGGACAAACGTCGAAGTGGTGCGAAAGACTCCGCCGGCGCTTGAGGTCGTGGTCATACCCCATCGTATCGCCCGCGAGCCGCTCCTCGGGGCTCGCCTGATCGTGGTTGCCCCCTCGACACCTCGAAACCTCGATACCTTGAACTTTGGCACCTCGGCACCTCTTCCTATCGTTTCCCGTGATCGAATCGGACCTGCTCCGCCATATCTACAGCCGGACGGCGGACCTGTCGCGCTTCGGTCAGGTGGTCGTCGGCCCGGGCGACGACTGCGCGGTGCTCCGGGCGCCCTCGGGGGATCACCTGCTGCTGACGGTTGATCAGGTCGTCGAGGGCCGGCATTTCGAGGCGATCGCCGATCCGTCGAAGGCGCGTGTGCTCGACGGCATCGGTCGCAAGGCGATCGCTCGTTCGATCTCGGATATCGCCGCGATGGGCGGGACGCCGACGGCGACGCTCGCGACCGCCTGCCTGCCGCCCGGCTTCCCGCAAACCAGCGCTGACGAGCTGTTCGATCGCATGCACGCCTGGGCGCTGCACTGGGGCGCTCCACTGATCGGCGGCGACATCGCGATGGGTCCGGATCTGGGGAATTCAGCCAAGCCGCCGCTGCTGCTCACGACCACAGTCCTCGGCGTTCCGCACGCCGGTCGCGGGCCGGTGCTGCGCTCGACGGCCCAAGTCGGCGACGAACTGTGGGTGACCGGACGCCTGGGAAACTCGTTCGCCTCGGGCAGGCACCTGTCCTTCGAACCGCGCGTCGCAGAAGCCCGCTGGCTGTGCTCGCGGGCTGGCGCCGAACCCACCGCCATGATCGATCTCTCCGACGGGCTCGGACGCGACGCCGACCGAATCGCCCGAGCATCCCAGGTGCGAATCGAGATCGACGCGCGACTCCTGCCGCTCCACCCCGATTGCACCGACAGGCGCCGTGGCGTTTCCGACGGCGAGGACTACGAGCTGCTGTTCACGGCGTCACCCGGCTCCTTGGCGGAGGGAGCCTCGATCAACGCGGTCCCGCTGACGCGGATCGGACGGATCGTCGCCGGCCCCGCCGGCGCGGTGATCCGAACCGACACCGGCCTGCTCGATGCATCAGGCTTGGGCTGGGATCACGCCGATCCGCGGCCATGAAGTTCTCGGACCTGTTGCGTTCACGCAACATCAGCTTCGCGGTCTCGCCATGGGGTGATGACCGCAAGCAACACCGCGACCCAGACATGCCTCTCCGGCGTCGTGAAGGCCGGTGGCACGGCGATTGACCTTGCTTGGTGGGTGCGGTGTCAACAGACCAAGATCAGACTCCTACGACGCGGTGTCCGCGTCTGCCGCGGGCAAGGCCCGGGGCTTCTGCTCGCCGCGGCCGCTCTATGGCTGGGCGGGTGCCAGTCTCCGCGGTCGGTCTCTGTTGATGACTCATCGATCGACCGCCAGCGCGCGGTCCATCAAGGCTCGTCGGCGGACGTCGTCTTCTCAGCGCCGGGCGTGCCCGGCGCGGTCGGCGGATATCCACCGGAACTGCTCCCCGAGTACTGGCGGCGCGATTCGCAGCTCGCGGTCCGCGGTGATGGCTCGATCTACCCGCTTGATGCCTGGCCCGCCGAGCCCGCGCCCTCGATCTTCCTGAGCCGTCGCATCCGCGTCACGACGGACGCGGACTCGTTCTACTTCAACCGGGTGCCCGGCTGGAGGCCGCGATGAGCAGCCCCGGTGGCGATGCCCCGCGCGCGCTCCGCCTTGTCTCGTCCGCGGACGACACGCGCAGTTTCCGCGCGTGTGGCTCGACGCCGACCACATCGGTACACTCCACGCTGATGAGTCGCATCGACGGCATCCGCTCGGCGTTCCCGCTCCGGCTGGCTCAGGCGTACGAGCCCGACCGCACCGCGGCAGTCCGTCGCGCCCAGCCCATCGCCGCCGCCGAACCGCGATTCCAGGTGTCGAGCGTGCAGGCCGCCACGGCCGTCAGCGGGACCCGATCGTCGCAGCTCGACAAGCTCGTCGCGGGGCGCGTCGATGTTCCCATCTCGTTCCCCGGCGATTCACCGATCGCCAGCCGCGGCTCCGCCGGGAGCTACGCGCTGCACACCCAGCCCGCGGACCTCAATTCCGCCGCCACGGGCGTGAGCGTCGGCCGCATGATCGACGTCACGGCCTGACCATCCCATCGAACAATCAGGATCTGAAGCTGGTTCCGCCGCCGAGTGATCCGCGCCGCCGCGGCGTGGGCCTCGCGACAACCGGTCTGCATCAAAAAAGCCGCGGGCGCAAGCGATGCGGGTTACCTCCTCCTTGAACCCGTCGCCTGCGCTCGTGGCTCGTCCCGAACCGCGCCCCGAAGGGACGTCGCGGCGCGATCCGGTCGATCAGTACCTGGTTGTCGGCCCGGGATCGCCTCGTGATCGATCCCGATCCATGCTCGACCTGTGGAGGTAAGGCGAGCACCTCAACTATGCCACAGGATTGGCCTTTTGCCAGAAAAACCGGCAAATCCCGCGCACTTGCGACAGACCATTCGACGGCGACCCCAGCCAGAAGCGAGCGGTTAAAGCGAGCGAGCCCGCGTGCACGGGCTCGTCGATAATCGCTCGCGTGTTGCTGTCGGACGATTCGTTCAGCGGCGACGACGGGCGCACAGCAGGCCGCCGAGCCCCGCGAGCACCACGGCGCCCGGCGCGGGCACGGCCTGGGCCGACCACGAGGCCTCCGACACCCAGCTGGACGTCGGGGTTCCGTCGGCAGCGAGGCCCACCGTGCCTCCGCCCACCGCGCTCAGCGCGGAGAGCGAGAAGGTGAAGTCCTCCGAGAACGAGAGATCGATCGCGCCGAGCGCCGGCCCGGCCGTGAACGAGATCCCGCTGTCGGTTGTGTCCGAGCTCTGGAGCGACGCGGTTTGGCCCCAGCGGAACTCATCGGCGGACACCGATGTCCACACCGCGTTGCTGAACGCGGCCGTGAAGATCAGCGTCCCATCGGAGATCTGGCGGAAGTTGTACGTGCCGGCGACCGAGTACGTGTGGATCCACGTGCCCCCGAAGCCAAGCTTTGAGTAGCTCTTCGATTCGGCGTTCAGCGTCAGGTACGCGGGAATCGTCACCGCTCCGGCGGGGCCATCTTCATCAGGGTCCCACTTGAAATCGACCTGCACCGATCCGTCGAAGTTCTTGGTCGAACCGTCGGCGATGGTGAAGGTGTTCGCGGTGGTGGGCGCCCCCTGCAGATTGGGGCCGTCCTCGTTCGCGTCGGCGGCGAAGCTGAACGTTCCGGCGCTGGCCGCACCGGCGGCAAGCGAGAGTGATACCGCGGTCAGGATGAATCGAGTTGACATCACCGGCAACCTCCAACCCCAGTTAGACCGGTCACCGCTCCCACCGCACCCCGGGGAGCACTCCAGTCAGAGTCAAAGGTGCCACACGATGACGGTTATGCCACCTGCATGGTCTAATTCGCGCGGGAATCCTGCATGAACTGCGCGGGCTGAAACGCCCGGGAGATTGGGCGCTTTTCAGGCTCAGTCGGGCGCGGCAAACTGGGCAATCTCGAACAGCCCGGAGACCCCGGCGACACCCTCGATCTCCAGCAGCCGGGCCTTGCGATCGAGTCCGCCCCCGTACCCCGTCAGGCTTCCGTCCGCCCCGATGACGCGGTGGCACGGAATGAGGATGGCGATGCGATTATCGCCGTTGGCTCGCGCGACGGCCCGGACCGCGGAGGGCCTTCCGATCGCCGCGGCGATCTGCTGGTAGCTGCGAGTCTGGCCGCTCGGGATCCGCCGCAGCTCCGCCCAGACCAGCTCCTGGAACGGCGTCCCGGGCGCGTGGAGCGGCACGTCGAACACCGAACGCCTGCCGGCGAAGTACTCGGCAAGTTCACGCTCGACCTGGTCCAGGAACGGTGACGCCCCGGGCACGATCGGACAGCCCAGCCGACCGCGAAGGGTGCGGAAGTTCGTCTCGAGCATCCTGCGGTCCAGGAACTCGAGCAGGCACACGCCCGTGTCAGAGGCCACCGCGACCATCGGTCCCAGCGGGGTCGTCAACCACCGAGCCGTGAGTGTTCTGAGGTCATTGGCGTCCTGCATCGCGCGGCTCCCAAAGAGTTCGCTGGCCGCCTTTCGGAAGCCGCTTTCGGATTCGAAGCCCGCCTGGCGCACGGCCCGGGACAGGCCGACCTGGCCCGCACGGAGCGAGGCGATGGCCGCGCCCACGCGGCGAGCGCGAGAGAGCGCCTGGAAGGTCGAGCCCATTCTGGCGCGGAAATACCGAGCCGCGGTCGCCGGGTGCACACCCAGTCTCCGGGCATCATCCGCTGTCACGAGGCGTGGCGGGTCAGCGGCGAGCAGCGCCGCCAGCCCGGCGGCCCATGCCGGGACTTCGCCCGGGCCTTGAAGAGGCTTGCACCGCAGGCACGGCCGGTACCCCGCCTGCATCGCGGCGGCGGGCGTCGGGTAGAACTCGCACCGCTCGGGGCGCGGCAGTTTCGCGGGGCAGCCCGGGCGGCAGAAGATCCCGGTGCTCGTCACGGCCATGTAGAACTTCCCCGCCAGCGCGGCGTCGCGCCGGCGGAACGCGTCGTACATGCGGTCCGACGACCAGGCCTGATCTTTCTGCCGAGCCTTCATGGACTGATGAATCGCAGCACGTCCCGTTCAGGCCACCGCGCCGCTGACTTCAAATCCGGATCGCGGCG
Organism: Phycisphaerales bacterium; assembly: GCA_022072615.1. Classification (GTDB taxonomy): domain Bacteria; phylum Planctomycetota; class Phycisphaerae; order Phycisphaerales; family UBA1924; genus JAEUJB01. The sequence continues at coordinate 9,319 of JAJVHS010000039.1, forward strand.
GCCGGCCGCAGCGCCCGTCCCGGGCGTCACATCGGCTTCTTGCCGATCGTCAGGTCGTGGATGTGCAGGAGTTTCTCCTTGTCGAAGACCATCTCCTGCCGCGTGAGGCCCACGATGTCGTACTCGGTCGTGAGCTCGATGGCATCGACCGGGCAGGCTTCCTCGCACATCCCGCAGTAGATGCAGCGCAGTTCGTCGATCTCGAACTTGCGGGGGTACTTCTCGCGGTCGTCCCAGGGCGCCTCGGCGGCCTCGATGTGGATGCAGCGAGCCGGGCAGATCGTCGGGCACATCATGCACGCGACGCACCGCACTCGCCCGGATTCATCCCGGTTCAGCCGGTGCACGCCGCGGAAGTTGCCGGGGTACAGGCCGCCCTCTTCGACGGGGATCTGCTCGCGACGCTCCTCGGGGTACTGCATCGTCCGGCTCGTTGGGCCCTGGCCGAGCGACGTGAAGAAGTGCCGCATGGTGGTCCCGAAGCCCTTGATGATCTCGGGGAGGTAGATGCTCTCAAGCCGGTTCAAGGGCTTGGGGTTGACGTTGACGATCTCTGAAGGAGGGATGGCCATGGGGGAGGAGTGTAGGGGGTAGGCAGTCGGCAGCAGGGCGGCGGCGATCGAGTCGGATGCCCCGTCGCCCCCACTGCACGGCCTCGCTGCCGCGTCCGTTTCCTAGTGGTTCAGCCACTGGCCGCAATGCGGGCAGCGCAGCGATCCGTCCGGTGCAGCGCCGACCTGACGGACATCGAACGCGCACGCCGGGCAGTAGTCGTAACGGTCGCGGCGCTTGGCCGCCCGGACCGCACCCAGGAGGGCCAGCCCGCTTCCGGCCAGCCACAGGATGCCGCCGACCCAGAACTCAAGCCCGGGCACGGGCGTCAGCAGGTGGACCACGACGGCGATCACGCCGCTGACCATGGCAGCGAGGAGAGAACCGAACATGAAGATCAGGAGCGCCCGGACGATGTTCACGCTGCCCGAGCGTAGCGACGGCTGATGCTCGGCGGTCAACTGGCGCGGAACGCGGACGGCCGCCCGATGGGGCCGCAGCGGGCCCGGGCGGGGGCTTGAGCGCGACCGGTGGGAGCGGTCCGGCGGGATGTCTAACCTCCGGGCACATGTTCTGCACTCTGGCCCCCTGATCTGGTCGATGAGTGTGGTCGTCATGCCCATGGATTCCGCCGTGTCGTCACTCCCCACGTCATCTCGTGCCGGTTCTCCCGCGGACCGCGGCGGATCGCCGCCGCGGCTGACCCTCGTCGGCGCCGAAGGCCCGCTGAGCGAACTTCCCGCCTCCGATCCGCGGCCGGACGTCCACGCGGGCGGCGTGAGCTGGAGCATCGACCCGGACCTGTGCTTCCTGAACCACGGGTCGTATGGATCGGTGGTCGGCTCGGTGCTCGAGGCGCAGCGATCGATCCGCGACCGCATGGAGCGGGACCCGGTCCGCTTCTTCAAGGTGGATCTCGAGGAACTTGTGGACCGCAGCCGCACCGCGCTTGGGACGCTGGTGGGCTGCCACCCCGAGGACCTTGCCCCCCTCCGCAACGCCACGGTCGGGCTGTGCACGATCTTCAACAACTACCCGTGGCGGGCGGGCGATGAGATCCTCGTGACCGATCACGAGTACTCATCAGGCCAGTACGAGCTCGAACGCATCGCCCAGCGCCACGGCGTGAGCGTCATCCAAGCGCACGTCCCGTTCCCGCTGCAGGCACCAGGCCAGGTCGTCGAGGCTGTGGTGTCGAAGATGACCGGCCGGACGCGCATGGTGATGATCAGCCACGTGACGAGCTGCTCGTCGCTGATCTTCCCGGTCGAGGCGGTGGCGGCCGAGTGCCGCTCGCGTGGCATCGACATCCTGATCGACGGCGCGCACTCGCCCGGCCAGGTGCCCGTTGACATCCGGCGGTTGGACCCCGCGTTCTACGTGGGGAGCCTGCACAAGTGGGTGGGCGCGCCGCGCGGGGCGAGCTTCGTGTACGTCCGCCCGGACCTGCAAGCCGGCTTCCGGACGATCGCGCTCTCCAGCCGGGCCAAGAAGATCCGGCCGGCGAGGTCGCTGTTCCTGCGTGATTTCGACTACATGGGAACGGACGACTACTCGGCGTTCCTGGTGGTCGCCGACGCGATCGACGCGCTGGGCGGGATGGACCCGGGCGGTGTGGGCGGGCTGATGGTCTCCAACCACCGCCGCGTGATCCACGCCCGGGACATCGTGTGCGCGATGACGGGGCTCACGCCCTCATGCCCGGACGAGATGACCGGCAGCATGGTGAGCCTGGTGCTGCCCGAAGCCGGACCCGAGGCAAGCCAGCGCCCGACGCGGTACGACGATCCGCTCCAGGATGCGCTGGTCGAGCGGCACGGCGTGCAGGCGCCGATCTGGCGGCTGTGGGAGAACCCCGGCGTCCGGGTGGCGCGGTTGAGCGCCCAGGTGTACAACCGCCCGGGGCAGTACGCGTACTTCGCCAGGGCGCTGGCCGAGGAACTGGCCCGCGAGCACTGAGCGGTGCGTTTGCCGGCGTGGCTTAGTCTTCGGCACCATCGATACCACCGACGATGACGCCCTTGGACCCTCCATCGACGACATCGATGTGGACGGCATCGCCGGCCTGGTCATCGGGCTCGATAAGGCGCTTGGCGGTGTCATAGCGCCACCCGTGCGAGTTTTTGCCCGCAGCCGGACCGTTGATGCGGAGGGTTGCCTTTCCGTTCGCCGGGTTTGCGGGAAACTCGCGGAGGTACGGTCCGTAGAGCCCGGTGGCGTCCGGTTTGCCGTTCCGCAGCGTCTTTCCGGTGAGACGCAGGATGAACTCGGCGGCGTCGGTACTGAGGCCTGATGGGCCGATCGCGGGGCAGTTCTCAAAGTGCTCGGCGGTGTAGAGGTCGATGGCGCGCTGCAGTACCGCGGCGTCGGCGGCCTTCGCGGCGTCGGCGGACCTCTGCGACGCGTTCATGAACCTCGGGACCGCGATGGCGGCGACGGTGCCGATAATCACGACCACCATCACGAGCTCGATGAGCGAGAACCCGTTTCTTCGACAGCGGCGGCGTTGAGGGAGCGAAGGTCTCACCGGCCAATGCTTGATCGACCGACGCCGGGCCGTGCACAGACGACAAGGCACGACGCATGCTCCCGGATCGACGACGCCCAAAGTGACAGGTGTCAGGCGCGACAAAGACCGACCAGGCGGCCCGAGTTATTCGTCAAACGACCGGGGCCGGCGGGCACCCTGCGGACCCGACCAGCGGTTGCCGTTCTCGAACTTCTCGGCCCACACGCCGCCGACGAGTTTCACGCAGCCCGGCCCGAGCCAGTGGTCGAACTCGCTCAGCACCGACGAATCGATCCGGATCCGCGCGGAGGACGGGAGCGCCAGGTAGGCCGTCTTGTCGGCCGTCGCGATGGCCAGTTCCACCGGGAAAAGCGTGGGGGCTTCGTCGGTGCTCGATGCCTTGGGCGCGGGCGTCGCGCAGACGTCCTTGATCATGCCCGCGACGCGCTGGAGCACGGCCTGGGCGCCGCCATTGAGCTTCACCTCGTCGATGGTGACCTGCAGACGGCCGGGCTGCAGAGGAACGCCGTCGATGGGAACGACGCGCTCGACGAGAATCTGGACGTCACCGCGCGACGTATCCACGCGGCCGAGCACGAAAACGATCCGATCGGGCTCCGCCAGGTGGCCGAACTTGGCGTACGCGTCGGAGAACATCACGCAGGGAATCGTGCCGGTCTGGTCCTCCAGCGTGAGCGCCGCCATCTTCTGGCCGGCCGACCGGCCGTTCTTGACGATCAGGGTGCGCACGCCGGCCACCAGGCCCGCGAGCACCACCCGGGTGTCCTTCTGGAGCGACTTGGCGGCGGATGTCGTGAAGTTCGTGAACGCGTCGGCCCATTTCCTCCACGCGTCGAGCGGGTGGCTGGAGACGTAGAACCCGAGCACCTCTTTCTCGAGGGCGAGGGCTTCGCTCGCCGGCCATGGCGTCGCCTTGGCGAGGTTGACGGGCGTCGATGACCCGGCGGGGGCCGCGGGCCCGCCGCCGAAGAGCGCGCCCTGGCCGGAGGCCCGGTCGGCCGCGGCCTTCTGGCCGGCGGAGAGCGCCTGCTCGATCGAGGCCACCATGGCCGCGCGGGCCTGCTGGCCGTGCACGCCGTCGAAGGCGCCGCACTTCACGAGCGCCTCGATCGTCGACTTGGTGATGACGCCCGGGCCGCGAGCCAGGAGCCGCTCGCAGAAATCAAAGAGCGACAGGTACGGGCCCGCGGTCGAGGCGGTCCCTGACTTCGAGCCCTGGTCGCGTTCATGGATGATGGCGTCGATCGCCTTCTCGCCGACGCCCTTGACGGCCGCCATCCCGAAGCGGATGTGGCCGTGGCGGACGTCGCGCGGCTCGTTCTCGTCGTAGACGACGGCGAAGGCCGCCTTGGACTTGTTGACGTCGGGGGGGCGGACTTCAAGACCCGGCCGGACGATCTGGCCGGTCGCGGGGTCGATGGTGCGGGCCTTCTTGGCGTCCTCGACGTAGGGGATCCAGTCCGCGATGGCGCTCGCGGCCGACTCGTAGGTCAGGAACGCGGCCATGTACTGCGCGGGGAAGTACGTCTTGAGGTACGCGGTCTGGTACGCGACGATGGCGTAGCCGGTCGAGTGGCTCTTGTTGAAGCCGTAACCGGCGAACTTGAGGATGTTCTCGAAGAGCTCCTCGGCGGCGGGCTTGTTGAGGCCCTTTTTCTGGGCACCCTCGATGAAGATCGGCCGGTTCTTGGCGATCTCCTTTTCCTTCTTCTTGCTGATCGCCTTGATGAGCGAGTAGGCGGCTCGCAGCGGGATGCCGCCCAGCTCGTGGACGATCTGCATCACCTGTTCCTGGTAGACCATCACGCCGTAGGTCTCGGCGGTGAACTTGTCGGCGATGGGGTGGATCGTCGGGACGGGCGCCTGGCCGTGCTTGCGGCGGTTGTAGTCGGGGATGAGGTCCATCGGGCCGGGCCGGAAAAGCGCGTTGGCGGCGATCAGGTCCTCCAGCCGGTCGGGCTTCATGTCGATCAGCAGCCGCCGCATGCCCGGCGATTCAAACTGGAACACGCCGGTGGTGTCGCCGCGGCGGAACATGTCGAAGACGAACTGATCCCGGAAATCGAGGCGGTCGAGGTCGAGGGGGTGGGCGATCGAGAGAGCCGTTTTCTCTGCTCGCTTCGAGAATTCGCCCGCTCTCCCGACGGCCTTCCAGACTTCGTCTTCGGAGAGCGTCTCGCCGATGAGCTGCTTGCACCGCTCGACCACGCTGAGCGTGCGCAGGCCCAGGAAGTCCATCTTCAGCAGGCCCATCTTCTCGCAGGTGGGCCCGTCCCACTGCGTGACGATCTCGTTTGCCTCGCTCCCGGCCTGCCGGTAGAGCGGAACGATCTCGTGGAGGGGCCGCGTCGCGACGATCACGCCCGCGGCGTGCACGGACGCGTGCCGCGCCTGGCCCTCGAGCGTCCGGGCGTTATCGATCAGACGCCGCACCTGGTCGTCCGCGTCGTAGAGCTTCTTGAGATCCGGCTCCTGCTCGAGCGCCTTGTCGAGCGTGATATTGAGCTGCTCGGGAACGAGCTTGGCGACCTTGTCGACGTCCGGCAGGGTCAGGCCGAGCACGCGCCCGACGTCGCGGATCGCGGCCTTGGCCTTCATCGTCCCGAAGGTGATGATCTGCGCGACGTGGCCGTACTTGGACCGGACGTAATCGATGACGTCGGCCCGGCCGTCCTGGCACAGGTCGATGTCGATGTCGGGATACTCGCTGCGGTCGGGGTCGGTGAAACGCTCGAACAGCAGGCCGTACCGCACCGGGCACGCGTTCGACAGGCCGAGCACGTAGCCGACCATCGTGCCCACGCCCGACCCCCTGGCGTTGGCGGGGATGCCGCGCTGTCGGCCCCAGTTGACGAAGTCCCAGACGATCAGGAAGTACGCGGAGATGTTCTTGTCCGCGAGGATCTTGAGCTCCCGTTCGAGGCGGGCTTCCTGGTCCTTTCGCGAGGCGCCTTCCGAATCAGCCGCCTTGACCGCCGCCGCCGGGCCGTACCGCCACACGAAGCCGGCTTCCGCGAGGCGCCGCAGCGCCGCGTCGCACTCGGCCTTGGCTTCGGCGAGCAGCGCCGCCCGCTGCTCGGGCGACGCCGTGTGATCCACGTGGAACGGGACGACCTCGAACTGCGCGCAGTAGTCCTTGTACCAGGCGGTCAGATCGCCGCCGTACCTGGCGTCGTTCCACGATGGCAGGTTTGCCCACTCGTCGTTGCGCCCGGACTGCTTTCCTTTGGCGGGCTGACCGCCTTTGGTTGGCGCCTCCGAGGGCTGGCTGTCAGCCCGTTTCACGCGCACCATCGGCGCGTTATTGACGCCCAGCGGAAGCTCGACGTTGCAGCGCTCGGCGATCCGGACCGTGTTCTCGATCGCTTCCCGGCCGGCGTCGCCGTAGGGCTCGAACAGCGCCCGCATCTGCTGGGGGCTCTTGACGAAGAGCTGCGGCGGGTACCGCATGCGGTGCTCGTCGCTCTTGAGCTTGCCGGTGGAGATGCAGATGAGCGTGTCGTGCGCGTCGTGGTCCTCTTCGCGCAGGAAGTGGGAGTCGTTGTCGCACACCAGCGGACAGCCGGTCTCGCGAGCGAGGCGGATCAGGTGCTTGTTGATCGAGTTCTGCTCGGGAACGTGGTGCTGGAGTTCGATGTAGAAGGAAGGCATCGAGGCACTTGATGCCTTGGTGCCTTCCGAGAACACTCGTTTGTGCCACTGGGCGCTCTCGAGCGCCGCACGCCAGTGCTTCTCGTCGCCGGTGCGCTCAAAGTCGAGCAGGTGCTCGCCGATCTCGCTGCCCAGGTGGCCGTTGATCGCGATCAGACCCGCGGAGTGCTTCTCGAGGATCTCGCGGTCGATGCGCGGCTTGTAGTAGAAGCCCGTGAGGAACGCCTCCGAGCACAGGTACAGCAGGTTGTTCCAGCCCTCGAGGGTTTCGCACAGCAGCACGAGGTGGTAGCCGCCCTCGCCGCCGCCCGTGTAGGTGCGGTCGGTGCGGGGCTTGCCCGGCGGCGTGACGTACGCCTCGACGCCCAGGATCGGCTTGATCCCCTTTTCCTTGCACTGCTGGTAGAACGCGACCGCGCCGAAGAGGTTGCCGTGGTCGGTCACCCCCACCGCCGTCATCCCCAGCTCCGCCACCCGTGCTATCAGCTTGTCGATGCGGTTGCCGCCGTCGAGCAGCGAGTACTCGGTGTGCAGGTGGAGGTGGACGAACTGCTCGGAGGGAGGCAGTACCACGCGAGATTCGGTGGAAGCGGGAGCGTCGGCCACGGTGAAAAGTACCCCGGTCGCAGCGCCGCGAACAGTCCGCAACAGCCCTCAAAAGCACGGGAATGAGCCCGGGAAACGGGGTCAGTTGCCGCGGCGGCGGCGGATCTGTTCGCCGAGGCTTGCCACCGGGGTTCTTGCCTGATCCTGCTCGCCGGTTTCCAGGTTCTTGATCGTCGCTTCCGTCCCGGATTCCAGGATGACCGCAAAGCGAGCCCGGATGTCCGACGCCTCGCGCAGCAGCTTGCCGACGTTCCTGGTCGCCTTGTACGACCGGCGGACGTGCAGGCCGTGCGACTGCCTGCCCGTGCTGCGGCGCAGCTCGGCCACGACCGACCCGAGCTTGGCGTCCGCCTCCGGCGTGCCGTTGGAGATCACGAACACGTCCGGCCGCTGGCCCGCGATCTCCAGGAGTTCCGCGTCGGTCGGCATCAGGCCCTTGTCCTGGAGCACGAGCGAGAGCACGACGTCGCCCATGCCAAACCCGACCGCGGGCGTTGACGGGCCGCCGAACAGCTCGATGAGGTTGTCGTAGCGGCCGCCGCCGGCAACGGCTCGTTCACCGTCGACGATCACTTCGAACACCATGCCGGTGTAGTACGCGAGACCGCGAGCAATCGAGAGGTCAAACTGACACCAGTTCGATACACCGGCCGCGTCGAGGTGCCGTTTGAAATCGTCAAGTATCTCGATCGGTACCGTGACATCCGACTCACCGTTGGGAAGGTGAATGTGCGTTTCGGGGTTGACCCGAGCCTCCAGCTCCCGCCCACAAACGCTTTGTACCTGCGCCGTTAGCTCATCAAAGCGATCTGGATCCAAGCCAAGCAGAATGCTCTGCTTGTGGAATTCGCCTTTTTCGATTTTCGGTCGTCTGTCGAGAAGCTGCAGCGCCTCCTGCGTTCGAGCACGCGAAAGCCCGGCTGACCAAAGGATCGCCGTGATGATTTCTCGATGCCCGATTTTCACACGAACATCGGCAGGCGTCAATCCGAGCTCTCTGAGTAGCTCGACACAGCAAGCAATTGCTTCTGCATCTGCTTGGACGAGGTCGTGAGTAGATGCTCCCCCGATCACATCACAGTTCCACTGCAGAAACTCCCGCAGCCTTCCGCGCTGGGGACGCTCTGCTCGGAAGAACGGGCCGCACGTGAACCACTTGGTCGGCTTGGGCAGGCTGCCGGCCCTCGCCGCGTACATCCGAGCCAGCGTGGGCGTGAACTCGGGGCGCAGCGCGAAATCTTTCTCACCGCCCTCGCGCCGGAAGCTGAACAGCTCGGAGACGATGCCCTCGCCGGACTTGACGGTGTAGAGCTCCAGGTGCTCGAACGTCGGCCCGTCGATCTCCTCGAACCCGTGGTTGATCGACACTCGCCGCCACGCCTCGGTGATGAACCGGCGACGAGCCGCCTCGATCGGGTACAGATCGCGTGTTCCGTTGGGAGGTTGAATGGCCGGGCACATGCGAGCCAAGGGTAGGAGCAGGCAATCTGCCTTGATGCCTTGATGCCTTGATGCCTTGATGCCTTGATGCCTCGATGCCTCGATGCCTTCATCTACCGCATCGCATCCATCACGCCGGGCACCTCGTCGGTAAGCTCGGTCGCGAGCAGACCGGCCTGGCCGTGCCTGCTGGCCCATGCTTCACCGGCCCGTGCATGGATCTCGACGCCGAGCCGCGCGGCGTCGAACAGGTCCAGCGTGTTTCTGGCTGTCGCTTTCTTGCCCGCCTGCACCTTGGCCGAGAGCGACTCCATCGCCTTGCGGTACTTCTCGGGGACCGCCGCGAGCATCGCCGCCTTCGCCGCATCCTCGCCCGAAGGCCCGAACTGCGCAACAAGACCGCCGATGATGCCCGACAGCACGTCGCCGGTCCCGCCCGTCGCCATGCACGCGTGGCCGCGCGAGCAGACCCACGTCCGATGACCGTCGCTGACGACGGTCCCCGCGCCCTTGAGCACGACGATCACACCGAGCCGCTGGGCCATCTGCTCGGCGGCGCCCGGGCGTGCCGCCGGTTCCACGGGATCGGCATTGATGCCCAGCGCCGCGGCGAGTCGCCGGTACTCGCCCGGGTGCGGCGTGATGATCACGCGGCCGCGGATCTCGCGCCAGAACTCGGGGATCGCCGCGAGCAGGTTCAACCCATCCGCATCAAGGACGACGGGAACGTCTTCCTGGGACGCGGCGCGGAGCACCATCGCCGATGGTCCGCCCGCCAGGTGGCGGCGACCACGGTCGGCCGCGTCGCGGATGACGTCGACCGGTTCGCTCGGCGGCGATGCGGAATCGACGGACCCCAGGCCCGGACCGATGACCAGCGCCGTGGCGGAGGCGAGCTGGCGGTCGAGCTCCGCCGCGGCTTCATGACCGATGATCTCGCCCTCGGCGTCGACCGGCAGGGCCACGCCCGTCGCCCAGGGGAACGCCGCCAGCGACGCGTTCAGCAGCGGTTCGGGCATGAGGATTCGAACCAGCCCCGCGCCCGAACGCAGCGCACCGCGACCGGCCAGGAGCGGCGCCCCCAACATCCGGGCGGCCCCCTCTCGCTGGACCGCGCAGCCGCCGACGACCGCGACGGTGCCGAAGGTGCCCTTATGGCCCGTCGGATCACGCGGTGGCAGTGCGGGCAGGTCCATGCTCGGACTGGAGAGAGTCAGGAAATGGTCAGCGGCACCGGCTGCGGGCGCACGACGTGCGACGGTTCGATCACCAGGCCCAGAGGGGCGCGCTTGCCGCCCGCGGGCGGGAGGCCGTCGCGCTCGATGATCCGGTGGATCGCCATGATGCCCTCGATGAGCTGCTCGGGCCGGGGCGGGCAACCGGGGACGTACACGTCCACGGGGATGAACTGGTCGATGCCCTGGACGACGGCGTAGGTATCGAACACGCCGCCGGTGGAGGCGCACGCGCCCATGCTCAGCACCCACTTGGGCTCGGTCATCTGCTCGTAGATGCGTTGGAGCACGGGCATGGTCTTGATGGCGACGCGCCCGGCGACGATCAGCAGGTCCGCCTGGCGCGGGCTGAAGGACATGCGCTCCATGCCGAAGCGAGCCATGTCGTAGCGGCTGGACGCCGTGGCCATCAGCTCGATGCCGCAGCACGCGGTCGCAAACGGCATCGGCCAGACGGAGGATTTGCGGCACCAGTTGATCAGCTTGCGCAGCTGCGTCGTGGCGTAGAAATCGGTCGAAAGTGCGGCTTCAAGACCCATCGGCGTCACCCAGAGGCCCGGGGACCGGGCCGGTCAGTTCGATCGTGCTCGCCACCCGCGAGCGCCGGTTGATCGTAGGCCCGCGCCCCTGTCAGGCAGGTTCCACCGGAGTCGGGCGGAGCGGCAGATCGGCGCCGGGAAGATCGGCGGCGGGCGGCGAAGCCGGGCCGGCGACCGCTTGATCGCCGCGACCGGACTTCCCGACGAACTCGGCCAGCGTCCGGCCCTTGGCGGCCCGGACACGAGCCTCCTGCAGCGGCTGAACCGCCGACATGAGGGAGACGTCGGTGCCCGGTGCGGAGCTGCGTTCGGTCGACGGCTCGACCAGGTCGGCCGCGACGGCCAGGCACTCGGCGGCCTCGATGGCCTCCGGCGGCCTGGCAAGCGAGAAGCGGTCCTCGTCATCGCCGGTGGCGATGCGGTGCACCAGCCCGCGTGCCACCATCGCCTCCACCATCGACACCACGACCGCCTGCTCGAGACCCGTGGTCTTGGCGATCTCCGCCTCGGTGATCGACCGGCCCGACCCGAAGGCCCGGGCGATCGCGCCCGCGACCAGGAGAATGGACGCCGGATCGACGATCGACGTGCGGCCGTCGCTGAGCACCGTCACCGGGCGAACGCCGCGGGACTGGATGGTGTAACTGATGAACAGGCCCAGCAGCACGATCATCCACGCGACGTAGATCCACAGCAGGAACAGGGGCAGCAGCGCGAGGGCGCCATAAAGCTTCGTGTAGCCGGCGCTCTTGACGTAGAACGCAAACGCCCACTTGGCGGCCTCCCACAACAGGGCCGCGACGAACGCGCCGCTGAGCGCCGACATCGGCCGCACCCGGGCGTTGGGGACCACGCTGTAGATCACCATCAGGAAACCCGTCGAGATCAGCACCGTCACGGCGTAGCCGAGAACGGCCTTGATCGAGAAGACCCTGCCGTCAGCCGCCTTCGTCTCGGCGGGAGGGGCGGGCCGCGCCGACGACGGCTGCGCCGGCTGCCTCGTCGCCTGGGTGAGCGCCTGGCTCTGGGCGACCCCGGGTTCGGGCGGCGTGCCGGTGGCCTCCGTGAGCACCTCGTTGATCGACTGCGGCGGCGGCTCGGGCCGGTCGAACCGCGACATGAAGCGGTCGGTGGCGTAGAACGTCGCGAAAAGCCCGATGCTGCCGAGCGTCAGCAGCGTCCAGTACCGCGTGATGCGGCTCCACCACGAACGGCCCGATGGCACTCGGTAGATCTGGTTGAACGCCCGTTCGATCTCGACCAGCATCGACATCGCCGCATAGATCAGGGCCGCAAGACCGATGAACCCGATCGTCCGGAACGGGATCGACCGCACCTGCTTGACCAGGCTCGCGATCCACTCGTCGAGCCGCTGGCTGCCGACGGCGGCGCGGTCCGGCTCATCCCCGGGTTCTGCCGCCGGTGCCGGGGCTGCATCCTGGTCGGGATCGACCGGCGACTGCTCGACCGACTGCGCATCCACCGCCACCTGGTCGAGCCCGGCGAACTGGATGACCCGCGTCAGCGCGTTGGAGATCTCCTTCTCCTCCGCGTACGCGCCGATGACCATCAGGCCGATGACGAGCACCGGCACGAGACTGAAAATGGTCCGGTACGCGAGCGCCGCCGACAGCGCGGGGAGCTGCTGCGTCAGAACCGTCCATCCCGATGGAGAGAGCAGCTGTCCTGCGACCTCGCGGGACATGATGCCCGGGCGGCCGCGCCCGTTCTCCGACCGGTCCACCGAGTGCACGAAACGGCTGATGATGCCGGCGGGCGCTTCGCGGGGCGTTGAGCTTCGACTGGCACGTTTGGCGATCATGGAATCTGCCGCCTTGGCCGGGAAGGCCGGCCGCTCGGCCGCCGCGTCGAGCCGGGTCCGCGGCGGAATTCTCCACGAGAAGGCTGCTCGCGTCCGGTCGGCCGCTCGCGGCGGGTCGGCTGTTCACGGCGGGTCGGCTGTTCACGGCGGGTCGCGTGCGCAGGCCGGTCGCGCCGCGTCGCAGTCCCACCGGCCGGCGACTCCCGGCAAGCGTTACGCAGGGCCTTAACTTCGTCGCGCCCCAGCTCGCGCCACGAGCCGACGGTCAGCCCGCGGAGCTGGAGCGGCCCGATCGCAACCGCGGCGACCTTGCGGACGGGGAACCCCGCCGACCGCAGCACGTCGGCGACGAAGCGGTTCTTTCCTTCACGCATCACGACCTTGAGCGTGGTTTTCCCCGGCTCGCGTTTGAAGACGGACATCTCCACGTGCGCGCCCCGAGCGCGTCCCTCCCGCCGGGACGCGAGCCGCTGGAGCTTGAACATCTGCTTGCCCAGCCGCTGGAGATCCTGGTCGGCGACATCTCCCTTGACCACGGCCAGGTAGGTCTTGGGGATGCCGTAGCGGGGATGCGAAAGGCGGTTCGCCAGCTCTCCGTCATTGGTGAGCAGGACGAGGCCGGTTTCATCCCACCCCAGTCGGCCGACCGGGAACAGCCGGGGCTTTGACGGGTGATCGACCAGATCGGCCACCGTTGTGCGCTCAAGCCCGGGTTCATCCGCCGACGTCGTCAGCACGCGCTCGGGCTTATTAAGGAGGATGTACATCCGCCGCCCGCCCTCGCCGATGGGACGACCGATCGGCTTGCCATCGACCGTGATCCGGTCCTTGCGCGGATCGACAAACGCCGGAATCGTCTGGACCACTTCGCCGTTGACCTCGACGCGGCCCTCCTCGATGAGCTTCTCGCAGGCCCGACGGGCGGCGACCCCCGCGTCGGCGAGCACGCGCTGCAACCGGGCAAGCCGCGGTCTGGGACCCGGAGACCTGGTCGAACCGGGTGTTTGGGATTTGGATTGGTCCACCAGCCAAGTTTAGACGCTCCGGACGACGCGCAAGGCGGTCGAACTTTGGCGCATTCATTGCGCCTTGACCGAAAACCCGATGATCTGGGAGACTTCTCTTCGAGGGCCTGACAGCGCGACAGGAGGTTGCGCGGCCCCGGGATCCACAAGCCCCGCGCGCAGGACGCCGGGTGGGAGCTTGCTTCGATGACCGCGACCGCGACTGGGGCCTCGGCGGCCGTCAAGGCGACAACGACCACCGATGCGCGGCCTTCCAAGGTCGCCGATCCGCTCGACGTCGAGCACCTGCTGGACGATCTGTTCATCACCCCGCGGGTGGTCGATCGGCGGGGATTCGAAGAGCTCGCCGGGCTGCTCAAGCAGCTCGTCCGGGACGCGGCGGCCAAGGGGGATTCGCTGCGCGGGGCGGCGGCAGAGGTGCGGGTCCTGGGTGATTCGCTCCGTGAAGCGACCAGGCAGCTCCAGGTTCGGCTCGAAGCGGCGCTGAAGGTCGCCCCGGCGCTGGATCAGCGAGTCGCCAAGGCCGAACAGGTCGTCCAGCTCGCCATCGACCGGTCGGCGCTGGCCGACCAGCTTGAATCCTCCCTGTCCAGGATCATCGAAACACGGCTGGCCGAGTATGGCAGGCGGCTCGAGGAACTCAACGCGCGGCACAGTGAAGACCTCCGAGCCGCCGCGGGCCGCGTGATCGATGATCTCGAAGCGCGGCGCGAGCGGCTGGTGGGCCAGACGATCGACGCCGCCAACCAGGCGGACGCAGCCCGGACCAGGCTTGCCGCGGAGCTCGAAACTTTCCAGCACATGCTGCGGACGCAGGTGGACGCGGCCGCCGAGCGGCTCGCCGATCCCATCCGGCAGGCGGACCGCGCGGCTGCGGAGCTTGCGGGGCGTGCCTTGCGGGACGTCGCCGACGCTCGGCAGAAGCTGGACGAGGCGCGCAACGAGGCCGACATCAAGCTCGCCGGGCTGGTGGAGACCATCTCCCGCCACGCCGACACGGTGGCACGACGGGCGCAGGAACAGTGCGGCGCGACCGAGCTTCACGCGCGGGAGATTCTCGACCGCGCGGCGATCCGCCTCGACGAGCTGCGGGACCAGTCCGAGCACATCACGGCCTCCGCCTCGCAGTCGGTCGAACGAGCCCGGGAAGACGCCGATCGTCAGTGCGAGGCGAAGGTCGAAAACGCGGCCTCCGCGGCGGCCGAGCAGGTCTCGGTGGCGGGGGCCCGGATCGCGGCGCAACTGGTCGAGGTGGGTCGTGCCACGCTCGACGCGGGGCAGGAAGCGCAGAAGGTCATCCGCGAGCACGCGGCCCGGGCGGTTGAGAACATGCAGGAGTCGGCCGCGGCGCTGGACGCTCGGCTTGACGCTGCTCGACGCCTGCTCAACGACCTGCCCGCGATGATCGATCAGCAGCTTGCGCGCCTGGGGGCTTCAAGTACCAACGAGAAGGACTTCCCGGCCGGCGGCCGCCGAGGCACTTCGGTCGGCATGGACGAGGCCGCGGTCTAGCTCCCGCGGTGGAACGATCGTCAGGCGACGAGGCTGTCGCGAGCCTGCTGGTACTTGCCGAGCGTCGCCTTCACGATGTCGGGCGGAAGCTCCGGCCCGGGCGCCTGCTTGTTCCACTTCCCGCTCGCGACCAGCGTCTCGAGGTACTCCCGCAGGAACTGCTTGTCGTAGCTCTTCTGCGGGCCGCCGGGCGCGTACGAATCGGCGGGCCAGAAGCGCGAGCTGTCGGGAGTCAGCACTTCGTCGATGACGATCGGGTCGCCCTGGTCTGCGGGATCGTCGACCGCCGTGCCGAACTCGAACTTGGTGTCCGCGATGATCACGCCGCGAGCCCGGGCATACTCCGCCGCCGCCGAGTAGATCGCGAGCGACCGCTGACGCAATGTTTCCATGAGCGGCCGGCCGACGACCTCGCAGGCTCGGTCGAACGAGATGTTCTCGTCGTGCTTGCCCATCTCCTCTTTGGTCGCCGGGGTGAAGATCGGCTCGGGCAAGCGGTCGCACTGCCGCAGGCCGGGCGGAAGCTTGACGCCGCACACCGACCCCGTCTGCTGGTACTCCTTCCAGCCGGATCCTTCCAGATACCCACGCACGACGCACTCGATGGGCACCACCCGGCAGCGCCGAGCGAGCATCACGCGGCCGTCAAGATCGGACCGCTTCGTCGAGCCGGTGAAGGCCGACTCGGGGACATCGGACACGCTGGTTCCGAGCAGATGGGTCCGCGCCAGCCCGCGCGACTGGATGAAGTTGAGCCAGAAGACCGCGAGCTGGGTGAGGATGCGGCCCTTGCCGGGGATCGGCGTCGGCATGATGACATCGAATGCTGAAATGCGGTCGGTCGCAACGATCAGCAGCCGGTCGGACCCGCCGCCGCCTGACGGAAGGGTGTAGATGTCACGGACCTTGCCGCTCCGCCGTCCGGGGAGGTTCAAGTCGGTGTTCATGACCGATCCGGGGGCGGTGCTGGCGTTCATACGCAACCATACGCCCGGACGGGGTCAAGGCCGGGCAACGGCACGCCAGGGTGCCCCTGTCGCTTCTACACTGTCGGTCTTGCCCCTTCGGGCCCTGCCCGGTTCACGGGCGCTGGAGGTTTGTCGGCCGGATGCTCAGCTTCGCCGTCTTTGACACTCCCGCCGGACAGACCGAAGGCTCGCCGGGCCAGCCCGCGGGCGATGCGGCCGGCTGGTCCACGCGTCACGCGCACCTGTTCGGGCCCGACGACCTCCCCATCCCCGGGAACGTCCGGTCTGAGGACGGCCTGCTCGTCTGCGAAAAGCACGGGTCGGAAGCGGCGGGCCTGTGCATCCAGATCCCGATCATGGCACCGGCGGCCGGAGCCACGGCCAGCGGGAACCAGGGGGCCGCGAGCACGCTGGGCGTGCTGACGGTCAAGACCTGCCTGCTCCCCGAGCGGGCCGCGCCGTACCTCCTGATGCTCGAGCTTGCTCGGCATCAGATTATGCTGTTCCTCAACAAGCTCGAGGACTGGTCGCTCTTTGACCTGCCGGCGGACGACCCGATCATGGTCGACTTTGAGCGGGCCCGGCAGGCGTTCACGGCGGCGCTGGTGGCTCAGCGGGCTGGCCCTGGCGCTCACACGTCGACGGCCCATCACGGCTTCTCGAGCGAGGCCGATCGCCTGGCGCATTCGGCGCTCGCGATCGCGATCGACGCGGGGGAGCGGCTCGCGCTCGTGAACTCCGAGCGCTCGATGGTCGGGCGGATCAGCGGGCAGACGTACAGCACGGCCGTGGCGAGGGTGGCGGCGATCACGCAGGAGCCGCCCAAGCCGCTCGCGCCGGCGATCGTGCCGGGGTCGGGCATGGCGGTGGTCGCGGGCACGCCGCTGGTGGGATGCTCGGTGAGCCCGCTGCACTTTGCCGAGCCCCTGCAGCGCGTGGTGGCGGCGGCGTGCGACTTTGTGTGCATGCCCATGCGCTGGAAGGACCTCGAGCCGCAGGAGGGCAAGTACTCCTTCGCGGGCACCGACCGCTGGATCGAGTGGGCGGTGCGGCAGGCTCGGCTGCCGGTGTGGGCGGGGCCGGTGATCGACCTGCGGGCGGGCTGCATCCCCGAGTGGCTGTACATCTGGGAGAACGACTACGACACGCTGCGCGAGCTGGTGTTCGAGCACGTCCAGGCGGTGGTGACCCGCTACCGCCGGACCGTGGCGCGGTGGACGATCGTGTCGGGCCTCAACGTCAACACCAACTTCAAGCTCGGCTTTGACCAGATCATCGACCTGACGCGGCTGTGCGTGATGCTCGTGCGCAAGCTGCACCCTGCGGGCAAGGTGCAGGTCGAGATCGCCCAGCCGTTCGGTGAATACCACGCGATCAACCGCCGGTCGGTGCCGCCCTTGCTGTTCGCCGATGCGATCGGGCAGGTCGGGATGCACATCGACGCGATGGGGCTTCGGCTCCAGTTCGGCCAGCCCGTATCGGGCCAGTCGGTACGCGACCTCATGACGCTCAGCGCCCTCCTGGATCGGTACGCGGCGCTCGAGAAGCCGATCGCGATCACGGCGCTGGGAGCGCCCAGCGCGCCCGTCCCCGCGGCCCCGATGCCGCCGACCGAGGCGCCGCCCTTCCCCAACAGCCCGACGCTGCACACGCCCGACGGCGGGTACTGGCGCAAGCCCTGGGGAGAAGCGGCCCAGGCGGATTTCCTTGCTCGGGTCGCGCAGGTGTGCCTCTCCAAGCCGTACGTGACGAGCGTGTGCTGGCAGGAGCTGGTGGACTCGCCCGGATCGCCGGAGATGAAGTACGGCGGGCTCTTTGCGGCCAACGGGACGCTGAAGCCCGCGGGCCAGCGGCTCACGCAGTTGCGGCAGGTGATCCGTGAGGGACGGGCCTTCAAGACGATGACGGGGATCGGGGAGCTGTAAGGGAAGGCATCGAGGCATCAAGGCACCGAGGCCATCAGGGCAACCCGGTATCGAGGTGTTGAGCAGCGGCGTCGGTGTGCTCGCTACCGTTGAGCATGACAGATTCGACGCCGGCGCCAAATGCCATTCCGGAAGACGAACTCAAGCGGGCACTGGGCGCTTTCAAGAAGCGCCTCAAGCTCACCAAGCTCGACCAGGAATCCAAGCTCGGGGCCGGAAAGCCGCTCACGTCGGGCAAGAAATCCGACGTGATGGGCATCATCCCGCCCAACCAGTTCCCCCGAGCCGTGTGGGAGGAACTGGCTCGGAAGGGGCAGATCAAGGACATGGGCGGCGGGTTCTACGCCCTGCCGTAACGGCCCGCGCTGCGCTTCACAGGGCCTTCGCGGCGATGCTCATCGACCCGTCGACGACCGTCAGTGTCCTCACCGCGCTCGCGAGATCGAAGCGGATGCGCACCGCGGCCGACCCGGCGGGGAAGAACTCGTCGTTGCCGACGTGGTTCAGGCCGCGCTTCGTGTGGCCCGGGCGTTCGATCCACAGCGCGTCCTTCTCGACCAGCACGTTGAAACGGTCGGTCGGGCCTGGCCCGTAGGCGTACTGACCGGTGTACTTGCCGCGCTCCTCGGGCGTGATGGGCTGGGTCGGGATCGGGTCGCCCGCACCGCCGACGGATTCGAGGTACTCGACCACCTTCGCCGCCTGGTCTCCGCCGGCCTTGGCGTGCGCGAGCAGGTGGATCCCGTGCGGGCCGCGGGTCTTCTGGATGCCCGGCGAGGCTTCGACCAGACCCTTGATGACATCGAGGTAACCGAGCATGGCGGCGGCGAACAGGTCGACCCGAGCCCCCTTGGAGATCAGGAACTCGGCGATCGATCGCCGGCCGGTGTGCGCGGCGGCCCCCAGCGCGGTCTCCCAATCACCGAAGCCCCAGTCCCAGACGGCGTTGGCGAGGGCGGGGTGATCGGTGACAAGCTCGCGAACCTTCGCCTCGTTGCCGTGCGAGGCACCGACGACTTCGCGGACCCAGTCGAGATTCTGCCGCGGAAAGCCATCCCAGGGCACGGCCGAGCCGGTGGAATAGACCGGGGCGGCGGCCGGGGTTGCCGGTGCAGTGGGCGGCGGCGTTGCGACGGGTTGACCACGCGAAGCGGCGGCGGAATGACCGACGATGGCAACAAGACCGGTCTGGACGGAAAGCCCGACCGCGCGGCGCCGAGAGATGGGTGTCACGTTAGAGAACTCCCCTGGCTCGCACGCAATGAGCGCGTGCCTTTCCGCACGGGAGGATCGGACGCCTGAGTGGCAAGGCGGTTCCCTGCGGCGCGGGCGATTGCTCCCGACGCCGAGCCGCGGACGATTAAACACAACGCCGTCCTTTCGGACGGCGCTGGAATTCAGTGACCACGAGCGGCGGTCGTCAGACCATTTCCTTCAGGCCCTTGAGGGGGCGGATCTTGACGAGCGTGCGGGCCGGCTTGGCCTTGACGGTCATCATCTCGCCCGGCTTGAAGGGGTTGGGCTTGGTGGTGGCCTTGGTGGCGGGCTTCTTGATGGCCTTGATGCGCATCAGGCCGGGGACGGCGAACTCGCCGGTGCCCTTGGCGAGGTCGGCGCCGATCATGGTGCCCATGACGTCGAAGACCTGCGCCACCTG
Organism: Phycisphaerales bacterium; assembly: GCA_022072615.1. GTDB lineage: Bacteria > Planctomycetota > Phycisphaerae > Phycisphaerales > UBA1924 > JAEUJB01. The sequence goes on from JAJVHS010000039.1 coordinate 28,781, forward strand.
CTTGCGGGTCACGCCGACGTGCTCCGCGATGGTGGAGAAGATCTCACCCTTCGAGCGGCGCTTGTTGGCGGCCGTGATCTTGGGGGCTTTGGGGGCTGCCTTTGCTTTGGTCTTGGCCATCTTCGTTTCTCCGAGTCGTCCGTGCGGAGCGAGGTGTGCGTGGCCGGGGTTGTTGTGCGGTCCGGTCTCCGCCGGCCGCCCCCGACTCGCTCGCGCTTCATTTTCCGCGGGTTTCATCGGAGAATCACGCGCCGCCGGATGAAACTCTCGCATTTTTGAGCGGTTTTTGAGCTGCCTACGCTCGGAGCATGGATCTCCAGCAGCACAAACGGGCCGGCGAGGCGGTTGTCGTGGTCACTAGGAGCGTGCCCGGCGAGGTCGCCGTGACGGGCGCAACGGTTCGCGTGATGGGCGACCAGAAGCCCTCGGCCGATGAACTCAAGGCCGCGATCCGGGGCGCCAGCGTCGTCGTGACCATGTTCTCCGACCGCGTGGACCGGGCGTTCCTGGACGCCGCAGGTCCTTCATTGAAAGGGATTTGCAACTTCGCGGTGGGGTTCGACAACATCGACCTTGCCGCCTGCCGGGACCGCGGTGTGATCGTCACCAACACCCCACACGCGGTGACCGAGGGAACGGCGGACCTGGCCTGGACGCTGATCCTGGCGGTGGCTCGGCGGCTGATCGAGGCCGACCGCTTCGCTCGGTCACCGGAGTATCCGGCCCGGGGACCACTGGGAATCTCTGAGTTTCTGGGGGCCGACCTGACGGGTCGGAACCTTCTGATCGTCGGCGCGGGTCGGATCGGGTACGCGACGGCGCTGCGGTCGATCGGCTGGGGCATGCGGGTGATGTACACGGCCCGGTCGAGGCACGTGGATTTCGAACTGGCCCCGCTGGCGGGTCGGCGGGTGACGCTCGAGGAGGGGCTCCGCGAGGCGGACGTCATCAGCATCCACACGCCCCTGACCCCCCAGACCCGGCACCTGATCGATGCCCGGGCCATCGCGCTGATGAAGCCGACGGCGATCCTGGTGAACACGTCCCGCGGGCCGGTGGTGGATGAGGCGGCTTTGGCCGCGGCCCTCCAGGATCGGCGGATTTTCGGGGCCGGGCTGGACGTGTTCGAGGACGAGCCGCGGGTTCACCCCGGTCTGATCGGCCTGACCAACTGCACACTCACACCCCACATCGGCAGCGCGGAGGACAAGTACCGCCGTCTCATGACCGAGATGGTGTGCGAGAACGCCGCGGCCATCATCGCCGGCAGGGAGCCGCCGAACCGGATCGCGTAGGTCCGCTCAGGTGAGCGGAAGCACGCCTTCCCGCGGCCAAAGCCACGCGAAGACACCCGCCGTGAGCAGCGCGTAGACCAGGCCGTCGAACAGTTTGGTCAGCGTGAACCGCCAGCCCAGGCCCTTCCACATGGTGTCGTGCGCTGCCATCCCGGCGTGCGCGAGAAACGCCGCCGAGCCGACCAGGCGGAACACCCGCATGTACTCCGGGGCGGCCGCGCCCATCGGCAGGGCCACGGCCGCGACATACGCGATGAGCGCCGAAACCACCAGCGAGTTGATGAACCACTGCACGAGCGACCTGCCGAAGTTCGGCGCCCCGGGCGGGATGATGAGCTGAGCCCACGGGCCCGCCTTCAGTTTCGCTTGGAACTCGGGATCCTTCATCCCCGACCGGCAGTCGGCCGCCCACGGCAGGAAGTACAGGCCCGGCTGGAACGGGGTGCGCCGGAGCACGTCAAGGATGCCGTCCTGGTCGGGAGGATTCGAGTAATCCTTCTTGTGCAGCGGCGTCGCCATCCAGATCACCGACGAGGCGATGAAGACGGCCACCGCCGACAGCAGGATCGGAAGCCACAGCTCGGTGAGGAACTCCATATGAACTCCCGGGGAATTTGCTCGCGAACTGCCTGCTCGGCCGAGCACGCAACTCGCGTGCGGTGCTTGCGGACCGTGCACCAGCCTACCTCAAGTCGCGCCGTGGTGCTATTCGTACCAAGCGATGGCTCCGGGAGTCGCCTCCCGGTCAGCCTCCGCCGCAGCACCCCGCCTGATCGGCCGTCCCCGGCCACTCGGGGCGCAGGTCGTCTCCCATGTCCGGGCAATCACGGCTGATCTCGCCGCACGCCAGTTCCACCGCGAAGCGCGGCACGTGTTGGTCGCCTGCCGGATACAGCCACACCTTCCCGGCCACTTCGGCGAAGCAGCAGCGGACGGTTCTGCCCGGGCCGCCCTGCACGACCGTGCGCCAACCCATCGCGGCGGCGGTCGTTCGGGCCTCGTCGAGCAGGCCCGCCGCGGCGGCGTCGAAATCAAAGCCCACGTGATCCAGACGCGGCGTTTTCCGGGGCGAGCTCGCCCCGTCTCGATCATCGGCGGCGATCCGCCCGGTCGAGAAACTGACGGCGATACCCGCGCCGGGCACCTCGTACTCGACAAACTCCGGCCGCTCGAATACTGCGGCGGCGCCAGTGTGGCGGATCCATCCCGGCGGCAGATCGTTCAACCTCCCGACCCGGATATGCAGATGCCACGAGCTTGCCCGGGCGAAGACCCGGCCGAGGGGATGAGAGGGCAGGACCAGCGCCGCCGCGTCGCTCGCATCAACCGGAACGAGCAGGCCGGCCGCTTCAAGCGACACGCACAGGTCTTGAAACCTCCACGGCTGCACCATGGGCCCATCCTACAGGCCGGTCCGCCGGGGCGATAGAGTTGGGTCATGGGAGAACCACTCCCCCCATCCGGGACATTCGACCTCGGAGAGGCGACCCGGGCGCTCGCCGGGGATCTCAAGAAGAGGATCGAACGCGTCTCGAAGAAACGGGCTCCGGCCCGCGAGGTGCACAAGCTTCGTTCCGGGTCCCGGCGGATTGAAGCCCTGGTGGACAACCTGCTGCCCAGGGCCAGGCGGCCGAGCGACCTGCCCGGCGTGATCAGGGATGTTCGCAAAAGAGCCGGGCGCGTGCGCGACTGCGACGTGGCGATCGACATTCTCAAACGGGACCTGCCACGAGGAGACTTCTCGGCCGAGGCGACGAAGCTCGTCAGGAGCATGCTGGCAAAGCGCCGCAAGAAGGCCGAGCGGCGCCTGCGGGAGCAGGCCGGGCAGCACAAGGCCCGCGAGATCCCCCGCCGGCTGCAGAGAGCGGCGAAGGGAGTTGAGCTGGATCAGCGCCAGATCCGAGCGGCGCTTGGCCGTTGCCGGGCACGCATCGACCGGCTCGCGACGGACGATGTTGCGGGGTCGAACGAGCGCCTGCACCAGCTCCGGCTCGCCATCAAGTGCCTGCGGGACACCTCGGCTCTCGTGTCTCCCGCGATGCCGGCCGCGTCCGGACTTGCCGCACGAGCCGAAACCCTGGCGGACCTGCTCGGCGGGGCCCAGGACCTGGTCGTGCTCGGTGAACTGCTGGAGAAGGTCTCGAGGAATGCGACGCCGTCCCAGCAGACCGCGCTGCACGCGCTGCGCAAGGAAGTTTCGGCCAGGCATCGCGCCGCGCACCGACGAGCCGTCCGTTCCCTGGACACGCTCGACGCCTTGACCCTTTCGCCCCCCGTGACGGGCCGTCCCGTCGGGGCCGCTCGCAGGAGGACCGGATGAACGTCACCCGCATCGACGAGCAGATCTCCCGCTGGATGGCGGCCCATGCCATCTTCTTCCTGCGGATCTCACTCGCCGTGGTCTTCATCTGGTTCGGGGCCCTCAAGCCCCTCGGAGCGAGCCCGGCGAACGACCTGGTCGCGCGCACCGTGTACTGGGCTGATCCCAGTTGGTTCCTCCCCGTGCTGGGCTACTGGGAGGTGCTCATCGGCGTGTGCATGCTGTGGCGGCCGTTGATCCGCCTGTCGATCTTCCTGCTGGCGCTGCAGATGCCGGGGACGTTCCTGCCGCTGGTGCTGCTGCCAGACGTGTGCTTCGTGCACGTGCCGTGGGCGCCGTCGCTGGAGGGCCAGTACATCATCAAGAACCTGGTGCTCATCGCGGGAGCGATCGCGGTCGGCGGAACGGTCCGCGCCCGGTCGATGCCGCTCAAGCCCTCGTGACGGGCGCGACTAGCGCTTGTCGGGCGGAAGGGGCGACGGGATCACCGGCTGCTTGGCTCGGTTGGGCGGCATACCGACGTCGGTAAGCTCGAGCTCGCCGCCGCAGTAGACGTCAAAGTCGATCGCGACCTGGGCTGCTCGCAGGGCGATGGCGTCGGGCTCGGCGAGCTGCTCGTACAGCACGCGGAGCGCTCCCAGCGCGTACTTCGCGCCCGTGCCGACCGCGATGTACTGCTCGAAGCGAGTGACATCGAGATCGCTGGACACGCGGAAGATGCCGCTGGGATTCACGAGCAGGAAGACGGTGTCGAGGCTGGCGAAGGGGTGATCGGACTGCCGCGCCAGCAGCGTGTAGTCCTTCTTCATGACGCGCCAGAATTCGACAAAGAAGTCGAAGACCTCCGCCTCCGACCGGAACAGGGGCGGCGGGGACTTAGCGAGGTGGGCGTCCAGGAGCTCGGTGTACAGGGACCAGCCGGCCCACGCCATCACCGTGTCGCCCACGCGGTAGAGCTTGCTGAACCGGCAGTTGTCCACCGGGAATCGCTGACCGCCGAAGTTCACCAGCGAGTCGGCCACGATGACGACACGGCCACCTTTTCGAACCGCCAGGGCGATCGTCATGCAGGACTCCGGCTTCTCCACGAGAGGCTGACCGTCCTGAGCGATATCGCTCGGCAGATGAAGCCCGGCTTAAATGCGGCGCCGGCTCGGGAATTCCCGAGCCGGCTCGCGTTCGTCTCCGTGATGACCTCGATTACCCGCCCGAGAATCGGACCGGCTCAGAGGTTCCCGCGCCGTTCCTGCTCGAGCTCGAGCGCCTCGAAGAGCGCCTTGAAGTTGCCCTTGCCGAAACTCTGGCTACCGCGGCGGCAGATGATCTCAAAGAACAGCGTGGGCCGGTCCTGGAGCGGCTTGGTGAAGAGCTGGAGCAGGTAACCCTCGTCGTCGGCATCGACGAGGATGCCGAGCTTGCGGATGGCCTCGTGGTCCTCGCGGACGGCCTGGTGGCCGTGGGCGGTCAGCATCGTGTTGACGCGGTCCCACACCTTCTCGTAGTACGCGTCGGGGAGCGAGAGGAAGTCGACGCCGCGCGACCGCAGGGCCGCGATCGAGTGCAGCTCGTCGTCGGTGCGGAGCGCCAGGTGCTGCACACCGGGCGTGTTGCAGTGCCAGTCCAGGTATTCCTGCACCTGGCTCTTGCGCTTGCCCAGCGCCGGTTCGTTGATGGGCATCTTGATGAGGTTGTTGCCGCTGGCCATGACCTTGGACATCAGCGCGGAGTACTCGGTGGCGATGTCCTTGTCGTCGAAGTGCTTGAACATCGAGAACTCGAGGACGTTCTCGTAGAACGCCACCCAGTGGTTCATCCGCCCGAGCTCGACGTTGCCGACGAGGCGGTCGACGTACTTGAGCCCGCAGGGGTTCTGCTTGTTGTACTCGTTGATCGCCAGCACGCTGGACACGCCGCTCTGCGGTCCGCAGCCGACCGCGTCGCACGACCGGGCGCCGTCGATGCGGCGGA
>JAJVHS010000043.1 GCA_022072615.1 Phycisphaerales bacterium
AGGGGGCCTTGCCCGGCCGCTGGGGTGTCGGGTGGGGGAAGAGCGACTCGGCGGGCGGCAGGGCGAGCTGGATCAGGGGGGACTGGGCGGGGTTGACGTAATCGATGAGGGGGACGAGCTGGCCCTTCTGTTCGCCGCGCTCGGCTCGGATGCGGAAGCGGTCGAGGATGTAGAAGTTGGTGTAGACGGTGCCGTCCGAATTGGAGGGCCGGTTGTTGAGCCACAGGCGCCCGGCCTGCGTCCCGCCGTGGCAGTCGTTGGACGCGCAGTAGTTCAACAGCCACCCGCGGTGGACGTCCTCGCGGAACTTCCGCATGGAGGCCGGGTCCTGGAGGACCTTGACGCGCGGGTAGAAGTCCCGCGCCCGGAGCTTGAACATGAGGTCCACGATCTGCTCGGGCCGCTTTCGGTAGAGCGCGTCCTGGGCTTCGCGGTTGGCCGGGATCAGGGGATCGCCGGCGTACTGCTGGATGAGCTGCGTGACCGTGTCGCGGTCGATCTGGAGGCGGGGCGGGTCGGCGAGGTTGATCTCGTAGACGCGGATCGTGTTGACCTGGTCGGGCGTCAGGAGCGGGAAGGGCGGGAGCTTGGGCTTGGAACTCGCGGGCGGCCGTTTCCCCGGGCTCTTGCTCGACGGGCCCTTCTCGTTGCGGCGCAGGTTGATGAGCCCCTCGACCAGCAGGCGCTGCTCGGCGGCGGCGACGTCCGATGGATCGATCTTGACCGCGTGGTCGGCTTCGATCTTGGCCTCGTCGAGCATGTCCACGGAGACCAGCCACTTGACCAGGTTGATGCGGCCGCGCACGTCGGCCGGGTCGAGGGCCGCGCGGTACTGCTCGTAACGCTCGCGGTTGGGCGGGAGCGTCTCGATACTGGTGATGTCCTTGACGGGGAACGGCGCGGTGATGCCGTTGATCTTGAGGACCACGCGGTCCTGGCTGTGCTCGACGAGCAGCCCGGTGAAGACGTCGCCGTTGGCGGTGACAACCCGGGCCTCGCGCTGGTCGCCCGCGCCCGGCGCAGCGGCGTCATCGCCGGGTTGTTCGTCGGCGGGCGGCTCCTGCGCGGCGGGGGGCGCTTCGGGCGGGGCCGATTCCGGCTGCCAAGACACCGCGACGGCCGCGTGGGCCATCGGGTCACGGGCCTTGAGCAGCAGTGCCGGCGCGGCCGCCGTGAGCGCCGCGGCCACCACAGCGGCGAATGTCCACGGGACGGTGCGCATGAGGTTGGCATATCTTCGCCGAAACCAGCGCCCTTGTCCAATTGCAAACCACCCCGAGTCGGTGCCGCCGGCTCGGGGTGCGAAGAAATAATTCGGAATTTCGCCGCCTGCGGCGCCTCCGCGAGGGGATGGAGCCGGGCGGGATTACTTGAGAACGGGCAGGTGCTCCCGGCCGGCCTTGATCTGGGCGGTCGACTTTTCGATGGAGTCGCCCGCGGGCTCAAACCGCCCGCCCAGGTGCTTGGAGAGGAAGCCCTCGGCGATGGCGTTGAAGGCGGTGCTGTTCTCGGGCCTGGCGAAGCCGTGTCCCTCGTCGGGGAAGAGCACGTACGTCACCGGAATCTGCCGCTGCTCCATCGCGGAGACGATCTGGTCCGATTCGGACTGCTTGACGCGCGGGTCGTTGGCGCCCTGGCCGATCAGCAGGGGCTTGGTGATCTGGTCGACCTTCGAGAGCGGGGAGCGGGCCTCGAGGAACGCACGCCCCTCCTCGGTCGAGTGATCCCCGACGCGCTTCTTGAACAGCTCGACCATCGGCTGCCAGTGCGGCGGGATGGTGTTGAGCAGCGTCACGATGTTGGACGGGCCGACGATGTCGACGCCGCAGGCGAACTCGTCGGGCGTGAACGTGAGGCCGACCAGCGTCGCGTACCCGCCGTAGCTGCCGCCCATGATCGCGACCTTCGACTTGTCCGCGACCTTCTGATCCACCGACCACTTCACCGCGTCGAGCAGGTCGTTGTGCATCTTGCCGGCCCACTCGAGGTTGCCGGCGTTGAGGAACTTCTTGCCGAACCCCGTCGACCCGCGGAAGTTCACCTGCAGCACCGCGTAGCCCCGGTTGGAGAGCCACTGGGCGTACGGGTTGTACCCCCACGCGTCACGCGCCCACGGCCCGCCGTGCACGAACAGCACCATCGGCAGCGGCCTGTCGGGCCGGGCATCCTCGTCCTTGTCCGTCCCCACCGGCAGCGTCAGGTAGCTCACCAGGTTCAGGCCGTCGCGGCTCTTGATCTCCAGCGGGTGCATCCGGGCCAGCGGCAGCTTCTCGAGCGCCGGGCGGTTCGTATACAGGAACGTCGCCGACCCCGGCTGGCCGTCCACGCGGCGGTCGTACAGGTACACGGAGACCGGGCCGTTGTCGAGCGTGTACGCCACGATCCAGCGCTTGTCGTCGGCCGTGCGCGAGGCCACCACGAACTCGCCCTTGCGGACGGTCTTGAGGTAGTCAAAGTCGGGCTGCAGCGACGGATCGAGCACGACCCACTCGTTGCGAAGGTAGTTGAAGCTCACCGCCTGCACCTTGCCCGTGCGCGGATCGGCGAGCACGCCGCCGGCGTCGCAGCGGGGGTCCTCGGCCAGCAGGGTGTTCTTGCCGGTGGTCATGTCGCGGGCGAAGAACGCGCCGGTGTCTCGGCCGCGGCTGTCGGTGTAGTAGAGCGTCGTGCCCGCCTTGTCGAAGCCCGAGAACGCCGTGGTCAGCGAGTCCTCCATCCCGACCTTCTCGAAGGGCTGGGTCTTGTCTCCGTCGGTGAACTGGACGTACTCCATGCCGCCGTCGGGCAGGAAGCGCGTCGCCAGGCGCATCTTGTAGTGGTCGTCCACGACGATCGACGCCCACTGGTTGTTTTCGTACACGCGGGTGAGTTCGCCGGTGCGGATGTTGCACTTGTAGAGGTCGTGGAACTGCGGGTTGCGGTTGTTGAGCCCCAGGATGATGTGGTCCGGGTCGCTCTCGCTCACCGCCGTGATCTGCGCCGCCGGGCGCAGCGGCTTGCCCGAGGGCAGCATGATGGGCTTGCCGTCGGGCCCGGGGATCGAGTCGAAGGGGGTGAGGTCCGTGGCCTTGGCGGTCTTGACCTCGACGCTGTACACGCGCCAGTTCTCGTCGCCGCCGTCATCCTGGATGTACAGGATGTGCTCGTTGGTGTACGACCAGAAGAACTGGCGGATCCCGCGCTTGGTGTCGTGCGTGACCGGGGTGGCCTTGGTGAAATCGCTGGTCGGCCCGACCCACACGTTGAGCACGCCGTTGACGGGCGCGACAAAGGCGATCTGGCGACCGTCGGGGCTGAGCTGGGCCCCGCCGCGCTCGGGGTTGCCGAAGAGCACGGCCCGGGGGATGAGCTGCGTGTCGGGCGCGGCCGGCGTCTCGGCCTTGGCCACGGCCGCGACCTGGACGGCAAGGGTGATTCCCGCGAGGAACGAGATGGCCAGTGTGTGTTTCATGCGTTGGGGTGCTCCGAGAAGTGTGCAGGCAATTCGTCCAGCCTGTGCGGAACGACACCGCGGGCGACCGCGCCGGCGTTGTTCGTGTGTGTGGAGGTGTTCACGCAGTGAGAGCGGCGGGCGATGACCGCCGCGGTCGGGTCCGTGGGCGGCGAGCCCATCGAGTTGCGGCGACGCAGCGGCGTCTCTCCCACAGAAAAGCCGCGACGGACCGGACAATGCCCAGGAGAGGATTCGAACCTCCACGCCTTGCGGCGCTACCACCTCAAGGTAGTGCGTCTGCCAATTTCGCCACCTGGGCGGGTGGGTGCCTTGGGGGGCACGGGAGGGAAGCGTATTCGGCGCGCCGGGCAAGGTCGAGCCGCCCATCTGACCGACCTCGTCCGAATGGCGCAGGTCGCGCGTGGGGCGGAGGAAAGACCGGTGAGAGGCAGGGAGGCGGGTCCGCTCGTGCCTATGGTTGGACCCGCTCGAAACCTCATCTCATGCCCGGGCGGGTGAGTACCCCGATTGATGACCGAACTGCCGGTGGAATTCGCCGTGGAAACGACGATGACTGCGTCGCCAACGACCCTGAACCATTTTCTTGGCCTGCTGGCGGAGCGCGGTCAGCGCTCGGGGCTGTTCGGGCCCTGCCGGGTTGAGAACGGCCGGCTGGTGTGCGACGCCAAGGAGTCGGCCGCCCCCGCGCAGTACCGCGTCGAGCAGGACCAGGGGCGGCTGTGGGTCGTCCTCGTGACCGCCGACCGCTGGCTGAGCGAGTCGATCGAGACCGATCTGCTGCACACCGGCGACAAGCTGAACGAACTTGTGGATGAAGAACTAGTCGAGCTGGGGTACGACGGGCCGGCGACGAGCTTTCAGCATTACCGGTCCGACGACAAGCTGTTCACGTTCCGGACGGAGATTCCCGTCGCGCTCGAATCGGCCCGGCGGTCCGAGCAGGCCGCGGTCGAGACGGCGGTGACGTTCCTGCTCGGGTACGAAGCGTGCTTCCGCCGCCTGGGCGACATGCAGTCCAAGGACCAAGAGTGAGACGACGAGGGAGTCTGGCGATGGCGGTCTGTGAGCGTCGGGCATGTCTGCGGCCGGGGAGTCTGCGGAGGCGTCGATGCGGATCCTGATGCTCGGTTGGGAGTTCCCGCCCTTCATCGCCGGTGGCCTGGGCGTCGCCTGCTACGGACTGACGCGCGCGCTCGACAAGCTCGGGCACGAGGTGACCTTCGTCCTGCCCAAGCAGGTCGACCGGTCGCAGGCCTCGCACGTCAAACTGCTGACCCCCGATCAGCTCTTCGCGCCGCGGCGCGTCCGGACGCCGGAAGCAACCGCCGGCGCCGCGATCGGGAGCCATGCGCCCGAGCCGTCATCGCCCGGGATCGACGACCCGCCGGACGGTCCCGATGGTGACCCTGCCGCGGCCCAGTTCGAGCGCACGCGCTTCATCGGCGTCCCGGCGACCTTCTCGAGCCCGTACCCGGCCTTCTCGACGCCCAACTTCATCCGGCTTTCGGATGGAACGGTGCTGCCGCAGTGGCTTTCGCCCGCCGAGGCGGGCGGCCCCGGCCACGGCGCTTCCGCCGGCCCGGCCGCCGTGATGGATCTTCGCCGCGAGGCGATGGCGCTTGGGATGGGCCAGAGCATGGCCGGCCCGGGCTACGGGTCGGACCTGATCGGCGACTCCGAGCGGTACGCCCGGCTGGTCGTGGCCCTTGCTCGCAGCGAGGCGTTCGACGTCATCCACGCGCACGACTGGCTGACGTACCCGGCGGGGCTGGCGCTGGCGAGGGTGTCGCGCAAGCCGCTGCTGGTCCACGTGCACTCGACGGAATTCGACCGTTCGGGAAACAACGTCAACCAGCGGATCTACGACATCGAACGAGCGGGGATGCAGGGCGCCGACCGGGTGCTCGCGGTGTCGATGTTCACCAAGTCGATCTGCGTCCGTCGGTACGCGGTGAACCCGGCGAAGGTGGACGTGGTGTACAACGGCATCGAGCGCGAGAGCCAGCAGCCGCAGGAAGGGTCCGCGATCGACTCGCAGGACAAGATCGTGCTGTTCCTGGGCCGCATCACCATGCAGAAGGGCCCGGAGTACTTCATCGCCGCCGCCAAGCGCGTGCTCGAGAAGATCGCCAACGTCAAGTTCGTGGTCGCCGGGTCGGGCGACATGGCGCTGCGGATGGTCGAGCTCGCCGCGAGCATGGGGATCGGCCACAAGGTGCTGTTCACCGGGTTCCTGCGCGGCAAGGACGTCGAGCGCGTCTTCCAGATGGCCGACTGCTACGTCATGCCCAGCGTCTCCGAGCCGTTCGGCCTCGCGGCGCTCGAGGCCATCCACCACGACGTCCCGGTGATCGTGAGCAAGACCAGCGGCGTCTCGGAGGTCCTCCAGCACGTGCTCAAGGTCGACTTCTGGGACATCGACGAGATGGCCAACAAGATCGTCGCGGTGCTCCGCCACCCGCCGCTGAGCCAGACGCTCCGCGAGCACGGGACGTTCGAGCTGCACCGGCTCACGTGGGAAACGGCGGCCGAGCGCTGCGTGCGGGCCTACCAGCGCTCCGGCGCGGCGTAAGGTCCAACGAACTGTGTGCGACTGATCTTGCGGACTCTACGGAGAGGTCTGTGCGATGCACTGTGCCGCGGCAGGAACGATCACTCGCTCAACCCGGTACACTCATGAGGCATGATTTGTAGCGGGGGCCGAAGTCGCAAGACAGTTGTTCCTGCTCGTCAACATCGCGTGGGCTCGGTGATCTGCCGATGGGCCGCGATCTGGTTGATGATGGCGTGCTTGTCGTATCTCGCGGCCATCGGCGGCGTGATCTGGGATGCAAACCAGACTCAAACAGGCCAACTGGAGGGCTCACCGACGACGCGCGCGATGCGCCATGTAGGAACATGGCGGACGAATTATGAACTGGAGAATGCGGATCCAAGCTGGCCGTTCGCATCGGTGGAGATGATGCTCGCGGCCGATGATTGGAGCGAGTCAGCGTGGTACGGCCTCGGGTTTGTCAACGGCATATCTTCGACCACCAAAGTCTCTACAGCCGGTCTGCCGTTCCGCTGCGTCTACGGGTGGCGTGCACACTGCATTTATCATGTCCCGAACTTTGGGGAATCGCACTACACATCGGGTCTGGTTCCCCTCCCAGAGTTCATTACAGGCACCGCTTCCGAACGAGCCGCGCGAGCGCGTAACCTGCCTGACCTGGCGACGAGTGTGACGGCGATCCCCGTCATCCCGTTGCCTATGGCTCTGGCGATGAACGCGTCGCTTGGCTGGCTGTTATGCGTGATCGCAATGTGCGCCTGGAAGACCGTTCGTCGGATCTTCCGCTCGCCGGGAATATGTGATTCATGCGGCTACTCCCTCGCCGGCCTACCGATACCGTCGGTCTGTCCCGAATGCGGGCACCAGGGCAAGTGTTCAGCTTCGGCAACACCTGCACCGACATCACCGCCGAACTGATGAGTTGAGTCGCACAAACAACACCGTGCCACTGACCTCGCCACGCGAGGTCAGTGCTGGTTCGGTCGAAGTCGCCACGGTAATACCAATCGCGCTGACCTCATCGCGGACCGGATGAGGTCAGTGGCACGAATCACGCCGTGCCACTGACCTCGATGAATCGCTCGTGTCGGGGCGACGAGGACTACCTGGTCGCGAGCTGGCCCGGCTCGCACATGCACGACGAGGTGGGCTTGACGTCGGCCCGGGCCCAGGCCGTAGCGATCCGCGGCGAGAGCGTGTCGGCTTCGTCGCACTTGCCCTGGGCGTTGAGCGCGTTCTGAAGGCCCAGCAGCCCCCAGCCGTTCTCGCGGTTGCGGACCAGGTCCTCGCGGTAGACCTGCTCGGCCTGGTCGTAGCGCTTCGCGGACATGAGCAGCGCGCCCCACGCGTGGCGGACGGGGATCATCCAGCCCGGCGGCTCGTCGTAGATGAGCGCATCCTCGGCCACCGCGCCCTGGCGGAGCGACTCGAACGCCTCGTCGTACCGGCCCTCGCGGAAGGCCAGCTCGCCCTCGAGCATGGCTCGGGCGATGGGCATGATCGTGCTCACCTTGTTGTTGAAGAGCATGTAGTCGGCCGGAATCTTGGCGGCGGCCTCGTCGAACTTGGCGATCTCCTCCCGGGCCAGCGACGTGCGTCCGGTGGCCGAGTACGCGATCGACCGGGCGTACCAGTGCACGGCACGGGTCATGAGCAGGTGGTCGGGGGGCAGCGGCTCGCGGAGGATGTCCTCCCACTTGCCGAAGCGGATCATGACGTGGTAGTGGGTGGCGACGAGGCCCTCGATGGCCGGCGCCATCTTGCGGAGGATCGGGTCGGGGATGGCGTGCTGGAGATCGCGAGCGGCCGCGATCGCCGTCTGGTACCTGGCCTCCATCATCGCGGCGTACGCCAGGAAGTGGCGGTTGTGCGCGACGTACAGGTAGTAGTAGTTGACCTCCGGGTGCTGCTCGAGGTAGGTGCGGTCGACTTGCGTGGCCCGGGCGTTGGCGTCCGCGGCCTTGGCGTACTGGCCCACGCGCACGTCGATGTGCGAGGGCATGTGCACCAGGTGCCCGGCGCCGGGCACTCGGTCACGCAGCCGATCGGCCGCGGCGATGGCTCGCTCGGGCGTCTGGGAAGCTTCCACCGCGTGGATGTAGAAGTGGCAGGCGCCGGGGTGATCCGGGTACCGGGCGAGCGTCTTCTCCAGGACATCAACGATCGTGAGAATCTGCCCGCGGGGCTGGCCGTCCTTGGTCCAGTAGTCCCACGGCTGAAGGTCCATCATCGACTCGGCGTACAAGGACGCGACGTCGGGGTCATCGGGGAACGACTCGTACGCCCGTCGCATGGCGGCGGTGTATGCCTCGTGGTACGGCTTGGGATCGGCGGGCGGTGGGTAGGTGTAGCGGGCGCCGATGGCGTCGATCAGGGCCTGGTCGGCGGGGCTGGCGTTGGCGCGGCGCTGGCGAGCCTCGGCCGCCGCGTCGGTCGCGAGGCGCCAGCGGTCCTCGGACATCGCCGGATCGTTGATGTTGATGCCGTGCGCGTAGGCGATGCCCCACCAGGGCATGGGCGACGCGGGGTCGTGACGCGCCGCCTCCTCGAACGAGCGCACGGCCTCGTCGTGGTTGAAGGCGTAGAGGAACTGGATGCCCTGGTCGTACCAGCGCTGGGCCTCCTGAGAGCTGGTCTTGATCGGCCGGTGGTAACGATCAACGCCGCGGTACAGCCGGGCTCCGTTCTCGGTTGGCCCGGCGAGGCTGGCGCCGTCCTGGCGTGTGCTCGTGCACGCGGTTGAGCCGGCGATCAGCGACAGAACAGTGGCGAGCAGGATTCGCTTCATGGTGGTTCCCCGGGGGCCGAGCGCTGGTGCGCGGCCCGATGTGTGAATGCTCCGGAAGCGGATGTCGTCACGGAAGCAGCCCTTGCGGTCCGACTCCGGATTCCCGTTGTGAGCACGGGGAATCCTTGGTAGGCTGCCCGACTTGCACGGAGGAATTCGGGACGTGATACAGCACCTGAACAACCGCTTTCTTGTGTGGGCGATGTTCGCCGCCGTCGTGAGCACGATCGCATCGGCTCGGCAGGTCGTGCTGGGTCCGGAGTACAACCCGGCGAACGGCTCGCGGTATTACGTCGTGCAGGCGGCGAACTGGACGGCCGCGCGCTCGTTTGCGGTCGCGCGGGGCGGGGACCTTGCGTCGATCTCCGACCCCGCGGAGAACGAGTTCATCCGGGCTCGGCTGGCGGCGGCGTCGAACCAGAAGCTGTTCCTGGGACTGAACGACGCGGCGACGGAAGGGCAACTGAAGTGGTCCGACGGCACGCCGGTGACGTACACGAACTTCTCCGGGAACAGCAACACGTCGACCAACGATTACGCGTTCATCGAGCCGACGCTCGGCCAGTGGTCGATGGGGACCGCATCGCAGGTGCAGTACGCGGTGGTCGAGCACTCAGGACCGCTGCTCGTACCCGAGGAGTTCGAGAACTTCTCGCAGGCGGTCGTGCACGCCGGCACGATGTCGGATGAGATCGTGCTCGGCGCCGGGGCGATCACACTGGGACCGGGCGAGAATTTTCTTTCACCAACCGGGCACACCGTGAAGGTCCGCGGCCGGGGCCACGGCGTCACCTTCCTCAACGGGCCCGACGACAGTGAGCAGCTCGCGGACTTCTTCGGATCGTGGGAGTTCCACGACCTGACCTTCCGCCGCCTGCTCAGCAGCACGACGCACCCCAACATGGCGCAGGGGAGCTTTCTTCTGAGGCGCTGCGGGTTCGAGTCCGTGGAAACCGGGCTCATGCCGATGGCCGCGGTGCAGGCGGCGTCGGCTCGCTTTGAGAACTGCCGGTTCACGAGCGGCGGGTCGCCGCTGCTGATCACCACGAACTACCCGCAGCCGGTGACCTTGACCAACTGCGGCCTGGTGACCGAGGGCGTCACCGCGCTGATGGCCAGCAGCCGCGAAGTGTCCCTCACCAACTGCACGGTTGTGGCCATGCAGCCCGACACCAACGACTACGTGTTCGAGGGAACGGCGGACTACGTGCTCGCCAACTGCATCGTGAAAAGCGGCGGCCAGCCGGTGATCGGGTTCGGCACGGCGCTCGATGCCACGTTCAGCGTGATCCCCGGCGGCTGGCCGGGAACGGGCAACATCTCGGCGGACCCCATGCTGACGAGCTCGACGGACCTGCGGCTGCTCCCCGGCTCGCCCTGCATCGACGCGGGCGACGCGGACGCCTACACCGGGCGGCTCTCGGACGTGTACGGCGAGCCGAGGTTCTGGGACGATCCGACGACGCCGAACCAGGGCTCCGCGGAAGCCATCGACATCGGGTGCTCGGAGTTCCAGTCCGAGTCGTGCCCGGCGGACTTCGACGGCACGGGGTTTGTGGACACCGACGACTTCACGGCGTTCGTCCTGTCCTTCGAAGCCGGCTGCTGACCGCTGCTCGGGCGTCGCCATGACAACGCGGTCACGCGAGCGCGGCCGCCTGGCGGGCGCGACCGTGCTTATCGGTCCCGGGCTGGGGCTGCCCCTGGGGACTTACGCGCGGCGATGGTTGTCATAGATGTTACAAGCGTGAGATGAGGCGTGATCTTGGTGCGCCTGTGGTGAACGCCGGTCCCGTTGAATCCGATGTTCTGCTCTGCCGGGCTGATGCTCGGCCCCGCGATCTTCGTGAGCTGTGGAGGTCGTCGCGGGTGGGTTGGACGGCCGCTGGAGGAGGAATCCGGAGGCCGGACCGGGGAGGTGGGCATGCGGGTGTCGCGTGCCTTCCCCGACGAGCACCGGCCCGGGCGCGAGCAGGGACCGGGTCAGGCATCAGTTCTGAGTGCAAGGAGCCGCAGGCATGAGCATCCGTCGAACGATTCGCAAGGGCTTTACGCTGGTCGAAATCCTGATCGTGGTCGTGATCCTTGGCATTCTCGCAGCGATCGTCGTGCCGCAGTTCACGAACGCCACGCAGGACGCGCAGGCCGGCAACATCAAGGCCCAGCTGGATACGCTGAACAACCAGATCGAGCTGTTCCGCGCCCGCAACAACGCGTACCCGGGCCTGGACGGCGATGACGGCTGGGGCGATGTGGACACCGCCGGCACCATGATCGGCGACGGCTACATCAAGGGCCTGCCCGTCAACCCCTTCAACGGTCAGTCGAGCGTCGGCGATGACGCGGACGCCAACGGCTGGCACCTGGTCGACAGCAACGGCGACGACCAGTGGGACACGCTGGGCGCGACCAACTTCGATGAGTCGACCGGCGAAATCACCCCCGGCGAAGTCTAATCCACGGGTCGGATGAGTCACTTGTCACCGGCCGCTTCCTTCACGGGAGCGGCCGGCTTAGCGTCGGGAGGTGACATGACCAGGTCGAGCCTGCGCCGGGCGTTCACGCTCGTTGAGATCCTCATCGTGGTCGTGATCCTTGGGATCCTGTCCGCCGTCGTCGTGCCGCAGTTCTCGCACGCGACGCAGGATTCCAAGCTCCAAGCGACCGTCCAGCAGCTCCGGCACGTGCGCAACGCCATCGACGTGTACGGCCTGCAGCACGCCAACCAGTTCCCCGAGGTGACCGAGGGCGACGGCACCTGGGGCGAGCTCATGACGCTCGGGTACCTGCGCCAGAAGCCCGTCAACCACTGGGTCGGCGGCGATAACGCCACGATGATCATCCTCGGCGACGCCGCCGACGGCGCCTGGACCAACGAGCACGGGTGGATCTACCGCGCCCCGACCGACGAACTCGCCAGCCCCTGGGTCTGGGCCGCCGGGTTCGACGGTTCCGACCAGGCCTACGACCCGGAGTGATCTCCGCGAGACCCTTCGACCGGGAGGAATGTCGGTCCGGTCTATTCCCGCGGGCGTGCCGGACCGATGGAGGATGCATGGAGATGAACGCTTCATCCGTCGCCGTTGCATCCACGACTCCCGGGCGTTCGATCCGAACGGCCTGGACCATCACCGCGGTCGCCCTGGGGTTGCTCGTGGTGGACCGCCTCGCATCCCCCGGCGACGTTCTCGGACCCGCGCCGGCATCGGCGCAGGTGCGCTCGGTGAGCGGCGGGGGCGGTGACTCGGGCGCCGCGACGATGCAGGACGAGCCCTCCGACGGGCGGGTGAACCCGGCCGAGCAGCGCAAGCAGATGATCTCCGAGCTGCGGACCGTCAACCAGCGTCTCGACCGGATCGAGGCCATGCTGGCGCGCGGCGTGTCGGTGAAGGTCGTGGATATGCCCGAGCTGCGCCTGCCCAAGGCCCTCGAGGACCGGCTGATGGAGAGGAGCGGGAACTGAAATGCCCAGGACCGCGGCCGCGCGAGCGTTCACGCTGGTGGAGCTGCTGATCGTCGTCACGGTGCTGGGGATCGCCACGGCACTGGTCATCCCTTCGATGGGATCGGTCGGCGTGCTGCGCGTGCAGGCGGCCGTGCGCACCGTGGTGTCGGACCTGACGCAGGCGCAGTCCGAAGCGCTGGCCTATCAGCGCGGACGGGCGATCACCTTCGACACCGCGGCCAACTCCTGGTCCGTGATCGAGGTGAACGGGTCCGAGCTCGAGCCCGAGACCGACACGCTGTGGTCGATGCGTCTCTCCGGCAAGGACTTCGGGGACTCGCGCCTCGATACGGCCGACTTCGACGGCGACTCGACGGTGATCTTCGACGAGATGGGGGCGCCGGTCGAAGCGCCGCTGAGCACCAACTCCGCGGCCACCGGATCGATCCACGTCGCGGGGTCGGGCCAGGTGTTCCGGATCACGGTCGAGGCCTACACCGGCCGGGTCGTCGTGACCAACGTCACGCCGGACAGCGCCGACGATGACAGCGGCGCCGGAGGCTGATCGATGCCCGTCTCGAGTTCCAGATCGGGTTCACGTTCCCACGGCGCTCGCTGGCAGACGCTGGTCATGCTGACCGCGCTGGCCGGCGTGCTGCTGTGGGCCAAGCTGCGGCTGGTGAGCAACATGCCGCGATCGGTGTACGCCGATCCCAAGCCCGCGGCGCCGCGGCCTGAGCCCCGCGCCGGCGCGGCGTCCGGACCCGGCCTTGATTCGCGGCAGGCGCCGGCGGTTGATGCGTCGGCCCAGAGCGCCGGCGGCGTCCAGGGCGACGCGCCCGGCTCGGCGAACCCCGGCCGGTAAGCGAATTCCCCATTCATGAGCGATGCGCGGGGCGCCCGCGTCCGCCCGCGGCGGGATCAGTTCCGCGCTGCGGGGCGTGCGCGTGCGCCCGGCGCGGGGTGATTCTGGGACGTGCGCGAGCACCACAGCGATGGCGTTATCCGGTCACGACTTGCGCGCCGAGGCACCTTCCTGTCCCAACCTCCCTTGCCTTGTCAGTCGGCCCAAAGTTCCGCGGAGGAATCGACGACAAATCCGGAACGAACGGCGCTCCGGGGCGCTGGGCGCTGGCGGCGCGGGCGTGCCGACGGCGGTGTGCGAGGGCCGTTTCCCCGGTTCCGTCCCAGGTGCATGGCTCACAGTGAAATAGACGAGGTGTTCGGATGACCACTCGGCAGACTTCGCGGTATTCGTGTGTTCCCGGTGCTCTGGCGAGAACGGCCATCGGCCCGGCTCTCATCCTGGCGTTGATCGCCGGGTCGGCCGTGGGCCAGGCCTCTGACCCGCGGCCGGCGGGCGGGCCGATCCCGACGCCGCGCAGCTCGACGGCCGACGCGGCGTCCTCCATGGTGCCCGACCGCGCGACCCTGGACCAGGGCAAGAAGAAGGTCGGCCAGGACGACGCGGTGGCGGGTGACATCAAGGTCGACGCCAACCAGATCGTGGACCTGCACGTCAAGGACGAGGAGCTGACCCGCGTGCTCGAGCTGCTGGCGATCCAGAGCCAGCGCAACATCATCCCGACCAAGAGCGTGAACGCGCAGGTGAGCGCCAACCTCTACGGCGTGACGTTCTACGAGGCGCTCGACGCCCTGCTGCACCCCAACGGCTTCGGCTGGATGGAGCGGAGCAACCGCATCGAGGTGTACACCCTCGAGGAGCTCAAGCAGATCGAGGCCTCGACCCGGACGCGCGTCGCCAAGGTCATCAAGCTCAACTACCTGAACGCGGTCGACGCGGGCGCGTTCGTCGAGGCCCTGCTCTCCGAGGGCGGGCAGATCAAGACCAACGGCAAGACCCCGGGGTTCAACATCCCCGACAACACCCCCGTGGGCCAGGACGACTACGCCAACGACTCGATGCTCGTCGTCTACGACTTCGAGGAGAACGTGGCCGAGATCGAGCGTCTGATCCGCGAGATCGACACCCGTCCCAGCCAGGTGCTCGTCGAGGCGACGATCCTCCAGACGCAGCTCAACGAGGCCAACGCCTTCGGCGTGGACTTCTCGGTGCTCGGTGACCTGAACTTCGTCGACTTCTCCGGCAACGGCGGTCCGTTGAGCGCCGTCAACAGCCTGATCTCGGGCAAGTCCAGGACGCTGGCGTCGGGCGAGGTGCCCATGCCGGCCGACGGCGAGGGCCGTGCGGTCGTCTCCAGCCCCGGCAACACCTCCGGCCCCGGCACGCTGAAGATCGGCCTGGTCGACAGCGACGTGGCGGTGTTCATCAAGATGCTCGACGAGGTCGGCGACACGACCATCATCTCCAATCCCAAGGTGCTGGCGCTCAACCGCCAGTCGGCGCGGGTGCTGGTCGGCCGCAAGGTCGGTTACCTTAACACGACCTCGACCGACACGACGACCACGCAGTCGGTCGAGTTCCTGGACACGGGTACGCAGCTGTACTTCCGCCCCTTCGTGACCAACGAGGGGCTCATCCGCCTGGAGCTCAAGCCGGTGGTGTCCGAGGCGGTCATCCGCGACGCCAAGGACGCGACGGGCGCCGCGGTCACGATCCCCGACGAGATCACCAACGAGATCGTCACCAACGTGCTGGTGCGCGACGGCCAGACGGTCGTGCTCGGCGGTTTGTTCCGCGAGTCGACCGAGTCCAGCCGCCGCCAGGTGCCGTTCCTGGGCGATATCCCGCTGCTGGGCGCGGCCTTCCGCGGCCACGACGACTCCACGACGCGCAACGAGATCATCTTCATGATCAAGCCGTCGATCGTCAGCGACCAGGTGCTGGTGATGCAGGGCGAGCGCGGCAGCGAGCTGGTGGACCGCGTGCGCACGGGCTCGCGCGAGTCGCTCCTTCCCTGGAGCCGCGAGAAGATGTCGGGCCAGAACCTCGTCGAGGCCGAACGCCTCGCCGCCGAGGGCAAGGACACCGAGGCGCTGTGGAAGATCCAGCAGTCGCTGAGCATGAACCACAACCAGCCCGAGGCCATCGCGCTGCGTGAGAAGCTCTCGAACAAGAAGGACCGCTGGCCGGGCCGCAGCATGCTCGAGTCGATCGTCAACGACGAGGCCCAGGGCGCGACCACCGCTCCCGCGGCTCCCGGTGCGAGCGCCGCGCCGACGGCCACGCCCCCCGCGGACGCCGCCGGGATGACGCAGACCACCCAGACCAGCGCGAGCCAGACCTTCAACCCGCAGCCGGCCGACACGGCTGACGCTCCGGCTTCGACCGGCACTCCCGCCGGCGACGCCGCCACCAACCAGTCCTCGGATCAGTCAACCGACCCATCGACGGACCAGGCGACCGATCAGGAGCCCACGGCGTCGGCCACGCCGACCGAATCCACCCCGGCAAGCGTCCAGCAGGATGAGCAGGGGTCGGCCTCGACCGACACCGTCGCGACCAACGCGACGGGCGATTCATCGCAGTTTGATGCGGGTCCGCACGACCAGGCTTCGACCGCCGACACCCAGGTCGGCGAAGCCAGCGGCGACCAGGCCCAGTCCGACCAGCAGGTTACCGGCGCCGGTCTCAGCGAGTTCGAGATGGACGCGACGGCCTCCGCCGCGGCCATGAGCGAACACAACGGCGTCGAGGCGCAGGATCCCGCGTTCGACATGGTCGAGAACGCCGATCCCTCCAGTCAGGATCAGGCCCAGCCGCAGTACATCACCGCGTGGGCGTGGTTCTTCAGCGGATTCGGCGAGTTCTGGGTGCCCGGGCCGACGCACCCCGCCTTCCCCGGGCCGGTGCAGGCCTCGACCGAGCCGGCTTCTGGCGAACAGTCCACGAGCGACGACACCGCGGTGTCCAACGCCTCGTCCGACAGCGACAGCGAGTAATCAAGCGTCACCACGGAGTTTCCGCGCGGCCCGGTCGAAACGCCGGGCCGCTTCCGGAGTCGGGAGATCGCAAGGAGATCAGGGCATGTTGAGCGCACGGATGCGAACAGTTCTCGGTCGATGCCTCGGCGCGGCGGCGGTTGCCGCGGCGTGGGCGCTGGCCGGGTGCGGTCACGGCAACTACACCCAGGAGCACCTGTCGGCGGCCGAAGAGAAGATGGCGATCATGAAGAGCGCCACCGAGTGGGAAATGGCCCGCCAGTCGTTCCTCACCGGCGACTTCGACAAGGCGCTCAAGGGGGTGAACAGGTCGCTGGCCATCAGCCCGAAGGTGGCCAAGAGCCACGTGCTCAAGGGCCGGATCCTGATGGAGCTGAGCGACCTCGAGGGCGCCATCGCGAGCTTCAACGAGGCGCTGGTCTGCGACGAGAAGAACGTCGAAGCGACCTACCACCTGGGCCTGGTCTACGAGCGCATGCTCGAGCGCGACAAGGCCCTGGCGCAGTACCAGAAGGCGTCCGAGCTCGATCCCCAGGCCCCGCAGTACGTGATCGCGACCGCGGAGATGCTGATCGACCTGGGCCGGATCGACGAGGCCAGGACGGTGGTTGAGTCGCGCACCGGAGCGTTCGCCAACAACGCGGGCGTCAAGCAGACCCTCGGCCACATCGCGATGCTGCAGGACCGCAAGGACGACGCCGTGTCGCTGTTCAACCAGGCGCGGCTGCTCGCCCCCGACGACCTGACGCTGATCGAGGACCTGACCCGCGCGCAGGTGGCCGCCGGCAAGTACGGCGAGGCCGAGGCCAACCTGTCGCGGCTCATGGCCGCCGAGGCTAACGCCGGCCGGCGTGACCTGAAGCTGATGCGAGCCCGCTGCCTTGTGGAGATCGACCGCCCGCTGGAGGCCCGAGAGCTGATCATCAAGCTGACGCAGGACGACGAGGGCGGCTCGGACGTCGAGTCGTGGATCCTGCTGGGCAACCTCTCGTACTCACTGAAGGACGCCAACCGCACGCGGCTGTCGGCCCAGCGCGTGATCGGGCTCGCGCCCGATCGCCCGGAGGGGTACATCCTCCGCGGCCTTCAGCAGCGCCGCCAGGGCCAGTACGACGCGGCGGCCGAGAGCTTCAACGAGGCCACCAAGCACGACAAGACCGGCAACTCGCTGGTGCTCCTCGGGCTGGCGCAGCGGGACATGGGCAACATGTCCCTGGCCGCGGCGAGCTTCCGCGAGGCGCTCAACCGCGACCCGAGCAACGCCCAGGCCCAGCGGCTGCTGAACTCGTCGGTGGCCTCGGTCTCGACCGACGATTGATCCCCGCCCGCCATGACGGACCCAGGGGCGCTCCATCGAGCGCCCCTTTTCGTTGGACCGGAACGCCGACCCCGTGTCTCCGCCGGTTCGCTTTCGCGAGTCCGGGCGCGGTTGGGCCCGCCGTCGCGGTGCCGGGCCGTGTGCTCGGCTACGCTGTGCCCGTGGCGAAAAAGCCCTCATCGACGTCGAAGAAAACCGCCAAGGCCGAGGCGTCCGCGGTCGCGGAGGCGGAACCTCGCCAGGCCGCCCCGGGCGTCGCCGTCCCTCGTCCGGGACTGCTGCGGGACGTCATCGGCCAGCCCCGCGCCATCAGCAACCTGACCGCGGCGATGAAGGCCCGCCGCCTGCACCACGCCTGGATCTTCCACGGCCCGCCGGGCGTCGGGAAATTCACCACGGCGTTGGCGTTCGCCGCGTGCGTGCTCGATCCGACGACCACGGTGTCGCGAGAGGACGGGCTGCCCGTCCCCGACCCGGCGAGCTCCGTGCAGCGGCTGCTCGCGTCCGGGGCGCACCCGGACCTGCACGTGATCGTGAAGGAGCTGGCGAAGTTCAGCGAGGAGCCGTCGGTGCGCTCGGGCAAGCAGATCACCATCGCCAAGGAGGTGGTCGAGGCGCACCTGATCCGCCCGGCGGCGCTGGCGCCGCTGATGAACTCGGGCGGCGCGGCGACCAAGGTCTTCATCGTCGATGAAGCCGAACTCCTGGACCGGTCGGTGTACAACGCGCCGACGCAGAACTCGATCCTCAAGACGCTGGAAGAGCCCACCCCGGGGAACGTGATCATCCTGGTCACCAGCGCCGAGGACCGGCTGCTGCCGACGATCCGCAGCCGCTGCCAGCGCATCGCGTTCAACCGGCTCGCGGCGCCGCAGCTGAACGAGTGGATCCGCCGTTCAAAGGTCGAGCTGCCCGCGGCCAGCGCCCAGTGGCTGATCGAGTACGCCGACGGGTCGCCCGGCGACCTGATCAAGGCCCTGGCGACGGGGATCGCGGAGTGGCACGCGCAGATCGCGCCGCTGCTCGCCGAGCTGGACACCGGCCGGCAGCCCAGCGACCTGGGCGGGCTGATGGGAACGCTGATCGAGGCCGAGGCGCAGCGGCTGGTCAAGGCGTCGCCCAACGTGAGCAAGGAAGCATCCAACAAGGTCGCGGCCGACGCCATGTTCCGGCTGGTTGCGCACCACATCCGCGGCAAGCTCCGAGCCGAGGCCGCGAAGCTCCCGCAGGGCTCCCGCACCGTGGAAGCACGCATGCGATGCCTCGACGTGCTCGGCGAGGCCGAGCGGAACGTCGACGCCAACGTGCAGGCCGTGTTTGCCTGCTCGAACATGGTGGCGCAGATGGGCGTGGCGATGGCGGGGGCGATGTAGGCGTGTACGAAAACTGAGACGTGTGCCGCTGACCTCGAAGCGTGCCACTGACCTCGGAGGCTTTGCGGAGAGGTCCGTGCAAGCGGGCGTCAGGTGCTCGGGTGTGGCACTGAAGTCATCACAACGACGAGGACGCCGGGGGGTACGTCACTCCGCGGGTGTCTGCGCAGCATCCACCTGCTGCTCGCGCATCTGCGCCAGCGCCTGCTTCAGCCCGCCCGACCGGCGGATGGCCCGTGGCGCCGGCTCCGGCGAGTCCGTCCCCGCGGCGACGGCGGCCTCGTGCACCAGCACCTGGGGCGCGGCCGAAGGCGTGTGCTCGGCGGTGAGCGGGACGTGCGCGGCCTGGGCCGGCGCGGACCTCGCGGACGGGGTCGACTCGTGGATCGTCCCGTCCTTGCCCACCTGGTCGAACTTCACGCTCACGCGCTTGGAGACGCCGCGCTCCTGCATCGTGATGCCGTAGAGCTGGTCGGCCTGCTGCATCGTCCGCTTGTTGTGCGTGATGACGATGAAGTGCGAGAGGTCGGTGAACTGGCGCACGACGTTGCCGAAGCGGGTGACGTTGCTCTCGTCGAGCGCCGCGTCCACCTCGTCCAGCACGCAGAAGCACGAGGGCTTGCTGCGGAAGATCGACATGAGCAACGCCACGGCGGTGAGCGTCTTCTCGCCGCCGGAGAGCTGGCTGATCGACCGCGGCTCCTTGCCCGGCGGCTTGGCGATGACCTCGACGCCGCTCTCGAGCACGTCGATCTCGTCGGTCACGACCTTCTGGCCGTCGATCTCCTTAACGAGCGGCATGAGCCGGACCTCGGCCTTGCCGCCGCCGAAGAGCCGGCGGAACATGCCCGTCTCGCCGCCGAAATGCTGCTGGATCGTCGAGAAGACCTCGGCGAAGCGGGACTTGCTGACCTCGTTGAGCTTCTCGATGAGCGTCTCGAGCTGCTGGCGGGCCGAGTCGAGATCGGCCACCTGCGCCGCGAGGTCCTCGTTGGCCTGGGCGAGCTGGTCCTCCTCGGCAATCGCCTCCATGTTCACGCTGCCGAGCTTGCGGATGGCGTCGCGGAGCTCGGCGGCCTGGGTTTCCGCCTGCTCGACGTTGATCCTCGCCACGTCGCCACCGGCCATCATCTGGCGGTACTCGGGGTACTCCCACGCCAGGTCGATGCGCAGCTCGGTTGACGTGCGTTCCTCGAGGTTTTCGCGCTTGACCTCAAGCTCGCGGCGGGAAACTTCCAGCGAGTGCCAGTCGCGTTCGATGATCGTGGCTCGCTGGCGGGCCGCGTTGAGCGTCGTCGCGGCGGATTGAACGATCTGGTCGGCCTCGGTGACCGCCGACCGGCTCTGCGTTACCTGCTCCTGCAGCTCGGCGGCCGCGGCGGCGTGACGCTGGATGTTCTCCTGCGCGTCGGCGATCGTCGCTTCAAGCTCGGCGAGGCGGGAGGTGTTGTGCGAGAGGTGCTCGGTCAGGTCGCGGACATGGCGGGCAAGCTCGTCGCGACGCATCTCCAGGCGGGAAAGATCGCGGCGGGCGGCGCCGAGCTGCTCGGCGAGCCGGCCGACCTCAACCTTCGCGGCCGTGGCCTGGTCGGCGGCGGAATCGGCACGGACGCGGAACGCGGCGAGTTCCTCCTCGAGCGTCCGCAGTTCCGTGGCCTGCTCGGCGTGCAGACGCTGGAGGCTCTCGATGCGCTCGCGCAGGCGGGCGCGGTCGGCATCGATCTTCTCGACCCGCTCGCGGAGCTGGGCGGCCTCGGCGTGGGCGCTGGCCTTCTCGCGTTCCAGACGAGCCGCGTCGTCGCCGGCGCGGTCCAGACGGGCCTGCTCGTGGACGAGGCGGCGCTGATCGGCGGCGAGACGCGACCGCAGCTCTCCGGCCACCGAGCTCATGGCCGCGGCGTCGGTGTCGATCGCCGCCAGTTCAGCCTGCTCGGCCGCCAGGCGCTGCTGGAGCTCGGCGATCTGCGCCGCGAGCGACGAGAGCTCGATGCGGCGCTGCAGCACGCCGCCCGCGTCGGTCGTGGCCGATGCCGGGCCGGCGATCACCCGCCCGTCGGGTTCGAGCACCGATCCATCCCTGGCGACGAACCTTGCGGCGCCGGGCGCAACCGCTCCGGAGGCGAGCAGCATCATCGCGGCGTCGAGCGAATCGACGTAGAACGTGGTCCCCAGCAGCCGATCGAGCAGCGAATCCATGCTGGCGTCGGTCTCGGCGCCGCGCGACCGAACCAGGCCGCGCACCGGCGTGACCCGCGGCAGCAGCGCGGGATCGATCGCGGCCGCGGCGGGCGCGTCGATCGACGGGCTCATCGTGATGTGGCCCCGGGTCGAGAGGCCTCGCAACGGGATGAACGTCGCCCGGCCGGGCAGCGCGGCAAGCTCCGCCGCGGGCGGCAGCGTGTCGAATGATGGCACGACGAGCATCTGCATCGCCGGGCCCAGCGCGGCCTCGACGATCGCGGCGTGCTCGGAATCGGATTCGATGAGATCGGCGACCGGCCCGAGCACCGTCGAGAAGGCGGTGTTCTGCGACCGGCGCTGCATGACCGCTCGGACCGTCTCGCCGAAGCCGGCGCCGGCGGCCTCCATCTCCTCCAGCGTGGCGCGGCGGCTCTCGAGACGGACGAGCTCCTGCGAAAGCTCGGACAGCGTGCCCGCGCGCTCGCGGCGGCCCTGCGCGAGCGACTGCAGACGAGCCTCGTGCCCGGCGAGATCAGTCTCGATGGACGCGATGATCCGGCGGACCTCGGCGACCGACTCCTGGAGCACCGTCCTGCCCGCGACGGTCTTCTCGAGCTGCGAATCCACGTCGGCGGCCCGGCCCATCGCCCGGTCGATCTGCTCGCGGATCGATTCGGCTCGCCGATCATCGCCGACCAGCGAGCTGTTCAGCGACGAGCGTTCGCGTTCGATCTGTGCCACCTGGTTCCGCCGCTGGTTGATGGCGGCCTGGCGGTCGTTGATCTCCTCGAGCACCGCGGCTCGGGCCTCGCCCGCGACCCGCAGGAGACGCTCGGCTTCCGCCAGCTTCTCCGCCAGGGCCGCGACGGATTCCTGCTGGTCCGTCAGGCTGGTCTCGGTCGAGGTGATCTGGTCACGGGCGTGCGTGAGCCGTTCCTGGTCGAGCCTGGCCTGCCGGGCCGCGTCGTCCATCGAGCGCTGCGCCATGGTCTTGCGCTGCGAAGCCTGCTGGTGCTGGTGCTCGGCCGAGAGCCTGGCCTGCTCGAGCTTCGCGGTCGCGTCGATGCGTTCCTGGCGGGTGATCTCGGCGTCCTGCTTGGCGGCTTCGGCCGCGGCGACATCCGCGATCGACGTGTTGCGGTCGGCTTCGAGCGCCGACTGCTGCGAGGTGAGCCCCTCGAGCCGGCTGCGAAGGTCGTCGTACTGCTCGAACGCCAGCGCCAGCCGCAGCGCCGTCAGCTCCTGATCCAGGGCCTGGAACTTCCGGGCTTTGACCGCCTGCCCCTTCACGATCCGAAGTCGCCGCTCGGTGGATTCGAGCTGCGCCCGCGTCTCGGTGAGGTTCACCTGCGTCTTCTCGAGCTTTCGCTGGGCCTCGATGCGGCGCTGCTTGTACTTGGCGACGCCGGCGGCCTCCTCGAAGATCACGCGGCGTTCCTGCGGGCTGGCCAGGAGCATCGCGTCGACCTTGCCCTGCTCGATGATCGAGTAGGCGTCGGCGCCGATGCCGGTGTCGAGGAACAGCTCGCGGATGTCGCGGAGCCTGGCGTTCCTCCCGTTGATCAGGTACTTGCTGGTGCCGTCGCGGTAGAGCCGCCGCTCGACCTCCACCATGTCGGCGTCGATCGGGAGCAGCCGCTTGCCGCGGACGTGGCTCTCGACGATCGACGGCTCGTCGAGTTCAGAAGCGGCGGTCTCCGTTCCCGGCTCCGCGACGGCGAGTTCGGCGCCCGCCGCGTCGGGTGCGTCCGCCGGCGCCGCGACCGTCCGGCCCGCCGACTCGTGCAGCATCCCCGGCGCCGACTGAACCACCGGGTTCTCGAAGCTGAGCGTGACGCTCGCCATGCCCGCGGGCTTGCGCCCCGCCGACCCGGCGAAGATCACGTCGATCATCTCGGTGCCGCGGAGGCTCTTGCTCGAGCGTTCGCCGAGCACCCACTTGATGGCGTCGACCACGTTGGACTTGCCGCAGCCGTTGGGGCCGACGATCCCCGTGACCTCCTGGTCGAACGTGAACTCCGTGCGGTCGGCGAACGACTTGAAGCCGTTGAGCGTGAGCTTGGCCAATCGCATGAAGACGCAACCTCCCTGTCGCCCGGCAGCCGGGAACGCCGGACGCCGTTTCCATCCTGGATGTGCGCGATAACCGCCGAACGCAACCACAATAGGTTGTGGACTCCGCGCCGAACTCCACTATATCGGCAAACGCCGGGTCATGCCGACAACATCCCCGAAAACGGGGACTTATCGGGCCATGGCTTCCATGGGCCTCAACCGCCCGCGGCCTGTTCCGGCGGGGGCGCGATCGGCTCCAGCTTGGGCTTGAAGGGCGCCCGGGTCGGCTCGGGCAGGTTGATCGGCTTGTCGGGCTGCTTGAACTCCTGGAGGCGCTGGCGGTCGGCCTCGCCCTCGGGGCGTTCGGCCAGTTCGGTGCCCGCCTGGGCTTCGAGGATCTGGGCGAGCAGCTTGTCGCGCTCGGTGGTGAACGCCGCGTCCATGCCCTTGGCCTGGTGGACCGCGTAGAGGGCGCCGACCACTTCCGAGTAGCTCAATCCCAGCCCCGGGTGCGGGTCCGAGGGCGTCGGCTCGTGCGCCAGGAAGCGGATGAAATCGACCAGCCCCGGCTTCATGGTGTGGGTGGTGACGTGCTCGTCGCGGACGTCGCGGTAGTAGATCCGAACCCGGTTGTTCGCGCTGTCGCCGTCGATCATGAGTCGGTCGGACCACGTGGAGACGAGCATGGAGCTCCTGAGCGTCGGGTTGTCGCCGAAGATCACGATGCGCGGGCGTCCCTGCTGCGTGATGTACACCATCGGCTTGCCGTAGGGCACGATGTCGAGGATGAACTTGCCCTCGACGACCTCCCGCGAGATGCCCTGCACGGTGCCGCCCGAGAACTCCAGCCGGGCCAGCTCCTCCAAGTGCGACGGGGGCAGCGGGATGGCTCGGGGGTCGGTCGAGATGCGTTCGCGCTGGCGGAACAGGAGGCGGTTGAGCTGGACTTCCTCGGCTCGCCGAGCCAGGGCTTCGTACGCGGAAGCGCGGACCGTGAGCTCGTCCTCCATCGTCAGCTCGCGGAGCGTCATGTCGATCGTGGGCCCGGCGTCGATGAGCGCGAGCAGCTCGATGGATTCGGTGCGCACGATGCCGGTGGCGTTGCGAGCAAGGGCCGACAGGGGCTCGGCGGCCCGGGCATCGTCCAGGCGAGCGCCGGCTCGCAGGGCCGCCATGCGCGGGACGATCTCGTCGGCCTCGTACAGGTCCCACAGGAAGGGGATGGCCTTGGGCCCGATCGCCTCCAGGCACCACGAAAGCTCGTTGGCCAGGCTCGGTTCTTTCTGGAGCGAGTCGACGTACCGGCGGGCGTACTCCTCCGGGTAAAGCTGGTCGATCTGCAGCGTGCGCACGAGATTGAGGAAATCCGACGGCTTGTTCCGCCACGCGCCCGGCACCGCCAGCGCGATGCGCCCGCCCTCGCCGCTGGTGATGTTCCCACCCGTCTTTCCGCGAGCCGCGGGCCCGTCGTCGCCGGGGCTCTCGGGGAAGCGTGTGTTGATCGCGCCGGCGATGGCCCGGGCCCGATCAAAGCTCACGTTGTCCATCTGGATGATCATCTGGAGCGGCTGGGTGACGATGCCGCCCTCCAGGACGCGCCCGATGGTGCGCGAGATGCCCGAGGCTTCCTTCCCGGGCTCGGCGAAGGGGTTGAGGAACACCGGCCCGTTGGCGATGGCGATATTGCGTGTCTTGAAGCCCCCCAGCGGCGTGGCGTCGCCGATGGTCAGGTCGGTGGTCCAGAGCATGCCGCCTTCGAGGCTCGTGGCGTTGAGCGCCCGTACGTACACGTCGAAGCGCGAGCCATCGGGCGAACCCGGCGCGATCGCGGCCTGCACGATCACCACCGCGACGTCGGGGTCGCGGAGGAGCTGCCGCGGCGTCTTCCCCTGCAAACGAGCCCACTGCTGCGGGTAATCGGTCGCCTTCGAGATGCCGTTCTTGACCATCTCGCGTTCCATGGTCGCGGCGACGCGCTCGTTGAGGATGCCCCCGCCCGTCCCGTTGAGGCCGACGACCAACCCGTACCCGGACACCACGATGGGCCGCGTCCCGATGATCTCCGCCTCGGCGCCGATCGTGCCGCGCAGGACCGAGGGAACATCGCGAACGATGGGCGCGACCATCCGCGGGCGGACGGGCCTGGACGACTCGCATCCGGCCCAGACCGTCACGCCGATCGCCGCCCCGGCAACCAGGGATAACCGACAGGCCGCCGAGATGACGCGTGTCATCCCGGTTCGAAGATTCGTGTGTTCACGCATGAGTGTGCTCGGCGCTGCGCGTCCCCGCGGGCGGGGTGGGCGAGCAAGCGCGAACAAGTGTATCGAAAGCCGGTGCCGATGTCGCACCCCGGCCGGTGCCCGGCCCCCGGGCGACTCATCCACAAGGGTCCCGGGGACGGCGTGTCGGTTGGTGTCGGCCGGTGGCGTCTGGCGGGATGGGGTAACTGCCGGGGAGGCGGACGCAACTTTGGGCGTTTCTTGGACTTGGGCGCAATGGACAGCTTCTTCCGGCAATTCACACCACTATTTGCGGTCAAAAGCCCTTGCACCCCCCATCTGTAGTGGTATGCTGATCCCCGGTGTGCGATCCGTCGGGCGGCCTGGTGGAACCGGCTGGCCCGAAAGCAGGGATCGGCACCGCGGACCACGTCCGGGAGGCAGCGGGGGAACGGAGTCCCTCGCGACTCTCGGCCACGGGGCCGCAGGCGTGTGTGGTGTGGTGCAACGGGTGGCTTCTGGTCGGGTGGGTCGGCTCAGTCGAATACGAGCGGGTCGCCTTGGCCGTCTGACGGGGATTTCAACGTGTCCGTGCTCGCCGATTTCCAGATCCGGGACCAGGTGAAGATCGAGCCGTTCGAGACGGCTCAGAAGCGGCCGGGCCGGATCAGCTTCGGGGTCTCAAGCTACGGGTACGACGTGCGGGTCGGGACGCACTTCAAGATCTTCACGCCCACGCCCAGGACCGGCGACATCGCCGTCGTGGACCCCAAGAGCTTCAGCGACGACATGATGGTTGAGGTGGACGTCGCGACCAAGCCCGCCGACAAGCAGTACGTGATCATCCCGCCCAACAGCTTCGCGCTGTGCGAGACGGTTGAGTACCTGGAGATCCCGCGGGGCGTGCTGGCGATCTGCGTGGGCAAGAGCACGTACGCCAGGTGCGGGCTGATCGTGAACGTGACGCCGCTCGAACCGGAGTGGCGCGGCAAGGTGACGCTGGAGATCTCGAACACGACGCCGCTGCCGGCTCGTGTGTACGCGAATGAAGGCATCGCGCAGCTCGTGTTCCTGCGCGGTGATCAGGTGTGCAAGGTTTCGTATGCCGACAAGGCAGGGAAGTACCAGGACCAGGGTGGGTTGACGTTGCCGAAGGTGGATTGACGAGGAGGCATCGAGGCACCAAGGCATCGAGGCATCAAGCAGGCAGATCGATTCTTGAGGCAAAGTCCGGGGGGATGCATGCCGGAGAAGATCGGTTCTTATCGCGATTTGATCGCGTGGCAAAGAGCGTTTGCAGTCGGTGTCAGGGTGTATCGAATGACTGAAGCGTTCCCCGCGGGGGAGCGATTCGGATTGACGGTTCAGATTCGACGAAGTGCGGTTTCAATCCCGAGCAACATCGCGGAGGGGTACGGGCGGGGAGCCACGCTCGACTACGTCAGGTTTCTCAAGATCGCCCGCGGGTCCGTCTACGAGCTCGATACCCAGTTGCTGTTCGCGGTCGAGATGAAGTACTTCGAGGAGGCGGCGTACGCGGAGGTCAAGGGTTCGCTCGACGAGACCGAGCGAGTTCTTGCAGGTCTGATTCGAAGTCTCGAGCGAGCGTCCGGCACTTGATGCCCGGATGCCTAGATGCCTGGATGCCTTCCCATGAGGATCACCCGCAAATTCACCAAGGACGGTGCCGACCCCTTCGCTTCCGTGAAGTGGGTCAAGCGGTCTTCCAAGATCTCGAACCCCGACGGTTCGACGGTCTTTGAGATGAAGGACGCCGAGGTTCCGGAGACCTGGAGCCAGCTCGCCACGGACATCATGGTGAGCAAGTACTTCCGCAAGGCCGGCGTGCCGCAGGCGGACGCGGCGGGCTCATCCAAGACCGGGCCGGAAAAGTCGGCTCGGCAGGTCATCCACCGCCTCGCCGGCTGCTGGCGCCACTGGGGCGAGGAGCACGGGTACTTCGATACCCCCGCCGACGCCCAGGCCTTCTACGACGAACTCGCGTACATGATGGTGCACCAGATGTGCGCCCCCAACAGCCCGCAGTGGTTCAATACCGGGCTCAACTGGGCCTACGGCATCTCCGGTCCGCCGCAGGGCCACTGGATCGTCGACCCCGTCACCGGCGAGCCCAGACTCGCCGACGACGCCTACACCCACCCTCAGCCCCATGCGTGCTTCATCCAGTCCGTCAGCGACGACCTGGTGAACCCGGGCGGCATCATGGACCTGTGGGTCCGCGAGGCCCGGCTCTTCAAGTACGGCAGCGGCACGGGCACCAACTTCAGCAACCTCCGGGCCGAGGGCGAACCGCTCTCGGGCGGCGGCAAGTCCTCGGGGCTCATGTCGTGGCTCAAGATCGGCGACCGCGCCGCCAGCGCCATCAAGTCCGGCGGCACCACCCGCCGGGCCGCCAAGATGGTCTGCCTCGACATGGACCACCCCGACATCGAGACCTTCGTCAACTGGAAGGTCCGCGAGGAGATCAAGGTCCAGGCGCTGGTCGAGGGCCTCAAGCTCCTGCGCAAGCACGACGCGAACCTCTCGCAGACCGCCGACCGGATGAAGCTCGACCTCGACTACGACTTCAACGGCGAGGCCTACCAGACGGTCGCGGGCCAGAACAGCAACAACTCGGTCCGCATCCCCGACGCCTTCTTCGAGGCGCTCGACGCCGGCCAGCCCTGGCAGACCTACTGGCGCACCGACCGCAGCAAGCCGGCAAGGTCGTTTGATTCCAAGTCGCTGTGGGACGAGATCTGCTTCGCCGCGTGGCGGTGCGCCGACCCGGGCGTGCAGTTCGATTCGACCATCAACGCCTGGCACACGTGCCCGGCGGCGGGCCGGATCAACGCGAGCAACCCGTGCTCGGAGTACATGTTCCTCGACAACACGGCGTGCAACCTGGCGTCGCTGAACGTGCTGAAGTTCTATGACGCGCAGAAGCGCACCTTCGACATCGAGCGCTACGAGCACGCGATCGACCTGTGGACGGTCGTGCTGGAGATCAGCGTGCTGATGGCGGCGTTCCCCAGCCGCGAGATCGCCGAGCTGAGCTACAAGTACCGGACGCTCGGGCTGGGCTACGCCAACCTGGGCGCGATGCTCATGCAGGCGGGCATCCCCTACGACAGCGACGAGGCGAGGGCGGTGTGCGCGATGCTCACCGCGGTCCTCACCGGCCGGTCCTACCGCATGTCGGCGCTGATGGCGTCCGAGCACGGGCCCTTCCCCGGGGCCACCGAGCGCGACGGCGCCGACGGCAAGAACATCCTTCGCGTCATCCGCAACCACCGCCGCGCCGCCATGGGCGTCGACCGCGACTCGCCGCAGTGGGAGGGGCTCAACGAGAAGACCCGCCCGGTGCCGATCGACCACGCCCTGGTCAAGTCCGGCCGCGTGAACATCGCCAACGCCGACGACCTCCTGATCCGGTCGGTCGCGGCGTGGGACGACGCGCTGGCGCTGGGCGAGAAGCACGGCTTCCGCAACGCGCAGGTCACGGTCATCGCCCCGACGGGGACGATCGGCCTGCTGATGGACTGCGACACCACCGGCGTCGAGCCCGACTTTGCCCTGGTGAAGTTCAAGAAGCTCGCCGGCGGCGGCTACTTCAAGATCGCCAACGACTCGGTCGAGCCGGGGCTGGTGGCGCTTGGGTACGGCGCGCCGCAGGTGGGCGAGATCATGCGGTACCTGCTCGGCGCGCTGACGCTCAACGTCGCGATGCCCGAGTCGGTGAAGGACGCGGCGCCGGGGACGACGCTGGCGGCGTGGCTGTCGGACCAGGGGCTGAGCGACGAGGACCTCGAGAACATCGAGCGGTCTCTCCCCGGCGTGTTCGAGCTGTCCTTCGCATTCACCGCATGGAGCGTGTCGGAGGCGACGCTGCAGAAGCTGGGCATGGACCCGCAGGCTGCCCGCCGCGAGCAGGGGTTCAACCTGCTCAAGAAGCTCGGCCTCCGCGCGGCGGAGATCGACCACCTCAACACCGTGATCTGCGGGACGCAGACGGTGGAGGGGGCGCCGTTCCTCAAGCCCGAGCACCTGCCGGTGTTCGACTGCGCGAACAAGTGCGGCAAGCTGGGCCGGCGGTTCATCGCGCCGGCCGGGCACATCCGCATGATGGCGGCGGCCCAGCCGTTCATCTCGGGCGCGATCAGCAAGACCATCAACCTGCCCAACGAGGCGACGGTCGAGGAGATCTCCGCCTGCTACCGGCTGAGCTGGGAGCTGGGCCTCAAGGCCAACGCGCTCTACCGCGACAACTGCAAGCTCAGCCAGCCGCTCTCCTCCACCAGCGGCGCCGAGGACGAGAAGGACGACGAACTGGAAGAGCAATCCGCCAAGGACGAGGTTGCCGGGGCTGTGGCATCCTTGGCGGCGGCTGCGGCGAACCTTGACGCCTCCGGGGTCGCCGAGCGGCAGGTGGAGATCATCTACCGGCCGATGCGCCGGCGGCTGCCCGACACACGCCGGTCGATCACGCACAAGTTCAACGTCGCCGGCCACGAGGGGTACGTCACCGTCGGCCTGTACGAGGACGCCAAGCCCGGCGAGCTGTTCATCCAGATGTCCAAGGAAGGGTCGACCATCGGCGGGCTGATGGACGCCCTGGGGACCGCGACGAGCGTCGCGCTGCAGTACGGCGTGCCGATCGAGAGCCTGGTCGCGAAGTTCAGCCACCAGCGGTTCGAGCCCGCGGGCATGACCGAGAACCGCGACATCCCCTTCGCCAAGAGCCTGGTCGATTACATCTTCCGCTGGATCGGCATGGAGTTCATCACCGGCTACCGCGAGGCGCACGCCCCGCGCCGCCCGGGCACGGATCAGCACGAGGGACAGGGGTCGCTGGGGATGCTCAACCCGGTGGACCGGATCTCCACGGAGCGTTCGTCGGGGGGCGTGAGAGAGGAGAACACGTGGTCAAGGACGTCTTCGATCGGCACCGAAGGACTCGGGGCGGGATCGTCGCAAGGGCTCCGCGGCGGCTCGGAGACAACGGCGGCCAGGGGCGCCAACGCCGGAGCTGTCGCTGGGGGCGCGTCGGCGGGCGGATCGATGAAGGCCGAGGTCGTCGTGATGCAGTCGTCGCGGACCGTGGTCGCCTCGGTCGCGGCGGACACGCTCACCAAGGCGATGGAGTCGGTCGGCGACGCGCCGCCGTGCGATACCTGCGGGACGATCACCGTCCGCAGCGGGACGTGCTACAAGTGCCTCAACTGCGGGGCGAGCCTGGGGTGCAGCTGAGCCAGGTGCAAAGAGCAGACAGCAAGAGACCAAGTGAACAGTGAACAGTGAGTCGTGAACAGAAGAAGCATTTGGGACCAAAGCAAGACGGTCCGACAGAGTGATTCGGTGACGAAGAACAACACAGGACGCCGAACGCCGGTCCTGTGAACAAACCACCCACGCGGGGCGCAGCGGGCAACCCACCCTCTCCTCCCACCACGCTCGCTGAAGCCCCGCACCTCCCTGACCCCCGGGCAGCCCACCACACGCCCGGGGGTCTCTCTTTTTTGGGGAGGGTGTCGATGGAAGACGAAGACAAAGGAACAGAAGCACAAAGGCACGAAGGCACAGAGGCACGGAGGGACGAACACAATCCGAGCCGTCTCACCGTCTCACCGTCTCACCGTCTCACCGTCTCACCGTCTCACCGTCTCACCGTCTCACCGTCTCACCGTCTCACCGTCTCACCGTCTCACCGTCTCACCGTCTCACCGTCTCACCGTCTCACCCCCTCGTGCGGGCACTTGGAAAACACGCGTGTAACGACCATCCGCGCGCGCACCGGAGGCGACATGCGCCAGGATCGCGTGTGTGCCGCGTTGAGGTGTCAGGTGGGGCCATAGGACCTTTCCGCGACCGACGCGTCAGAAGACGCCCAAGGCCACCTCGTGCCACGCCCCAGTATTCCCTCTGTGCCCTTGTGCCTCAGTGCCTTCGTGCCTGCTGGCGTTCCCGCTCTTCAGCACCCCTCCTCGAAGACCTGCACGAAGAGGGTGAAGTCTTCGAGGTCGACAAAGCCGGTCTGGTCGACGTCGGCGGAGGTGTCGCCCGCTTCGAAGGCCGCGACGAACGCGGTGTAGTCCTCGATGTCGACGAAGCCGGATTCGTCGAAGTCCGCCAGGCACGCGTCGTGCCGCCACATGGTGGCGGGGATGATCAGCCGCGTGCCCTTGCTCGCCATGACCGAGGCGACGAGGCCGGCGCCGCCGCCGTTCTCGAAGAACTCGACGCGGATCGCGTGCAGGCCCTGCTTGAGGGCAATCGTGCCCGAGCGTTCGGTCATGCCATGAAGGCCGTTGTTATCGACGACAACCGTGCCGCCGATGAGCAACCTGGACCCGTCGTCGCTGGCGGTCGAGAGCGTGTAGAAGTCGGTGGCCGGGACGTCGAGGTAGCCGGTGTAGACGGCGCCGACCTGGTCGGCGCGGCCCGACCCGGCGAAGTTGCCGCCGGTGCTGGGGTAGTTGATGGTGGAGACGACCTCGCTGGCGTAGGGAGAGAGGGTTGAGAAGTCGGGGAGCGTCGAGATGTTGCCGACGACGTAGTAGTCGGCGGTGACGCCCGGCGCGGTCTTCGCGGGGAGGTCGGGCTCGCGCGGCGCGACCACGGTGATCGTGACGGCGGCCGTGTCGGTGGCGGCGGAGGCGTCGCGGAGCGTGTAAGTGAATGAGTCGGTGCCCGCGAAGGCGGGCGCGGGCGTGTAGATGAGCAGGTCGCGTCCGCCCGGGCCGGTGCCGACGCTGCGCGTGACGGCGCCGCCGCCGGTCGAGGACGCGTCGAAGGCGGAGATGGTCGTGGCCTCGCCGTTGTCGTCGTTGTCGTTGAGCAGCACGTCGAGCGTGACGGGGGAGCCCTTGAGGATCGTTGCCGCGTCGTCGCGTGCCGCGGGGGGCACGGGCGCGTCGACGATGTTGGCGGTGAAGAGCCCGCGACCGTGCGTGGCGGCCAGGAGCGTGGTCGAATTGGACATGAAAACCAGCTCGTCGACGCTGACGTTGGCGGGCCCGTCGTTGGTGGTGGACCAGGTGGCGCCGTCGTCGGTCGAGGCGAAGATGCCGACCTCCGTACCCGCGTAGAGCCAGCCGGGCTTGGAGGGGTGCCGGGCGAGGCCGCGGATCGGGGCGTCGGGGAGCCCGGTGGGACCCGAGCCGGTCACGTCGGTCCAGGTCGTACCGCCGTCGGTCGTGCGCCAGAGGTTGTCGGGGCTGAAGCCGCCGAGGGCGACATAGACGGTGCTCGCGCTGGCGGGATCGATGACGATGCGTGTGATGTAACGGTTGGGGAGCGGGTTGAGCGTCCCGTTGTCGTCGATGGTGGTCCAGGTCGGCGACGTCGCGAGGCCGTTGGACGTCTTGAAGAGCTTGGCGTTGTTCTGGGCGACCCACACGACGTTCGAGTCGGTCCGGGCGATCGCGATCGCGGAGATATTGTCGTCGCCCGCGGGCTTGATGGAGAACCAGGAGGGAGTCGCCGCCTTGACGTTGGTGGAGCGCCAGAGGCTGCGTCCGCCGGCGAGCATGCGGTTGACGTTGTTGGGATCGAGGATGAACGGCGCGATGAAGTTGGCGTTGGTGCCGGCGTCGGCAAGGCCGGTGGTG
>JAJVHS010000095.1 GCA_022072615.1 Phycisphaerales bacterium
CAGCCTCAGCCCGAGGCACAGCCGGCCGCCCAGCCGACAACCCCCCCGGCGGCCCAGCCGCAGCCGGTGGCGCCCGCGCCGACACCTTCCCCCGCGCCGGCGCCTCCGGCGGAGGCCAAGCCGGGTCTGATCAAGTTCAGCTTCAAGGACATGCCGTTTGACCTGGTGCTGGATTACTTCTCGCGCGAGAGCGGGCTGCCGGTGATCCGCGAGGCGGCGGTGCCGCAGGGATCGATGACGTTCGTCGGCGCCGAGCCGTACACCTTCGACGAGGCGCTGTCGATCCTGAACCTGAACCTGGCGATGCAGGGCGTTCATCTCCGCAAGCAGGACCAGTTCCTGTACCTGGCCTCGCTGCAGGATTCGGTGAAGAAGGCCAACCGGGTGGAGAACGACCGGGTGCCTCCGGACGTCCAGCCCGATCAGTTCCTGACGCTGACGATCCCGCTGAGCAACGCGCAGGCGGCGCAGGTGGCCGACCAGATCAAGCCGCTGATCGGCCCGTTCGGCGGGGTGCAGGCGGTGCCGGCGCAGAACATGGTGATCGTGATGGAGTCCGCTGCGCAGTGCCGGCGGATCCGCGACATCGTGCAGTCGATCGACCAGGTGAAGCCGGCGGACCAGGCGTTCAAGCTGTTCCCGCTCAAGTACGCGCAGGCGGAGGCGGTGTACGGGGCGCTGCGCGGGCTGATCGGCGAGCGCGTGCGGCAGACGTTCATCGGTGCGGACGGGAAGGCGACGACGGTCACCGACACGGCGGTGCAGGGCGTCAACATCACCCCCGATCCGAGGACCAACTCGCTGCTGGTGGTGGGGCTGGCGGCCCGCATCAAGCAGGTCGAGGAGCTGCTGACGCTGCTGGACATCCCGGAGGCGGGCCAGGGCGATTCTCAGATGATGACGTTCAGCCTGGCGACGCTCTCGGCGGACGCGGCGGCGCAGCGGATCAACGCGCTGTACCAGAACATCCCGGCGGCCCGCAAGCCGACGGTGCTGCCGCTGCCGGAGGCGGGCAAGCTGACGGTGATCGGGTCGCAGCCGCTGCTGCTGCAGGCGATGACGCTGCTCAACGAGATCGACGGCGGTGGCCGAGCGGTCGACCCGGCGCAGGCGGTCGAGCGCAAGGCGGTGATCGTGCGGCTGAAGTTCGTGACGCCGGCGCAGGTCGAGCAGATCACGTCGCGGCTGCTGACGCCGCGCCAGTCCCAGGTCGTGCGCACGGCCCCGACGCCCGACGGGCGGGGGATGGTGATCACCGGCCCGGCGGCGGACGTGGACTCGGTGCAGCAGGTGGTGCAAAGCATGGACGTCGCGCCGGAGGTCGAGCGCGAGGTGCGGATGGTGAAGATCGCCGCGGGCGACGCGGCGGCGGTGCTCGCTCGGGCGTCGGAGCTCTACGCGCAGACAGGCCAGGCCGAGAAGGAGCCGGTGACGGCGACGCTGGACGCCGAATCACGGATCGTGACGCTGATCGGGTCGCGGGCGGCGCTGACGAGTTTCGAGTCGCTGGTGACGCAGACGCAGGCGAACGTCGCGGTCGACCGGACCGGCAAGTCGTACGACATCAAGAAGGTCAAGCCCAGCGTGCTGGCGACGAAGCTGGCGCGGCTCGCCAAGCCGCTGCTGCGCCTTGACGACGATTCCCCGGGGGTCGATCCGGTGATCGAGCCCCTGGACGAGCTCAAGAAGCTGATCGTGCGAGCCGAGCCGTCTCAGTTCGGGGTCATCGACGAGCTGATCGCGCGGCTGGACACCGACGAGCCGCGGGCCCGGGAGCTGCGGGTGGTGCGGATCACCTCGCCCGACCCGGCGGGCCTGATCGAGAAGGCCCAGAAGCTCTACGCGGCGAAGATCGACGGGATGCCCGACGAGGAGGCGGGGCCGGTCGAGGCGAAGTTCGACGAGAAGTCGGGTCGAGTGATGATCTCCGGTCGGGCGGCGGCGATCCGGATGTTCTCGGATTCGCTGCAGGACGCGCAGCAGCTGGCGCCGCCGGCTCGGACGACGCGGGTGATCGACGTTGCCAACCGCAAGGCGTCGGAGCTGATCGAGCCCTTGACGGTGTTCCTGAAGAGCGCGGACTCGATCGACCCCGCGCGGAAGGTGCCGGACCCGACCATCCAGGTGCTGGAGACGACCAACTCCCTGCTGGTGACGGCGGAGGAGGCGCAGCACGCGCTGGTGAACGAGTACGTCCAGCGTCTGGACAAGGTGGACCAGACGCAGCTGCCGCCGCTGAAGCTGCTGCAGCTCCGGACGGCGGAGTCGACGGCGATCGCGGCGATGCTCAACCAGCAGTACGCGCAGCGTCCGCAGGCCGAACGCGCGGCCAAGCCGGTGGATGTGCGCGCCGACGCGGCGACCAACACGCTGATCGTGTCGGCGCACCCGGACCTGTTCGATTCGATCAAGGGGTTCGTCGACGAGCTGAACAAGGAGAAGAAGGAAGGGGCCGACCGGGTCACCAAGCTGTTCCCCCTGAAGGTCGCCAAGGCGGTCGAGGTCGCGGCCGCGATGGACAAGCTGTACCCGCTGCCGCCGGTGCCGGTCGACCGGCTGAACCGGCCGATGCCGTGGCTGCAGCAGCCTAAGGAGGTGACGGTGTCGGCGGACGCGAGCAGCAACTCGCTGATCGTGGACTGCCCGGCGGACCGCGTGGAGGCGCTTGAGACGCTCGCCCAGCAGCTCGACCGCGTGGAACTGCCGCCAAGCGCGCAGCTCCGGACGTACCGGGTGGTGGGCGCGGATCTGAACACGATCTCGACGACGCTGAACGCGCTGGCGCAGCGGGGGAACCTCTCGGCGCCGGCCCAGCCCGGCAAGCAGGCGGTGCAGGTAATCGTGCAGACCGAGCCGCGCAGCGGGACGCTGATCGTCGCCGGCGATGAGGTCACGTTCGAGCGCGTCGAGCAAATGCTCAAGGACCTCTCGGCGGTGCCGATCGAGAAGGGGCTGCGGGTGGTGCCGGTCGCCAACGAACGAGCGGCGTCGGTGCGCGACCGTGCGCTTGCGATCTACAACGCGCAGATCGCGCAGATCCCCGGCGCCAACCCGGTGGACGTGACGATCGACGAGCGCAGCAACTCGCTCATGGTCGTGGCGGACGCCGAGGCGATGCCGCGGTTCATGAAGATCATCGACGAGCTCCAGCGGCAGGCGGGGCCGGCGAGGGAAGTCCGGATGATCGAGCTGCGGCTCGCCAGGGCCGCGGAGGTCGCGGCGTTCCTGGACGATCTTGTCAAGAGCAGCGAGTCGCTGGGGATCCGGGGCGGTCCCGAGCCGGTGATCGAGCCGATCGAGGCCAACAACACCCTCCTGATCGCGGCGCAGCCGATCCAGTTCGCGGTGATCGAGTCGCTGGTCAAGAGCCTCGACCAGGCCAAGGCCGCGGACAAGCCGCCGATGCGGATCCTCAAGGTCCGCACCAGCGACGCGGCGAACCTCGCGCAGGTGCTCCAGCAGGCGTATTCCGTGCGCTCGGCCGAGCAGCGCGGCAAGTTCCCGGTCGACATCCAGGCCGACGCGGCGACCAACACGCTGCTGGTGTCGGCGCACCCGGACCTGCTGCCCGAGATCGAGAAGGTGGTCGCGGAGCTGAACGAGACGACCTCGGCGGACGCGACCGGCCGCGAGATCCGCATCTTCCCGCTCAAGGTCGCGAGGGCCGAGGAGCTCGCGCAGACGATCGACCAGATGTTCCCCGATCCGCCGGTGCCGATCGACCCGCGCACGCGCCAGCCGCGGCCGGACCTCAAGGCGCCGCGCGAGGTGGTGGTCCGGGCGGACCGGGCGACCAACTCGCTCATCGTCGACGCGCCGGCCCAGCGGCTCGCGGGCTTCGAGCAGATCGTCAAGAGCCTGGATCAGCAGAAGCTCGCCGAGAACATCGAGATCCGGACGTACCGCATCGAACGGGCGAGCCTGGACGCCGTCGCCGGCGCGCTGCGGAACCTGGCCGCGTCGGGGTCGCTGATCGCGGGTCACGCGGTGGCCGCCGGTTCCGTGACGGTCTCGACCGAGCCGACCAACCGGGCGCTGATCGTGAGCGGACCGGTCGAAGTGTTCGCGGGCGTCGAGCGCGTGGTGAAGGAACTGGACGGGGCGCCGGACCGGCCGCAGACATCGCTGCGGATGTACGCGCTCAAGCACGCCCGGGCCGATCGCCTCCAGGCGCTGATGCAGAAGGTGCTCGCGACGCGGCTGCGGGACCAGCGCGAGGCCGAGGGCAAGTCGGGGGATGACGTCCAGACGCTGCTGGATGTCTCGGCGGACGTGGCGTCCAACACGCTGATCATCTCGGCGCCCGAGTCGATCCAGGCGATCGCGCAGGAGCTGGTCAAGAGCCTCGACAACGAGGGCGCCGCGGGGGGGCAGACCTCGGTGCGCGT
The DNA here is from genome assembly GCA_022072615.1 of Phycisphaerales bacterium. Classification (GTDB taxonomy): domain Bacteria; phylum Planctomycetota; class Phycisphaerae; order Phycisphaerales; family UBA1924; genus JAEUJB01. The sequence continues at coordinate 4,389 of JAJVHS010000095.1, forward strand.
CATCCCGCTGAACTTCGCCGAGGCGGGGTCGGTGGCGACGACGCTCACGCAGGCGATCCCCGGGCTTGACCTGCCGACCGGCGGCAAGGTGACGGTGGTTGCCGCGCCGGGTTCCAACGCGATCCTGCTCACGGGCGTCGAGGCGGACATCAACAAGGTCGAGGAGCTCATCAAGCCGCTGGACGTGCAGCCCTCGACGGCCGATGCCCCCAAGGTCGAGACGTTCGAGCTCAAGCACGCGGACGCGACGGAGCTTGCGACCACGGTCCAGCGTCTGCTGGTGGACCAGCAGGAGACCGACCCGCGGATCCTCTCGCTGCAGCTCCAGTTTGCGCGGCAGAACCGCCAGGACCTGTTCAAGAAGCCGATGATCCGCGTCGAGGCGGCGCAGCGCACCAACGCGCTGATCATCTCGGCGCCGCAGTCCACGCTCCAGCTCGCCAGGACGCTGATCGAGAATCTCGACCAGCCCTCGGGCACGACCGACCGCGTGGTGATGACCTTCACGCCGGCGCGTGCCGACCCGGCCTCACTGGCCGCCACCGTGGGCAAGATCGTGAACGCGACGCTCCCGCAGGGCCGCCGCCCGCTGGAACTGACGTCCGAGCCGCGATCGGGAGCGATCGTGGCGCTGGGGAGCGCGGAGCAGGTGGCGGAGGCGATGAAGCGGCTGGCCGAGTTCGATGACCGCGTGCCGGCGGTGCCCGCGGCGGACCTGCGGATCTTCGAGCTCAAGAACGCCGACGCGGCGTCGGTCGCGTCGCAGGTGCAGGGGATGATGTCGGACCGGTCGCGGTGGCCGCGCGAGCTGGTGCAGGCGGAGAAATCCGGCGCGGGGGTGCCCGCACCGGCGGTGAACGCCGACGCCAAGGGCAACCGGTTGCTGGTGAGCGTGCCGTCGGTGCTCATGCCGATGGCCAGCGAGCTGATCTCGACGCTGGACCAGCCGGCGTCGGCGGGCGCGGTGCAGGTGCAGGTGTACAAGCTCCAGCAGGGCGAGGCCGCGTCGGTCGCGGCGGCGCTGCGCGAGGGGCTGCGTGCGTCCGCCAAGCCCGGCGACCCGGTGCCGACGATCACGCCCGAGCAGGGCAGCAACGTCGTCATCGTCTCGGGGTCGACCGACCAGCTCGCGCGGGTCGCCGAGCTGATCGAGCCGATGGACTCGGTCGTGGAGCCCGACCGCATCGGGCTGCGCACGATTTTTCTCAGGCATGCCCGGGCCGAGGCGCTCGCGCCCGTGATCGAGGGCGTGCTGGCGCGGGAATCGATGTTCGACCGGATGTCCGAGCAGCAGCGCCAGCAGTACATCCGGCTGCACGGCATCAAGGCGATCGAGAAGGTGAAAGTCACGGCCGAGAAGCGGCTGAACGCGGTGCTCGTGAGCGGCCCGGCGCCGATGCTCGAACTGGCCGAGCAGGTGGTGAGCGAGCTGGACGTCGACGCCGAGGCCGCGGCCGGGTCTACGGGCAAGCGGCTGGTGCGGATCATCACGCTCGAGAACGCCGACGCGACCGAGCTGGCGACGAACCTCACGTCGGTCCTCGCTGAGGACGCGACGCAGGCGCAGCCGCCGAGCGTGCGCGTGGACAAGTCAAGCAACTCGCTGATCGTGCGGGCGACGACGGACCAGATGGCGACGGTTGAGGAGCTCGTCTCCAAGCTCGACCAGGCAACGCTGGCGGGCAACCGGCAGATGCGGGTGATCCCGATCGACAAGTCCCGCGCGAGCGCGGAGATGATGGCTCGGACGCTCAAGAAGCTGCTCGAGCAGCAGGGCGGAACGAAGGTCGAGGTGGTATCGACCGAGGAGCTGCTGAAGCGCGAGCTCGGCGAGGACGACGGCGACCCGGATGATGATGGGGGCCCGGGAACGCCGAGCGGAAAGTCCAAGGGCAAGCAGGGGTCGCGGCTTGAACGCCCAGAAACGCCGGGCGATGGGCTGGGTGTTCGGCAGGTGGCGGCGGGCGAGCGCGCGGCGCTCGCCGAGGGGGCCCGGTGGTTCGCAGGGTCGAGCACGCATTTCCCGTTCTTTGCGGCGATTGCCGCAAGCACCGCGCTCGAGTGGCAGCCCGCCGAGCCCGCGGGCGCCGCGCCGGCGCGTGAATCGGCTGATAAAACCGATCGCTCGGATTCGGGCGTGACGATCGCCGTCGACCAGGCGACCAACTCGATCCTGGTGGTCGGTTCGCCGCGGATGACCGAGCGCCTGGCGGCGCTGGCCCTGGAGCTTGAGAAGAACCTGCCGAGCGAGCCGACGGGCGTGCACGTCGTGACGCTGCCGGAATCGACGCCCGCGGGCCTCGTGCAGCAGATAGTTGCCTCGACGGTGGCGCAGATCGGCCGGATCGGCCCGGGCAACCCGGGTGGGTTCAGCGGGGCGGTGAGCGTTTCTGCCGATCCGACGGGGACGTCGCTGATCGTGCTCGCGAACGACACGGACTTCAAGACCGTGGGCCAGATCATCGTGTCGGTCTCGCACGCGGGAGCGGCGGCGAAGGTAGCGGTGAAGATCTACCCGCTGCAGTCGATCACCGCGGGTCGGGCGCGTGACGCGATCGAGGACCTTGTGAGCCCGCAGCCGCGGGGCCAGCAGGCGCGCCGCGTTCGCGCGCTGGACCTGACGATCCCCGGGGCCGAAGGGCAGGCGGACGTCACGGCGCGGATCGACCCGTCGAAGGTGCGCGTGACGGCGGACCCGTCGGGATCACTGCTGATCGTCGCGGCGCCGGAGGAGACGCTGGCGCTGGTGGACCGGTTCGTGGGCCTCATCGATCAGAGCCCGGTGACCAATCGCCTGTCCATCCGGCGGTACGAGCTGGCGAACGCCCGCGCGGTCGATCTTTCCCGCACGCTGCAGTCGCTGATGGATGCGCAGCGGCAGGGCGCCAATGCGAGCGAGCTGCCGCAGGCACGGTTCATCGCGGACGACCGCACGAACTCGCTGCTGGTGACGGCGAGCGAGCCCCAGCACGGCGAGGTTGCCCGGATTCTCCAGACGGCGGACGCCTCGACCGAGGACAAGACGCTCAAGACGGAGATCATCGCGCTGCAGCAGGCCGCGCCGGCGACGGTTCAGAAGATCGTGGAAGAGATCGTGATCGGAAACGACCCGGCTCGGAAGGAGAAGATCCGGCTGAGCACGGACGATTCCTCGAACCTGCTGGTGGTGCGGGCGGCGCCCGAGGTCATCACCGAGGTGCAGCGGATCGTCGCGGAGGTCGACACGGGCGCCGCGGTCGGTCTGCCGGTGAGATCGATCAAGCTCGAGCGGGCGGACGCGCAGCAGGTGGCGACGGCGCTGCAGAAGTTCTTCCAGGACCGTGCGGCGGCGTCGGCTCGTCCGGGGCACCGGGCCGTGAGCAAGGTCACGGTGGTGGGCGACCGCCGCAGCGCGACGCTGGTGGTGGCCGCGTCGGACGCGGAGTTCGAGGAGATCAAGGCGCTGGCGGCGAGCTTCGACACGCCCGCGCCCGGGAAGGACCTGCAGTTCAAGATCGTGGCGCTCAAGAACGCGAGGGTCTCGGACATCCAGACGACCGTTCGGAACCTTACCGACGAGCTGCAGTGGCAGCGGTCCAACGCGCCGGGCGCCCGGCAGGCCGATCAGGGCACGGAGACGCTCTCGGTCGACTTCAACGAACGCACCAACAGCGTCATCGTGATGGGACAGGGCGAGGGGATGGTCGCCATCGAGCGGCTGATCGCGGCCCTGGACCTGCCCGACTCGGCCCGGGCGACGATGGTCGTCCGCAGCGTGGCGGTTGATAAGGCCGATCCGACGGCGGTGCGGCAGGCGGTCGAGCGGGCGCTCTCGAACCCCAACTGGCGGCAGTGGCGCGGTCAGGACCCCGACGCGGTGTCGGTGATCTCGGATCCGCGCCGGAGGGCGCTGGTGCTCGTGGGGCGCCAGGAGCGCGTCGACCAGGCCCTTGAGTTCATCAAGGAGCTGGACGCGGTGGGCGCCCGGGGCGGCCAGCAGGTCGCGACGATCACGCTCGAGCACGCGAGGGCGGACCGGGCGGCGCAGTCGATCTCGCAGTTCATGCGGAACTGGGCGGCGAGCCAGGGGCGGCCGGCGGACGCGATGCCATCGGTGATCGGGTCGGCCGAGGGCAACGTGCTGATCGTCTCCGGCGACGAGGCAGAACTGAAGACCATCCGCGACGTGGTGGCGCAGATCGATCAGCCCGGCCTGAACCAGGGCCGGCGGATCGAGGTGTTCCTGATGCGCAACGCGCAGGTGTCGGACACGGCGGCGACGCTGCGTTCGGTGCTCGGCCGCGGGCGCCAGGGCGAGGACCAGGTGACGGTGACGGCGCAGCCGAGCACGAATTCGGTAATCGTTTCGGCGCCGGACGTGATGTTCGAGCAGATCGAGGCGCTGGTAAACACGCTGGACGCGGCGCCGACGGCGGAGACCAGCAACCTGGTGACCGTGCCGCTGCAGACGGCTCGGGCGCAGGAGGTGGCGACGGCGCTCAAGTCGGCGCTGCCGACGACGCTGAAGATCACGGTGACGCCGGTCGTGCGGAGCAACTCGCTCCTGCTCTCGGGGTCGAGCGACGCGATCGCGGTCGTGATGGAGCACATCAAGACGCTGGACCAGGAGCCCGCCAAGACGCTTGAGGTGTTCCGGCGGATCGCGATCTCGAACGTGCCCGCTGAGGAGATCGAGTACACGCTGGGCCAGGTGCTGCGGGCCCGCGCCCGGGCGACGTCGGACGTGGCGCCGACGGTGGATTCCTCGCGCAACGACAACTCGCTGCTGATCTCCGCGCCGGCCGACCAGATCGACCAGATCGAGGCGCTGGTGAAGGAGCTCGACGTCGCGACGAGCAAGACGCGGCGGACGGAGTTCGTGAAGGTCGAGTTCGCCGACGCCGAGCAGGTCGGCAAGGCGTTGCAGATGTTCTACGGGAGGTTCGCGCCCGAGGCGACGACGCCGGGGGCTCGCAACGTGACCATCGTCCCCGACCGCGGGTCCAACTCGGTGATCATCAGCGCCGACGACGCCGAGTGGCAGGGGATCCGCGAGCTGGTGGCCAAGCTCGACGACAAGGAGTACGACACGTCGCGGCAGCTCGCGGTGATCGGTCTGCGCCACGCCGACGCCGCCAGTGTCGCCAGGGCCATCAACGAGGGCTTCCGCACGCCGCTGCTGGACGCGGTCAACCGCGCGCGGCAGGACCGGACCGGCCGCGCACAGACGCGGACGGACGGCCGGCCTCTCGCCGGTCTGGACGGGATCGTGCTCGAGGGCGAGAACATCCCGGCGGTATCGGCCGAGCCGCAGACAAACGCGCTGGTCGTCTTCGCGGTCCAGCGGGACCTCGATCGGATCAAGCTGGTCGTCGAACAGCTCGACCAGCCCGGCTTTGCGGACCTGCCCGAGCCGAGGATCATCCCCGTGACCGGTGGCGGGCGGCCGTCGCTGATCGCGCAGACGCTCCGGGAGATGTTCACGAACCAGCGCGGGGGCGGTGCGCAGATGACCGGTCCGCGGGCGGTGATGATCGCGGGGCTCGACGACTCGGCGGCGCTGCTGGTGCGGGCGGACGAATCGCAGTTCGCTCAGATCAAGGCCCTGGCCGACACCCTCCAGCAGCAGGGGAAGGTCAACCAGCTCTCGCCGACGGTGGTGAAGCTGTCGCACGTGCCGGCGGCTCGGATCCGCCAGACGCTGGTTGCGACCTTCACGCCCATCGCGCAGAAGCTGGGCGAGACGGTGGCGATCGAGGTCGACCGCGGGAGCAACGCGCTGGTGATCGCCAGCTCCGAGCGGCTGCGCGACGAGATCAAGCGGGTCATCGCCGAGCTCGATCAGGCGGTGCTCGGCGACGACCAGGCCGGCGACGCCGGGCCGACGCGGCTGGGCCAGTCGGTGTTCATCGTGGACGTGCAGAACAACTCGCCGGACGACGTGCGGAAGGTGCTCATCGACATGGGCCTGGACAAGCCGCAGGCGGCCGACCGGCCGGGCGTGGTCACCGATCCGGTGACCATCACGGTGCTGGGCAGCCGCCGGGCGCTGGCGGTGCTGGCGAGCCCGGGCGATTCGGCGGCGGTGATCGAGCTGATCAAGGCCGTGGACGCCGCGCCGCTGGAACCCGAGCAGCAGATGGCGGTGGTGGGGCTGAAGCTCGCCTCCGCGGCAACGGTGGTGAACACGCTCAACAGCATGCTCGCCCCGACGGACCAGAAGACCGGCACGGGCCCCGCGCAGGCACTGGCCGAGCAGGTGCGGCGGCTGAGCATGGTGCGCAACGGCGTGGACGACTCGCCGCTGGCGGTCGACCTGACCAAGCCGGTGCGGCTGATCCCCGACGCCGAGAGCAACAGCGTGATCATCGCGTCCTCGCCGGCGAACGTCGAGGCGCTGCGCGAGGTGGTGAAGATGCTCGACGCGCTGCCGATGGGCGACGCGGTCGTGGTGCGCATCTTCCCGCTGCAGAACGCGTTGGCGTCGCGGGTGAAGACGATCGTGGACCAGCTCTTCCAGCAGGGCGAGGCCCTGCGGAGGCTGCCGGGCACGCGCCGCCAGGGGCTGCCGACGACGGCGACCGGCCAGGCGCTGGCGGGCGAGATCGCGACCGCCATCGACGACCGGACGAACACCCTCATCACCGCGGGGCGGGACGAGGCGGTGGCCCTGGTCGAGATCCTGGTCAAGCAGATCGATTCGGACGAGGCGTCCAAGTGGATCGAGCCGACCATCATCCCGCTCGAGCACGCCGACGCGGTGACGCTCTCGCGCAAGCTGCGGGAGGTGCTCATCAGCGGCCTGGCGGCGACGCCCGAGGCGATGGGTCTGCAGCGGCAGTTCGGCCGGCTGCGGATGATCGCCAAGGGCGGGGACCCCAGCACTCCCGAGTCGCGGGTCGAGGCGGACCTGTTCGCGCCGCTGTCGAGCCTGGTCATCACCCCCGATGAGCAGATGAACGCGCTGATCGTCGTGGGGACTCCTACGAACATCCAGGTCGTGCGCGAGCTGGCGGGCCAGCTCGACGTCGAGGCCGCCGCGGCCTCCAACGAGGTGCGGGTCTTCGCGCTCGAGCACGCGGCCGCGGACCGCGTCGCCCAGATCGTGCAGGGTGTGTTCCAGCAGCGCGAGCGCGACGGCCAGATCCGTCCCGAGGACCGGCTCATCATCGCGTCGGACGTCCGCACCAACTCCCTGATCGTGACGTCGAGCCCGCGCAGCTTCTCGATCCTCGAGAGCCTGCTCAAGACGCTGGACGGCGACCAGACCAACTTCTCGGTCGGCCTGCACATCATCCCGGTGACGGGGGCCGACGTGAAGATCCTCGCGCCCAAGATCGACAAGCTCATGCGCGAGCGGATCGAGGCGTCGCGCCGCGGCGGGTCGGTCGCCAACCCGTCGGACGTGTTCAGCATCGAGGCCGAGCCGACGAGCAACCTGCTCATCGTCGCCGCCAGTGAGGAGAACCTGCAGCTCGTCAAGGACCTGCTGACGGCGCTGACGTCCGACTCGTCGAGGCTGGCGAGCGCCGCCCGGACCGAGATCATCTCACTCCAGAAGGCGACGGCCTCCGAGGCCGCGCAGCAGATCTCGCAGATGTACGTGGAAAAGGAGAACCAGCGCCGGGGCGAGGGGTCGGTGCGGGTGGTGCCCAACGAGCGGCTCAACTCGCTGGTGGTGACCGGGTCGGACCAGGACATCGCCGAGATCCGCGGGCTGATTGCGCAGCTCGAGAGCGCCCAGGTGACGGCGGTGCGGCAGATCAAGCGGCTCGAGCTCAAGAGCGCCAACGCGCTCGAGATGGTGAACCTGCTCGAGAACCTGCTGGCCGGTCGGCCGGTGAGCGGCCGTCCGCTGGGCGGCCGGCAGGCGACGCGGCTGAGCTTCCTGCGCCAGTCGCTCAAGAGCGAGCTGGCGGGCGCCGGGCGTCCGCCCAGCGAGGCGGAGATCGACGGCGCGATCCGCGACCAGGTGACGCTGACGCCCGATCTGCGGTCCAACTCGGTGCTCGTGAACGCCCCGCCGGAGATGCTCGCCTTGATCGAGGACATCGTCTCGGACGTGGACGCGACGGCGGCGGGCGCGCGGCAGATCGAGAAGTTCCAGCTCAAGAACGCGGACGCCCGGCAGATGGCCGAGCTGCTCAAGGACACGTTCCGTCTCCAGCAGCAAGGCAACGCGTTCATCCTGGTTCCGCCGCGGGTCGAGGAGCAGGCGGCCGCCCCGGGGACCGAGGTGCCCGTGGACGGGTTCGGCCCCGAGGTCCCGATCCCGGGGTTCGAGGGGACGACGGTGACGCCGGTTCCCGACGAGCGCCAGCAGCTTTCCATCGCGGTCGATTCCCGCACCAACTCGCTCATCGTGTCGGGAACGCAGGAGTACCTGGACCTGGTCCGCGGGCTGGTGATGGACCTCGACAGCGTCGAGGCCAACGAGCGGATCCAGTCGGTCTATCACCTGCGCAACGCCAAGGCCAAGGAGCTCGAGACCACGCTTCAGTCGTACTTCCAGGCCGACACGCAGAAGCTGCGGGCGACGCTGGGGCCGAACAACATCGGGTCTGTGACGCGGCTGCTCGAACAGGAGGTCACGGTCGTCGGCGACGAGAAGAGCAACCGCCTGGTGATCTCGACCTCGCCGCGGTACATCGAACGGGTGATGCAGATCGTGGAGGAGCTCGATTCATCGCCGCCGCAGGTCATGATCCAGGTGCTGCTGGCCGAGGTGACGATCGACTCTGAGAAGACCTGGGGCGCGAACCTCTCGATCGGGCCGTTCGGCGGCGACGATTACCGCGTGAGCACGCTCGGGGCGGGGGCGGGCGTCGCGACCGCGCTGGGCGTGCCGAACCTCAGCGTCTCGAGCGCGGACTTCGCCCTCCTGATCAGGGCGCTGGAGGCGCAGGGCAAGCTCGAGGTTCTCAGCGAGCCCAAGGTGATGGTGAACAACAACGTGGAGGCGAACATCCAGGTGGGCGACGACATCGCCGTGCCCACGGACGTCGAGATCACGCCCCAGGGCGGAACGCGCTCGAACGTGACGCGCCGCGACGTCGGCATCATCCTCAACGTCACCCCGTCGATCAACGCAGACGGCTTCGTGCGGCTGGAGATCGCCCCGGAAATCTCCACGCTCAGCGAGCGCTCGACGCAGATCAGCGAGGATTTCTCGGCGCCCATCATCCGCAAGCGCACGCTCTCCACCAACGTCACCGTCAAGGACGGCCAGAGCGTCGTGATCGGGGGGCTGCTCCAGAACACCTCCGAGATGCGGGACACCAAGATCCCGCTGCTGGGGGACGTCCCGGTCGTCGGTGAGCTGTTCAAGAGCCGCAACAACAAGTCGGTGCGGACCGAGCTGATGGTCATCGTGACGCCGCGCGTGATCCCCGGCCAGAGCGGCGGAGGGTACTGGTCGACGACCGAGGACATCCAGCGGCAGATCACCGAGGACGCCACGCACCAGCTCGACGAGCCCGGGCCGGTGCGGGAGTACATCTGGGGCGCCAACGGGAACCTGCCCGAGCATCCGGCCGAGTCTCGCATCCCGCGGCGCGACGCGGTGCCGCGGGTTCCGACAAAGGAACTCCCGCCGCCGGACGACGACACCGCGCCCGCCATCGAGCCCAAGCCGCTCCCGGGCGGCCCGACGCCGCCGGCCGGCGGGGATGGAGCCGGGCCGCGACGGTGACAATTGACAGGCTCGGGGGGTGCGGGGCGCGGCCGGTGAGCGGGCCGCGCCGCGGCGAGTACCATGTGGCTTCAGCGAAGGGCGGGGAGGGACACCTGATGCGACCGATGACGCGCCAACCTCATGCTCTCGCCGCCGCCCTCATCGCCGGCGTGGCCTGCTTTGCGGGGTGCGTCTCCGACGAGAAGAGCGCGAGGCCGCTGGCCGAACAGCCCGCCTGGGTGCGCCCGACCAATCTCATCCTGAACGTCGAGCAGCCCGAGGACCGGAACTCCGATGGCTACGACGACACCATCTTCGTGACGGTGTACGTCTTCGACGCCGACTTCCGCGAGCAGTCCATCCGCGTGGATTGCAGCTACGTGTTCATGCTCGTGGATGCCGACGGCGCGACCGCGATGGAGTGGAACGTCCCGCCGGAGGTCGTGAACGCCGGGTACCGGCTGGAGGCGCCCGGGCCCATGCTCCGCCTGCGGCTGACGATTCCGCAGGAACGAGCCATGGTGCTGGGTGGAAGACCCTACACGCTGCTCGCCCGGCTGCTCACCGCGCAGGGCCAGACCATCGAAAGCAGCGGCGGCACATCGTTCACCCTCCGTCAGAAAGGCCGTTAGGTCGGGGGTTTCGAGGGATCTGTCCGGTTGTTGACGGGCGACTTAGCGCGTTCTTAGCACGAGGTTCCCAAGCGTCCTTTCTACCCTTCGCCGGGCGTACGGCGGGCTGCGAGCTCGACGGCCCACAACTCAAGGAGCCCGCATGTTGACTTGCAAATCGGGTCGGTTGGCCGCGGCGGCTCTCGCCGTGACGCTGATGGGTTTCACCGCGAACACGGCCAAGGGGCAGGACAAGCTCGTCAAGATCGACGGGTCGAGCACCGTCTTCCCCGTGACGGAGGCCGTCGCGGAAGAGTTCCAGGCCTCCAAGAAGGGCGCCGTCAAGGTGACGGTCGGCATCTCGGGAACCGGCGGCGGGTTCAAGAAGTTCGCCCGCGGCGAGATCGACATCTCCAACGCGTCGCGTCCGATCTCGGCCGACGAAATGAAGGCGGCCAAGGAGAACGGCGTCGAGTACATCGAGCTGCCCATCTGCTTCGACGCGCTGACCGTTGCCGTCAACCCGCAGAACACCTGGTGCGACACGATCACCGTTGAGGAACTCAAGAAGCTGTGGGAGCCCGCGGCGCAGGGGAAGATCACCAAGTGGTCGCAGGTCCGAGCCGGCTGGCCCGATGAGAAGATCGAGATCTTCGGCGCCGGGACGGACTCGGGCACGTTCGACTACTTCACCGAGGCGGTGGTGGGCAAGGCCAAGTCCAGCCGCGGCGACTACACCGCGTCGGAGGACGACAACGTGCTGGTCCGCGGCATCGAGGGTTCCAAGTACGCCCTGGGTTACATCCCGTACGCGTACTTCGCGCAGCACGCCAAGCGGATGAAGGCGGTGAAGATCGACTGGGAGAAGGACCAGCTCCCGGCGATGGAACCGACGATGGAGAACGTGCTCGCGGGCAAGTACAACCCGCTCTCGCGTCCGCTGTTCATCTACGTGAACAAGAAGGCCTACGAGACGCGCCCCGAAGTGCGTGACTTCGCGGACTTCTACCTCGACAACGCCGCGGCGCTGGCCGAGGAGGTCAAGTATCTGCCGCTGCCGTCGGGCGCCTACGAGGCCGGCCGCAAGCGGCTGAAGTCCTTGCAGACCGGCACTGCCTTCGCCGGGCACGCCGAGATCGGCGTTCCTGTCGAGGAGATCATGCGGCGTTCGCCGGTGGCCGAGCCGAAGGACAAGCCGGCCGAGAAGAAGTAACTGTCGCGCGGCCCCTCGAAAGGGGGGCCGCTGTCTTTGAGGGGTCCCTGATGTCCGCCGTTCCATCCTCGACAACGGGTGTCGGTCACGACGGCGGCAATCGCCCCGCCGCGCTGCCCGCGCTGCGCCCACGCTCGGCGGTGCACCGCGTGATCGAGTGGTTCGTCGAGGCGGGGCTCCTGGCGGCGGCGGCGTTCTCCGTGTTCATCACGGCGGGGATCGTCTACGTGCTCGTGACCGAGTCGGTGCCGTTCTTCCGGCACGTGTCGATCGTCGAGTTCCTTACCGACCGGATGTGGACGCCGATGTTCGCCGAGCCGCGGCACGGCATCATGCCGCTCGTGGCCGGGACGCTGACCACGACCGCGGTTGCGCTGCTGGTGGCGATGCCGGTGGGGACGCTGGTGGCGATCTGGCTGAGCGAGTTTGCTCCGGCGCGTCTGCGGGAGATCGTCAAGCCGGCGATGGAGCTGCTCGCGGCGGTGCCGACGGTGATCTACGGGTACTTCGCGGTCGATTTCGTCACGCCGCTGCTCCAGCAGGCGATCCCGTCGCTGCCGACCTTCAACATGCTCGGGCCGGGGCTGGTGATGGGCGTAATGATCATCCCGTACGTCAGCTCGCTGAGCGAGGACGCGATCCGAGCCGTGCCGATGCTGCTGCGGGAAGGGTCCTACGCGATGGGGGCCGGGCGTTTCACGACGGCCGTGCGCGTCGTCTATCCCTCGGCGTTCTCGGGGATCGCCGCGGCCTACGTTCTTGCGATCTCCCGGGCCGTCGGCGAGACGATGATCGTCGCGATCGCCGCCGGCCAGCAGCCGAACCTGACCTTCAACCCGCTCGACCCGGCGGCGACCATCACCGCCTTCATCGTCCAGGTCAGCCTGGGCGACCTGCCGCATGGGGAGATCGGGTACCAGTCGATCTTCGCCGCGGGCGTCACGCTGTTCGTGATGACGCTCGGGTTCAACATCATCGGTGCGTACCTGCGTCGCAGGTACCGCCAGGCGTATTAGCGTTCCTCCGCGGTTCTCTCGACCTTCACCCTCGATGCTCGCCACCGACAGGATCATCTTCCGCACCCGTATGACCGACAGGGTCTTCTCGATCCTGGGCGGCCTGGTGACGCTGGGGGCGATCCTGTTCCTGGGCGTGCTGCTGTTCGACCTTGCCCGGGACGGCCTGTCGCGCATCGACTGGCAGTTCCTGACGTCGTTCCCGTCGCGGCGGCCGGCGCAGGCGGGCATCCTCTCGGCGTGGGTGGGGTCGCTGCTGATCATGGTGGTGACGGCGGTGACGGCGATCCCGCTGGGGATCGCGGCGGGCGTGTACCTGGAGGAATATGCCCGGAAGAACTGGCTGACGTCGATCATCGAGATCAACATCACGAACCTGGCGGCGGTGCCGTCGATCATCTTCGGGCTGATGGCGCTGGGGCTGTTCGTGTACCGGTTCAACTTCGGCCAGAGCATCCTCGCGGGCGGGCTGACGCTCGGCTGCCTGATCCTGCCGATCATCATCGTGGCGACGCGGGAGGCGCTGCGGACGATCCCGCGGGGGATGCGCGAGGCGGCCTACGCGCTGGGCGCGACCCGCTGGCAGGTCGTGCGGCACCACCTGCTGCCCTACTCGATGTCGGGGGTGGCGACGGGGGTCATCATCTCGCTCTCGCGGGCGATCGGGGAGACCGCCCCGCTGATCACGATCGGGGCGCTGACGTTCATCGCGTTCCTCCCGCCCGGGCCGATCGCGACCGATCCCCAGTTCGCGATCCAACCCTTCAAGTGGGTGTGGTCGCCGTTCACGGTGCTCCCGATCCAGATGTTTAACTGGGTGTCCCGTCCAGGGGAGGATTTCGTGCAGAACGCGGCGGGCGCCGGGACGGTGCTGATCCTGCTGACGCTGAGCATGAACTCCGTGGCCATCCTGCTGAGGTACCGGATTCGCCGGAGGATCAAGTGGTGAACCGTGTCGCGACTTCCACTATCCTTACGCCGCACCGCCATCCGCCGCACGCCGGACACACCCCCTTGACCACCCCGAAAACAACCTGGCCCCAGCCCGACGAGACCCGCCAGGACGAGGCGCCGCGGGGTGCTGCGCCGCGCCGCATCAAGGCGGAGGTCCAGGACCTGAGCTTCTACTACGGGACGGTGGGGGCGCTGCACGGGGTCAACCTGTCGTTCCACGAGCACGCGATCACGGCGCTGATCGGGCCCTCGGGCTGCGGCAAGACGACGCTGCTGCGGTGCTTCAACCGCATGCACGACCTGTACCCCAACACGCGGTACGAAGGCCGGATCATGCTGCACCCGCACGCGATCAACATCGTCTCGCGGGATGTCGATCCGATCGGGCTGCGGATGCGGATCAGCATGGTCTTCCAGAAGCCCAACCCGTTCCCCAAGTCGATCTACGAGAACGTGGCGTACGGGCTGCGCCTGCGGGGCGTGCGGTCGCGGTCGGAGATGGACGCCCGGGTGGAGGCGGCGCTGAAGGACGCGGCGCTGTGGAACGAGGTCAAGGACCGGCTCAAGAAGCCCGGGTTTGACCTGTCGGGCGGCCAGCAGCAGCGGCTGTGCATCGCCAGGGCGCTGGCGATCGAGCCTGAGGTGCTGCTGCTCGACGAGCCGACGTCGGCGCTGGATCCGATCGCGACGGCGAGGATCGAGGAGCTGGTGGTCGAATTGAAGCAGCGCGTGACGGTGATCATCGTGACGCACAACATGCAGCAGGCGGCCCGGATCAGCGACTACACGGCGTTCATGTACCTGGGCAAGCTGGTCGAGTTCGGGACGGCGGCGGACATCTTCCAGAACCCCAAGACCAAGGAAACCGAGGATTACGTCACGGGGCGGTTTGGGTAGCGAGTGACGAGCCCGAATCGCGAGCGAGGGGGCAGCACGGTGCACGCCGGCGGTGTGCGTCTATTCACGCCGTGATGGGAGTGCATCCGCCGTGTGGGCGACCCCGTTGCGGCTGACGGCGACTCCTCGAACCAGGCGTGGGTGGACGCGGGCGTTCCCGACGCGGTGATGTCAACGATCGGACAAGAGCGAATGAACGCCCGGCGCTGCGCATGGGTTGCGTGCGGCGATGCAACGTGTCAGTACGCGAAGTTGGCGTTGGCTTCATCGGTCAGCAGCGTGCCGGGCGCGGCGTTGCCCGAGGCCGCGGGCGTTCCACCGGCGGTGAGGTCCACGATCGGTCCAAAGCGGTTGCCCGCCGCCAAGTCGAAGTTCAGGGTGTTGTTCGAGCACGTGTTGCGGAGGATGATGCTCTTCGTTCCGTTCACCTGGATGCCGACATCGTTGTCCGTGCAGTTGTTGCCCTCGATGCGGTTGCCGTCGCTGAAGACCTCGATGCCCGACCCCGTGCCGGTCGCGCCGTTGCTGTCGCACGCGTTGGAGAGGATCAGGTTGTCGGCCGAGCCTTCGATCCCGTGCGACTGGTTGAGCTGGGCCGAGCAGCGCGAGATGGTGGTGCCGGCGTTGATGAAGAACCCCGCGACCGTGTTCTCCCGGCTCGACGAGTCCGACACGGAGCTGCCGCTGCCGACCTGGAACCCGTCGCCGGTGCAGCGCACGGCGGTTGAGCCGGTGACGGTCGAAACCGACCCGAGCAGGAAGCCGGCCCCGTTGTTCTGCCTGGCGGTGCAGCCGGAAACAGACGTCCCGCTGCCGGCGGCGACGCCGGTCCCGCCGTTGAGCGAGATCACGCAGTCAGTGATGTTGGCGGCGTCACCCACCGAGATCCCGCCCGCGACGCAGCTCAGGACGGAGGTGTCCTCGATGCGCACGTGAGATCCGCCGACGATGCCCAGGCCGCTGTTCAACCGCGCAGCGCAGGACTCGATGATGGCCCCGTCGCCCACGACGAACCCCTCCGACCCGTTCTGCACCGCCGTGACATTGGTGGCGCGTCCGATCAGCCCGAGCTTCACCCCGGTCAGGCGGTTGCCCCGAGCGTTGACCGAGTGGACCTCGCACCCCTCGCCGGCCGAGACGTTGCCGAGGTTGACGCCGTTGTTCCACCCCGACACCGTCCCGTTGCGCACGGTGACGGCGTTCACATTGGTGCCGTTGATGATGCCGTCCCACGACGCCGCGTCGCCGGATACCCGGAAGCCGTTGAGGTCGATGGTGACGTTGGAGACGGCGACGATGATGCCGTGCTTGTTGGCTTCGCCCGCGAGATTGCCGGTGAGGTAGTACGACCCTGGCTGCGAGATGCGGTAGACCGTGGCGCCGTCGCCGGGCGTGTTGGTGGAGTTGATCGCGATTCTCGGTTCGACATCGCTGAGCGTCTTGAACGTGCTCGCGACCGGCCCGGGCGGCGGGTCGAGCGGCCCCGCGAACGCGAGCATCGCGGCCGCAGTCGCGATCACGGATCCGATCAAAGCCACAAACCCCGGGCGAATCTTCATGTTGTTCATCGATCGCTCTCCTTGCAGAGGGCCCCCCGTTCATGCCCCGGTTCTCCGGGCGCGGCCCAAGGTACTGGCACGAGGGTCCGAGAGCAAGACGAAAGGACCGCCGGCGGCAGTGGCGGAGCGGCGACGCCAGGAATTTGCGGACATCCGTGTCGCGAGCGGACTTCGACCCGAGCTGCGAACCTCGGCGGCAGGTCGCCCGAGTTCAATGTGAGAAGTTCGCGTTCGGATCGGTCGAGCCGGGCGGGGCGCCGCCCGAATTGCCCAGGATCGCGCCGCCCGTCGCGGCGTTCACGACCAGGCACACGTTCCCCGCGGCCACGTCCCAGTTCGTGGAGTTCTGGGTGCAGGTGTTCCGCACGATGATGTTCCCGGTGCTCTCGACGACGATCCCGCGATCCGCTCCGTCGCAATGGTTGCCTTCGATTCGGGCCCTGATCCCCGAGGCACGGATGCCCGCGCCGGTGGCGGTGGTGCGGCCGTTGGCGATGCACGTGTTGGCGACAATCGTGCATTGAGAGTTTGCCCGGATTCCGTCGTGGCCGTTCAAGGTCGCTTCGGAGTACTGCACGGTCGACCCCGACGCGGCGTAGATTCCGCAGTTGGTGAGCGACGACGCGGAACCGGTGTTGCTGTTGGCGACGCAGCGATCGACGATCGACGCCTGGCCGACGAGGAGCCCGATGCAGTTGGCGCTCCCGCTGCCGTTGGAATTGGCGGTGCAGCGGGCGACGATGGAGTGATCACCGGTCGTGATGCCGTACGCCCCGCCGGTCGACACCCCGTTGTTGATGGCGGTGCAGTCCAGGACGGAGCTGTTCGCTCCGACGTAGATGCCGACGGCGAACGCCGCGGTGGCGTTGCCCTCGGCGGTGCAACTCGACACGGTGGAGTCGTTCGCGGCGCTGATCCCGTGGCTCGCGTTGCTGATCACCGTGCAATTCCGCGCCGTCGCCCATCCACTCAGGCGGATACCCATCCCGCCGTTGGCGATCGACGTGACTTCAACAACACTGGACCCCGAGACCCCGGCGCTCCCCAGATCGATCCCGTCCTGGCCCCAGGAGCGGACGGTCCCGTTGCGGATGTGGACATTGCTGATGCTTCCCGTGCCCCGGATCCCGGACAGCGCTGTTGAAACACCGAGCACGGTGAAGCCGTTCAGGTCCACCTTCACGTTGCTCGCCGCGATCTCGATTCCCATCTTGCCGCTGACGCCCGTGAAACCGGAGGTCAGGTAGTAGCTCCCCGACTGCGAGATCTTGTAGAACGAATCGGCAT
This sequence comes from Phycisphaerales bacterium, assembly GCA_022072615.1. Classification (GTDB taxonomy): domain Bacteria; phylum Planctomycetota; class Phycisphaerae; order Phycisphaerales; family UBA1924; genus JAEUJB01. Next base: position 21,578 of record JAJVHS010000095.1, read on the forward strand.
CGCCGGGCGTGTTGACCGAGTTGATCGCGATCCGCGGCTCGACGTCGGTGAGCGTCTTGTAGGTGGGGCTGATTGCACCGCTCGGCGGATCGAGCGGGCCCGCGACCACGAAGGCGACGACCGACAGGACGACCCCGCCCGCGAACGCGAGCAAGGTCCAGCGGCGACCATGGAACGTCGGCATGGCTGATTCCTTGTGCAAAGGCTGCGAACGCCCGGTCAGCGTAATGGATACGAAGATCCGATTTCAAGAGAATCGAGCGGGTGCATCCGAGCGGTTCCGCCACAAGCCGTTCGCCGAAGGTTTTCGCATCCCTGTGTCGCGTGACCCGCCATTTCACCCGATTCGCCTATCATCCCGGCCGCGGCACGGAGGCCCTCTCTCCCGTGTTATTCGGGATGCGTTCGGTGCCGCGGACAGAGGCTCCGCTCGCCATGACCACCGCGCCCCGCGCTTCTCAGCCCCCGCAATCCGCTCCCGCGCCCGTGACACCCAACGGCCCGTCCGTGAACGGGTGGAACGCCGACTATCTCGACGAGCAGTACGCCCGGTTCAAGGCCGATCCGTCGTCGGTGACGCCCGACCTGCGAGCCTTTTTCCAGGGCTTCGACTTGGGGTCGTCGACCCCGGGTGCCAACGGCTCGGCGACCGCGGCCAAGCCCCGAGCGGCCGGGTCGGCGTCGGACTTCCAGGCTGATGTCGACTCGTTGATCTCCGCCTACCGGCGGCTGGGCCACATCGCGGCGCACCTTGATCCGTTCGGCCGCGCGCCCGAGCGGCCCGAGCAGCTCACGCTCGAGTACCACGGCCTCACCAAGGCGGACCTTTCGCGCCAGGTCAGCACCGAGCTGATCCACGGCGACGGTCCGACGAGCCTTGGTCAGCTCATCGAGCGCCTCGAACGGACCTACTGCCGCACGATCGGCCTGGAGATCATGTACAACCCTGATGCCCGGGAGCGTCAGTGGTTCCTCGACAACTTCGAGCGCACGCAGGGCCAGGTGCCGCTGACGCGCGAGGAGCGGCTGAGCGTGCTGGAGCAGCTCATCCGGGCCGAGGGGTTCGAGCGTTTCATGCAGAAGCGCTACCCCGGCGAGAAGCGCTTCAGCCTCGAGGGCGGCGAGGCGACGATCCCGACGATCAACCTGATGCTCGAGGCGGCGGCCAAGCTGGGCGTCGACGAGGTCGTCATCGGCATGGCCCACCGCGGCCGGCTGAACGTCCTGAACAACGTGATGGGCAAGACGTACGAGCAGATCTTCACGGAGTTCGAGGACAACTGGGAAGAGGGCTTCGCGGACGGCGGCGGCGACGTCAAGTACCACCGCGGGTACTCGGGCGAGCGGGTGTTCAACGGCGGCAAGCGCGTGCACCTGGCGATGGCCAGCAACCCCAGCCACCTCGAGTCGGTGAACGCCGTCGTGCTGGGCCGCACCCGGGCCAAGCAGCGGCTGCGCGGCGATCTCGAGCGCCAGCGCGTGCTGCCGATGCTGATCCACGGCGACGCGGCGCTGCCCGGCCAAGGCGTGGTCGCCGAGTGCCTGAACTTCTCGCAGCTCGAGGGTTACACCGTCGGCGGGGCGGTGCACCTGGTCATCAACAACCTGATCGGGTTCACGACGATCCCGGAGGACGGCCGGTCGACGCGCTACTGCACCGACGTCGCGAAGATGATCGATGCGCCGGTGTTCCACGTCAACGGCGACGACCCCGAGGCGTGCGCCGCGGCGGCGCTGCTGGCCATCCGGTACCGCCAGCAGTTCCGCAAGGACGTCTTCATCGACCTGGTGTGCTTCCGCAAGTACGGCCACAACGAGCAGGACGAGCCGAGCTTCACCCAGCCGATCCTCGCCAACCTCATCAAGCAGCACCCCGGCGTGCTCGCGAGGTTCAAGGCGCGCCTGGTTGGCGAGGGCCTCGTCACGCAGGAGGAGGTCGACGCGATCACCGAGCGGCTGAACAAGGCGCTCGAATCCGGCCAGGCCAAGGCCAAGAGCAAGCCGCACGACCCCACGATCGACCCCGCGAGCAAGCGCTGGGTCGGCATCACCAGCAAGTACACGTTCGAATCGGGGCCGACGGCGGTGCCCAAGGCGGTGCTGGACGAAGTCTGCCAGGCGATGGCCCGCGTCCCCGAGGGCTTCAACGTCAACCCCAAGCTCAAGACGCTGCTCGAGCAGCGCGGCAGCCTGACCAGCCCCAAGGACGACGGCCCGAACGTCTCGCACGCGGACGCCGAGCAGCTCGCGATCGGGACGCTGCTGCTCGAGGGCATCCCGGTGCGTCTCTCCGGCCAGGACTGCCGGCGCGGGACCTTCACGCAGCGCCACGCGGTGCTGCGGGATTTCGTGACGGGCAAGCCCTATATCCCGCTCAACAACATGCGCGAGATGGGCTTGCCGGGGAGCCCCGAGATCGAGCCGGGCACCATCGGCGCCGACGGCAAGCCGCGCCAGGCGCGGTACTGCGTGTACGACAGCCCGCTGAGCGAGGCGTCGGTCCTGGGCTTTGACTACGGCTACTCGCTGGCCGACCCCAACATGCTGGTGATGTGGGAGGGCCAGTTCGGCGACTTCGTGAACGGCGCCCAGGTGATGATCGACCAGTACCTGGTCTCGTCGGAGCTCAAGTGGGAGCGCTGGTCAGGCCTGGTGCTGCTCCTGCCGCACGGCTACGAGGGCGCGGGGCCCGAGCACTCCTCGTGCCGGATCGAGCGATTCCTCCAGATGGCGGCCCAGGAGAACATCGAGGTGGTCGTGCCGTCCACGGCCGCGCAGACGTTCCACATGCTGCGCCGCCAGCTCAAGCGCAACTTCCGCAAGCCCCTGATCGTCGCCACGCCCAAGAAGATGCTCCGCGAGCTGACCAGCCGCATCGACGAGCTGACCACCGGATCGTTCCAGCACGTCATCGACGACCCGGCGTTCACGGCGGCCAAGGGCAAGGCGGCGGACCGCAAGGCGGTCAAGCGGGTGATCCTGTGCTCGGGCAAGTTCTACTACGAGCTCGCCGATCGCCGGCAACTCCTGGGCCGTGGCGACATCGCGGTCGTCCGCGTCGAGCAGCTCTACCCGCTGCACTCCAAGCGTCTGCAGGAGGTCCTCGCGGCATATCCCAGGACCGCCGAGAAGGTGTGGGCGCAGGAAGAGCCCCGCAACGCCGGCGGCTGGACGTTCATCTCCGACGCGGTCAAGGAGTCGCTGGGCATCGAGCTCTCGTACATCGGCCGCGAGCCCAGCGCCAGCCCCGCGACCGGCTCCAAGCACCTGCACTACTCCCAGCAGGAGGCGATCATCGCCAAGGCCGTCGGCCCCAAGCCCAAGCACGCCAAGTCCGCCCACGGCCACTGACAATCGCCAAGGAACACCATGCCTATCGACATCGTCATTCCAACCATCGGCGAATCGATCACCACCGGCGTGATCGCCTCGTGGCGCAAGAAGGACGGCGACAAGGTCCAGCGCGACGAGACCGTCCTTGATCTCGAGACCGACAAGGTGACCATGGAGATCCCGGCGCCCGCGTCGGGCGTCGTCCGCCGGATCGCCAAGGAAGGCGACACGGTCGAGGTCGGCGCCGTCGTGGGTTCGGTCGATCCGGCCGCCGATGGCGCTGCGGACACGCGACCCGCTCCCAAGCCCGCCGCGCCCGAGAACAAGGCCGCAGGAGGACAGGCTCCCGCCCCGGCTCCGGCGAAGCAGCCCGTCGAGGCGACGAAGGCCGGCACCCCGGCCGCCCCCGCCGCCGATGCCCATGCCACGCCGCTGGCTCGGAAGACCGCGGAGGAGCTGGGCGTCGACCTGAGCAAGGTGAAGGGCACGTTCGCGAGCGGCCGGATCCGCGAGAAGGACGTGCTCGGCGTCGCCGGCGGCCCCGGTGAGGCGGCTGCATCGGCGCCGTCCGCGGGGGCGGCGGCCGGGGGTTCCGTGCGGGCGGCGTCGGGCGCGACACGCGAGCGGATGACGCCGCTGCGTCAGCGCATCGCCGCTCGGCTGGTGCAGGCGCAGCACAACGCCGCGATGCTCACGACGTTCAACGAGTGCGACATGGGCGCGGTGATGGACCTGCGCAAGCAGCACAAGGAGGAGTTCGAGAAGCGCCACGGCATCGGCCTGGGCTTCATGGGCTTCTTCGTCAAGGCGGCGGTGGCGGCGCTCAAGGCGTTCCCGCTGGTCAACGCGTCGATCGTGACCGAGGAGGACGGGTCGCCGGCGATCGAGAAGCACGACTCGTGCGACGTCGCGGTGGCGGTCTCGACGCCCAAGGGCCTGGTGGTGCCGGTGCTGCGCGGCTGCCAGAGCCTGTCGCTCGCACAGATCGAGAGCGGCATCAAGGACCTCGCCACCCGCGCCCGCGACAACAAGCTGGCGCTGGAGGACCTCCAGGGCGGCACCTTCACGATCACCAACGGCGGCGTCTTCGGGTCGCTGATGTCCACGCCGATCCTCAACCCGCCGCAGTCGGGCATCCTGGGGATGCACACCATCAAGAACCGCCCGGTCGAGTACCCGCCGGCGAGCGGGCAGATGGCCCTGCGGCCCATGATGTACCTGGCGCTCAGCTACGACCACCGCATCATCGACGGCGCGGAGGCGGTGCAGTTCCTGGTGAAGATCAAGAACGCGATCGAGGACCCGGCCCGGCTGCTGCTGGAGCTTTGATCGGGCGTCGGCATTGAACAGTCAACGGTGACCAGCGAGCAGCCGGGCAAACGCCGGGCTGCGTTTCATTGCGCGGCGGTTGCGTGCCGCCGATGGCGCGAAAAAACAGCCGGATTGCTCCGGCTGTTCACTCGTCGCTGTTCACTGTGCGCCGCGGCTCACCGCTCCGTCGTCGGCATCGGCGGCTTGAACTCGTGGATGACGTCGGAGCCGACTTGGAACTTGGCCAGTTTGACGCCGCGGCTGACGTCGAAGACGAGCGTCAGCTTCTGGTCCTTGCGCTGGGCGCTGATCGCGGGCAGGTCCGCCATCATGCGGATGGGCTGTCCGCGGTTGAAGCGGTACGTCACGTACTTGTCCTGGTCCTCGAAGACGTAGCCAACGGCCTCGTACACCTGGCCGTCGGTATCGACCAGCTGCGGCGCGGGCGTCGACTCGACCACCGGCACCTTGCCCAGCCACGTCAGCCGCTGGCCGCCCTCGACCTTGATCTGCACGAGCACCGTGTCCCGCTTGGTCTGGAACTGGTCGAGCCGCAGGTTACGGTCGATGCCGCGGTTCTTCTGGAGCCGCGCGAGCTCGAAGGTCTCCTGGCCCTCGACGATCGCGTCCTCGTCGGTCGCCATGCCGCGCTCGGTGCCGCGCTGCAGCACGTACGGGAGCTGCGCCGTCACCATGATGCCCATCTCCCGTTCGTTGTCCGGGCCCCGCGGCTCCTGGCGCACGGGCGTCAGCGAGTCGCCTTCCGCGGGCTGCTCGAACAGGGCGCCCGAACGGATCGCGGCGTCGCGGGCCGAGGCCGAATCGAACGTCAACGCCGGCTTGCTCGCGGGCGGGATGTTCACGCGAGTGTTCTTCACATACAAGGCGATCGGCTGGAAGCCGGGCGGGCAGACGAACTCAAAGCCCATCCGCGTTTCCGACGCCCCGCCGACCGAGGTGATGAAGGTCTTGGGAACGTTGAACCGGAAGCGGCCGAAGGTCACCTTTTCGGGCCCGACTTGGCTGATCACCGACACGGGGTACACGACCTTGTGCTCGGGTTTCGATCCCGGCTTCTCGAGCAGCAACCGGAGCTGCGAGTTGCCGACCACGACCGCGCCGCCCTGTTCGCGGGCGCTGGGCTGGAAGTTCAGGACGAATCCTTCAAGAGTCGACCCCGCCGGGTACTGCTCGCCCTTGACGTCCGCGACGCTCTGCGACACCGCCGGTTCCCAGTCGTCCTTGAGCAGGTCGGCGAGCGAGGTTTCCTTGGTGCCGACCGTGAACCGCCGCCAGACCTCGAAGTCCTTGGGCGCGATCGTGTTGCGGGCCTTGCCCTCGCCGAAGCTGATGCGGTTGGCCGGGCCCACGTACTCAAGGTCCGGGTACCACTTGGCCAGCGGCTCGGAGGTCGCCAGAGAACCGTTGCTGACGAGCTTGTAGAAGCCCGCGGTGAGGCGATCGACGGGAACCAGCAGGGCCTTGTCGTGCTTGAGGCTGCCGTTGGCCTGCTGCGTCATGGGGGAGTAGCCCATGAAGTCCCGCTCGACGCGGAGGTGGCCCAGCGACAGGATCAGGATCCCGCTGGTGATGACGCCCGCCAGGGCGCCGCAGACACCGCCGCCGATCGAGTTGGTCGCGACGTCGAACTTCATGTTCGCCGGGCACGCGGCATCGGTCGCGGCACGGAGGATCGCCATCGACACGGCAAACGGCAGGGCGAGCGCGACGGCCCAGACGACCCCGCCCAGCCCGCCGTTGCCCTCGAACTTGGAGAGCAGCATGTAGGCCAGGGGCTCCCACACGCCGAAGGCGATGGCCCCCGCGGCCACGCAGCACGCCAGGTTCAGGAAGGCCGGGAAGAATCCGCGCGTCAGCCAGATCCAGCCCAGGAGGGCGACGACGGCGACGGCAAGTCCGGTCATGATCATGGCAAAGGCTCCGATCCTCGTCTCACCGGGCATGGTCGTTCGCCCGGGCATCATCGTTTGTGAACCGCACCAGGCATGCCCCGGGCGGGCGGTCTGTCCTACTTGCTACCGGCGACCCCGGCTCCCGGTTCCGTTTCAGGCGGGCTTTGGAGCGGCCTTGGGGGGCGTGGCGGGCTTTCCGCCCGCCGCCGGCCCGGACGGTGGGGGGCTGGACGGCTGGGGCCCCGCGGTGCCCGCGGCCGGTCCCTCGGCGGTCGTGGCTCGGACGACCTCCTCGACGCTGGTGGTTCCATCGATGGCGTGCCGGAGGGCGGCGGCCTGGAGCGAGGGGAGCTGGCGCTTCTTGAGCTCGGCTCGGAAGGCGTTCCAGTCGCCCTTCTTGAGCAGGTCGCGCATGGCGTCGTCGATGCGGTAGAGCTCAAAGAAGCCGATCTGGCCAACGTAGCCGGCGCCGGCGCACATGCCGCAGACCTGCTCCTTGTCCTTCACCAGCACGACGCCGCCCTTCTTGTAGAGCTGCTTGACCTTGTCGGCGGGGAGGCCGAACTTCTTGAGCATGTCCGGGGCCGGGACATAGGCCTGCCGGCACTGGGTGCACAGCTTGCGCATCACGCGGCCGGTGACCACGCCGCGCAGGCCGCCCATGGCCATGTCCAGGTCGCCGACGGCCTTGGACCAGGTCTGCAGCGCGGCCAGGGCGCTGTCGGCCTTGAGGGCCGCGTAGATGCGGCTGCGTTCCTGGTCGGCGCGGCAGATCTCCTTGGCGGTGTTCTGGTCCGGCAGCTCGGCGACGCCGACCACGTCGGGGTCGCGGCGGAGGATCGACCGGACCAGCGTCGAGAACTCCGGGCCTTCGGCGTAGGGGTCCCACTTGTTCTGCTTGACGCCCTCGAGGTCGTCCTGCTGGTCGATCTCGACGCTCTGCACGTTGTTCGTGTACGCGTCGTGCATCTTGAGCAGCGTGTAGAGCAGCGTGGTGCGGCCGCCGTCGGGGGGCGTGCCGACGAGCACCACACCCTTCTTCTCCTCGACCATCGCCGTCAGTTCGTCGAGCTGCTCCTTGGTGAAGCCCATCTCCTCGGGCTTGCGGCGGACGGCCTTCTCGGGGTCAAAGAGCAGCGAGAGCCGCATGCCGCCCTGGATGCCCGCGGCGATCACCCGGATCTTCTTCTTGAGCTCGCCCTTCTCGATGTTGACGTCGGCGGTGAGCTTCTTGCGGCGATCGGCGACGTCGAGCTTGCCGGCGGACTTCCAGAAATCCACCACCTTGATCGCGTCGGGCGCGGGGTACGTCTGGCCGGCCTGCTTGACGCCGTCCACGTAGAGCACCTCGCCGTAGGCGTTGTCCTTGCCGGTGGGCGCGAGGTCCACCTGCGAGGCCCGGGCGACGATGCTCCGCAGGACAAGGCCCTCGGCGGCGACGCGCGTGGCCAGCTCGGGGGTCTCCGCGGCGGGGACGGGGACGGTCTGCTTGTCGGGCGACCTGATGACCAGCTCGGAGCTTCCGGAGCTGACGGCTTCCTTCTTCTGCTTCTTGGGGCCGGCGGCGGTGGAGGAACCCAGGAGTTCCTTCCACACGTTCAGGCGGAGGGTTTCGGGAACCTTCTCATCCTTGTTGGCGGCCGTGACGAACCACACGACGTCGATCGCCAGGATGATGATCATCGCGCCAAGGCCCGCCCAGAACGCGCCCTCGCCGGGGATCGGCATCAGCAGCGCCGCCGCCAGCGCCGCCAGGCCGAAGCACAGGTGGATGATGTTCCACCGCTCGCGTTTGAGGTAGAACCGGGCCGCGAACTTGTCGAAGGAGTTGGAAACTAGGCGGGCCCAGATCGTCAGCGGGATCAGCAGGACGACCGGCTTCCAGAACGAGACCAGGAACAGGCCTTCGGCGAGGGTGACGGTGCCCCCGAACGGATGCTGTGCCAGCAGCTGAGTGTCGAGCACGCGGAACTCCAATTCACTTCGCGGCGACCGGTGGCCGCCGCGGACGAATCAACAAGAGCGACCCGTCGAGCACCCCCCGGCAAGCGGGAAGGGGATGGTAGCATATTCGCCGGGTTCGTTGCTCGGTCGGGGTGCCAACAAAGCGGCCCGCTCGTCCAAGCGGGCCGCGGGAACTTCCGGATGCTCGGGAGGGCGGGGGGGTGCCAGACGGGGGGGAGCGCGGGCGACCGGCCGCCCGGGCGTCAGCCCGGCCTTTTCAGCCCAGCTTCTTAAGCCGCATCATGAGCTCGTCCACGTTCGGGGACGACTCGACCGCCGTCCGCATGTGGATGTACTCGGTTTCCACGAGGTTCACGAGGCTCTCGTTGAAGTCGATCATGCCCGTCTGCCGGGCTTCGATGCTCTTGATGTACTCGCGCAGCTCGCCCTCGCGGCCCTCGAGGATGTGCTTGCGGACGATGCTGTTGTTGATGAGGATTTCCAGCGCGGGGATACGCGCGATGTTCTGGTGCAGCGTGGGCAGCAGCTTCTGGTAGACGAACCCGCGCATCTGGTACGCCAGGATCCGCCGGACCTGGTCCACTTCCTCCTGCTCGAACAGGCCATAGATTCGGCTGAAGGTCTGCGTCGTCGAGGAGGCGTGGATGGTCCCGTACACCAGGTGGCCGGTCTCGGCGGCGTGCAGGGCCGCTTCGAAGGTTTCCTTGTCGCGCATCTCGCCGACGAGCACGATGTCGGGGTTCTCGCGGACCAGGGCCCGCAGCGCGATCTTGAAGTCCAGGCAGTCGATGCCGATCTCGCGCTGGTTGATCGTCGCCTTCTTGTCCTTGAACAGGTACTCGATCGGGTCCTCGATGGTCACGATGTGCACGGGCTTGCGCTCGTTCACGTAATCGAGCATCGCGGCGATGGTCGTCGACTTGCCCGACCCCGTCACGCCGCACAGCAGCACGATGCCCTGCGGCTGCATCGCGATCTCCGCCATGATCGGCGGCAGGTACAGCTCGTCGAACCGGCGGATCTTCGAGGAGATCAGGCGGGCCGCGACCGAGAGCTTGCCCTTGGCCATGAACATGTTCACGCGGAAGCGCGTGTTGTCGTCAAAGTCGTACGCGAAGTCCACCGACCCGAACTTGTGCAGGTCCTCGAGCTGCTCGTCGGAGAGGATCGCCCGGGCGATCGTCCAGAACTCGTCGCCGGTCACGGGCTCGCAGTCCAGCGGCTTGAGCGCGCCCCGGAGGCGGAGCTTGGGCTGCGTCTCGGACTTCATGATGAGGTCCGACCCGTCGAGCTTGATGCACGCCTGGAGGAACTTGCCCCAGCGCGTCTCGAAGGGGTCGGTCTTCTTCTTGGTGGGCAGCGCAACGTGCCCGACGTGGACGGCGTCTGAATGGATCTCTGCGTCAACGCTCATGACCTTGGTTCCGTTCCGGGGCGAGGCCGCGTGGCCCGCCGCGGGTGCGGGTCCAGACGGCGCCGAAGGCGTGGGAGAAGCGGTTACGGGCGTCAAGGATAACCTCCCGAAAGGGACGTGGCGAGCGCGAATCCGGCCACGCGCCGCCGGGCCGAGCGAAATCCCGCTCGGGCCCCGGACGCGAGGCACACAAAACCCCCGACAGAACAGCGCATTTCCCAGCCCGCACCTCGCGCCCTCCTCGTTTCCGGACCCACCGGCCCGAGCAAGGACACGCAGGCTCAACGTCCCCCCGGAACCGGTTTGCCCGTTGGCCCAGTTCGGAATGGGCCAATTCGGGACAGGCCAGTTCGGGACGGGCCAGTTCGGGACGGGCCGCACGCGTGCACGCCGACCGCCCGGGCGGTGTGCCGGGCGGCTGCAACGGCTCGCGGTCGAGGACGGTTCGCCCATGGTCTCGGCTGCCCGGACCGCTCGGCTCCCCCTGCGGATGAGATGCCGCGAGGGGGCCATGGGTCGCACGAGCGAACCGGCGATGGGGGACCGCTCGCCTGCCGGCGAGCGACAACCTCTATACGAACGCCGCGGCCGGCTGTTCCCTCGGGCGGCGGGTGGAGTTCGGGGGGGAAGAAATGGGGTGGGCGTTTGAAACAAGAGGCAGTCGGCGTTGACCGAGACGGACGGCGACCACGACGGACGGCCACCACGACGGACGGCCACCGCGACGGACGGCCACCGCGACGGACGACCACCGCGACGGACG
>JAJVHS010000058.1 GCA_022072615.1 Phycisphaerales bacterium
AGTACCGGCCGCCCTTCTCGAACACGCGCGCATGGCTTCGCGAGGCGGCGCCGTCTTTGACGACGACGTCGTTGTCAGCGATGCGGCCGAGGCGCGCCTCGTCGGTGAACGAGAACTCCTCGCCGGGCCCGCGCATGGCGTTGGTGGCGAGCGTCCCGCTGGCGTTGGTGTAACCCAGCTCGCTGATGCCGTTGCCCGCGTGGACGACCCAGCCGTTGAAGGGGATCTCGAGCTGGTCGCGGTAGCCCACCTGGATCCCGGGGATGGCGTGCGGCGCGTTGATCGAGTCGCCCAGGACCACGAGCACCGCCTGCCCCGGCGGCTGGTAGAGCCCCGCCGCGAACTGGCCGGCCTTGTGGCTCGTGGGGGCGGACCAGCCCATGCCGGGGCCGGCGCTCACGGTCCACGCGAGGGTGCCAACGGCAAAAAGCGGGCAAACCGACGAGTTCGACATGTATTCCTGCCTGTTGGGCGTTCTCCGGGCGAGTCGCGGCGTGTGCACAGAGCGGTACCACGCGACCGGCGGTCGCGGTTCAGTGCGCCGGAAAAATCCCGCGAAAACAGCCGTGGAACCCTCTCAGGCGGCGGGCGACCCGCTCGGTGCCCGTTCGGAGACGAGGGCGTGAAAACGAAACCGCCCGCGCTGGGCGCGGGCGGGGGTGCACGCATCGGAGGCGGTTGCGGGGTTCAGCGCCGACGGCGGCCGGCGGCCAGGGCCGCGAGGCCCGCGAGGGCAAGAGAGCCGGGCGCGGGGATGAAGTAGACGCCGAACACGTTCTCGCCGGGGCCGGCGAGCGTCTCGATGTTGGTGCCGTCGGTGTTCATCTGGTAGAAGGCCTGCGTGCCTTCCACGGTGAACACGAGCTTGTCGGTGTACGGGTTCCACTTCGCGCCGCCCATGAGGGGGTAGGTGGCGCTCTCGGCCAGGAGAAGCTGGACGCTGCCGTTGATCCAGTTGCCGGCGGCGTCGAGCTGGGCCTTGTAGATGCCCGTCTCGCGGTCGACGAAGAAGACCTCGTTGGTCGAGGCCTTGATGTCCACCGTCCGGACGAAGCTGAGCTTCTCGGGGAGACCGGTGGCGGCCAGGTCGGCGAAGTTGACCAGCAGGGTGGGGGTCGAGACCTCGGTGACGGTGTTGTAATCGAACTTCCACAGCGTGCTCGCGGACTTGTCGGGCCCGGAGAAGTCCGAGTCGCCGCCGTTGTTGCACGCGACGAAGTACTGGTTGGCGGCGTAGGGGCTGTTCACCAGGTCGTTGGCGGTGAAGGGCTGGGGCGGCGGGAGCAGGTTGTTCTGGTTGAACGAGGTGACGACGTTGCCGGTCGCGGTGTCGACGGACACCAGGCCGCGCACCGGGTTGACCGGGTTGTACTCGCTCTGCGGGCTCTGGACCGTCACCAGCCGGCCGTTGGCGGCGTTGTACTTCAGCGTCGTCGGGTTGGCGAGGGGGAAGCCCTGCTTGACGACCGAGTGCGACGCGGCGCCGAAGAGGTTGTCGACGCGGTAGATCGCGGACTTGTTGTTGTTGAGGTCAACGGGGTACTGGCCGGCGGTGACGTAGAACTCGCCGCCGGGGCCGCGGTCGAAGCCGCCGAGCCCTTCGGACGGTGAGCCGGGGATGGTGTACAGCGTGGTGATGGTCCCGTTGTCGTAGTACTTGAAGGTCATGTTGCCGGTCGTGTAGATGATGTTGCCGACCTGGGCGTGCGCCGCGCCGGCGAGCATGAACAGCGCGGCGGTCGTGGTGAACCTTCTCATGGATTGCTCCTCCTTGTGTGCCGAACCCCTGCGAACGCGGCGGGGCGGGACGGAACGCACGCGGGCGCCGCTGACGGGAATCGGCCCGCGGGCCTTTCGGACCGCGGACCGGGTGCTTGCGATTCGAACCGGCCGTGGATCAGCGGCGGCGGCGGGCGGCGGCGAGGCCGGCGAGCCCGACCAGGGCCAGCGAGCCGGGCGCCGGGACGAAGTAGAAGCCGCGGGCGCCAACGCCCGAGGTCACGAGCTCGAAGCCCGAGCCGTCGGGGTTGATCTGGTAGATGTTGCCCGTGGTCTCATCGGAGAAGACGACCTTGTCGGTGTAGGGGTTGTACTCGATGGCGTCGGGGCGGTTGGCCGCGATCAGGTCCTGGAAGACCAGGGAGATGCCGCCGAAGCTCCCGTCGGGGTTGAGCGTGACCTTCAGGATGCCGTTGAGCGACTGGTTCTGGATGGTCAGCGCCGCGTTGGTGATGAACATCTCGCGGGTGGATTCCTTGATGGTCGAGGAACGGGCGAAGGTCACCGGGGCCGAGAGGCCCGTGGCGGAGGTATCGCCGAGGTTCACCATCAGGGAGGGGGTGCCGACCATGGTGCCGGGGTCGACGCTGTAATGCCACAGCGTGCTCCAGGGCGCGTCGCTGGACGAGAAGTCGTTGTTGCCGCCGTTGATGCAGGTGAGGTAGTAGTCGTTCGCGCCCGCGTAGGGGTTGCGGGTCACGTCGTTGGTGGTGTAGACGGCGGGGTAGGAGGGGGGCACGGTCTGCTGGTAGGAGTTGACGTCGACGCCCGAATCGGCGTTGACGGCGCGCACGCCGCGGTGGACCTGCGAGTCGTTGCCGTATTCCGACTGGGCGTTGTTGGCGTAGACGATGTTGCGCGAGGCCGAGTGCCAGGCCATCCCCGAGGGGTTGGCCATGTCGAAGCCCTGCTTGACGGTGCTGACCACGGGCACCGCCGCGAAGACATTGTCGATGCGGTAGACGGCCGACTTGTTGTTGGCGGTGTCGACCGGGAAGGGCCCGCTGCCGACGTAGTACTCGCCGGTGGGGGCCCGGAGGATCTCGGCCAGGCGCACGTCCGGGTCGGCGAAGCTGACCAGGGTCGAGACCGCGCCGTTGTTGTAGTACATGACCGCGTCGTTGGTCTTGGAGGTGAACACGATGTTGCCGACCGCGGCGGCCTGCGCCACCGAGGCGGTTCCGGCCGCCGCCAATACCGCGATGATGATCTTGCTCATGCCCTGACTCCTCTGAAAGGTCCCTGTCGGTTCCCCGGGCGCCCCGCGTGCGCGGCCTATCCGCGACGAGGAGCCAAGCCGCGAGCGGCCCGGTCGGGCCGCCCGCGGTGAAGGTCTCACGTCACATGCTTCTCAGCGGCGACGGCGGGCGGCCGCGAGGCCGGCGAGGCCGACCAGGGCGAGCGAGCCCGGGGCCGGGACGAAGTAGAAGCCGCGCGAGCCGACGTTGGCGACGACCAGCTCGAACCCCGTTCCGTCGGGGTTGATCTGGTAGATCGCGCCGGTGGTCTCGTCGCTGAACACCACCTTGTCGGTGTAGGGGTTGTACTCGATGTTGTCCGGACGGGGCGCGTTGGTCATGTCCTGGAACAGCATGGAGATGCCGCCGAAGGTGCCGTCGGGGTTGAGCGTGATCTTGAAGATCCCGTTCATCGACTGGTCCTGGATGTCCAGGGCCGCGTTGACGACGAACATCTCACGGGTCGATTCCTTGATCGACGCGTGGCGGACGAAGGTCAGGGGCTTGGCCAGGCCGGTGGCGGAGGTGTCGCCGAGGTTGACCATCAGGCTGGGCGTGCCCGCGAGGGTGCCCGAGTCGATGTTGTAATGCCACAGCGAGCTCCACGAGGCATCGGCGCTCGAGAAGTCGTGGTTGCCGCCGTTGATGGCGACGACGTAGTAGTCGTCGTTGCCGGCGTAGGGGTTCTTGAGCACGTCGTTGGCCGTGCGGACGGTGGGGGCGGTCACAAAGACCTGCTGGTAGGACCCGACGTCGGTGCCGCTGTCGACGTTCACGGCCCGGATGCCGCGGTAGACCGCGGTGTCGTCGCCGTACTCAGACTGCGCGTTGTTGGCGTAGACGATGTCGCGCGACCCGGCGTGCCACACCATGCCCGAGGGGTTGGCCATGTCGTAGCCCTGCTTGACGGTGGTCACGGTGGGGACCGCGGCGAAGACGTTGTCGATCCGGTAGAGGGCCGACTTGTTGTTGCCGGTGTTGACCGGGAAGGGGCCGCTGTCGACGTAGTACTCGCCGGTGGGGGCCCGCAGGATCTCCGCAAGGCGGACATCGGGGTCCGCAAAACTGACAAGGGTGGAGACGACGCCGTTGTTGTAGTACATCACAGCGTCGTTGGTCTTGGACGTAAAGACGATGTTGCCGACCGCCGCCGCGCTGGCGATGGACGACGCCCCTGAAAGGGCCAGAATTGCGATAAGTCTCTTGCTCATCTCGTGTTGCTCCTCTGGCGGGCCTGTTTCCCGCCGCTGCTGTGAAGCGATCACACAGCCGTTGCCCCCGCAGCGGGAACGCTGCATCTGCGGGGCGACGCCCATCCGATCGCGATGTGCTCGAACTTCCCTTCCCTTGCAACTCCCTCGAAGTGAACGACCAATTTCCTGTACGTCCGGTTCAACTCAATGCGTTGCCGCAACCTCTTCGAATCCCCGAGAAAGCCGGTTTTTGACCCTGCGAACGGATCTTTGGCCGGACCGGTGATCGGGGCCCCGCGGACCTCAGGATGCCGGGTGCGACGACGCCGGTCCAATCCGCGGACGTCGAACTCTAAGTTATGCATCGATGCGGCCTTCGGTCGCGGCGAACCGCGCTTCCACTCCCCTGTTC
Source organism: Phycisphaerales bacterium (assembly GCA_022072615.1). Classification (GTDB taxonomy): domain Bacteria; phylum Planctomycetota; class Phycisphaerae; order Phycisphaerales; family UBA1924; genus JAEUJB01. Next base: position 4,623 of record JAJVHS010000058.1, read on the forward strand.
TCTCCTGCGTGTCATCCGGCCACGATAGACAACACGATGCTTCGAAAAAGGAGCCGCGACCTCCTATCGCAATTCCTCTTCGTGGGGCAGTATAGTCCTAGAAGCAGGGGATGTGAACCCAAACATACGGCGATCACGACCTCCTATTTTGAATCTTCATGTGTTTGTGTTTCGTGCGCAAGACCTCCGTGCATACCAGGGTTTTGGCCGGGTCTGGTGGTGGACCCCTGCGCCTGGGGTCGGCGGAACGTGACACCCTCTGCAGGGGCGTCTACACTCCCCTCCTTGAGTCGGGCTTGTAGCTCAGCTGGCTAGAGCGCACCCCTGATAAGGGTGAGGTCGTTGGTTCGAGTCCAATCAGGCCCACTGCGAGCGGGGTATCCCAGACGGATGCCCCGTTTTTTTTCCGGCGCTGCGGGCCGACAGCGACAACGCACCGCGGGCGGGAGAATACGCCGGGCCCGTCGGTTTGCCGAGAGACGCCCGGCTCGAGGGTTATGATCCCGCGGGCGCCGCGTGCCGGGCGGCGGCGGGGGCGGAGAGTGTGTGACCCGGCGTGACGACCGGGCGGGTTTGAAGGGGAAAGGCATGCGCATCGACATCGTCGGCCGTGACATCGAGATCACGCCCGCCATCCAGCAGTACGCCGAGCAGAAAGCCGCCAAGCTGCCCCGGTATTTCGACGGTCTCCAGCAGGTCACCATCACGATCCACCGGACGCACGCGCACCAGACCTCCGAGTACTCGGTGGAGGTGGTGGCCGACGTCGAGAAGCACGCGGATTTCGTCGCCAGCGGGGGCGGGGCCGACCTTTACGCGGTCCTGGACGAGACGGTCGAGAAGATCGGCCGCCAGCTCAAGGACTTCAAGGAAAAGCTCAAGAAGCACTGACGCGGGACGCGGGTTTTCGTCGCGCTTCAAGGAGTCCAGGTTGCTCAAGCTCACGGACATCGTCTCGCCGGCCGCCGTCGTCGTCCCGCTGAAGGGACGCGAGCGCGACCAGGTGGTGGGGGAGCTGGTGGACGCGCTGGTCGCGAGCAACGCCATCGACCGCGACTCGCGCGATCACATCTATCTCCGCGTGCTCGACCGCGAGCTCAAGAGCACCACGGGTTTCGGCAAAGGCGTCGCGGTTCCGCACGCCAAGGACGGCCGGATCCGCCGCATCAGCGCGGCCATCGGGCTGAGCCACGCGGGGGTGGAGTTCAACTCCCTCGACCGCCAGCCGGTCTACACCGTCATCCTCCTGATCTCGCCGGACGAGCAGCCCAACGAGCATCTGCGTGCGATGGAGGCGATCTTCAAGCACGTGGGCAGCGATGTGTTCCGCCGGCTCCTGCGCCAATGTCAGACGTCCGCGGACGTCTGGGCGCTTCTGCAGGAAGCCGACAGCCAGAAATACTCCGCCTGATCAGCCGCCCGCCGCGACAGCCTCCCGCGGACCCTCCGGGCGATCCATTTCCGGGGGCGCCGAGGTTCGGGTCCGCTTGGGGCGAGCTGCATGTCCACGCGTCACGAGGTCAAGGTCACGATCGTCAACCGGCTTGGGCTGCACGCCCGGCCGGCGATGGCGTTCGTCGATGCCGCGAACCTCTACCAGTGCGACGTGCGTGTCTGCCGCGAGGACACCGAGGTCGACGGCAAGTCGATCATGCAGATGATGATGCTCGCCGCCGGTCAGGGCACCGAGCTGCTGATCATCTGCGACGGCCCGGACGCCGAGGCGGCGTGCAAGGCGCTCAAGGCGCTGGTCGACGGCGGCTTCGAGGAGGAGTGATCAGGCCCGGCCGGGAGCGCGGCCGCGGTCGGCGATCGACTCGATCAGCCGCTGGAGCGCGACGAAGCCGAGCATGAGTCCGCCGACGGCGATCCGCGTCAGCCACGAGTTGACGTCGCCGAAGGTGATCAGCGTCTGGATGAGGCCCAGGATCAGCACGCCCAGGACCGTTCCCTGGACGGACCCGACGCCGCCGCGCAGGCGCGTGCCGCCGATCACCACCGCCGCGATGGCGTCGAGTTCCCAGCCCGTGCACGACGCCGGGTTGCCCGATTGCTGGTAGAGCGCAAAGACGATCCCGGCGAGGGCCGAGCACATGCCGCAGAGCCCGTAGGTCATGATGCGGGTGCGTGCGACCGGGATGCCCATGAGCCGCGCGGCCTCGGCGTCGTCGCCGATGGCGTACACGCAGCGCCCGGCGCGGGTGCAGCGCAGGAAGTACACGGCGGCCGCGGCGACGACGAGGAAGATGTCGACCGTGAGCGGGATCGCGACGCCCCGCGGGCCGACGGGCAGGCGGAAGGTCATCGCGTCGTTCATGGTGGAGGCGACGAACTCGTGGCGGATGCCCAGGGACTGCGGGTAGATCCAGAACGCGGCGCCGCGGGCCAGGAACATGCCCGCGAGCGTGACCAGGAACGCCGGGATCGCGAAGCGCTGGATGATCACGCCCTGGCCGATGCCGAAGGCGAGCCCGACGGTCGTGGCCATGGCCATCGCCGCCAGCGGGTGCACGCCCTGCTTCTCGATGAGCCACGCGACGAAGATGCCCGTGAAGGCCATGACCGACCCGATCGAGAGGTCGATGCCGCCGGACAGGATGACGAGGCTTGCGCCGATCGCCGCGACGCCCAGCGCGGCGTTGTCGATGAACAGGTTGCGCACCACCGCCCAGGACGCGAAGTTGTCGAACAGCAGGGCGCCCGCCGCGAACGCGCCGACCAGCACGGCGAGCGTCGCGAGCAGCGGGATGACGCGGGCGCTCACGCCGGTCATGGAGTGGTCCCCGTCGCGGGCGTGCGGCGCAGCACGCCGCGGATGCGTTCACGGAGCGTGGGGGAGTAGAGCAGGCACACCGCCAGCACGACCAGCGCCTTGGGCGCCGGCGCGATCTCCGCGCTGACGTTTTGCATGTACAGCGTCTTGGTCAGGGCCTGGATGAGCAGCGCCCCGATGAACGACCCGACGAGCGAGAAGCGCCCGCCGGTGAGCGCCGTCCCGCCGATGACCACCGCCAGGATCGCGTCGAGCTCGAGGAAGAGCCCGGCGTTGTTGGCGTCGGCGGCCCGGATGTACGAGCACTCGATCAATCCGGCGGCCGCGGCGCACAGGCCGCACACGGTGTACGCGACGACGGTGATCGTCCGGGCGGGGACCCCGGACAGCCACGACGCCGCCGCGCTGTCGCCGACGGATTCCAGGAACAGCCCCAGGGCCGTGCGCCGGGTCGCGGCCCACGCCGCCACCAGCGCCACCGCGAGCATCGTGACCGGCACCGGCAGGCCGGCGATCGATCCGTTGCCGATCGAACTGAGGGACGTGCTGTCGAAGGTGATGATCATTCCGCCGGTGATCAGCTGCGCGATCCCTCGCCCGGTGACCATGAGGATCATGGTCGCGACGATCGGCTGGAGCTTGAGCAGCGTGACCAGCAGCCCGTTCCAGGCGCCCGCCGCGATGCCGACTCCGGCGGCGGCGAGCACGCACAGCGGCGTGCCGGCGTCTCGGCTGGCGAGGGTGGCGGCGACGGCGCCGGCGATCGCGACGACGGCGCCGACCGAGAGATCAACGCCGCCGGTGGCGATGACCAGGGTCATGCCGATGGCGACGATCCCGACCTTCGACCCGTGGTTGAGGATGTCGACGAGCGTGCCGTACAGCCGCCCGTCGCGCCATTCCAGCGTGAAAAAGCCCGGCGTGAAGATCGCGTTGAATGCAAGCAGGAGGCCCAGCGCCGCCACGGGCAGCGCCAGCCGCAGCACCGACCGGTCGAGTTGTGGGCCCCGTTTGGTCATGCGGCCGTCAGCCCGAGATGGTCCCGCGGCACTCGCCGAACCCGATCCGCCTGAAACCCTCGCGCTCGCAGGAGCCGCGGAGGATCACCGTGTCGCCGTCGGCCAGGAACGTGCGTTTCTCGCCGGTGGGGAGCTCGATGGGCCGGCGCGGACGCGGCTTGCCCGTCGAGGGATCGATGCCGGCCCACGTCAACTCGAGCAGGCACCCGCGCGAGTCCTCGGCCTGGCCGGAGACGGTGCCGCTCGCGAGCAGGTCGCCCTCCTGCAGGTTGCACCCGTTGCTGGTGTGGTGCGCGATCATCTGCGCGAACGACCAGTACATGCCCTTGAGCCCGCCGCGGGACAGGCGAACCGGCTCGGCGCCCTTCGCGGCCATTTCCTTGGAGAGGAGGAAGGCTTCGAGCACGATGTCGAAGCCGCCGCGCGAGCGGTCGTGCTCGTCGCGCAGGTAGTCCAGCGGCTCTGGGTCGCCGGGCCCGCGGGACCAGCCATCGCAGCGGAAGGGGTCCAGCGCCTCGGTCGTGACCACGAAGGGCGAGACGGATGTCGCGAAGTTCTTTGCGAGGAACGGCCCGAGCGGCTGGTACTCCCAGCGCTGGATATCCCGGGCCGACCAGTCGTTGACGAGCACCAGGCCGACGATGTGCTCGGCCGCTTTCGAGATCGCGATCGGCTCGCCCAGCGAGTTGCCGCGGCCGATGACGCAGCCGACCTCGAGCTCGTAGTCGAGCATCTTGCAGGGGCCGAAGCCGGGCCCGGCGGAGGGGTTGTCGTCGGGCGGGGACTGCTGTCCCGCGGGCCGGCGGATCGTCGTTCCCGAGACCACGACCGACGATGCTCGGCCGTGGTAGCCGATGGGAACGTGCTTGTAGTTGGGCAGGAGCGGGTTGTCCGGGCGGAACATCGCTCCAACCGTGGTGGCGTGGTGGATCGAGGCGTAGAAGTCGGTGTAGTTCAGGAACGACACCGGCGGGAGGAAGTTCGTCGTCGCGATGGGCTGCAGGGCGCGCTGCCGCAGGCGACGGCCCTGCTGGCCGCCGGCCGGTCCGTCGAGCAGGTACCTCTGCGCCTCGCGCCGCAGCAGCGCGACGAGTTCCGGGCGATCGATGATGCCCATCCAGTGCGGGTACTCGAACGCCGCGTCGAGCTCCTCGAGCAGGTCCTGTGCGGGACCGGGCGCTCCCTCGTCGGCGATCTCGGGGAAGGCCTCGGCCTCCCACAGCAGCGTCAGGTCGAGGATCTGGTCTCCGATCGCCGTGCCGTAGTGGGCGTGCGCGTGCCCGTCGTGTTCCTTCAGGAACGAGCACAGCGGCAGGTTCTGGATCGGGAAGTCGGTCGCGGGGTCGTTGGCCGACTCGACCCAGCTCCGGAGGTTGGGGTTGTGCGTGTCGTTGGGCATGGTTGTGCTCGGGCAGCGCGGGCGGGAGCGCCTCCAAACGCGGAGAGCGGCAATCGTACTCCAGACGCGTCATGAGCACAGGCGATCCGGCGGCGCCGGACGCCGGGATCGAGCGCCGTGGCCTTGCGCCTCGGGACGGCTCCTCAAAGCTACCATGCGGCACGATGGCATCGGGCAGTGCGAGCCTCATCGCGTGGGTGGAACCGACGCAGGTCGAATTCCTGCGAGCGATCGCGTCGGCGGCCGACATGGCGATCGCGGGCGCGGGTTCACCCCTGCGCGGCCAGACCACGACGGTCGCGGCGATGCTCGACTGCCCGGCGGTTGATGACCTGCGTCAGGCGCTGGTCGATCCGCGCGGCGACGTGCTGCTGATGCTCGCTCGGCCAGACCTTGACTTTGCGCAGCTCGCGCCGACCAGCATGAAGATCGCGACGGTCGAGCCGATTCCCGACTCCGCGCTGGCGCCGGTTGCGGGCGACTGGCCCGGGTCTTCGTCGGGCCCCAAGGCCACGCCGGTGCACTTCATCCCGCTGGTGCGGTTCGGCCCGGTGGTGAAGGCGGCGTCGGAGATCCTGGCCAGCTTCGGTGACGTCGCGGTGGTATCGCACGAGTGCCTCTCGCAGCCCGGCGAGGGGTCGCTGGGCGCGCGGCTGTTTGCGGCGATGGACCTGGTGCACATGGTGATCGGCGAGCCCGACACCATCGACGCGGCCTTTGCGCCGCCGCCCGGCGCCGGTCCGTCGGCGACGCCGACATCGAGCGACACGCTCGCGGGCCTGAACGGTTCGATCACGGCCCACCTGCGGTTCACCGGCCAGCGCAGCGCGGTGGTTGTCGCCAGCAATCAGGCGGGTCGATGGAACAACACCACGACGCTCATGGGCGCGGGCGGGCGGCTCCGGCTGTTCGACGACGGCTTTGAGTGGATCGATGCGTCGGGCCGCAAGCTCGACGAGATGCGACCGAAGACGGCCCGGCGAGGTTCGAAGTCCGCCGGCGCTGCCGACGCGTCGCCGGTCGCCCGCCGGGGGACCAGGACCGCCAGGTCGGCCGCGCACGCCGCGCCTGCCGCCAAGGCCAGGCCCGCTCCCGCCGCGGCCCCGTATCCGTCGAGCGTCGCGGCCATTGCCGATTCGCTGCGACGGCTGCTCGACAACACGCTGTTCCCCGAGCCGCCCGCGGACATCACGACGGCGCTTGCGATGGGTCAGGCGGCGCTGCTCTCATGCCGGACCGGGCAGCCCGAAAGCCCGGCGACCATCCGCCGCATGCTCAGCGCGGTGTGAGGCATCGTCCGCCGGGCCGCGGCGTCTCTCAGCCCCGCTTCTTGAACTCGGCGATCACGAGCCAGCCCCAGTGGCGCTTGAGCCACGGGTCCATGAACGTCGGGAGCGGGCGGATGTACTTGCTCTTCATGTGCGACACGCTGAACCTGGTGACGTCCAGCCCGCACGAGCCGAGCATGCGCCGCAGCTCACCCTTTGAGAAGTGTCGCTGGTAGTACCCGTCCGTGAAGAACCCCTGCACCGACTGCATGTTGTAGCCCTTGAAGAGCAGGCCGTGGCCGATCAGCCCCTGCACCCCGCGCACCCAGTAGCGGATGCTGTACTTGTAATACACCATGATCAGCCCGGTCCCGCCGGGCTTGAGCACCCGGGCCACCTGCCGGAAGCACTGCTGCGTGTCCTGGCTGTGGTGCAGCACGCCCCAGGCAAAGACGTGATCAAAGGCGTTGTCGGGGAACTCGAGCTTCTCCGCGTCCATCCGCGCGACGCGCATCGACAGGTGCTGGGACTGGGCGTTCTGCGTGGTGATCTTCACCGCCTGCTCGGTCAGGTCGACCGCCGTGTGGTCGGCCCCTCCCCGGGCAAACAGGCACGACGCGGCGCCGGCTCCGCACCCGATCTCCAGCGTCGTCTTGCCCTTGAACGCGTTGAAATCGAAGTTCTCCTTGAGCCACGGGTTGCCGTCCAGGTAGTCGCGCTCGAGCTGCGAGAACCCCTGCCCGTCGCGGACCCCACGGTCGCTGTCCTCCCATGACCGATACGTCATCGGCAGCGTTTCCCACCAGATGCGGTTGCGCTCCTGGCGGTCCGTCGTCGCCTGTTCGGCCTTCTCACGAGCTTTGACGAACGCGTTGTTCACTGGGGGTCTCCACGGGGGCCGGCATCATACCATCGACCCCCGATGTTCATATAGGTATTTTCGATAAGAGGACACCGGCCACAGAATTCCGCAACCTGAGCCGGCGCGGGTCCGCCGCGACTCTCGAGTCTGATATCGTGCCCGACCTTCGGCAGCCATCCCATGCAACAGCTCAAAGCACTCATCCGCGATATCCCCGACTTCCCCAAGCCCGGCATCGTCTTCAAGGACTTCACGCCGCTCCTGGCCGACCCGCGCGGGCTCGCGCTGGCCGTCGAGCTCATGGCCAACCCGTACCGTGGCCTGGGCGTGGACCTGGTCGTGGGGGCTGAGTCGCGGGGCTTCATTTTCGGCATCGCGATCGCGCAGGCGCTGTCGGCGGGGTTCGTGCCGGTGCGCAAGCCAAAGAAGCTGCCCGGGCCCGTTCACGCGGTGGAGTACGCGCTCGAGTACGGGACCGATCGGCTGGAGATGCACCAGGACGCGATCCTCGCCGGGCGGCGGGTGCTGCTGGTGGATGATCTGCTGGCGACGGGCGGCACGCTCCGGGCATGCTGCGAGCTGGTGAACAAGACGGCCGCTCGGATCATCGGGATCACCGTGCTGATCGAGCTGCTGGCGCTCAACGGCCGCAACCGCTTCCGCGAGTTCGGTGAGCTGCACTCGGTGATGCAGTACTGAAGGAAGGCACTGGGGATTGGGCACTGGGCACTGGTGGAAGACATCAGAGCGGGCGATTGCGTGGATACGTCGGAGCTCAGGCGGTGTTACGCCCGCTCGCTACCGCCCGGTCTTTGCCTTTCACCAGTGCCCAGTGCCTGATGGCCAATGCCTTCTGATTCAAAAAGACAAACCCCCGCCCGGTGTCCCGAGCGGGGGTGCTGGTTCAATCTCGTGCGTCTGATCGTCTCAACCGCGATTAGCGGCGGCGACGGGCAGCGGCCAGACCACCGATGCCGACCAGGGCCAGGGCGCCCGGGGCGGGGACTTCGATGTGGATGTTGCCGACATCGCCCAGCTCGCCCGAGAGCTGCGTGCCCGAGGTCGAGCCCGAGGTCTCGTAGGCCTTGAAGGAGGTGATCTCGTCGGGCGTGCCGTTGACGCCGTCGCGGATCATGAAGGTGATGTCACGGGTCGCGGTGTTGCCGCTGAGGACGACGCGGAACTTGTAGACCGCGGCGACCTTGTTGGTGTTGAAGTTGGTGCCCAGGGCGCCGGGGGTGTTCTGCGAGGTCGAGATACCGGCGTTCACGCTGTTGCCGGTGTCGCCCTTGGCGTCGATGCGGAGGCTGTTGGCGGCCTCGAAGACCTGCTGGGTCTGACCGCCGAAGTCGAAGCCGCCGATGCGGCCGTCGGTGGCGCTGCCCTTGGCGGCCGAGAGGTCGATCTGATCATCGCCGCCGTTGTCCCAGCCGCCGGCGTTGTTGCTGATCACGTTGTACCGGGCGCCCGAGATGCCGTAGTTCGCATCCGGGATGCTCATCACCACCTGCACGAACACCGGCGTGCCGGGGGTGACGTTGATGTCATCCACCCACGTCGCGTTGTCGGTCGAGAACTGGAGGGACAGCTTGGGGTCCGGACGAGCGGCAGCGACCGTGGCCAGACCAGCGACAGCGACGAGACCAAGAGCCAGCTTCTGCATGACAGATCTCCTTCCAACAAAGAGGACTTGTTTCGAGCTTGGATGGCGAGGATTCTGAATGTTCCTCGCGGTCATCTCACCCGCTGGGAATATGACCTATGCCGGAGAATCCGCCAGCGGAGTTGGGAGAAAATCTGTCGATCGCATCAGATTGGCCGCTTCTGGCGATCGTCCGGGCGGCGCGACCTCGCCCGCACGCGTCCACCCCTTCCCCCGCCCACCCCCGCCCACCCCTGGCGGTCCCTGACCACCGTCGCACCCGCCTCCAGCGTCTTCCCGCCGATCGCTGGCGGGGCTGCGCGGCTGGGGGGCGCCCGAGGAATCCGGCTGACAGGCCCGCGATCGCTCCGCGGTCGTTCCTCATATAGGAGGTTGGCCCGGCTAGTGGCCGATGGACGCGCGGAGCATGGAAGACCCGTCCCAAATCCGAACGCACGCGTGTCATCGTTCTGTCGCGATTCTCGGACCGTTTCACTCGTGCGACGTGATGGTGGTTGAGGCGGTCGTCGACCCGGGTTCGGCTCCGGGGCGAATTTTTGACCTTGCGGGGAACCTTCCCCTCCGGCAACGCGAATCGGCATGAGTCCGCTGCGAACCGAGTTCGCGCTCTTTGGGCGTGTACGTACCGGGGTGTCGTTCGGCGATCAGTTGACCGCCGGTTCGGGTTTGCAGGGGTTGTACGGGTCATGCAGGCGCCGACCGGCGTTTCGCACGACTTTGAAGCGTGGTGTTCTGGCGATTTCCCAGTTGCCGGGCACCTTGGACAACAGCAGTTCGTTCGCACGCACGCGTTCGATCAGACATTCCGCAGTTCAGGAGATTGAGATATGAAGAACGTTCTGGGCATTCTCGCTGTCGCCGGCCTGGCCGCCACCGCTATGGCCCGTCCTGATCCCAATCTGAGCCTCCAGTTCTCGCTGGATGGTTCGAGCTGGGATGACAACGTCATCGTCGCCCCCGGCGAGGACAAGGTCTGGGTGCAGGTTGTCATGAACATCCCCGAGAGCTACTACGGCATCTCGGGCGCCCGTTACAACATCACCTCGCTCGCGGGTGACTGGGACAACGGCGGCAACGACAGCATCGACCTGACCCCGGGCAAGGGCAGCGCGACCGACGGCCGGCTCGCCGGCTTCGACTTCGGTGGCCAGACCCAGCAGATCTTCGAGTCGGGCAACCAGCTCCGCATCGACGCCAAGGGTGACAACGGCAACAGCGCCAACGCGGGCATCTCGACCTCGCAGAACACCCCCGGCGCCCTGGGCACCAACTTCAACACCGCCAAGTCGGCCGTCGTCTTCAAGTTCGCGATCAACCTCCACGCCGCCCACGTTCTCGGCGACGTGATCACCCTCCGGATCATGGACGGCGCCGCCAACGGCTCGCCCGACCAGATCACCTCCTTCAAGGCCTACGAGACTTCCGGTTCGACCGCTGGCGTGCAGATCAGCGGCGAAACGGGCGACACCGGCACGATCACCTTCGTGCCCGCCCCGGCCTCGCTCGCGCTGGTCGGCCTCGCCGGCCTCGCCGCTGGCCGCCGCCGCCGCTAATTGCGGTTGACGGGTCAGACAACCTGATTCTCAACGCCATCGCCCGGTATCCCCGGGCGATGGTTGTTTTTTGTGCTGCGGCGGGACGAGATCACACGGCTCATGCGTGACGAGTCGTGGTCGACGACGGGCGTGCGGACCTGCGGCGAGATCGGCGACCCTCAAGCCGCTCGCACCGTGCCGATCGCGCCGACGTTGGCTGCATCAGCCCGCCTGCCATCGCCGCGACCCGGTGCTTCTGCTCGCCGCGCCGGCCAGAATCACGCCGGCTGAACGGCCTGTTCCCCGTGCTTCTCCGCCAGGGCTGCCGTGGGGTGGTTCGCCCTGAATTTGCTCGGACCACAGACTGTTGCTGTCAATACATGCTTCGCTGACGGCGCGCGGGTACCCTGCGGCATGAACCCGTCGTCCACCACCACTCCGAAGCCCGCGGTCGTGTGCGTCCGAGCCGAGTCGCTGCTGGTCGACTGCATGAACGGCTGCTCGCGGATGGAGGTCAAGGTCCACGAGCACGGGTTCATCGCGCTGGTGGACGCGATGCCGCGGCTGATCCCGGCCGGGCAGACGGGCGACTTTGCCATCGTGCAGGCGGCCCGGGTTTCCTACGGCCAGGGCACCAAGCAGGTGAACGAGGACCGTGGGCTCATCCGCTACCTGCTCCGTCACCGGCACACGACGCCGTTCGAGATGGTGGAGTTCAAGTTCCATGTCTCGATGCCGATCTTCGTGGCTCGGCAGTGGATCCGGCACCGCACCGCGAACGTCAACGAATACTCCGGACGGTACTCGATACTTCCCGACCGCTTCTACGTTCCGCCGCTGGACGCGATCCGCAAGCAGTCGGCGAGCAACCGCCAGGGCGGGGAAGAGGTCTTCAGCGTCGCGAACGGCTCGGGCGATGGCGCCGGGGCCGCGGACGAGCTGCGCACCGCCGAGGACTTCCTGCAGTATCTGAAGGACGTCGAGCAGTTCTACAGCCGCTACCTGGGGCTGGCCGAGAAGGGCGTGAGCCGCGAGCTGGCCCGGATCGGCCTGCCGGTGAACATGTACACACAGTGGTACTGGAAGTGCGACCTGCACAACATCCTCCGGTTCCTGAGTCTGCGGCTCGATCCGCACGCCCAAGCCGAGATCCGGGTGTACGCGGCGGCGATGGAAGCGCTGCTCGAGCCGCTGGTCCCGCACACCCTGGAGGCCTGGCGGGACTACGAGTGGGGTTCTGTTCGGCTGTCACGGCTGGAAGTCGAGGCGGTGCAGCGGTGGCGAGCGGGCGGTGAGATCGGGCTGGAGAGCTCGAACAAGCGCGAGCAGGCGGAGTGGCAGGACAAGGCGCGCCAGCTCGGGCTTATCTAATTTCCGACATCGGTCACCCGAATTTACCCCAAACTCGGCGCCACCGGTCGAACCCTTGGGTCCGACCGCGGGAACTTCGTGTCCAAAAAGGTGAACTTGGGTGGTCTTTGGTGGAACCGGCGGCACTGTTGAGCCGAATGGGAGGTCACACGCGGCCGTGGGGGCCAAAAGGTCGCACATTTTTGCGGCCGAGCGCGCAAATTGACCTTGCAAGGAATTGAGCTCGCCCGTATTCTCTGTACGGGTCAGGTGAACTCGTTTCCGCAGAGTTTCACCTTGTGTCTTGTTTGAGCAGTTCTTTCCTAATAGTGAGGAGATTGACATGAAGAAGGTTCTTGGTCTGATCGCTGTCGCCGGTCTGGCAACGGTTGCCGTTGCCCGTCCCGACCCCAGCCTCACCCTCCAGTTCTCGGACAACAACGGCGCGACCTGGTCGGACGACATCAACGTCGCCCCCGGCGCGGTGGTCTGGGTCGGCGTCGTCATGAGCATCCCGGACAACTACTACGGCATCTCCGGCGCTCGCTACAACGTGACCTCGGGCCCCGGCGGCTCGTGGGACACGGAAGGCGCTGACAGCATCGACCTGACCCCCGGCAAGGGCAACGCGACCGACGGCCGCGTCGCCGGCTTCGACTTCGGTGGCCAGACCCAGCAGGTGTACGAGTCTGCTGGCAGCCTCCGCATCGACGCGAAGGGTGACAACGCCAACAACCCCAACGCCGGTATCTCGACCGCTCAGAATACCCCCGGCGCCCTGGGCACCAACTTCAACACGAACAAGGTCGCGATGGTCTACCGCTTCGCCATCAACACCAGCGTCGGCCACACCCTCGGCACGACGCTCGTCCTTGACATCCTGAACGCTCAGATCACCTCGTTCAAGGGTTACGCCACCTCCAGCTCGACCTCTGGTGAGGCGATCTCCGGCGCCGTGGGCGATCGCGGCACGATCACCTTCGTGCCCGCTCCTGCTTCGCTCGCTCTCGTCGGCCTCGCGGGCCTGACCGCTGGCCGTCGCCGCCGCTAATTGCGGTTGCAACGAGCATCGGCTGCGTTCTCGCCGATGAATGTTTCTGATCTCCGACCACGCCCGGCCACACCGGGCGTGGTTTTTTATTGGCCCAGCGCCCCCGCGCTTTCTCGGTCCTTCGCGGGCTGAGGAAGGTCCCCATTCGGTTGTCGACCCTCAAAACCTGGCGAACCCGGGCGGCGGCGCTTGCGTATCGAAGGTCGATCGACGATACTCGTCGCATCGGGACGGGACCCTGAGCCGCGTCGAGCGTGAAAACACGCGAGACCCCAGGGGAGCGCCCGATGGCCGGACAAGCGCTGTCGCGACAGCGGCTGACCGGCACGTGCCCCGGGCGACGGCCCGTGGCGGAAAGAGGTCGGCGGCGGGCAGTACAGACCCGCGACGGCTGACGCGGCTCTTTCAGAAGGAGGTGATCCAGTGTCGAACGACTGTATGAAGGGCTCGCGCCACTAACGCGGCTCGACGGAGCTGCGAAGCGCAGCCCCAACGTCACAAACGTTCAACCGGCGGTTCCCGAAAGAACCGCCGGTTGTATTTTTGCGCCATGGTCGCGCGAACGGGTCTGTGCGCTCCGCGTACGGTCCAGCGGTGAGCGGGCGAATCGAGGTCATCCTTGCGGACATCACGACACTCGACGTTGACGCCATCGTCAACGCCGCGAACGAGCGCATGCTCGGCGGCGGCGGGGTGGACGGCGCGATCCACCGGGCCGCCGGGCCCGGGCTTCTCGAAGAATGCCGGGCGCACGCCGAGGTGTTGCCGGGAGTTCGCTGCCCGCCGGGAGAAGCCCGGCTCACCGGTGGTCACCTTCTCCGAGCCAGGTGGGTCGTGCACACCGTCGGGCCGGTCTGGACGGGTGGCGACGCGGGCGAGCCCCAGATCCTCGCGAGCTGCTACCGGTCGTGCATCGATCTTGCGGTCCGAGCGGGTGCCCGGTCGATCGCCTTTCCGGCCATCAGCACCGGCGTCTTCGGCTACCCGATGGACCGGGCGGCGTCGATCGGCGCCGGCCAACTGGTCAGCGGCCTGGCGCGGCACCCGAGCGTCGAGCGGCTTATCGCCTGCTGCTTTGATGCCGGCACCAAGGCGCTGTACGACCGGCTGCTCCAGGTCATGGGCCAGGGCGGCGCGTTCACGTAGAGGCTGCAACGAGCTTCCGCGCCGCGGGATGGATCGCTACTTGACCCGAAGCTTGATCACCGTCGAGCGGAGCTCGGGGTTGGCGGCTCGGCACACCATGACCTCGTGCTCGCCGGCGGTGAGCACGCCCTTGCCGATCATGATCCGGGCCTGGGTCGGCGACACGTGCTCGAAGGGCACCTGCCGGCCGTTGACGAGTGCGACGTCGTCCACCGCGAGCGCGGTTCCGGAGATGACGATCACCGCGTCGTTCTCGCCGCCGGTGAGCTCGACCGGATCGATCGCCACGATGGTGGGCGGCCCGCTGGGGACGACGGGGTCCTTGTCGGGCCGCTTGTCGGTGCGGAAGAGGGTCTCGAAGACTTCCGCGAGCTTGCGGGTGGCGGCTTCCGAGCAGAGGCCGGCCAGCGCGGCGAGCGCCCCGATCCCGTAGGGGTTCACGCCGTCGGTGGCGGAGCCCGAGGAAGAGGAGACGTTCCCAACCAGTAATCCGCCGCGCACGACGAAGTACAGCACCACGGCGAGCGAGAGGCCGATCGGCGCCCGCAGCAGGTACCACCAGACCCAGCTCCGCACGAGCTGGCGGTTGCCCGTGAACCGAGCGAACGACCCGAGCGCGTGGGTGCTGCCGCCCATGGCGCCGAGCACGGCGACGCTGAGGATCAGCGAGACCTCACGCGTGAGCGGGTATCCGGCCAGCGTGTGGTTGGTGCCCTCGGCCGGCGGTGTCGTTGCCGCGGGCCAGCACACGAGGAGGAAGAGGAGCTGGGCGACCATCTGCCCGGCGAGAAAGATGCCGAGCAGGGTCCGTCCGACCGGACCGATGCGGCTCCGTTCGAGTTCGAGATCGGCGAACGTGTTCATGGAACCCCCAATCCGCGGCCGAGAGTGCCGGGTCGCGCGTGTTTCGCCGCCCAGTGTACCGCGGGCGGCCAGGTCATGGCGCGGCGCGACGGTCCGGCGCGAGCGCCACGACGCCCGCGTCGCCCTCGTGGGCTACTTGGCAGGGGTTGCGGGCGAGTTTGCGGTGGCCGGCGAGGCGGGCGCCGGGGTGGTGGAGGTCGCCTGCTCCGGCGCGGGGGTGACCGGGGCGCCGAGCTTGATGGCTTCGAGCTGGCCCTGTCGGGCGAGGTCGATCGCTTCGCCCAGCAGCCGGGCCGCTTCCTGCGGCGCGTGGAAGCCCATTGAGTTCTCGGCGTTGACGAAATCCACGCGCCACTGGGCCTTGCGCTGGAGATCCCGAGCCGCCGCGAGCGCGTCGTCTGCGGCGCCCTTGTCTGCCGCGGACTTGATCGACTCGATCAGCGCGACGACGGCGATCTCGGCCCGGTCCTGGAGGCCCTTGGTGCGGGACTGGATGGTCTCGACGCGCGCGAGGATCTCCGACTCGGCGTAGTTGTGGCAGGTCTGGCAGGCCCGGGCGATGTTGAGCATCGGGCTGCGGATGTGATGGTCGGAGACCTTGATCGCGCCCTCGCGCGTGTAGGGCATGTGGCAATCGGCGCAGGAGACGCCGCTGCGGGCGTGGATGCCCTGGCTCCACAACTCGAACTCGGGGTGCTGGGCCTTGAGGACGGGGGCCTGGCTCTGGGCGTGGGTCCAGTCCTTGAACTTGACCTGGTCGTAGTAGCGCTCGATCTGTTCGGCTTTCAGGCCGTTGTGCCAGGGATAGGTGACGATCTTGCTCTCGCCCTTGAAGTAGTACTCGACGTGGCACTGGCCGCAGGCCATGCTGCGCATCTCCTGGCGGGAGGCGTCGCGGTTGGGGTCGTAGTCGTTGCGGCGGTCGCCGGCCCGCCAGCGCTCGATGCTGGGCAGGTGCGGGACGGGGTCGGTGCTGGCGGCCAGGGCCTGGATTCCGCGCAGGAAGCCCGGGCGGGTCACGCGGAGGGCCATGGTCTCCGGGTCGTGGCAGTCGATGCACGCGACGGGGTGGTTGACGAGCTGCGTCGCGTCGTTGTAGTCCATCGAGCAGACCGCGTCGAAGCCCTTGTTGAGCTGCTCGAGCCCGTGGGCGGAGAGCAGCGGCTCTTCGAGCGTGCCCGGGGCGCCGGCCTCGATGCCCTTCTTGCGGTACGCGGTGACATTGGAGGCGTGGCACTGGAGGCACGCGCCGGGCTGCTTCTTCTTGATGACGCGCTCGGTCTCGCGCTGGTCGCTGAGCATGTAGGCATGGCCGCGCTCCTCGCGGTAATCGATGCTGAAGGCGTAGCCGTCGAAGATCGTGCGGAGCCGCGGGTCGGTGTCGAGCTTCTGGACCGCTTCCGACCCGCCGAACCTGGTCCGGGCGACGTCGACGGTGCGGATGTAACCGTCGTACTGGCGTGGGTAGTTCTTGCCCCACTCGACGGGGTCGTCGACGGTTTCGGAGAGGTCGCTCACGCGGAAGACGGTCTGGCGGGCCTCGATCTTGCGCTGCGTGATGTTCTGGTAGAGCGACATGGCGGCGAAGGTGCCCGCCGCGGCCAGGATCGCGACCACCCACAGCACGGCCCGCCCGGACCTGCGGGCTCGGATGGTGCGGGGCGAGCGTGGCTTGAGGGTGTTCATCGATTCATCCTCCCGATGGAGACGGCGGGTCACCGCCGCGGCCCGTGGGCGACCCGAGCATGACAATGGATGCAGTCGAGCGACGCTGATCCGCTCGGACCCGCGATCCCGGCGTGGGTGAGGTCGGCGACGAGCGGCTGGTGGCAGCGGACGCAGTTATCGAGCACGACGTTGCGGCTGGATTCCTTGATCTGGATGGGCTCGTGGAAGTTGTTGAGCGTGAAGCCCTTGCTGTGCCGCCAGCCGTGGTCGGCCTTGGTGTAGTACTTGCCGAGGAAATCCTGCGGGACGTGGCAGTCGTTGCAGGTGGCGACGGCGTGGTGGGCGGCCTTCTGCCAGCCGTCGTACTGCTCGCGCATGATGTGGCAGTTGATGCACGCCTGCGGGTCGTTGGAGAGGTAGGACAGGCCTTCGGCGTGGTCGAAGGTGGTGGCGGCGGCGCCGACGAGCACGCCGACGGAAATCGCGGCGACGAGCCCGGCGATGGTGAGTCTCCTGGCCCGCCCGGGAGGGGGAGAGGGAGGTGTGCTGGGAGTGGCTGGGGACTCGGCGATCATGAGCTGGGACCGGCGCATCATGCTACCGCATCCGGAGATCGTCGTCACCTGAAGGTTGAATTCTCGAGAGGCCGTGCAGGAACTGCGCGAACGGGAGGGTTCTCGATATGGGCCGCGCGGGTCCTTTTCAGCGGGAATCTGGTGTTCTCCTCGGGCTGGCGGGCCACATATCATGTGGCGGACGGGGCGACGCTGGAGGCGCACCATGCGATCCGACATCCGGTACAACAACATCATCGATTCGGACGAGGCGCGGGTGGCGCAGGCCGCGGCGGACCATGCTCCGAACCTGCCGGCCGACCAGATCGACGCCGACCGGTTCTACATCACCCAGCGGTATGACCGCTATACGCGCGAGAACCATGATGTGTGGCGCGAGATGTTCCAGAAGCGATGGACGGTGCTCGAGGAGCAGGTGAGCCGGCAGTTCATCGACGGGATGCGGATCCTGCGGCTGACGCCCGACCGCATCCCGCTGCTGGACGACCTGGTGCTCGACAAGGACATCGAGGTCGCGGGCGGGACGGTGCTGAAGAAGGGTTCAAAGCTCGACGGGATCAACAAATTCCTCAAGGCGCAGTCGAGCTGGTCGAGCTACGGCGTGCCCGGGTACCTCCCGGCCAAGGCGTTCTTTGCGTGCCTGGCGCAGCGGGAGTTCCCGACGACGGTGCTCATCCGCCCGCGCGAGGTGATGGACTACCTCCCCGAGCCGGACATCTTCCACGACGTGTTCGGCCACGTGCCGCTGCACGCCTTGCGGGTGTTCGCGGATTTCCTCCAGAGCTACGGGAAGGCGGCGCTCCTGTGCGAGGACGAGGAGCACATCAAGCGGCTCGGGCGGCTGTTCTGGTTCACGGTGGAATTCGGGCTCATCCGCGAGGATGGCAAGATCAAGGTCTATGGCAGCGGGCTGGTGAGCAGCCACGCCGAGAGCGCGTACTCGCTCACGGGCCAGTGGGAGAAAAAGGGCCATTCGGCGCCCGACTGCACGCCGCGCGAGGTGCCCGAGTACCGCCCGTTCGATCTCGACCGTGTGTGCGAGACGGACTTCGAGATCGACCACTACCAGCCGATCTATTACGTGCTCGAGAGCTTCGAGCAGCTCCGCGATGCGATGAACGAGTACGCGGAAGAAGTGATCGGCGAGGCGGGGCTGGCGAAGGCGGGCGCGAACGGGCGGTAGCGGCCGAACGTGGGCGGCTGGCGCGCTCGTCACCAGCCGCGACGGTGATTTCATTACACTTTTCGCATGCAGCAGCCTGCTGAATCGCCGCCGACCGCAGCGCTTGTCGAAGGCGACCGCGCGTGCGTCAAATGCTCGTACAACCTGCGCGGGCTGCGCGTGGATGGACGATGCCCCGAGTGCGGGCACGCGGTGGCGGATTCGCTGCGGGGCACGCTGCTCGAGTTCGCGGCGCCGGAGTATGTAGCCCGTGTGAACTCGGGCCTGTCGCTGGTGCTCACGGCCATCCTGCTGATGATCATTTCGACGGTGCTGACGTTCCTGGGCGAGTTCGCGGGTTCGTCCACCGGCTACCGGGCCGAGATCGCGCTGGTGACGTCGCTGTTTGCACTGGGCGTTTCGGCGATGGGGCTGGTCGGGTACCTGCGTTATTCGACGCCCGACCCGGGGTTCATCGGCACCGAGCGGCCCGACGCGTCGCGGAAGGTGTTGCGCACGGCGGTGATCATCCAGGCGTCGATCTCGATGCTGCTGGTGGTGTGGCAGTCGATCGGGATGGCGGGGATGCCGGCCGGGCCGTCGGCGTCGATGGCGGTCGCGCTGCTGCTGCAGGGCGTGGGGACGGTCGCGTGGCTGGTCCAGTTCGTCTCGGTCATGAACTACACGAACTGGATCGCCCGTCGCGTGCCGGATCACTACATCATGAAGCGCACGCGGTTGTACCGGTGGCTGCTGCCGGTGCTCTCGGTGGTGGGGGCAGCGGTGTTCTTCCTCGGGCCGCTGGTGGCGCTGATCATGTACTGGAACCTGCTCGACCGCCTGCGCAAGCACACGAGGTCGATCGTGCGGACGGGCCAGCCCGCTCGGCTGCGGCGGATGATCAACCCGGACCTGCTCGCGCCCGATCCGTGAGAGGCGGCGCGACCCGTCGACTACCTCCATCCCGCCCCCCACAATGGGCCGAGGGCCGCGTTAGGGTGCATGCACCAGTTTCCGTATAAAATATTGACGTAGCCACAACTTGTACGGTATAAACTTGGTATGCGTATGAGCACCCCGACCGAACACGACGGCTTCGAGTACCGCGATCGGCTTGCCGCGGGGCGGATCCGGGGCCGCGGGGCGGGGCTGAACCCCGGCAACCGGTTCGAGACGGTACGTTTGCACGTCATGGGCGAGCACCTGGATGAACGGCGACTCGAAGCCCCCGCGGGGGTGCAGGTGGCGACGCAGGTGTTCGAGGACACCTCGCGGACGATCATCAACGAGGTCACCGACTCGCCCGACATCTCGTTCCGGTGGACCGTGAACCCCTACCGGGGCTGCGAGCACGGCTGCATCTACTGCTACGCCCGGCCCGGGCACGAGTATTTCGGGCTCTCGCTCGGCGTTGATTTCGAGACGAAGATTTACGCGAAGAAGCGAGCGGCGGAACTCCTGCGGCGCGAGCTGGATCATCCGCGCTGGCGCGGCGAGACGATCGTGATGTCTGGCGTCACGGACTGCTACCAGCCCGTGGAGCGCGATCTGAAGCTGACGCGAGCGTGCCTGCAGCTCATGGCGGACCGTCGCCAGCCCGTCGCGATCATCACGAAGAACTCGCTGGTGACGAGGGACATCGACCTGCTGCGCGAGCTTTCGAGGCACGATGCGGCCCGGGTGTCGCTGAGCATCACGACCCTCGACAACGCCCTTGCGGCGAAGATGGAGCCGCGTGCGAGCAGCCCGCGCGAGCGGCTGGAGGCGGTGCGCAAGCTCAGCGAATCGGGCATCCCGGTCACGGTGATGACCGCGCCGATCATCCCGGGGATCAACGACCACGAGATCCCCGCGCTGCTCGAGGCCGCCAGGCAGGCGGGTGCTCGGGGCGCGGGGTACGTGATGCTCCGCCTGCCCTACCAGATCAAGGACCTGTTCCTGGAGTGGGTGCAGCGGCACTTCCCCGAGCGAGCGGCGAAGGTGGAGGGGCTCATCCGCGAGGTGCGCGGCGGCGAATTGAGCGACCCGCGTTTCGGCACGCGGATGGTGGGGGAAGGGGCGTACGCCGAGCAGATCAAGGCGACGTTCCAGCTCTTTGCGCGGACGCACGGGCTGGATCGCAAGCTCCGCCCGTTGAGCTCGGCGAGCTTCATCCACGGGGGGACGTCGGGGTCGTTGTTCGCGGGACAGGCGGAGGGTTCGGGTCGGGATTTGGCTCGCGATTCGGCGAGCGAAAGCGACAATCAAGGGATGCTGCTGTAGACATGATTCGGAGCTGGCGGCGTCTACGAGCGGCCCTTGAGCCTGCGCACCAGGCCTTCGAGATCACGTCCGAGCTTGCTCAGCCCGCGCGGCGCGGGACGGTACAGGCCCTTGGGCTGGTCGAAGTGGCGTTCGACGTCGTCCATCGCTCGCATCTTGCGTCGCAGGCCGAGCAGCTTCCGCCCGTACTTGTTGATGTGCAAGATCATCCACTCGCGCGACTCCGGCCGCGCGAGCGTGACCAGCCCCTGCGAGCGGCAGTGCTCCTGCCACGCCCACTCGATGAGCGCGCGGCGGTAGCGTTCCTCGCAGGTGATGTGCGGCGGGTACTCGCCGCGGAATCCGCCGTCGATGAACGCGCCGATCTGTGAGCGCATCGCCTCACGGAACGACGAGCGCTTCATCAGCGAGAAGTTGAGGCTCGCAAAGTCGTGGACGTCGTACGCGCGGCCCGCGATCGTGCGCCGTTCTCGGGGCGGGTCGATGAGGTGGGTCATCGTGACCGCGAACACGGCGGGGTCGTCGAGGCGCGCCATGTCCTCCGCGAGCCAGCCGTCGTGCCCGCGGCGCAGCGGCAGCACGTCGGGCTTGATGAACATGATGTACGGCAGCCGGGCCAGCGCGCCCGACTCGTGCTCCTGGATGTAGCAGCGGTGGAAGCTGTTCTCCCACGAGGCGGGGTTCACCAGTTCGAGGCGGTCGATCAGCCCGCGGTGCAGGAGGGACAGGAGCGTGCGGCCGGTGCTCGGCGGCGATCCGCCGTCGATGTACACCACCTCGGCGGGCCGGCCGCCGAGGAACTCGAACCAGTCGCGCAGCACGGTTCCGGTGGCGCCGGCATCGCCGAACCCGGAGACCGCGAGCGTGAGCAGATCGAGGGGCCGGGCGCCCTGGGCGGCGGGAACAGCGCCCGCGCGAGGATCGGATGAGACGTCGTTCACGCGGGCACAGCGTACGGCACCGTCCCGGGCCGTGCGCTAAAGTGCTGGCCCTGATCGACGGGCGTGGCGGAGCCTCCGGGCTCCCAGGAGCATGAACGATGGCAGTGTCTCACCGTGCGGCGGTCCTGGCGTTGGTGGCGGCTGGTCTGGTCGGCGCGATCACGGCGAGGTCCGGGTCGGCGCCCACACCCCGGTCGGGCTCGCTGGCTCCGTCGGGCGCCAGCGCCGACCAGCGGATCGCGACGCTCAACGTCTTCCAGGTTGTCGAGAAGATGGTCCAGAGCGACCGGTACCGGCCGGCTCGGGACGCGCTGATGAAGGAATTCCAGGGCAAGATCGACGCCGCCAAGAAGGACGTCGAGTCGATCGCCAACGAGATCATCACGGCGGGCCAGGAGACCGAGAAGGGCCGCGCGCTCATGCCGCAGTACCAGTCGCGCAAGATGGAGTTCGACCAGCTCCAGCAGGAGATGGGCGAGAAGGCCGGCGAGTTCAACACCCAGCAGCTCGCCGAGGCGTACCGGCTCGTCATCGAGACCGCCAACGAGATCGCCACTAGCCGCGGGTACACGCACGTCATCACGACGCGCGGGGTGGCGGCCGAGCCGATCCGCAGCACGAACGTCGCCGCCGCGGTGCAGGAGATCATGGCGCGTCCGGTCGTGATGTTCCCGCCGCAGGACGATCTCACCGAAGCCGTCGCCACGCAGCTCCAGGTGTGGGATGTCAAGACTCAGGCCGAGGAAGAGGCGCAGCCCGGCGCGGACCAGCCGGCCCCGGCCCCGCAGCCGGAGAACAAGTAACGAGTCCGGAATGAGTCGAATGCCCCGGTTCCATCCGCGGTGATGCGGCCCGGGGCGTGCGCGTGATCGCCATGAAGCCCAGGACGCACCGCCGAGCCGTCATTCTCTCGTTGGGCGACGAGCTGACGCTCGGCCAGACACTCGACACCAATGCCCGGTGGATCTCGCGCCGGCTGGTCGACCGCGGGATCCTGCCCGTCGAGCACGTGACGCTGCCGGACGATCTTGACGCGATCGTGCGGGCGCTTGAACGCGCCGCTCGGCAGGCGGACCTGATCATCTCGACCGGGGGCCTTGGGCCGACGCTCGACGACCTGACGCGGGACGCGCTTGCCCGGGCGATGGGCGACACGCTGGTGGAGGATCCGGCGTCGCTGGAGCAGATCCGGGCGTGGTTCGCCAGCCGCGGGCGGCCGATGGTGGGGCTGAACGCGGTGCAGGCGCTGCGCCCGACCCGCGCCGCCGCGATCTGGAACAAGTGGGGGACCGCGCCCGGGCTGGTCGGCGAGATCGAGGGCGCCATGTGCTACTGCCTGCCCGGGCCACCCGCCGAGATGACGGCGATGTTCGCCGAGGCGGTCGAGCCGGCGCTGGCCCCGCCCGGGGGCATCGTGATCCAGACCCGGGCCCTTCACACGGTCGGGCTGGGTGAATCGGAGATCGCGACGCGGCTGGGTGCGCTGATGCGGCGTGACGCGGTGGTGCTGGTCGGCACCACGGCGTCGGGCGGCATCGTGTCGATCCGGATCCGGCGCGAAGGTCCTTCGGCGGACGAAGGCGCCATCGACCAGGTTGCCGCGCAGTGCCGTGACGCCGTCGCCGGGCACGTCGCATGGGAAGGAGACCCGACCGCGGCGCAGGCTCTCGTCGAGGCCCTGCGAGCCCACGGGCAGCGGGTCGGAGTCGTTGAATCGTGCACCGGCGGGCTGCTGGGCGCGACGATCACCGACGTGCCGGGGTCGTCCGATGTGTTTCTCGGCGGCCTGATCACGTACGCGAACGAGCTGAAGCGGTCGCTGGCGGGAGTGGATGAGCGCTCGCTCGATGCGCACGGGGCCGTGAGCGCGGCGGTCGCGCAGGAGATGGCCCGGGGCGGTCTGCGGGCCATGGGCGCCGATCACTGCGTGGCGGTGACGGGGATCGCGGGTCCGGGCGGGGGCAGCGAGGCAAAGCCCGTCGGCACGGTGTTCGTCTGCCACGGTCGGTCCGACGGGCTGACGGATTGCCGGCAGCTCCGGCTCACCGGCGACCGGGGGTCGATCCGCACCTGGAGCGTGAACGCCGCGCTGTCGATGCTGCTGTTTGCGTGCCGGGGCGAGGCCGCACCGGGGCTGCTCCGGCAGGTTCGATAGGACTCGGGAGTGTGGATGCGGGGGCTGCGCGTGCCGAGCGACGCCGTTGGCGATGCAATGGATCGCCTCCGCGGTATGCTGTTGCTTCGCGGGGAACGCGGTAGCCGCAGTCGGAGGGAGTGAGCATGGTCTTGCGCGCTGCATTTACGGTGGCGATCTGCTGCGGGACGGCGACCGCGCAGAACGCGTTCCGGGCGTTGGAGCCGCTTGGAGGCCACCAGCAGTCGCACGCCCTGCAGATCTCCGCAAACGGCGGCTTCGTCTGCGGCAGGAGCATCCCCACGATCAACGCCTATCGGGCGACCCGCTGGGAGACCGCGACGGGAACGGTCGATTCACTCGGCGTGCTGCCCGGCAAGTCGCGCAGCCTGGCGGCCGGGATTTCGGACAACGGCGCCACGGTGACCGGGTGGAGCGACACCAATCCGGGCGTTGCCACCGGGTTCACATGGACGCCGGGCGGGGGGATGATCGCGAACCAGTTGATTCACAGCAACGCCATCTCGGACGACGCGTCGATCGTGGGCGGCGAGCGGAGCTTGCTGCCGGTGTACATTCCCAGCGGCGGGGCGCTCGTGTATCTGGAATCGAAGAACCTGCCCGGCGCCGTCAGCGGCGCGTCGAGCGACGGGGGCGTGCTGGTCGGGGCGACGTGGACGATTCCGGCGAGCACGACCGGCCGCGGCGCGGTGTGGTACCTGGAATCGGGGACGTACGCTCGGCACGAGCTGCCCGAGGCCCCCGGAGCGACCAGTTCCTACATCAACGACGTTTCCGCCGGATCCACGCCTCAATCGGGCGGATTCATGGTCGGGTACGGGCAGGATGAATTGTTGGAGGTTTCCCCGTTCCATTACTCGTGGATGCCGGGCGGGATCAGCGAGATGACGGCGTTGCCGCTGCCGGCCGGCGCGGTGGAAGGCATGGCGGAGGGCGTGAGCCAGGATGGACTCATCGTCGTCGGGTGGGTGAACAGCGACCTCGGAAGCCGCGGGCACATCTGGAAGGGTGGGTTCTGGTCCGAGTCGCGCGGCGTGCGGGAGGTTCTGCTGTACGAGTACGGGCTCGACGTCCGCGGCTGGTGCATGACCGACGTGACGGGGATTTCGGATGACGGCACGGTCATCTGCGGCAACGGTGTCGACCCAGACGGGCGCGTGCGCGGGTGGGTTGCGACGACCGAGACCCCGCTCGACATTCCGCTCTGCCCGGCCGACCATGACATGTCGGGCTTTGTGGATACCGACGACTTCGACGCGTTCATGGTCGATTTCGAGAGCGGCGATGCCCGGTCCGACCTTGACGGATCGTGCTTCGTGGATCTCGAGGATGCGACGATGTTCCTCGTTGCGTACGAACGCGGCTGCTGAGCGGCTCTTCGTGGTCGTGGCCGAGCAAGGAGCGCGGCTCGCAATGGCTGCGGCCCGGGCGTGTCTGCGTGCTGAGCGAGCGGCGGACTGTTGAGCGGGTGCGCGTTGCGATCGTGATCTCGATGGGGTTTCCGACGCCCGAGGTGCGCGTGCTTCGATCGGCCGGCACGGGGGTTGGCCTGGCGCGGGTCGAGGCCGGCGTGGTTCAAAAACAACCGCCCGCACCTTTCGGTGCGGGCGGCGTGAACTTGCGGTTCAGAGCGAACTGGTTGCCCAGTTCGTGGTTGGCTTAGCAGCCGGCCTCGAACGCCGCGACGAAGGCGTCGAAGTCGTCGGTGTCAGCGAAGCCCGAGCCGTCCTGGTCAGCATCGCAGGCCTGGACGCCGATGCCCATGTACAGGTTGGCGACCGCGGGGGTGCCGCCGTAGTACCAGTTGGCATCGCCGCCGCCCATGAAGCCGTCGCCGCCGGAGTCATAGAGGAAGCGGTCCTGCGAGGCGCCCATGTAGTTGTCGCCGTTGTTGCCGGTCGCGGTGCCGTCACCGTTGTAGAGGGTGATGCCGTTGAAGTCGGTCACGGGGGTGCCACCGGAGCCGGTGAGGGAGATCCAGTGCTCGACCACGAACATGTTGTCATCGACGGGGATGAACAGCCCGGCGGCGACGATGTCAGTGACCGTGTAGATCGTCGCGGTGGGGAAGCCGGTGGCGGGCAGATCGGCGAAGTAGAAGCCCGTGGTCGTGCCGCGGGTCATGTCCGGGATCAGCGCGTCCCAGTCGCAGAGGTCGTCAGAGAAGAGGTGGTAGGAGTCGACGTTGGTGTCGACGCCGTTGTAGCTGATGCCGAAGGTGAACGTGTCGACGTAGCCGACGATGCGGTCGCCGAAGATGCCGCGGCCGCCGAAACGACGGTCGAGGGTCACGAAGTCACCAGCGTGGGGGACGCCGCCGCCGAAGAAGTAGTCGGCGGGCGAGCCGTCGGTCACGTCGATGACGCCGGGGGTGCCGTCGGCAACGAAGTCGTTGTCGTACGCAATCGTCGTCGTCAGAGCGCGGTTGCCGTACTGGCTGATGGAGCCATCAACCATGTTGATGAAACCAC
This sequence comes from Phycisphaerales bacterium, assembly GCA_022072615.1. Taxonomy (GTDB): domain Bacteria; phylum Planctomycetota; class Phycisphaerae; order Phycisphaerales; family UBA1924; genus JAEUJB01. Next base: position 30,787 of record JAJVHS010000058.1, read on the forward strand.
CGAACTTGGGGGTCAGGCCAGTGATCGGGGTCACAACATTCTGAGCGCTGGCAGCCGTCGCGGCCAGACCAACAACCGTCGCAAGCGTGAGGCAGTTAGAGAACTTCATCGAACACTCCTCATTGAAAAAAGGAACCACTCTCCGATTCAGACCCCTTCGGGGGCCGAAAGCCCTTGGTGTTTGGGTATGCACGTTCGAACGGCAAGAATTCGACGAGAACCGCCAGTCACTCTTGCTACTACAAATCGATCTCTCTTAGAAAAACCTGCCGGATCGGCAACCCTCTTCAATCCTCCGCCGCAAAACGTCCGCCCGATGCGGACTGCGGCAGCCTATCCACACTCCGCCGATTGTACAAGAAAGCGAACGCCGTGCAAGGGCTTTTCGGTGGAAAAAAGGCCTTCCGGCGATTTTGCACCCGCCCCGGAAACATGCCAAATTGCCTAATTTCTCTTGACCTGGCACCGCGCACGCTACCGCGCCGTGCCGGCACCGGACGTGTGACCGCTTTCAGTCCGGCTGGTCACGACCACCGCCCGAGCGGGCCGCGCCGCCCGCATCGACGACACGAACTGGTCGAAGAGGTACGAGGCATCGTGCGGGCCCGGCGACGCTTCCGGGTGATACTGCACGCAAAACACGGGTTTGTTCTTGAGACGGAATCCGGCCAGCGTTCCGTCATTGAGATGGACATGCGTCGGTTCGGCGCCGGCCGCCTCGAGCGACGCGGGTTCGATCGCAAAGCCGTGATTCTGGCTGGTGATCTCCACGCGGCCCGTGACGGTGTTGCGAACCGGCTGGTTGATGCCGCGGTGACCGAACTTCAGCTTGAACGCCGACGCCCCGACCGCCAGTCCGAGGAGCTGATGGCCCAGGCAGATCCCGAATGTCGGGATCGACGCTGACGGCGCGTTGATGACCTGGCGGAGGGTCTTGATCGTGGCTTCGACGGCCGAAGGATCACCCGGGCCGTTGGAGATGAACAGGCCGTCGATCTCACCGGACTCGAAGAGTCCGAGAATCTCATCGGCGGAAATCGTGTGCGGAACCACCGTCACGCGGCACCCTCGGTCGGTCAGGTTGCGGAGGATGTTCGCCTTGGCGCCGCAATCCAGCGCGAGCACGTGCGGCCCGTCGCCAGGCGCGCCATGGGTGTTCGCGGACCATGCGCCCAGCGACTCGGTCCAGGCGGACTTCCGCGAGCAGCCGACGATGGGGACCAGATTCTGCCCCGCCATGGAGGGCGCGGACCTGGCCAGCTCGACCAGTTGCTGGTCGGTGAGGTCGGTGCGGTCGGTGAGCACGCCGGACATCACGCCGCCCGAGCGGAGGCGTTTGGTAAGAGAACGGGTGTCAATGCCTTCGATTCCCAAGACCCCGTGCCGGGCGAGGTACGCCGACAAGTCGCTC
>JAJVHS010000098.1:0-2773 GCA_022072615.1 Phycisphaerales bacterium
CGACGATGCCCGCACGGCGAAAGACCAGCCGCGCGTGACCAGCATCATCGGGCGAGGCTCGTCGGTGGCGGCGGTGATCGACGGTCACACCGTCCGGCTAGGGGAGGAATCAAAGTCGGGCGTCCGGCTGGTCTCCGTCAAGGGGATGGTCGTCACGGTGGCCAGGGGTGAGCAGACGTACGTCATCGACTTGAGCCCGAAGCCGCAGATGGAATAACGGACGTCGAAGGCTTTGGTTGTTCACTTCGGGGGGCTTGTAAGACGATTCGCCTCAATTCGTTGCACCGGGCGGACGATGTACCAACCGGCGGCCATCTGTGAGCCGCGTGTCAGCACTTCACACCCATCCCGGGAGCGCCTCATGCGAGCCACCAGAGCCCGTCGCGGATTCAGCCTCATTGAGCTCGTGATCGTCGTCGTCATCATCGGCATCATCGCGGCGATCGCCATCCCCCGCATGAGCCGCGGGTCCCAGGGCGCGCAGGAATCCGCCCTCGTGGGCAACCTCGCCGTCCTGCGCAACTCGATCGACATGTTCGCCAACGAGCACGGTGGCACGCTGCCCCTCGCCGCCTCGGTGACCGCGCAGCTCACCACGCAGACCGACGGGACCGGCGGCACGGTCGACGCCGGCGAAGTCGCGTACGGGCCGTACCTCCGCGAGGTCCCGCCGCTCCCGGTCGGCACCAACCAGGGCAAGTCGACCATCGGCACCACGCTCGGCGCCGACGCCGGCTGGGTCTACGACACCTCCCACGCCAAGCTCATCTACGCCAACTGCCCCGACAGCGAAGTGAGCCCGACGACCGGCAAGAAGTACAACACGTACTGATCCGCGGGCAGGACCAATCCCCATGAAGCACCAGGGCCCCGTCCACGGCGTTGATCGACCGTGCCGGGGCCTTTCCGCGTCCCGGGGCTTCACCGTGATCGAGTTGATGATGGTGCTGGCGATCCTCGGCGTCCTCGCCGCCATCGCCACCCCCAGGATCGCCAGGTCGCTGGCCCAGAACCGGGCCTTGCAGGCCGCCGCGCTCATCAAGTCGGACATCCGGCGGGTCGCCAGCCAGGCCCGGGCGACCAGCCGGCCCTGGACGATCACGTTCTCATCGACCGGCTACACGATCGCCGGCAACAACGCCACCGGGGCCGCGGTCTCTTCAACCGTCACGCTCACCGACGAGCCCTACCTTGCCTCGATCGCCTCGATCAGTTGCGGAGCCGATAACGCGCTCGTGTTCACCGGTCACGGGTCGTGCACGGAGACCGGCCGGTTGCGCGTCCGGTCGGGGTCCGCTGTCTGCGAGGTCGTCAGCAGCCCCGGCGAGGCGGAGCCCGTGCTCTCGCTGCAGTAGAAACAGGTCATGACACCGCGAACGCGACCAGGTTTCACGCTCGTCGAACTGACCGTCGCCACGGCCGTCACCGGACTGCTCCTGGCCGCGATCGCCACCGCCATGACCGTCGCGGCCAAGGCGACGCCCGACGATGACTCCCCCGAGCGGCTGAGCGACCGCGACAGGCGCGTCGCGCAGGAGATCGCTCGCGAACTCTCCCAGGCCACCGCGATCTCGCAGGCCCAATCCACGAGCGTGACCTTCACCGTCCCCGACCGCACCGGCGACGCGGTCGCGGAAACGATCACCTACGCGCTCGCGGGGACCGCCAAGGACCAGGTCGCCAGGACGTTCAACGGCACCACCGTGACTCTCGCCGACAAGGTCACGGGCTTCACGCTGGGGTACACCACCGGCAGCCGGGCGGTCACGGCGGCCGGGCCGAACGTGGAAGGACCCGAGCAGGTGCTCTCGGCCTGCTACGAGACAGCGGGAGGTAGTACGCTCAAATTCGACGGCAAGACGATCGCGGTGCAGAAGTTCCGCCCCATTCTCCCGGCGAATGCCGTCTCGTGGCGAGTGACCACCGTCAACGTGTATCTCAAGCAGGAAGGCTCGGTGTCAAGCTCGCTGAGGCTCCAGATCTACGCGACGGATCTCGCCGGCAACACGACCGGGTCGGCACTTTCTACGTTGACTGTTTCGGAATCGGCCCTCCCGGCGTCGTGGGGCTGGCACACCTTCACGCCGGGGAACATGACGCTCACCCCTTCGCAGGGCGCCGCGGTCCTGCTGGCGAACAGTGCGATCAGCGTCAACTTGAACCTGGGGCTCATCGCATTCCAGTTCGGCACCACGGCGACCGCCGGAGCGGCGTACTTCGTCACCGATGCGATCGCCGAGGACGGGGTCAACCTCTCCTATACGACTTCCGGATCTTCCTTCAACCACCAGTACGACGATTCGCTCGCGATCGAGATCAGCGGCAGGATCACGACGACCACGACGGTGACGTCGATGCAGACGACCATCGACGCGGCGACCATCTCGCTCGCCAGCACGGGGGCCACGCCGGCCCGGGCGTCAACGCTCGTCCCCGCGCGCCCCGCGTTCTCCGGGGCGATCGAGATCAACGTGGATGAGAAGTCGATCGAGGTGTACCCCGACGCGAGCTAGCGAACCGCACATGCCCGTCAACCGTATCCCATCCTCGCCCGTCGCTCGGCGTGCCTTCTCGATGGTCGAAGCCACCGCGAGCGTGGTGCTCGTGGCGGTGCTGCTGGTGGGCGCGCTCTCGGCGGCGGGCACGTCCGCGAGATTCCGCCTCGCGACGGCCCAGCGAGATTTCGCCGCCGCGCTGGCGGCGCAGCTCGCCGACGAGATCGCGGCCAAGGCGTACGGGTCGACCACCGACGGCAAGATCCCCGAGATCACAT
>JAJVHS010000098.1:2783-31075 GCA_022072615.1 Phycisphaerales bacterium
CGGGCGCTTCCCGCGCGTCGTTCACGACGATCGACAGCTACAACGGGCTTCGCGAGTCCCCGCCCGTCGGCCCCACCGGGGTTTCCGTCCCCGGCGCGACGGGCTGGGTCCGCAGGACCACCGTCGAGCGGGTGGTCAGGGCCGATCCATCGACCGCCACCACCTCCGAGACGGGCGTCAAGCGCATCCAGATCGACGTGTCCTTCGGCAAGGAATCCAGATACACGATGACGTTCCTGCGAACCGCCGCCTGGGAGGTCGTGAGAAACTGACATGATCGCTTCACGCCGCGGCAGCATCTACCTCGTTGTCCTGGCCACCTCGCTGATGGTCTTCGTGCTCGCGTACGGAGCGGTCGCGTGGGCGAGTTCCGACGCGCGGGCACGGACGCCCGGCCGCGACGAACTCGCCGCGCGGCGTCTGGCCGCCTCCGCGGTCGAGCTGGCGCTGCAGTCGGCTCGGAACACCGCGGTATGGCGGACGCAGGCCGCCGCCGGCAACCTGTTCACCGATCTTTCCACCGGCGGCGGCTACGTCACCGCGACGGCGTCGGATCCCACCGACGGCAGCCTGGTCGACGACGCGACCGAACCGGTCGTGTTCACCGGCATCGGGCGAGTCGGCCTGGCTCGGCAGATGTACACCGTCACCGCCGCCGCCTCGCCCACGTATATCACGGCGCTCGACCGCGCCATGCACGCGCAGGGAAACATCATCGTTCCTTCGGCCATTGTCCGAGCAAGCGGTGGAATCAGTTCGAACGGGAGCATCACCGTTACGTCTTCGCTTCTGCGCGGCGATGCCGAGGCTGCGGGCACCATCTCAGGCAGCTTGATCACCGGCTCGTCGACGTCCGGAGTTGCCGCCAGGATCATGCCGAGCACGGACCTGATCGCCCAGTACTTGTCGATGGCGACATCCATCTCGCACAGTGCGATAAACGGCGAGTTCAAGCGATGCCTGGTCAGCGGCGCGACCAATCCGTTCGGGTCTACGAACCCGTACGGCGTCTACGCAGTGAACTGCGGTGGCAAGGACCTGAACATCGAAGACTCCCGGATTACCGGCACCATCATCGTGACTAACACCACCGGTGTCCGGGTGCAACGATCGGTCTTCATGTCGCCGTGGGAGAGCGGCTTGCCTGTACTCATCGTGGACGGACCGCTGACAATCGAAACCGAAGCACTGGACCTCATCGAATCAAGCTTTCAGAACTTCAACCCGGTTGGTAATCCATACAAGGGAGTGACAGACTCCGACCTCGCTGACCGCTACCCGTCGATGCTCATGGGGATCGTTTACGCATCCGGAGCGATCACGCTTGACAAGCGTCCCTCCGTCGTCGGGGCCCTCATCGGCGCCGGCACGATCACGGTCAAGGCAAGCGCGGTTGTGACCGTGTCGCGCGACGTGAAGGGTTCGCCCCCCGGCTTTGTCACGCGTCACTTCGTGGTCGATTCGACCACGTGGCAGCGCAAGGTCGATTGACGCGGCCTCACGCCGCGGCCGCCCACGCGTCCGCCGCCCGGCTTCGGTCCAGCATGGCGTCGAACTCGGAGAAGTCCAGCTCGACGAACCTCAGGGCCAGATCGGGGTCGAACTGCGTCCCCGCGCACCGCCGGATCTCCTCCAGCACCTTCTCCCGCGGCATCGCGGGCCGGTACGACCGTGTCGAGCTCATCGCGTCGAACGTGTCCGCCAGGGCGATGATCCGAGCCAGCACCGGGATGGCCTCGCCCACCAGCTTGGCCGGGTACCCTCGGCCGTCGAACTTCTCGTGATGGTGCATGACGCCCGGCAGCACGTCCGCCAGCGGGGCGATGTCCTTGAGGATGTGGTGGCCGATCTCGGGGTGACGCTTGATGTGGCCGAACTCTTCGTCGGTCAGCTTGCCCTGCTTGCAGAGCACGGCCTCGGGCACGCCGATCTTGCCTACGTCGTGCACCAGCCCGGCGATCCACACGCGGTGGACCTGCTCAGGGGTCATCCCGATCGCCTGCGCCAGCTTCGCGGAGAGGTGCGCCACGCGCTCCGAGTGGCCGTGGGTGTAGCGGTCCTTGGCGTCGATGGCCGCCGTGAGGGCGTGCACGGTTCCCAGGAAGAGCTGGCGCTGCTCCTCGTACACGGCGACGTTGTCAAGGAAAGCGCCCAGGAACCCGGCCGTGGACTCCATCAACTGGATGTCGTAGCTGCTCACCGACAGGTCGTTGCCCGTCTTGTACATCCCGACCAGGGCCCCGATCGACTGCTGCGCCCGGATGAGCGGCACCACCAGCGCCTCGCGGTGATCGTCGGACGTGACGCGCGGGTCGTCGGTCACGATGCGGAACCCGCCGCTGCCGGCGGCGCCGAGCAGCGACTCGGCCGTGCCCTTCTCGAGCTCCTCGAAGCTCCCGGGCCTGCGCCCGGCGAGGAACACCCGGTCCCGCAGGTTCACGACCGGCGTTGCCGATCCCAGCTTCACGAAGATCGTCGTGAACCGCAGCGAAGCGTGCAGCCGCTGCACGGCCGCGTTGATGAAAGTCGTCGGGTCGCCAAGCCCCTGCATCGCCCGGCCGATCGCGTACAGCGCGTCGAGCGTCTCGTAGGAATCGGTGAGCTGCACCGTCAGGTCGTTCACCGCGTCGGAGTTGTCCACGAGCTTGGACACGTCCTCGGCCATCCAGCGGAGCATCGAGCGCAGCATCTCCGCGGATCGCGCCGCCTGCTCGCCGCCGCCGGTCACGACCAGCGCCACCGTGTAGCCGCGCCGGGTCCTGCCTGCGCCCTCCGGGACGGGCACGAGCATCGCGTGATCGCCCGGCGTCGACACCGTCGGCGCGGGCTCGGCCGCCCACTGCTGGCAGGCGGCGGCCACCAGTTCCTCGACCCGCGGTCCGATGGCGGCCAGCGCCGGGTGGTCGTCGCGTTCGAGAACGGTCCCCTGGAGGTCGCAGCGCAGCGTGGCGAAGCCGAGCGTTCGGCATCGCTCCCGGATGGCGACCGACACAGCGGCGAAATCGACCCTGCGCATGGCACACTCCTCAAGCAGTGGCGCGTCACGCCGCCCGGGACGCCTCCGATGATCCGACGATCGACCGCACACGCTCGAGCACCTGCTTGGCGCTGAACGGCTTGGGGAGTACCGAACGGATGTTCGTCTGGGCGAGTTCGTCGGGGGTGATCGCGTGGCCGCGAGCGGTCAGCATGAGCACCGGCATCGACGCCGTCTGGGGGTTTGCCTTCAGCCTCGTGGCGAGCACCAGGCCCGACACCGTGGGCATCTGGAAGTCGGTGATGAGCAGGTCCGGCCTGGATTGCAGGACGGCGTCGTACGCCTCATCGCCGTCGCGGCACTCCTGGACGCTGAAGCCGTCTTCACGCAGCTTCGCGGCCAGGATCAGCCGCACCGGATGTTCGTCATCTGCGATGATCACTGAGAACATGGAACAACCACTCCGGAAGGGCACGAGGGGCCCGTGGTCGGCATCGACGGCTCGCGGCCCCGGCTTCACGCCCGGCGGCGACGCCGCCGGTTCCCCCGGAGTTCTGGGACTTGCACCACCGGCGCCATCCCCCCATGTGCCACACGCCCACCGGCGGAACGGTTCTGGGACCACGAGTACGATGCCGGGCCGCAAAACGAAGGACACACTGTGAAGCACTCCATCGATGCCCGTGCAATCGACGTTCTTGAGCCCCGCGCGCTGCTGGCGGCCTACGCCTCCGTGGGGATCGTCCAGGGCCCCGATTCGCTCGGCAGGCCCACCGCCCAGGTGTTCGCGACCGAAGGATTCCGCGAGAACGACGGGGCCTCCTCGGGATCCGTTTTCGGACACGGGTCTTCCGACCGGCAGTTCGAGGGAGATCTCTACTACGACTCGGTCCGTGAGCTGCTCGACGGGCGGTTCACGCGAGACGACGACCGCGGCTACTACGGCAACCCGATCGAGCAGAACGGTGCCCGGTACATCGCCGACCACGGGTATCCCGTCGGCTGGTACTTCGCCGACTACGGGTCCACCGAGGAGGTCGAGGTGCTCCTCCAGGTGCCGGCGTTCACGCCCGACGAGGATGACTTCGAGGGCAGCTACCGCTACTGCCTCGTCGGCATGGACACCGCGAAGAACGAGTCCTACGCCTCCGCCGGGCGTCTCTCGATCGGGTCGGACATCGACTACTCATCCTCCGTCGGGAAGCTCCCGTACGACGGGAGCTTCATCACCGGCGTCACGCCCGGGGGAGCGCTGGTGAGCGCCCGCGACGAGTACTTCTACCTCAGCGCCTCGGGCAAGTCGCTGATCTTCGCCGACATGGCGACCTCGGACGGGGCGCTGCAGATCGGCGTCGCGGTCCGCGAGGCGGCGCCGCCGACGTTCCAGGAGATGGCCGGCCGGTTCCTGGTCGCGTGGGGCGTGCTCGACGGCAAGGGGATCGACTTCTCCCAGCTCGTGCTCGACCTTGAGACCGACGGCGATTACAAGTTCTACGACCTTGATGACTTCGACAGCGGGAACGCCGAGGTCATCGAACGCGGCTTCTGGAGCCTCAGCGGGTCCACGGTCGTGCTCGACCGGGACAAGAGCACCGACGAGATCAGGCTCATCATCGGCGAGAGCGGCAACCTGCTGGTGGCGTCGCAGGCGACCAGCGACGGCACGGTGCGGCCCATCTTCTGTGCGGCGACGCGCGTCCAGGAGATCCCCGGCGGCGACGAGGTGTACTTCACCGCCCAGGCCGTGGAGAACAGCCGCCCGAAGGTGTACCAGCTCGAGAGCGACCAGGAGTGGTACCGCACCGACCTCGCCTCGCTGGGCGGTCCCACGATCACCGGCGCATACCGGAGCTGGGTCGACCCCAAGGACGGCCGCGCGTACGCCGCCGCCGTGACCGCGTCGGGACTCATCCTCTACACCCAGAACGACGACACCACGTGGTCCATCCGCAACCTGACGACCGAACTGGGCGGGTCGACCCGCATCGCCACCGAACTGTGCGTGATGACCGGTCCGACAGGGACCATCCACCTGACCGGCATCAATCCCGCGGGCGACCTGGTCCGCTACTACCAGACCGGGGGCGTGGTCGCCAGCGGCGGCTACGCGTGGGGATACGAGAACATCACCGACCAGTCGCTCGAACCAGCCGGCCTCACGACCCCCGCCTTCAGCGGGCTGATCTCGTTCGCGACCTCGTGGAACGCGCTCAACATCGCGGGCCTCGACAGCCAGGGCGATGTCATCGCCGTCTGGTGGGCGCCGGGCATGACGGCGTGGACCGTCAACAACCTCAGCGAGGAGTACGGGTCCGACCCGCTCGCGGGCGGGCTGAACGTGTGGCTCACGTCGTGGAACGCGATCAACATCGGCGGCGTTGCCTCCGATGGGTCACTCAAGGTCACCTGGTGGGTGCCCCAGCACGGGTCGACGTGGCTCCAGTCCAACCTGACCGACATCATCGGCGGGCCGCTCCTGGAGTCCGCCTCGCTCGCGTCGTTCGTCTCGTCGTGGGGCGCGATGAACGTCGCCGGGGTCGAGCGCGGCACCGGGCGGATCGTCGTCTACTGGTGGTCCCCGCAGATCTCCGACCAGATGTGGAAGGTCCAGGACATGACCGCTGCGCTGCCCGCGGGCACGCCGGCCATCACGGCGCCGCTCCAGGGCGTCGCATCGCCGGATAACTCGCTCAACGTCATCGGCATGAGCGGCACGCACCTGTACCGCTACTACTGGCGCCCCGATCTTGGAACGAGCTGGCACGGCCAGGACCTGACCGCGGTGGCGATCGATCGTTGATCGATGTCGCGGGCGAGCTGATGAGTGCCGGGCGCGGTCAGCGGATGGCAGGCGCCGGCTGGATGTTTCTCGTCGGCCCGTCCGTCACCGGCAGGCCGTCGACCCACCGGAGCCGGTCGATCCGCAGCGAGCGCCCGATGCGGTTCCGCCCGTACATGGGCGCGCCGTCGCCGTCCCACGCGTGGTAGACGAGCCAGTCTTGGGCCGGCTCATCACCGACCGCGGGCAGCGTCACGACGCACTGGTGCCCGGGCCCGTAGATCTCGTAGCGGATCGTCTGCATGACGGGCCTGTCGCTCTTGGTCCACGGGCCGCGGATCGAGGGCGCGCTGGCGTGGCGGACCGAATACCAGTGCTTCCCGGCTCGGCCCTGGAAAGGTCCGGCCGAGTACAGCAGGTGGTACACGCCGTCGCGCTTGAGAAGGGTGGGGGCCTCGACGACACCCTGCTCCTCGTCGCGATCGGTCCGGATGAGGACGACGCGCTCCGCGCCAAGCGACGTCATGGACGGGTCGAGCGGGCGCATCACGATCGCCCGGGGTGCTTCCTGCGAGTAGGCCAGATAGGTCTGGCCGTCATCGTCGCGGAACACGGTGGAATCGATCGCGCCGATGCACGGCTCGGGTTCGCCCTTGACGGGCGTCGGGGCGCCGGGGATGAGCACGCCCACGCGCGTGAACGGTCCGACCGGATGATCCGCGACCGCGACGCACAGATCGTGCTGCTTGGAGGCATGGTTCCTGATCGAGTAGTACATCCAGAAGCGGCCGTCGCGCTCAACCACCTCGGGTGCCCAGTAGTGGCCGCTCGCGGTGGGATCGACCAGTGCAACGCCGCGGTGCGTCCAATGAACCAGGTCCGGCGACTCGAGGACCTGGAACCCCGGCGGACCCGACTCGGTCGCGTAGCAGTAGAACACCCCGTCATGGACGAGCACGAAGGGATCAGGCGTGTCGCGCTCGACGACGGGGTTCTGGTAGCACCCCGCGGGAACCTCGGCTGCCCTCGGCGAAAACGTTGAGCACGCCGGCAAGACAAGCGCAAGGCACAGGAAGACGATCGCTCGCATGGCCGCATTATTCGGCAGGATCTCGTACGCCGCTGCGCAATCGGCGTTGCTCTGCGGCGGACCGGTTCGCCGCTGCCGTCGCCTTCGACTCCGACGCGGCCGCCTCTTACCCCGGCTTTTCCTGGCTCTTGAGCAGGTCGAAGATCTCTTCGGTCGTCTCCGCCGCGTACATCCGCTCGCGGAACGCGTCCATCGTCATCAGCCGGCTCACCCGGGCCAGCGCCTGGATGTGATCGCTCCCGCGCTCGGGCGGGCTGCCCAGCAGGAAGATCAGCCGGACCGGCTGGCCGTCGATCGATTCGAAATCCATCGGCTTGGCGGGCTTGCCCACCGCCATGATCAGGCTCGGCAGCCCGGGGCACTTGCCGTGCGGGATCGCCAGCCCGCTGCCGATGCCCGTCGTCCGTGTCTGCTCGCGAACCCACACCGCTTCCTTGAGCGCCCGCGGGTCAGGAACTCGCCCGGCAGCGGTCAGCAGATCGACCAGTTCGTCGATCGCTCCCCGCTTGTCCTTGGCGACCAGCGGGGCTCGGATGTGCTGCGGCGTCAGGAAATCCAGAAGGTTCATGCCGTGCTTCGTCCAACGCTCGTGAAAGGTCCGGCTGAGAACGTGCAGCGCCCGGACACCAATTCGTGCTCAACGAGAGGCAGAGTGTACCCCTCCGGCCTGCTCGACGGCGGTTCTGCCGAGCACCGCCGAGAACGACCCGTCCCGGTACGCGGTCTCCGCCGCCCCCGGGCCGCCGCCGGGGAGCGTCCTTCTCACCCGCGATGCCACCAGCGAGTGCCGCTGCGCCGCCGAACGGACCGCCGCCTGGTTTTCCTCTTCCTCGATGCTGCAGGTTGAATACAGGATGAAACCGCCGGGCGAACATAGCGACACCGCACGGTCCAGGATCGCCTCCTGGATCTGTGTCAGCCGGGCAAGCTGCTCCGGTCCGGCCCGGTGACGAGCCTCGATTCTCCGGGCAAGCACCCCGGAATTCGAGCACGGGACGTCCAGCAGCACAAGATCGGCTCGTCCCCGCGCCACCGCCTCGACGTCGCAGCTGTCCGCGGTTTGAACCCGCTCCATGCCCGCCGTGACCTTCCGCAGGGTCGCGAGGCGTCTGGCGTCCACGTCGGTGGCCACGATCCGTGACCGCGGGAACGCCGCCGCAAGCTGCCGCGTCTTCGTCCCTTGACCCGCGCACAGGTCCACGACCAGACTCGGCGAGAGGTCGCTGACGGATTCAACCGCCTCCGATGACGACGGGTCCTGCACCCACACGTCGCTCCGCGATTCGAGGTACCCGACCAGGGCGGCCCGCGGTCCTTCCACGCACAGGTGACCCGGCCGGTCGTGCTTCCGCAGCACCAGCGATCCCCTCGCCGCGACCGGAAACTCGACGGGACCCGCAGCGTGCGCGGCGTTCAGGATCACCGGCGCCGGCCCGATCGAGTGCCACGCGATCCGACCCGCTTCCTCCAGCCCGAGGCGGTCCGACCACCGCTCGACCAGCCACTGGCTCACGCTCGTCGCGACCGCCGCTCGCCGAGCATTATCCTGGGGCAGGATGTCGCCCTTCAAGATCAGTGCCCGGCCGTCACCGAGCGGGATCTCGTCCCGCCGGTTCGACCAGCGGTCGCGGAACACGCGCATGCCGTCGTCCGGCCGCGCCCGCGACGCCGCCACCTTGCGCAGCACCGCGTTCACCAGCCCGCTCGCACCTCGGCCTTTGGTCTGCTTCACCCACTCCACGCTGCGATCGATCGCGGCGTGGTCCGGCACGCGGTCGAGCAGCAGGAGCTGCGCCGATCCCGCCAGCAATCCGGCCCGCGTCACCGGGTCGAGTTGGGAGCTCTCCCGCCCGCCGGCTCTGGAGACGATCCACTCGAGCGTGCTCCACCGCCGCACCGCCGCGTCGTAGACCGCGTGCATGAACGCGGCATCGCGGTCGCTCAGGCCGGCTTCATCCAGCGTCACGGCCGAAAGATCGGGGAAATCCAGGCAGTGCTGGGCGAGCGCCGACATCACGCGGGCTCGGGCATCCCCGGGTACCGGCGCGGGCCTCGGGCTCGCCGCACCGGGCCTGGTGCCCGGGGTGGAAGGTCGCGCAGCGCGCGTGTGGTGCTTGTGTGGCCGTGGCTGCACGCGTCGGAGTGTAGATGGTGCCGCCGGGTGGAAAGCCGCCCGCCCGCGGTCGGTCGATACCATCTGCGGTCGTCTTGTTGACGAGCCGCCAGATGCCCGACCCAGTCCTTCCCTTGCCCGAGCCCGACGAAGCGCCGCGCCGCGGACACGCCCTGCCCCGGCTCCTGGTCAGGCGGCGGCTGCCCGATCTGCCGGCGCAGGGGTTCCTCGCCGGCCTGCGCATCCGCAAGAAGCTCCTCTTCCTGCACACGGTCTTCTCGCTCACGCTCGCGGCGATCCTGCTGCTGGCGGTGCGCCCGGCGCTGCGGGAAGTCGTTTATCGTGCGGAACTCGACGAATCGATGGTCCTGCTGAGCATGCTCGGCCGAGCCGCCAAGCAGAACCCGTCCCTCTCGGCCACGGACTTGGCCCAACTCGCCGAGGCCGCCGGCAAGCAGGTCCGCTTCGGCACCGCCGAGCAGTTCGGGCTGACGACCGACGCCGCCGCCCGGGCCACTGTCAGCGCGCCCCTCCCCATCGAGCTCGAGGGTGATCACGTTTCATCCATCGCCGTGATGTACCTGCCCGGGCTCCGCGAGGCCGAGGGAAGCTTCATGCTCGCCGTTGGCCGAATCGACGAGGCCCGCCGCGCAGTTTTCCGCTTCTATGTGCTGGTGAGCGTCGCGCTGCTCGCCGTGTACGCGCTCGTCGCCATCGCGCTCGAGCGCTTCATCCTCCCCCAGCACGTGTACGCGCCCATCCGCCGCATCCTCGCGGCCGACCGGGCGGTCCGCGACGGCAACCCCGACCAGGAGATCATCAACGATCGCTACATCCCCGCCGATGAACTCGGCGAGATCATGCGCTCGCGCAACGAGGCGGTGCTGGCCCTGCGCGAGCACCAGCGGCGTCTGGCGGAGGCCATCGACAAGCTCAACGCCGCCGCCACCGACCTCAAACGCAAGAACCACCTCCTCGAGAGCGCCCGCAAGAACCTCGCCGATGCCGACCGCCTCGCCAGCCTCGGCATGATGTCCGCCGGCATCGCCCACGAGCTCAACACCCCGCTGACGGTGCTCAAGGGGCTGGTCGAGCAGATCGCCCAGAACCCCGGCCACGGCATCGACCCCGCCACCGCAGCGCTCATGGTGCGGGTGGTGGGGCGCCTGGAGCGCCTCGGCGACAGCCTGCTCGACTTCGCCCGGGCACGCCCGCCTCGGACCTCGCCGGTCGCGCTTCGGTATGTCGTCGAAGAAGCGGTCACGCTCGTCAAGCTCGACCGCCAGTGCGCGGGCATCCAGATCGACGACCTGATAGACCCGTCGCTCATCGTCGAATGCGACCCCGCGAGGATGGTCCAGGTGTTCGTCAATCTCGTCCGCAACGCCGTCGAAGCGGTCCGCTCCGGGCGTCACGACCGCAACCGAGAGACCGGGCGCATCAGCATCCACGCCGACCAGCTGCTGCGGGATCGAACCCCGTGGGTCACGGTCACCATCCGCGACAACGGCCCGGGCATCAATCCGGAAGTCCTCTCGCGGCTCTTTGAGCCGTTCGTCTCGACCCGGCTCGATTCCAACGGCACGGGGCTGGGCCTGGCCGTCTCCGAGGGCATCATCCGCGAGCACGGCGGCGTGATCTTCGCCCGCAACCGAGCAGACTCCGGCGGCGCCGAGTTCGAGATCCTCCTGCCGGTCCGCGGCGCGGCCGCCGAAACCTCGGTCGCATGAGCGGCGCATCGCCGGGCATAATCTTGTCCTTCCGCTCGCCTCGACCCTGCCCCCGCTCGACTTCCGGAGACCGCCGTGTCCGCCGACATCGCCACTGAACCCATCCAGGACCCGGCGACCCCGCCGCTCTCCATCCTTGCGCTCGACGACGACCCCGACTTCCGCCAGTACATCCAGGGCGTGCTCGAGGCCGACGGCCACGAGGTCCGCACCTGCGAAACGCCCGAGGCGTTCTACCGAGCCGCCGAGGAACGAGCCCCCGACGTCGTGCTCCTCGACATCAAGATGGGCTACGCCTCCGGCGAAGAAGTCCTCGCCGAGATCCGCCGCCGCTGGCCCAAGCTGTGCGTCATCGTCGTGACCGGCTACCCGTCGCTCGACAGCATGCGCCAGACCTTCAAGCAGGACGTCTTCGACTACCTCGCAAAGCCCTTCTCGATCCCCGACCTGCGCAACGCGATCGCCCAGGCGACCAAGGCCTTCGGCCTGGGCCAGCGCCCCCAGGACCGGCTCCGCCACGAGCTCGGACGCCGCATCCGCATGGCCAGGATCGACCGAAACTGGACGCTCAAGGACCTCTCCGAGCACTCCGGCGTCAGCGTCAGCCAGCTCAGCTCCATCGAACGCGGCGCCCACCTGCCAAGCATCGAATCTATGGTCGCCATCGCCACCGCGCTGGACCAAAAACCCTCGGAGTGGCTGCACGAAGCCGGGTTTTAGGCCCCTTCTTTGGGCCCGCTGGTTTGACTGACCCGCTCGGGGGCCCTTGAGTCTTGCAGTGACGCAGCCCGACGGCCAACACCATGCTTCATCCAACGGCCGAGCCGGGCTGCTGTTCACGGCGTTCGAGCCCAGCGGCGACGATCACGCCGCCACGGTCATCGCCGAACTGCGGCGGCGCCACCCCGACCTCCCGATCTACGCCTGGGGCGGCCCGAAAATGGAACGCGCCGGCGCCACCATCGTCGAGCACACCGGCCACGACGCCGTCATGGGCATCCCCGGGCCGGCGAAGATCATGGAGCACTTCCAGGTCAACCGCCGCGTCCGGCAGTTCGTCTCCGATCACAAGCTCCTGGTCCACGTGCCCGTGGATTCGCCCGCGGCCAACACCCCGCTCGCGCGGATCAGCAAGGCCCGCGGCGTGAAGGTCGTCAACCTGGTCGCGCCGCAGTTCTGGGCATGGGGCCCCTGGCGAGCGGGCCGCCTGCGCCGCATCAGCGACCTGGTCCTGTGCATCCTGCCGTTCGAGGAGCCGTGGTTCGCGCAGCGCAACATCCCGGCTCGGTACGTCGGGCACATGCTCTTTGACCATCGCCTCGACGGCGACGGCCTCGATCGCCAGGCCGCCGCGTACCCGGCCGGGGCGCCCCGGATCGCGCTCATGCCCGGGTCCCGCCCCAAGGAAATCAAGCGCAACTGGCCGGCGCTGCTCCAGGCCTACCGCCGGATCAAGCAGCGCTTCCCCGAGGCGGCCGGGATGGTCGCCGCCACCACGCCGCCGGTGGCGGACGAGCTCCAGCGCGTCGCAAGGTCCCACGGCGGCTGGCCCCCGGGCCTGGGCATCGAATCCTCGCAGACCGATGCCATCATCCGCTGGTGCGAGCTCGCCCTGGTCGTCAGCGGAACCGTCACGCTCCAGATCGCCAAGCAGGTCAAGCCCATGGTGATCCTCTACAAGACAAGCCGCGTGATGTTCACGCTGATCGGGACGTGGCTCCTCCGAGCACCGTATTTCACGCTGCCCAATCTCATCGCCGGACGCCGGATCGTCCCGGAGTTCGTCCCGTACTACGGCGATGGCAGCGAGATCGCCGCCGCCGCCATCAACCTCCTCGAGAACCGCGAGCTCATGGAGCTCCAGGAGCGCGAACTCGCCGGCGTCGTCAGGCTCTTCCGCGGCCTCTCCGCGTCCAGCCGAGCGGCCGACGCGATCGAAGAGGTCGCGGGCCTGCGCGGAACCCGGTGAACACCGTCGCCCGCCGCGACTGGAATACATCCTCGGCTCGCTGGATGGTGGTGCCACATGCCGACGAGCCGGAATGTCCACCGCGTGCGTGCCACGGACATGGCTCGGACGAACACCCACGCGATCGAGGGATTGGAGAAGAGCGGGAGCCGCCGCTGGCACGAGAACGTGATGAAGCGCAGGCCTCCCTCGACCTCGCGCCGCTTCATGCGTTTGCGGATGAGTTCTTCCCCGGACACGCGGTCGCAGTGTACGGCGCCCGAACGAACTCAAAGGCACGCACCGGGATCGAAGCGATCCCGGTGGCACGGCGCGGGAAGTTTCCTACGCGAGCGGCGATCCCGGTGCCACCCGCCGACGACCCACAGCTCCCTGGGCAAGCTGGCCGGTTGAGTCCCCTCGGACTCTCATCCGACTTGGACCAGAGACGGGGACAAGACTACAGGTCAGTCAAGGTTTTTCCACACCGCGTGATGACGTGCTTCATCCCAAATACCTACTTCGTTATAAACGAGGCTCCTTCGAATGGGGGCTGGCAGCGCCGCAACGACTCGATCAGACAACACGATCCGGAATGACGCCTTGCTGACCATGACATCTCGGCCACACACATCATGGTCAACTAGGTGATAACCAGCGTTGCCATCGGCAGACTGAAGTGCTCTTCCACAGCTCGCACAGACAGTGTCGGCTCGTATTACCTTGTTGGGCTCAACAGACACCCGCGAGTGTAATGCTGCGTTTGTCGACACATACGATGCGAGAACAGCATGCCCAAGCGATACCGTCCCAATCGCTCCTTTAAACTCGAATGACTCCATGACATCAAGGAGCTCTCGGGAGACAGCGATTACGTCACATCCATAGACGCCAATACGATGCCCGACCGGCGTGATCAACTGGGGATGGTCCTCTCGAAAGTCCTTTTCGCCAATAACAACATCAAGCTGCTTTCCGAAATGCTGCGGCAGAATCACCCCGCAGCATGGGCATGAATACGCTGCATAGACGTTCTTCATCCAAGACTCGTCGGGCCGTACCATGCACCCATGCCGTGAATACACCTGAAAGTACTTCATGGGCTAATTCCATGCTTGAGAAGCTCGTCCTTCCAAGCACTGAAGATGTGCGTTCTTCGCTCAAAGTCAAACCGGGCGTAGGCAGCACTGAGTGCCGCAATGATGTCGTCTTGTCGAGTGACCGCATTGTCTCGCATCCACGCTGGCAGATGGCACCACCTTCGCACTTCCCTGAGGTCGCCCCACGCCGTGCCACCAGGATCGGCTCTGCGATCCTGGTGTTCCCCCGAATCCCGCTCTCCTCGGCAGGTGGCACCACCTTCGCGCTTCCGTGAGATCGCCCCGCGCCGTGCCACCGGGATCGCTTCGATCCCGGTGTCCTGGTGCTCGCGCTCGCCATCACGCTCATGTTCAGACGAACCTCTTCCATCGCGTCCACACCTCTTTATCACCGGGCGGAAGATCGCACTCGACCTCCTGCTCGTGACGACCCATCCACCACCGCACGCTCGACCAGCGCCTGACTTCTGGCCGGTCCACGAGCCCCAACTCGACGGGCTTTCGATGAGTGTACCGGATCTCGCGGCACAGATCGGCGGTGTTTCGGATGTTCCGATCGAACCCGCCGCTTTTGCCAGAAACGCGGCTGTCGTGGGGGGGGGCTCCATGGCCGTCGTCGAGCCGGGCGAGGATGGCTGCTCGGCTGCTGTGACGCGCACCGGGATCGAGTGTGCCCGAGCGAACTCAAAGGCACGCACCGGGATCGAAGCGATCCCGGTGGCACGGCGCGGGAAGTTTCCCACGCGAGCGGCGATCCCGGTGCCACCCGCCGATGATGTTCTTTTGTATATATACTGCAGCAAGCAAAACAACACTGAGTGCTATGGTCGCCATGGCCCACGTCATGCGAACGCGAAGAAGTCTGATAGATGGCATTGGGAGAAACTGACGTTGAAACTCAAGGTAACCCAGCGGGTCACTCGCATTTGCAGTCGATAAGCGTATCGCGCTGCCTCTCTTTTCCAGCTCTTCATTGGCGCGAGACCTATCAATCAGATTGTTTGTCAGAAGGTCTTCGGCACGGCGCTCGACCTCTTGCTGGATCAATAGGAGCTGTGCGTCAAAAAAGAAGAATTGAATGACCAATGCGATCAATGCGACAAACAATGTCCCTGTTGTTGCAAAAAATACCAAGCGACGAAAAGTGTTATTGCGTCGCGAATTGGCAAAGAACACTGTCATGCAACAAAGTTCTCCATATTAGAAATGCCGGCGAATACGCCTGTGCTGCTCGGCTAATCTCTGCGCGTTTTTGGCATTGAATGGGTGGACGTATTGGCGGGTCTCCCGATGGTGAGTTCGCCCCGCTCGACGAGAGCGGAGCGGATGGCGGCGCGATCGACGTTCGACCGCTGGACCGCCGGGACGTGTTCCGGGGCGTGCATCGCCCCGGGGTTGCGTGCGTGGTGACGCTCGAGCCACGAGCGGGCGATGGACGCGCGGAAGCGATCGACGGTCGCCATGAAGAGGGTCCGGCGTTCCTGGCAGATCGGTGTGCGTGCGTCCCACCGCTGGTCGGGGGTTGGTCCACCGACGCCCCACCCCCACAAGGGCCGGTTGAAGGCGTTGGCGGCCCCACGGAAAGCGAGCCGCGCGGCCCCGATGTCGTCGCTGGACCAGCAACTCCACCTCCCCGAACCGGTCTGTCCCGAGCATCCGGCGATCTGGGCGGCCCTGGCTTTCAGGCAGCCCCCGGTGCTTTCGACGCTTCCATTGTATCGAGGTGTGTAGACCGGAGAACGCAGGTGGGTGACGACGCCTTTGGCCAGCACGTCCGCCACGACCTCTGCGGTGAACGGGGAGCCGTTGTCACTCTTGAGCACCAGCGGGGGACCGTGCAGGATGAACAGCCGTTCCAGGCTCGCGGCAACAGCCCAGGCCGACTCATCCGTGCACGGCAACGCCAGCAGCGTGACGCGGCTGGCCAGGTCGCGGACCAGGAGCAGGCGGGAGAAGACCCCGTCGATCAGGCACGGGTTGCGCCAGTACGGTTGCCTCCAATAAGCGGGGGCCACGCTACTTCGTCGTCAGCCACACCGAGCACACGCGGTTCCCCACCCGGTCCGCGAGCATGAAGTCCTCATGCCGCACACTCCCGGGCACAAGCCCGCGATCCATGCACCGGCCGATCGCCACCGCCATGTCGTGCTCCGCGACCGACGCCTCCGAGCAGAACACCACGTCGAGCACCGCGCCGTGCTCGATCAGCGGGTCGTCCGCCATTTTCTGAAGATCCTTGCACAACGCGTCAATCAACTGGGTCGAGTACTGCACGTTCGGCACCGGCACGCCCCGGCGGTATTCCACCTGCCCGATGACCTTCACCTCGACCCAGTACGCCTCACCGGCCGCCGCGCCGCGTTCCCGCTCGGCCGGGCCGCTCCACAGCGCCGTCTTTCGCTCGTGTGCGGTCCCCTCGGGCATGGGCGCCGCCAGTTCGCGTGCGCCGGCGGGCAGGATCACAAGGTCGCACCGCTCACGCTGGCTGAACCGCGCGCCCGTTCGACGGATCGTCGGGAAGTGCTGCTCGCGCAGCACCACGAGCCCGCTCGCACCCGCGATCCCCTCGGCGAGCACCCGCTGGAGCTTCTTCTCGTCGAACGAGTCCAGGCCCTTGGGCTGCTGCTCGGCGTCCAGGGCGCAAGACACCTCGCGGAGCGCCCGCACGCACCAGCCCATGATGTCATCCGCGAGCAGCGTCACGCCGCTCGATCATTCGCCGCCGGCGCGTGCACCGTCGCGCCCAGCGACGCGGCGAGCCGTTCCACCAGTTCCCGAGCATGATCCGCCGCGGCAACCTTGCTCTTCTTCCACATCCGCCACCCCATGAACGGCATCGGCAGGATCACGAGCGGCACATACCACCACCACGTCTGCACGTGCGATGCGTACCACGTCGAGTATGTCTTGAGCATCGAGTCCGTCAGCCACATGCCCGGCTGAACGGTCAGGATCGCCACCACCAGGAAGATCAACGGCAGCTTTGGCACGAGCCGCATCGCGAGGCTGATCCGCGAGCCATGGCGGCCCTCGACCGTCGCCTCCAGCCGGTGGTCGAACGGGTCCCCGAACGCCCGCAGATGGAAGCCACCCGGACGGACTTCGAACCCCGGCGCCTTGCCCTTCTGGGCCAGCGCCCGCACGATCGCGACCACCTCGTCGGGGGTCTTGGCCGTAGTCAGCACAGGCAGGGCCGACCGACCGAATGCCTCCGATGGGCCATCCGCGGGAACCTGGGCGACACCGTCCGAAACTTGAACGCTCATTCAGGTACTTTCATCGGCTTGCCCGCGCTCCATCAGTGTACCGAACGCCGCGGATCCGAGCGACTCACACCCCCGTGCGCCCGATCCCCCCACCCAGACACGCTGGCACAACGGCTGCACTACATTGACCGGGCGATGGAACGAGCCGTTTCGAGCATCTCGAAGGGGCCGGTGTTGCGTCTGGTCAACACGGACGTTGAGCCCGCGCCGCGCACGTGGCGTCCGGGCAACGCCGAATCCCGCGTCGCCAGCGCCAACCGCCACGCCGCCGCCCTGACCCCCGACGACGCCCGCTGGGTCTTCGCCAACCAGGTGCGAGACTCGCTCGAGGGCGGCCGAGCCGCGATCCTCCCGCCCAACCGTCGCCGCGACCTCGTCGCCGCCGCCCTGCGGCAGGGTCTCCGCCCATTTGATGCCAACCTGGTGATCGCGATCGTCCAGGACGAAGCCCGGACGGGCCGGCAGAGCGCCGACCGTCCGCCGGCGGGCCTGTCGCTCGTCCGCGAGCCGGATTCGCCCGTCACCGGGCTGACGCTCGTCGCCGTGGGCGGGGTGATCGTTGTGCTCGCGGTGGCGATCGCGGGCATGCTGATCGCCTGGATCACGGGCTGACCCTTCCAATCTGCGTACAGTGTGCCGATGTCGTCGCTGGCCCGCATGATCGACGCCAACCTGAACCGCTCTTCGGAGGGCCTGCGGGTCCTCGAGGATGCGGCTCGGTTCCACCTTGATTCGCTCGAACTCTGTTCGGCGTGCAAGTCCGCTCGTCACGGGCTCCGCCAACTCGCGGACGAACTGGCCGCATCGGGCCCGGCGTTCGACCGCCTCGCACGCCTGGCCAGCCGAGATACGCCCGGCGATGTCGGGACGGAGGTCTCGACCGAGTCGGAGATGGCTCGACATTCGATGTCAGAACTCGCCGCCGCCGCCGGCGCTCGGACCGCCGAGGCCCTGCGCGTGCTGGAGGAATCCGCGAAGCTCGCGGGCTCGGTCGCGGCGGCGCAGCGTGCAAAGTCCCTGCGGTACGAGGTTTACGAGGTGTCGCGCCGAATCCTGGTTGCGCTGGGGACAGGTCGCGCGCGCCAGTGGTCGTTGTGCGTGCTCGTCACCGAGAACCTGTGCAAGGGCCGCCCGTGGACCGACGTCGTCACCCAGGCCATGGACGGCGGGGCGGACTGCATCCAGCTGCGCGAAAAGGACCTTGACGACCGCGAACTGCTGGATCGCGCGCGATGGCTGGTGGGCATCGCCCGGCCGCGCGGGGTCAGCGTGATCGTCAACGATCGTGCGGACATCGCGCTTGCGGCGGGCGCCGACGGGGTCCACGTCGGGCAGGATGACATGCCGATTGCGCAGATCCGGGCGATGGCCGGCTCGCGCCTGCTGGTAGGGGTCTCGACGACCAATATGGACCAGGCTCGCGAAGCCGCGTCGCTGGGCGCGGATGTCTGCGGCGTGGGACCGATGTTCCCGACCACGACCAAACACAAACCGCAAATCTCGGGGCCGGCGTACCTCGCCGCGTACCTGGCCGACCCGGCGACGACCCGGGTGCCGCACCTGGCGATCGGTGGCATAGGTCCGGAAAATGTGCGACAGTTGGCGGCGGCGGGCTGTCGGGGGATCGCGGTTTCATCCTGCGTATGCTCGGCGGACGATCCGGCTGAAGTCTGCCGGGTGTTGCGCCGAGAACTCGAAGCGGCCTTGAATCTGCGGTGAGGAGCACCCCCAGCGCATGGCATTCAGTTTTCATCTTGCTCGCCTGGCCAACGGCCTGACCGTGATCGCCGAGGTTGACCCCTCCGCCCACACCGCCGCGGCGGGCTTCTTCGTGAAGACCGGCGCCCGGGACGAGGACCCCGTGGTGATGGGGGTCAGCCACTTCCTTGAGCACATGATGTTCAAGGGGACGGACGACCTGACGGCCGACGACATCAACCGCGCCTTCGACGACCTGGGCGCCAAGAACAACGCCTATACGACGTCGGAGATGACCTGCTTCTACGGCCAGTGCCTGCCCGAGCACCTGCACCGCATCAACGAGCTGCTCGCCAAGATGATGCGGCCGGCGCTGCGGGATTCGGACTTCACCACCGAGAAGGGCGTGATCCTCGAAGAGATCGCGATGTACCGCGACAACCCGTTCTGGGTGCTGTACGAGGAGGGCATCCAGCGGTACTACGGCGAGCACCGCCTGGGCCAGCGCGTGCTCGGGACGACCGAGACGATCGCCGCGCTGTCGCGAGCGCAGATGCTCGACTACTTCCAGTCGCGGTACTCGGCCGACAACACGGTGGTGGCGATCGCCGGTCGGATGGACTTCGACGCCTGCGTGCGGCAGATCGAGGACCTGTGCGGGGGCTGGCAGCGCACCGGCGCGGGGCGCGACCTCTCCACCCCGGTCGTTCAGAGCGGGGACTTCACGCTCCACGACGAGAAGGTCAGCCGCGCGTACCAGATCGCGATCGCGCCGGGCCCGTCCATCGAGGACGAGCGCCGCTACGCCGCCGCCCTTCTGACGCAGATCCTGGGCGCGACCGACAACAGCCGCCTGCACTGGTCAATCATCGAAACGGGCATCGCCGAGGAAGCGCAGGCGTCGTTCGATGCGCACGACGGCGTCGGCGAGTACATCATCTACGCGTCCGGCGACCCCGACCGAGCGGGCGAGATCTGGACGTGCATCAAGCGCGAGCTCGACGGTCTGATCGATTCGATCACCCCCGGCGATCTTGAACGCCTGCGGAACAAGTTCGCCACGGCGGCGACGCTGGGCGGCGAACGTCCGCACGACCGCATGCACCGCCTGGGCCGCCTGTGGCTTCACCTGGGCGAGTACCGGCCGCTCGAGAAGGAGCTCGACCGCATCAACGCGGTGACGCTCGACGAGCTGCGGGAGGTGTACGCGATGTTCCCGCTTCGTCCGACGATGCACGGGAAGCTGATGCCCAAGGCGTAGCGCGACAGCCCCCGGATAGGGGACAATTCCCCGTCGCCGATCGGTCGTGCCGGCGCGACAGTGTTGCAAGGACGTACTTCCGGCACGCGCGGCGGATCTCCGGCGCGACGCGGAATTCCTCCCCGTGCTCCGGGCATCGTGCCCGCGCGGCAGCGTGCGTCCAAGGGGCATCACCATGACTTCCACCCGTACTGCGAGCAGTCGCCGCGTTCTCATCCCGTGCGCCGGCGCGATCATTTCGTCCCTTGCGGCCTCGCTGGCCTTGGCTGCCGACCCTCACTGGACCGTCATCCGGCTCCATCCCGCGGGCGCCGAATCGTCGGCGGCAGTGGCGACCAGGGGCGGTCAGCAGGTCGGCTATGCCGTCGTCAACGGGGACAGCCGCGCCGGTCTTTGGAATGGTTCGTCGGCATCGTGGGTCGATCTCACGCCCGCGGGGGGGATCCAGGCGATGGCCCTGGGAGTGGGGGGCGGACAGCAGGTCGGCACCGTGACGATGGACGGGAACGCCCGAGCGAGCCTGTGGACCGGGACGGCCGAATCGTGGATCGATCTCACGCCGCCGTGGGCGGTAGTCGCCGGCGCCACCTCTGTCCATGGTGGTGTGCAGGGCGGATGGGTGTACGCCGACGGCATGACGCAGGCCGTGATGTGGACCGGCAGCGCGGAGTCGATCATCATCCTGGCGCCGCCCGGGGTTTCGTACTCGCGGGTCAACGGCGTGTACGGCGACTACCAGGTGGGTGTTTACCACCAGCCGGGCGGCTTGACGCGGGCGTGCATGTGGCTGGGGTCGAGCACCAGCCTGATCGACCTGCATCCCGCGGTCGCTTCGTACTCCTACGCCGCCGGCGCCTACGCCGAACAGCAGGTGGGGTATGTCGCGTACAACGGCGCGAATCACGCGAGCCTGTGGACGGGTTCGGCAAGTTCGTGGGTTGATCTGGCGCCGCCCCAGATGCTCGATTCCTATTGCCACGCCGTTCATATGGGGCTGCAGGTCGGCACCGGGCTGGTGGATGGCAAGTACCGGCCGAGCCTGTGGGCGGGAACCCCTGAGTCCTGGGTCGACCTGAGCGTCTTCCTGCCCGAGACGTTCGGAAGCGGCCGCGCCGAGGGCGTGTGGGTCGGCGGGGGCACGGTGTACATCGCCGGTCACGGCCTCAACTACATGACCGGGCAGGAAGAGGCCGTGCTGTGGATCCACGGCTGCCGAGCCGACTTCGACAGTTCGGGGTACGTCGACACCGACGACTACGACGCGTTCGTGCGGGCGTTCGAGGAAGGCACTCCCAACGCCGACTACGACTGGAGCGGCTTTGTCGATACGGACGACTTTGATGCCTACGTGCGAGATTTCGAGAAGGGCTGCTGAGCTCGTGGATTGACGGCTCGGGGCGCTGCCAACATCGATCACGAAGGAACCACTGCGAGAAAGTGCGGCGGCGCCCCGCTTGACGTGACATCCCGATCGCTTCCCGGGGCAGCGACGCGGCGAAGGCCGCGATCAGTTGTCGGCGGTCTGCGTCGGCGCGGGCGTGGCCGGCGTCCACGGAGCGATGCCCGCGGCCCACTTGATGCCGCCGAGCAGGTGCTTCAGGAAGTCGGGTTCGGTGAAGCTTTCCTTGGTGTGGCCGCCGCCGGTGTACCACGACCGGCCGCCCGCGACGGTGTTGCACCACGCGATGGGGTGGTCGCCGTTCATGCCGCCGCCCTCGTACGTGCTCTCGTCGAGCGAGATCAGCACGTGGACGCGCGAGCGCGGGTTGTCCTTGTACGTGTACCACTCGTCGTGGCGTTTCCACTCCTCGGCGAGGTGGTGCGTGGAGGGGTGGGTGCGGTCCTCGACCTTGTTGGTCGCGTCCTGGATCTTGGGGTGGCTCTTGAAGTACGCGCCGACGAGCGTGCCGAACCACGGCCACTCGTACTCGGTGTCCGCCGCCGCGTGAATGCCCACGAAGCCGCGGCCCTTGGCGATGTACGCCTCGAAGGCCTTCTGCTGGTCGTCGTTGAGCACGTCGCCGGTGGTGCTCAGGAACAGCACCGCGGCGTACCGGCCGAGGTTGTCCTCGGTGAAGAGCGCCCCGTCCTCGGTCGCGTCAACGTCGAAACCGTTCTCTTTGCCGAGCTTCTGGATCGCCGCGATGCCGTCGGGGATCGAATCGTGGCGGAACCCCGCGGTCTTGGAGAAGACCAGGATGCGGAACGATGGTTTGGATGCCTCGCCGGCCGGTGCGGCGGGCTTGGATGATTTTTCGGGCTGGATCGAGGTCATCGCCATGCACAGCCCGGCGAGCGTCGCGGCAAGAAGGAGCAGCTTCATGGCGGAAGCGTATCAGGTGAACTCGCCCGGCGCAACGGGGTGGTTACTTCGTGCCCGTCACCGCGACCCGCTCGACGATCTGGAGTCCGAACGCGTCGAGCTTGGGGTACTCGGCCTGGCTGTTGGTGATGAGCCGCAGCTTGCACAGGCCCAGCGCCCGGAGGATCTGGCTCCCGGTCCCGTACTCGACCATCGCGGGCGAGACTGACTTGTGCGGGCGGTCGATGTCGCTGTCCCCGAAGGGCTGCTGGAGCTGGTGCCGCCACTCGTCGCTGGACCATTGCGGGCGGAGGTACACGATCGCGCCGCGGCCGGCCTGCTGGACCATCCGCATCGACGCGTGCAGCGTCGTGCCCGTCGGCCCGGCCGGAGATGAGTCGAGGTCCATGAAGATGTCGCCGAGCAGGTCGCGGCGGTGCACGCGCACGAGCGTGGGCTCGGGCGTTTCGACCACCGTCCCGTCCGAGGAGAGCTGGCCGACGCCCCCGACCGTCAGCGCCAGGTGCGGGAGCGAATCGCCGAGCGACCGGAACGCAAAGAGGTGGAACTCGCCCTCGGTGGTCCGCACCAGCCGCCCGGCCTGCGGATCGATCCGCTGCACCACGGAGCTGCGGCTGAGCCGGTGCTCGATGATCTGGCGGACCGAGCACATCTTGAGCCCGTGCTTGCGTGCGAGGTCGGCGAGCTGCGGGAGGCGGGCCATCTCGCCGTCGTCGCCCATGATCTCGATGATCACCGCCGCGGGGTAGAGGCCCGCGAGGCGGCACAGGTCGATCGATCCTTCCGTCTGGCCGATGCGGACGAGCACGCCGCCGTCGCGCGACCGCAGCGGGTTGATGTGCCCGGGGCGCACGAAATCGTCGCGGCCGTACGCGGGGTCGATCGCCATCTGGATGCAGCGGGCCCGTTCCCGAGCCGAGACGCCGGTCGTGAAGCCGTGGCGGGGATGGCCGTCGATCGAGACCGTGAAGGCGGTGCCGCGCACGGTGGTGTTGACGGCGGACTGCGGGTGCAGATCGAGTCGGTCGCAGTCCTGCTCGGTGAGCGAGAGGCACATGTATCCGCGGGCGACCGAGAGCATGAAGGTGATCGCCTCGGGGGTCGCGAACTGCGCGGGAAGCACGAGGTCGCCCTCGTTCTCGCGGTCCTCATCGTCGGTGAGAATGATCATCCGGCCGGCTTTGAGTTCCGCGAGAATCTCGTCGATGGTGGAGAACATGAGGTCGGGGCGGTGAAGAGGCTGGCAGCGGACGCGGGCACGCGGGAGAATGAAACTCGGACGGGACGGTTCGTCGAACAACCGGACGCTGTTCGTGCGGCGAAAGTCTAGCGATTGACCGGCGACTTGCCCTGCGAGATCAGTTGGCTCGCGCCCGGGCGCACGATCGCGTCGATGAACGCCCGGTATTCGGCGGAGACCAGGTCGAGGTCGTCCGAGCAGTAGGCCTTCATGACCTGCGGGCCGCGGCGGCGCAGCATGTGCGACCGCGCCGCGGAGGACCCCAGTTCGCGCTGGATCTGGTGCGTGAGCCCGGCGCTGGCGGCATCGGCGAGCGCATCGGCGAGGCCCTGCGAGTACTTCCCGCCCTCGCCCTCGCGGAGGAAGTGCACGAGCGCCCAGATCTGCCCGTAGTACGTGAGGGCGTGGCGGTCGCTCCTGGCGAGCTCTTCCTGCGGCGTGGTGTTGAGCAGTTCCTCGAGCGTGAGGAGCTGGCGGCGATCGCTCGCTCGCCGGAGTGCTTCGAAACGCTCGAAGTTCCGCCAGGGCTGGAACTCGGCCCGGGTGCGCTGGCGGTTGAGGCGGAAGCCCTCCATATAGGTGGCGATGCCTTCCTCCAGCCACACCGGCAGCGGGTCCTGCAGGACCGTCTGCGAGTACTGGTGCCAGCCCTCGTGCGCGACCAGCGCGAAGGTATCACGCGGGCCGACGTTGTACAGCAAAGCCTTGCCGTTCAGCGTCACCGCGCCCTTCTGGATCTGCTCGAACGAACGATCGTCGGGCCCGAGCACCGACCTGCACAACTCCAGCCACTGCTGGCGCGTTTCGAGCAGGTAGGTGTCCATGGGGCGCGATGGACGCGGCAGCGTGCCCAGCGCCGTCGTGTAGACGCGCAGCGACCCTTCGAGGAAGTCTGGCATCGAGTCGAGCATCCACGGCCATTCAACGGTCGTGAAGAGGCGGTAGGAATTGAGCGTGATCGCCCGGCCCTGGCGCGTGCCGAAGGTCCACGGCTCGCTGTTGACCACGCGGGCTTTGGGGAGCGATTCGGCGGCGTCGGCGGCCGGGTCCGCGCTGCTCATGGCGGCGGGCGAGGGCTTGGGCGGCGGACGCTCGGTTTCGGAGGCGCAGGCGGGAATGAGCATGCCCGCGATCAGGGCGAGCACGCGGCCGACCATCGACGCGTGCCGACGCTGGGGCGGGTTGGTCGCGGGGCGGTGTGTGGTGACGGCGTCGTCGCGCATGCTCGTTCTTAACCCGGGCGTGACCGCTCGGAACCGCTAGCTCCCGAGCTTCTTGAGGGACTCGGCGGCGGCCGAACGCTCGGCGATCGCCTTGGCGAGCTGGTCCTTGGTCTGCTGGACCATGTGGGGCGGGGCTTTCTGAGCATACCCGGGATTGGCGAGGCGTCCTTCGAGCACCGCGATCAGCTTCTCGCTGTCGGCGATGATCTTCTCGAGGCGTGCCCGTTCGGCGCCGGAGTCGACCGCCGCCGCGTCGGCGAGGTTGCTCACGGCGTACTCCCGGGCCTCGAACGTGAACACCACGTTTGACCCTGACGGGGCGTCGGTCGTCTGCGTTTCCAGGCCCGCGAGCGTGGCGAGGGTCACGGCGTGGTGGCGCCAGTGCTCGGCGACGTGCGCGGGCACGTGGAGCACGATCTTGCGCTTGGGCGCGACCTGGTGCTGGGCCCGGACCTCGCGGATCGCGGTGATGAGGCCCTGGAGTTGCGAGAACTCCCGCTCGGCGGCTTCGTCGCGCAGTGACGCGTCGATCACCGGCCAGCCGGCGGTCGCCAGGAGGCCGGACTTTCGCGGGGCGTCGAGCCGCAGGCCCGCCACGGGCGCGGCGGGGAGCGTCCCGACGGTTTCGTACGCGGCCTCGGTCACGAAGGGGGCGACCGGGTGGAGGATGCGGAGGATGGCGTCGAGCACGCTGCGGAGCACCGCTCGCTGGTTGGCGTCCTCGGCGACTGTCGGCTTGATCGCCTCGAGGTACCAGTCGCAGAAGTCGTTCCAGAGCAGTGTGTAGATGGACTGGGCGTAGAGCGAGAACTCGAAGTGCTCGACAGCGCTGTTGATCTCGGCGGTCGCGGCCTGGAGGCGCGAGAGCATCCAGCGGTCGATCAGGGAGAGCGACTTGGCGGACACGGGCGCGGCGCTACCGCCGCGGGATGCGGCCGCGGGGGCGGCGGTGAGAATGCCGACGGCGAACCTCGCCGCGTTCCAGAGCTTGTTGCAGAAGTTGCGGCCAAGGTCGAACTTTGGGCTCGTGTTCTTGCCCGTCGCCGAGTCCTTCACGACCGGCAGGCGCACGTCCTGCGTGTTGGTCGCCATCTGGCAGAGCGTGAAGCGCATGGCATCGGCGCCGTGCGTGGCGATGATGTCGAGCGGATCGACGCCGTTGCCCAGCGATTTGGACATCTTGCGGCCTTCGCCATCCTGGATCACCGCGTGGATGAAGACGTTGCGGAACGGCACGGGCCCCTTGCCCTGCCCGGCGCCCATCAGGTAGCGGTTGAACATCACCATGCGGCTGACCCACAGCGTGATGATCTCGCGGGCGGTGCAGAGCGTGGTGGTGGGGTTGAAGGCCGCGAGCATGTCCTTCATGTCGCGGATGCCCGTGTCCTTTGCCGCCTGCTCCGGATCGGGCCAGCCCATGGTGGACATGGGCCACAGCGCCGACGAGAACCAGGTGTCGAGGACGTCTGGGTCAAGGACAAAGCCCGCTGGAGACCAATCGGTTTCCACGATATCGCAAATGAACACGTCAATGAGGCCCGCCCGCGGTAGGCGGTGCATGCCGATCGAGCTGTCGAGCGGGTAGAGGTCACCAGGAGGAATGATGGCTCCGGTTGCAACATCGACTGCGATTCCATAGCAGCCATGATGATTTCCTTCGAGAGCTTCATCGCACTGCTCGGTGAAGAAGTTATCTGCTTGAGCCGTTGCCAGATCGATTCGCCGATGCCACACCGGGATCCGGTGCCCCCACCAGAGCTGCCTGGAGATGCACCAATCCCTGATGCCATCGTGCCACTGCTCGTACGTCTTGGCGTAACGCGCGGGATGGAACTGCAGCGCGCCATCGCCATCTGCCTTTCCTTGATGCCTCGATGCCTCGGTGCCTTGATGCCTTCCCGCAAGCGCCCGGTTCGCAGACTCCGCCAGGCGCGGGTCCGTTACCTTCACGTACCACTGGTCGCTCAGGTACGGCTCGATGATCGCCTTGCTGCGATCGGAGATCTTCACGCTGTGGCGGTAGGGCCGCGTCGCCTCCAGCAGGCCACGGGCCTTGAACTCCTCGACCACCTTCTTCCGGGCGTCCTGGCGCTTCAGCCCCACCAGCATCTTCGCGTCGCCCACGTCGCTCCACCCGTGACGGTCGGACACGGTCCCGTCGGGCGCGAACATGTTCACCATCACCGCTCGTCCGCGAGCCTGCGACCACTCCTGCATCGCGCCGTCCACCGAGTGCCGGCGGCCGATCTCGTAGTCGTTGGGATCGTGCGCGGGCGTGACCTTCAAAAAGCCCGTCGCGAACTCGGCCTTGGGGTCATTGGCCTCTTCCTCGGACCGAGCCATCGCCTTGGGCAGCACGACGTAGCTGTCCTCGAGGATCGGGATGACCCGCCCGACCAGGGGCAGTTCCACGAACAGCCCGCGCAGGGCCTTGGCCCGGGGGTCGTGCGGGTTCACCGCCACCGCCGTATCGCCCAGGTACGTCTCGGGCCGCGTGGTTGCGACCGTCACCCACGCCTCTTCTTCCGCCGGGTGCTGGTCGGCGCCGGGATAGCCCCGAGCCGCCAGTTCGTTCCATGTGACCGGCTGGGCGTCCTCCGCCTGCTGCCGTGATGCGTCGGCGCTCTTTTGCCTGTCTTCGTGCACCAGCGGGTACCGCAGGTAATAGAAGAAGGAGTCGATCTCCTCGTCCTCGCACTCGTCATCGGCCACCGCCGTCTGGAGGGCCGGGTCCCAGTTCACCAGGCGCTTGCCGCGGTAGATCAGGCCGTCGCGGAAGAGGCGGAAGAACGCCTCGCGCACGGCTCGGGCGCACACGTCGTCCATGGTGAAGCGCTGGCGGTCCCAGTCGCACGAGCAGCCCATGCGCTTGAGCTGGTCGGTGATGACGGCCTCGTACTCGTCCTTGAAGGCCTGCGTGTCGGCCACGAACTGGTCGCGGGAGTAGTTCTGCCGCAGCGACCCCTTGAGCTTGCCTTCCTTGCGCAGACGCTTCTCGACCACCGCCTGCGTGGCGATGCCCGCGTGGTCCGTGCCGGGCATCCACAGGGTTTCGTACCCCATCATGCGGTGGGCTCGGACGAGCACGTCCTGGAGCGTGTTATTCAGCGCGTGGCCCAGGTGCAGGGCCGCCGTCACGTTCGGCGGGGGGATGACGATGCTGTAGGGCCTCGCCTCGCCGGACGTCACCCGCGTCGGGTCGGCGTGGAAGGCCTTGGCGCTGTCCCACCGGGCCCGGATCCGGTCCTCGTGGTCGATCGGCTTGTAGGCCTTGGGCATCTCGACAGCGACCTGCGAACCGGAGGGTTGGGGGGCGGTCGCCGGCGCCGCCGGGCGGGGAGCGGTTGAGAGGTTGGAAGGTTCGGGGGCCATTGCTCCGGATGGTAGTCGGCCAGGGGGCGTCCCCAGCCCCATTCATTGTTCAAGACGCCCCTCGCAAAACCCGAGCAACAATGCACCGATGCCCACATCCGATTCTCGTGCCCCGATTGCCCGACCCGGCCGAGCCCCGGCGGTCGCGCTGGTGGTGGTCGCCGCGGCCGCC
>JAJVHS010000066.1 GCA_022072615.1 Phycisphaerales bacterium
GCAGCGCCTACCCGAAGCCTTACAGCCGGAGTCCGAACGGGGGACGGGAGGGGGCAATAGGTACTTCCCCGCCGGAATCGAAAGCCAACGCCCGCGGGAACAGCCGCGATTGGAGACAGAGTTTGTTTGCGCTGTCCGAGCGCCGATCCGGGGCGGGGGTGGTACGCCCCATCGCCAAGGACGCGACGTGGGCAATCGTGGGCCAACGGGTGGCAAACGGGCGGAGCGGCGCGACGGGCGCGACGTGTGGGCTGTCGGTCGGCGCCGAATCGCGCGTTACGCACATCGATGTGGACGTTGCCCACAACAGCGAGATTCTCGGCGATTCCTCGCGGCTTTGCCTTGCCGGTTGGCGAGTGTCATGGCTTCATGTGTCACAACGCGGGGCGGAACCCCGCAAAGGAGACCACGAACATGAACGCGAAGAAGAACACGAAGACGACGACGAACAAGGCCAAGGCCCTCCACATGGCGGCGGCGACGGAAGCGGTCCGCAACCGCCTGGGATTGGAAACGCTCGAGGACCGCAAACGCGACGCCCTCGACTTCCACGACATCTCGGTGGCCGGCATCCGCGACGCGATCGCCCTCGCCTTTGAGGCCGGGTTCGCCGCAGGCAGCGGAGCCCCCGCCCCCTTCAAGTTCGACCCCGCCGACCCGGGCGAGATGCTCGACACGCTGGAGATCACGAAGAAGACCGGACGCCCGACGGGCGGCACCTGGGTGAAGGGCAACATCGCGGGCCACGCTTTCGAGGCGTTGCTCTTCCCCGAACACGCGACCGACGCCGCCTTCGAACTCGACGACAGCCGCATCTCGAAGCTCTGGCTTCAAGAGCACTTCACGCACGCCGAGGTCGCCTGCTTCGACCGGGGCTGGGACCGCCAGCCCACGACCGACGCGGCCAAGGCCATCGTCGGCCTGCTCGCAGCGGGCCTCGCCGAGCACATCTTCGGGAAGTGATCCGCCTCCCCGATGCGCGACGACGCGGGACACCGCGCCGCACGCGATTCCCCGCCGCAATGTGCGGCAGGATTCCGCACCCGTAGTTTGGAGATTCGCATGAGTACGAAGACGAAGAAGGCCCGCACCACCAAGATGTCCAAGAGCGCCGCTCGCGCCGAGGGCGCGGCCCGTACGGACCGCCTCCGCAAGGCCGCCCTTGCGGAGATCGAGGATCGCGTCGACGGCAAGCCTGGCGAGGCAACGCCCGCGAAGGCCAAGGGCGGCAAGGCCCACAAGACGCCCAAGGCCCCGAAGGAGAAGAAGCCCAAGCGAGTGAGCGCCCTCGACGCCGCCGCGCAGGTGCTCGCGGGTGCGGACAAGCCGATGCGGGCCAAGGAGATGATCGCGGACATGGAGGCCAAGGGCCTGTGGAAGAGCCCCGGGGGCAAGACGCCCGAGGCCACGCTCTACGCCGCCATCATCCGCGAGATCGCCGCCAAGGGCGACAAGGCCCGTTTCAAGAAGCACGACAGGGGCGTCTTCGTCGCCGGGAAGGGAGCCTGAACCATGCAGGCCACCCGCGCCCAACTCGAAGCCCTGCTCGACGCGGCCGAGCACCTGCTCAACGCCCGCGAGGTCCAGATGCTCACCACCGAGGAGTGGGATGCCCTGGAGCACGCGGTCGCGGCCTGCAACGAGCCGCCCGCGAACGAGCGGACGGAGACGTTTACGGTCGATGGCACGCGGGCGCTGGTCCGCAGCGTCGTCCCGATGAAGGGCGAGCCGTACCAGCACCGCTGCCCGGAGGACGCGTTCGAGGCGGTCGCCCATGCGGTGGCCGAGGCCACGAGCCCGTTCAACCTCGAAGACCTCCGGCACGCCGCCAACATCCCCTGGACGCAGGCGGCCGTCGCCTTCGCCTTCCTCAAGGAGCGGAGCGTCGTCGTCCCCGCGGGCGGGCGCAACCACGCCGCCGCGGGAGCGACGCCCTACGAGGATGCCATGATCGAATTCCACGCCCTCCGGGAGAAGGGCCCCAGCGTCTGAACGCATCGGTGCCCCCTCCTCACGCCTCGGCCTTCGCCGGGGCTTTCTCTTCGGCCACACCCTTCGCGGCAAGGCGATCATCCGCGCTGAAGCCGAGTACCGCAAGGTCGAACGCCCTTGAGGTTGGCATCGATGGGCAGCAGTTCCATGTCCCACGCCGTGAGCGACGCGACATTGTAGTCGGCGATGCTCCTACTCTTGCCGCGATGGAAAGTCCCGACCGTGTCGTGCTGGACCTTGAGATCAGCGTCGCTGAACCGCGACTTGCGAACCTGTTAGCGTTTTTACGCCGAGCCGTTCCGTTCTACGAGCAACCGGGCGGCATTCAGGTCACGCTCCTTCAGGACGATCAGCGGCCCGGCCGGTACATCGAGCGTGTTGAGTACGTTGATGAGGCTGCCTTCGCGCTCGACCAGCGCCGCGTCGCCGAGGATGAGCAAATGAAAGCCCTGCTGGCGGAATGGCGCGGTCTGCTCCAAGAGCCCCCGGTCGTGCGAGTCTACCGAACGATCTGTTTTGCCTGACGACGGTGAAATCGCCGCTCGCCGAGAGGCGGATCGACTGTCGGGCGGTGGGCGAAGCCGGTCCATCCCTGATCTCCACACAGGCTCCGACCAAGAGGGCCGCTAGTCCGCAACGTCCGGCTTACACTCTCGCATTCGTGGATGTCGGCTTGGGCGCCAATCAGGATGCGAGGTGACGATGCCATCCTTGAATCGAGAAACGGTCCGGGCAGGTGCACGAGGGGTCGTTGCCACTCTTCTCGTGGCGGCCCTGATCGCCATCGGCTCACGCAATCTCGCCCACTTTGACGCCGCGCTCGTTGGCTACACATTCGCCACGCTCTTCGCGGTATTTGGGATCACATACCGCTACTCCATGTGGCTGCAGCGCCCGCCGACGGCACTCTATTGGCGGCGGGGCTGGCAGGTGTTTTTCTCTCGTGACCGGTTGCTCAGCAACCTCGCCGCCTGGCCCAAGCGCGTCGTCAGCGTCTTTGCGTTCAATAACTTCATCTTCCGGCGGAGTCGAACCCGCTGGGCCGCCCACTGGCTCATCATGTGGGGCTGCCTGCTGGCGGGGGCGATCACCTTCCCACTGGTGTTCGGGTGGATCCACTTCCAGACGCCCGCCGACGACTTCGAGCGATACCGCGTGTACGTCTTTGGTTTTCCCACGTTCAGTTTCCGGATTGGGAGCGTGCTCGGCGGATTGATCTTCCACGGCTTAGTGTGGGTTTCGTTTCTGGTCATCGCGGGAGTGATGATCGCGATGAGGCGGCGGATGCGTGATCGCGGCGCCGAGGCCGTGCAGCAGTTCGGCGAGGACTTCCTGCCGCTCATCCTGCTCTTCGCGGTGAGCATCACCGGGCTGATGCTGACAGCGAGCTACACATGGATGAAGGGGTACGCCTACGACTTCCTCGCGATCGTGCACGCCGCATGCGTCATTTTCACGCTTCTATGGCTGCCGTTCGGCAAGTTCTTCCACATCTTCCAGCGCCCGGCGCAGCTCGGTGTGTCGTTCTACAAGGACGCCGGGAGAACCGGCGAGCAGGCTTTGTGCCGGAACTGCGCGCAGCCGTTTGCCTCGAAGGCGCACGTCGAAGACCTCATTCGGGTCGAGCGCGAGCTGGGGTATTCCTACGAGATGCCGGGGGTGCGGGGAGACTCAGTCGGCCACTACCAGTACATCTGTCCGCGCTGCCGCCGTCTTAGCATGGCGCTGGCGCAGGGCCGATTGTGGCAGGCCGGGCGCGGCCGCGAGGTGACCGACCGCCCCGGGATCGTGGATGTTGCGGAGATGATGGAGGCCGCGTCGGCCCCCGCTACGACGACCGAGCGGGCTTGATCGACAGAAGGATTCTCATGTCCAACCCCCCTTCAAACCTCCTGCCGATCCTGGACCGCTTCGGGCCGCACCTGAACCGCGCCAGCCCCGTGCGCCTGGCCACCGACGCCGAGCCGGACCGGCTCGTCAAGACCCACTGCTGCTTCTGCGGCCAGCAGTGCGGTATCCAACTCAAGGTCAAGGACAACGTCGTCACCGGTTTCGAGCCGTGGTACGACTTCCCGTTCAACCGCGGCATGCTCTGCCCGAAGGGCGTCAAGCGCTACCTCCAGGGCGCTCACCCCGACCGGCTCCTCACAGCGTTCAAGCGGGATACCACGGTTCCCGAGGGTTTCAGCCCGATGGGCTATCAGGAGGCGATCACGCGCGTCGCGTCCGAGATCGCCCGCATCCAGAAGACCTACGGCAACGCCGCGATGGGCGTGTTGAGCGGCGCGAGCCTCACGGTCGAGAAGGCGTACCTCATGGGCAAGTTCGCCCGGGTTTGCCTCAAGACACCGTACATCGACTACAACGGCCGCCTATGCATGGTGAGCGCCGGCGCGGGGAACAAGAAGGCGTTCGGCATCGACCGGGCCGCGAACCCGTGGTGCGACATCCCCAAGGCCGAGTTGATCTGGATCAGCGGGGCCAACGTCGCCGAGTGCGCCCCGATCACGACCGAGTACGTCTGGCAGGCCCGCGACAACGGCGCGAAGATCATCGTCGTCGATCCTCGCATCACGCCCCTGGCCCGCACCTGCGACCTGTTCCTGCCCGTCAAGCCCGGGCGCGACATCGCGCTCTTCAACGGCGTGCTGCACCTGATGATCGAGAAGGGGTGGATCGACCGGACCTTCATCGATGCATTCACCGTCGGCTTCGACAAGGTCGCAGAGCACGTCCACGACTGGACGCCCGCCAAGACCGCCGACGTGACCGGCATCCCCGAGCGGCTGATCCGGCAGGCCGCGGAATGGTGGGGTACAGCCAAGACCAGCTTCCTCATGCACGCTCGCGGCATCGAGCATCATTCGCACGGCGTGCAGAACGTGCTCGGCGCCATCAACATCGTTCTGGCGTCGGGGCGCATCGGGCGCGAGGGGTGCGGCTACGGCACCATCACCGGCCAGGCCAACGGCCAGGGTGGGCGCGAGCACGGGCAGAAGTGCGACCAGCTGCCCGGCTGGCGCGACATCTCCAACCCCAAGCACCGAGCCCACATCGCCAAGCTCTGGGGCATCGCCGAGCCTGACATGCCAGGCCCCGGCGTCGATTGCTACGAGATGTTCCGCAAGATCGACGCGGGCGAGATCAAGGGCCTGATCTCGCTCTGCTTCAACCCGATGGTCTCGCTCCCGGATAACAACTTCATCGCCCGGGCCCTGGGCAAGCTCGAGTTCTACGTCGCCATCGACTTCTTCATGAACGAAACGGCCCGTCACGCGGACATCGTGCTCCCCGGCTCGTTGCAGGAAGAGGACGAGGGCGTCGTCACGCAGATCGAGGGGAAGGTCATCAAGATCAACAAGGCGGTGGATTGCCCGGGCGATGCGAGGCAGGACTGGAAGATCGTTCAGGACATCGCCGCCGCGCTGGAGCGGCCCACCGGCTTCACGTTCGACTCCCCCCGCGCGATCTTCGACGAACTCCGCCTTACCAGCAAGGGCGGCGTCGCCGACTACTCCGGCATCACCTACGAGAAGATCGAGAAGCAGTACGGCGTCTGCTGGCCATGCTACAGCGAAGACCCGACCGGCAAGCCCATCGACCACCCCGGTACGCCGCGGCTGTTCGAGCCCGGATCTTGGAACGTCGTCGCCAAAGGCGCGGGTCCGTACTACTTCCCCGACGGCAAGGCCCGCTTCAACGTCGCGCCGTACACGCCGCCGACGGAAGAGACCGATGCCGAATACCCGCTGATGCTCACCACCGGGCGCGTGGTCAGCCAGTTCCTCTCGGGCACCCAGACCCGCCGCATCGGTCCCCTGGTGGACCAATACCCCGAGCCGCGGATCGAAATGCACCCGCGCCTGGCCGAGACGATGGGGATCAAGGACGGCGACTGGGTGACGGCCGAATCTCGCCGCGGCGACTGCACGCTCCAGGCGATGGTCGTGACGACGATCCGCCCCGACACGATCTTCATTCCCTACCACTGGCCGGGCCGTAAGAGCGCCAACCAGCTCACGATCTCGGCCCAGGACCCGATTTCCAAGATCCCGGAGTACAAGGTGTGCGCGGCGAGGATCCGCAAGGCGGATGGACCGCCGGAATGGGCGGGGAAGCTGGAGCCGCAGCAGGGATGACGAAGGAGGAGAGTATGACGATATCAGAACTTGGGCACAAGCTGCGTGAGATGTACGAGAATGCCCCTGATGGGAATTCGGTTGTGATGATCCACCTGTTTGGCATCAAGTTCGGGCCACAGGTACGGGATTGCGGCGCTTCCGCCCGGGACGTTGCGATCGCCGCGGGGATTCCTGAGTCCTACGGGACTGAAATCAACAAAGGCATCAACCTCTCAAAATACGTGCAGGTCGTGTCAATGCCCGCGACAGCCCGTTGAATGCTGTTCCCTTGGAGTCGCCATGAGTGTCCCCAGTCACCTCAACTTCTACATCGACCCGGCCCGCTGCATCGGGTGCCAGGCGTGTGTGCAGGCATGCACCGAGTGCGACACGCACAAGGGGATCTCCATGATCCACCTGGAGACGGTGGACCGGGCCCGCTCGACGCAGACGATCCCCGTCGTGTGCATGCACTGCGACTCGCCGACCTGCGCCGAGGTCTGCCCCGCCGACGCAATCAAGCGGACGCCCGACGGCGTGGTGCAGTCGGCCCGCAAGCCGCGCTGCATCGCCTGCAACAACTGCGTGCTGGCCTGCCCCTTCGGCGTGCCCAAGATGAAGGTCGAGTTCGAGCTGATGATGAAGTGCGACATGTGTTACGACCGTTCGTCGGTGGGACTGAAGCCCATGTGCGCCAGCGTGTGCCCGAGCCAAGCGCTCTTCTTCGGGACACAGGAGGAGATCGAGGCGTTGCGGCCGCAGTCGGCCACGATCGACCGCTTTCAGTTCGGCAACCAGACGATCACGACCAGGATCAAGATGATGGGGCCGCGGAGCGTGGCAGGGCAGCGCCCCGAACACCTGGATGTTACCGCCGCGCTCGATCCCCATCCGCCCGCACGATCCGTCTCGCTGGGCGTGCTCAATGGCTCGCACTGACCGCATCCTCGCGCGTTCCCGACTTGGAGTTGCCTATGGCTGAGAATACCCCGTCCCCACACGCCTTGCGCGTCCACACCCCCGATGGCCGACCGGAGGACGAGCAGCCCAAATGGCGCAAGGACTTCCCCATCGACACCGCCCAGGACAACTACATCGCGCGGCGGGACTTCACCAAGTTCATGGTGCTCATCAGCGGGTCGTTCGTCGTCGGACAGGGGTGGATCGCGCTCAAGACGCTGAACATCGATGGGCAGGCGGCGGGGCCGAAGGCCATCGCCGCACTCGACGAGATCGCCGTCGGGCAGGCCGCGCTGTTCTTCTACCCCGGCGAGCACGACTCGTGCCTCCTGGTGCGGGCCGGTGAGCGTGAGTTCCTCGCATACAGCAACAAGTGCTCGCACCTCTCGTGTCCGGTGACGCCGGATGTCAAGGCCGGGTGCCTGCGCTGCCCGTGCCATCACGGTTCGTTCGATCTCGCGACCGGCCGGCCGCTGGCGGGGCCGCCGCGCCGGCCGCTCGCGCGGATCACCCTCGAGGTTCGCGATGGAAAGGTCTATGCCACGGGCGTGGAGGAGCGCACGGTATGAGCACACCGGACACCAATCCGCCCGCGCATCCGCGTACCGCCCCCCCCGCGCGAAGTCGCTTCGCCGAGCAGAGCCGCACGGCGATCGTGACGGGCATCCTGTGTATCGTGCTCATCATCACCCTCATGCAGTTGTGGCTGCTGACGGCGACCATGAACGCGTTCCTGGGCGGCGACCACGCGGTGGCGGGGCCCGCGCTCGGGGCGAGCCTTGTCTGTCTCGTGCTCAATCTTGGCCTGCTCCGGTACCTCTACCTGCTTGAGAGGCCGCGATGAGCGCCCCGCCCGGCGCGGCGGCCCCCCTTCCGCAGCCAACCCAGCCGCCGATGTCCATCCTCGATCGCGCCGCCGCGACCCTGCACCCCTCGTACTTCTCGCTGGTGATGGCCACGGGGATCGTCTCACTCGCGGCGTGGATCGAGAGCGGGGGGAACGGCGTTCTCGCCGCGTTGGCGCGAGGGATGTTCTGGCTGAACCTTGTGTTCTTCGCCGCGCTGTGGGTGCTCGCGCTCGCCCGCCTGGCGCGGCACCACCCTCGCCTCGTCGCCGACTTCTCCGATCACAACAAGAGCGTGGGTTTCTTCACGATGGTGCCGGGCGCGTGCGTGCTGGGGACGCAGGCGCTCTTGATTCAAGGGATGACCGGCCTCGCGTGGGGATTGTGGATCGTGGGCACGGTCCTGTGGGCGGTGCTGACGTACACGATCTTCACTGTGCTAACGGTCAAGAGCGTCAAGCCGACGCTCGCCGACGGGATCAGCGGCGGGTGGCTGCTCTCCGTGGTGGCGACGCAGGCGGTGGCGGTGCTGGCGGGGCAGTTGGCCGGTGCCGCGGGGGCGGAAGGCATCGAGGGCCACGGCCACAGCGAGGGCCTTCTGTTCATCGCACTGGTGATGTGGCTGGGCGGGGCGATGCTCTATGTCTGGATCATCGCGCTGATCTTCTACCGCTACACGTTCTTCCCGTTCAAGCCGTCAGACCTGGCCCCGCCGTACTGGATCAACATGGGGGCGATGGCGATCTCGACGCTGGCGGGGGCGACGCTGCTGCTGGCGGTGAAGGACCGGGACGCGGGGAGCGCCTTAGTCCGCGACCTGCTCCCGTTCATCAAGGGGGCGACGCTGCTGTTCTGGGCGACGGCGACGTGGTGGATCCCGATGCTGCTGATCCTGGGCGTGTGGCGGCACATCGTCAAGCGGTTCCCGCTTCGCTACGACCCGCTCTACTTCGGCGCGGTCTTCCCGCTGGGGATGTACTCGGTGGCGACGGCGCGGATGGGCGGGGAGGGGGGGGCGATCGACCTGCCGCCGTTCCTGAGCGTGCTGCCGTCGGTGTTCTGTTACGTTTCCCTCGCGGCGTGGGCGCTGGCGGTGGCGGGGATGGGGTACACGGTGGTAGTTGGGGCTCGCGTGCGAAAGTGACGCTGTGGAGACTCGTGCGCAGCGGCTGCCGGGTCCCGCCTCGGCCCTCCGCCACGGGGCCGGGGTGGGACACGAACCCATGAAACCCCGGCGCTGTATATCCCTATAATCCTATCCAGTATTCGTCGGGCACGCGAAGCTCGTAGCCGGAGCACACCATGCGACGCACGCTCGTCTGGGATCTTCCGACCCGCCTCTTCCACTGGCTCTTCGCGGGGGGCTTCATCGCGGCGGCGGTGATCGCCCTGGGCCTGGGCGATGACAGCCCGTTGTTCCCCTACCACGGGATCATCGGGCTGGCGCTTGGGCTGATGCTCGTACTCCGCGTGGTCTGGGGCATCGTGGGCTCGCGCCACGCGCGGTTCCGTTCCTTCGCGTACGGCCCGGGCGCCGTCGCCGGGTATCTCAAGGGCGTCATGACCGGGCGTGGAACTCAGTACGCGGGGCACAACCCCGGCTCCGCGTACGCCATCTTTGCGATGCTCGCCATCATGCTGGGCCTAGCCGTGACGGGCGTGATGCTGGGGCGGGGCAACGAGAGCGTCAAGGACGTGCATGAGGTGCTCGTGTGGGCGATGATCACCGTTGCGGGCGTGCATGTGCTGGGCGTGATCCTGCATACGTTGCGTCATCGCGAGAACCTCACCGCCGGCATGGTCCGCGGGCGGAAGAGCGTGCCGGAGTCCGAGGGCATCCGCTCGTCGCGTCCGCTGGCCGCTGCGGTGTTCCTTCTGGTCATGGGGGCGTGGACCGCCGCGCTGGTCAACGCCTACGACCCGGCCACGCGCTCGACGACGGCCCCCGTGCTCGGCGTGAGCCTGCAACTTGGCGACGCGCACGATGGCGGAGACCGCCAACACCGCGATCACGATGACGAGTGAGTTTCCAGACGACACGCTCAACTGGGGCGCGGCTGAACTACCTACGAGGAGCGATGACATGACCAGAACGACAATCTCTCGATTCGGCACGTCCATGTTGTCCATGCAATGGGCGCGGACAGCGGCGCGTCCCCTGTTGGGCCTCGCCTTACTCGTGACGGCCGCGGGGTGTGCCACCACAGCCCCGGGCTCCGGGCCCGGATCGGTGTCGGCGCACAACCAGCCGGACTCGACGGCTCGGCCGACCGAGGCGTTCCGTCGCCACCACGCCGAGATCATCGAACATCTGGGCCATATCGACGCGATGGCGGTCGCCCTCCGTGGGCAATCTCCCGAAGTGCAGCGCAGAACGATGCAGCGGGCCGTAACGTTTCTCAAGGAGCACATCGCGGCCCACGCCGCCGATGAAGAGCGCGTGCTCTACCCGGTCGTGCAGCGGGAGAGCGGCCCGAGCAGCCAGTTGACGGCCGTTCCCATCTACGAGCATCGGATCGTGGAACGGCTGATCGCGACCCTCGACAAGGAGGCATCCCGCCCCACGCCCGACGCCGCGGCTTTCGCGCTTACCGCGCACCACCTGACCGGCCTGTTGCTCGGGCACTTCGAGATCGAGGAGGAGGTGCTGCTGCCGGTCC
The DNA here is from genome assembly GCA_022072615.1 of Phycisphaerales bacterium. GTDB lineage: Bacteria > Planctomycetota > Phycisphaerae > Phycisphaerales > UBA1924 > JAEUJB01. The sequence goes on from JAJVHS010000066.1 coordinate 10,579, forward strand.
TTGACAAGACCATGACCGCGGAGCAGTTCAAGCGGGAGGTCGCCGACAAGATGCCCCACTGACCGCGCGGCGAACCGGCGAGCGGCACAGTTTCCACGACAAGAGAGACGACAACCCCGTTGCTGGGCGTGAGTCTGCAACTCGGCGAGGCGCACGAAGGCGGGGACCGTCCGCGGTGACAAAGCGACGGTGGCGATAAAGGCACCACACCAATCCTCATTCGGAGGCACCATGACAGCAACGATGAAAGCCTTTGTGATGCACGGAATCGGCGAGGTGGGGATCATCGACAAGCCCATCCCGCGGCCCGGCCCGAACGACACGATCCTCCGCACGACCGCCGCGCTGATCTGCACGTCGGACACGCACACGGTCGCCGGCGCGATCGGGCCGCGCACGAACCTGACCCTCGGCCACGAGGCGGTGGGCGTCATCCACGAGCTGGGCCAGGCGGTTGCCGCGACAGGGATGTTCAGGATCGGCCAGCGCGTCGCGGTCAACGCCATCACGCCGTGCTTCGCCTGCGACAACTGCCAGCGCGGCTCCCCGTCTCAATGCGGCGGGATGCTCGGCGGGTGGAAGTTCGCCAACGCCAAGGACGGGAGCATGGCGGAGTACTTCCACGTCAACGATGCGATCGCCAACCTCGCGCCGATCCCCGACGTCCTGAGCGACGAGCAGGCCGCGTACTGCTGCGACATGCTCTCGACGGGCTTCGTGGGCGCGGAGTTCGGGAACATCCCCATCGGCGGGAGCGTCGCGGTCTTCGGCGTCGGGCCGATCGGGATGATGGCGATCGTCGGGGCGCGGCTGTGCGGCGCGGGCCTGGTCATCGGGGTGGAGAGCAGGCCGGATCGCGCGTCGATGGCTCGGAAGTTCGGGGCCGACCTGGTCGTGGACTACACGAAGGAGGATCCGGTCGAAGCGATTCGCAAGGCCACCGGCGGCGTGGGCGTGGACACCGCGATCGAGGCGCTGGGATCGCCCACGACGTTCGCGGCGTGCGTCAGCGCGACGCGACCTGGCGGGACCATCTCCAACATCGGATACCACGGTGACGGCGACACCGTGCCCATCCCGCGACTGGACTGGGGCGTGGGCATGAGCGACAAGACCATCCGCACGGCCCTATGCCCCGGCGGCTCGGAGCGCATGAGCCGCCTGATGCGGCTGATCCGGACCGGGCGTGTTGATCCGCTCGCGATGACCACGCACCGCTTCAAGTTCGCGGACATCAAGCGTGCATTCACGATGATGCAGACCAAGGAAGACGGCATGATCAAGCCGCTCATCACGTTCGGATGACCGTGGGCGCGCGCGTGAACCGTCGAATGGCCTTCCACGGGTTGCGCTCCGGTCGCCTGTCGGCGACCTGCGCTGCACAGGGGGCCGTGGATCGGTTACGTCCCCGCACGCCCCAGCCCTCGCCGCGCACGCATCTCCTCGCCCACCGCCGTGAGTTCGGAGGTCGTAAGCAGCGTACACGCGAGCGGGAAGACCTCGGCCTCTTCGGTGTGGATGTGCCCGCGGTAGAGTTCGAGGAGCGTGTCGAGCAGCGCGGCGAGTTCCGCGGCAGGCCCGGGCGGCAACGATCCGTCACGCAGCCACGCTTCGAGCAGGACATCGACCCGCGCGTGCAGGCGGTCGGCGTGCGCGTGGTCGCCCTCCAGCCGCGCGAGCGCGTCGCAGCCCTTGCCATGCGTCCCCCCCCGTGCCGCCGCGGCCTTCATCCGCGGGAACAGCGACTCCTCCTCGTCGGCGGTGTGCTTGGGGGCGGCGTGGGCGAAGTAGCGCTGCGCGGTCCGCACCGCGTCGGCGGCCTTCGTGTCGAGCGGCTTGTCGCCGTACTCGCGGGCCGCGCGCTGGAGCACCTCAAGGAACATCTCGATCCGGCGGTGACAGTCCGTCAGCAGGCCGATGGGTTCGTCGAAGCCGTGGCCGGGCGCGTGGCCCAGGATATTCAGCGTGGGGGGAGCGCACATGCTGAATACTATCACCCGATGGCGCACGACGGCTCCGAGCAACCTCCTCCACCAACCCCGCCGCTGAAGCGTCACGCGACGCTCCAGCCCTTGTCGCGCGAGCACATGGGCGGGCTGATCCAGGCCCGGAACATGCAACAGGCCGCGAACCAGGATCGTGCGAGTCGCGTTCGCGCGATCGCCGGGTTTCTGGACGCGTGGCGTTCGGAGATCGGAGCGCATTTCGATGATGAGGAGCGGCTGCTGCTCCCGCTGGTCCATTCTCCCGCGCTGCGGGACCGGCTGCTTGACGAGCACGGCGTCCTGCGGCGTCTGGCGGAGCGTTGCGCGCGCGATCCGGAGGCGGCGGCGAGCGACGCGGACCTCGTGCGCGAGGTCGGAGCACGTCTGCATGACCACATCCGCTGGGAGGAGCGGGAGTTCTTCGAGGCCGTGCAGCGCGACCAGCCGGAGGCGCTGGCGGCTTTGGCGTCTGAGGCGGCCGTTATCGAAGCGCATCGGCCCGGCTCGCGCGCGAGGCACACGCTGTCTGTGGATGACGCGATGCGGGGTGCGGGGGGAGGGCAAAGTGAGGAAGTACCATGACCGATGAGCGACTACGCACGGCACCTGCGGAGCGATTCGCGGTGGAGCATCTTGCGTTTGACCTGCACGCGGAGGCGGCGGCTCTGGAGGCCGAGCCGACGCCCAAGCAACACGGCCATCGACAAAAGACGCTCTTCAAGAACTCCGGCAGGACTGTCGCGCTTTTCGTGATGGACGCGGGCGTGAGCCTCGCCGAGCACGCCGCCGGCGGTATCGTGACCGTGCAGGCCACCGAGGGGGAGCTCGATGTCACGGCGGGGGGGACGGGGTATCACCTGCGGCCGGGCATGTTGCTCGTCATGGCTCCCGGCGTTCGGCACGATGTCCGGGCCAAGACACGCGCGGTGTTCCTGCTGCAGGTGTCCCTCGCGCCCAATCCCTCCACACCACCCACATCCCAGAACCCGTGATCGCCGGGCTCTCGTGACCAGGAGGCATCGTGGCGAGCCACAATAGTCAGGACCAGTCACCCGCAAGCAGGGTTCCCGGCACGTACAAAGAGTTCGTGAAGAGGTTCCCGGCACTCGGACGGGCTCACGAGAACATCGCGAAGGCTGTAGAGGAAGCAGGACCGCTGGATGCCAAGACGCTCGCGCTGATCAAGATCGGCATCTGCGTTGGCGCGGGTCTGGAGTCGGCCCTGCGGAGCCATGTGCGCCGCGCGATGCAGCACGGGGCAACGGCCGCCGAAGTAGAGCAGGCGATCCTGCTGGGCATGAACACCGTGGGTTTCCCACGAACCGTCGCCGCGTGGAGCTGGGCCACGCAGCAGTTTGAGCGGGGTGTCTAACGGAGATCGGAGCGAAGCGCGTGCGGATCCCTATGCAGGACAGCAGAACCGTCTCCGTGTCCCGGCCCGTCGGGGCAGGTGGCAGGATTGCTCTCCCGCAGTTCGCCGGGCAAGCGACTCCGCCGCCAGATCGTGCACCAGCGCCCGCCCCCCCCCACGTGCGTGTCGGTCGCCGGATGGTGGATTCTCACGGTCGGACGATCCGCGACCTGCGGATCAGCATCACCGACCGCTGCAACTTCCGCTGTGTCTACTGCATGGAGCCGGATGTACGGTTCGCGCCGCAGGAAGCGCTGCTGACCGTGGACGAAATCGTCCGCGTCGCCGCGATCGCAGAGTCGCTCGGCGTGCGAAAGGTCCGCCTCACCGGGGGCGAACCAACGCTGCATCCCCATCTGACCGACATCCTCGCTGGTCTCGCTACCGCGACTGGCGTCGAAATCGCCCTGATCACCAACGCGTCTCTGCTTAGCCGCGAATCTCTGCGAGCATGGAATAACGCGGGTCTTGCGCGCCTGACCATCAGCATCGACTCACTCCGGCCCGATCGATTTGCTCGCCTGACGCGATCGTCGTCGTCGCCCGCCCAAGTGCTCGAAGGTGTGCAGATGGCGCTGGACGAGGACCTCACTCCGGTCAAGCTGAACGCCGTGCTCATCCGAGGTTTCAATGAGGATGAGGCCGTCGAACTCGCGGCGCTCGCCCGCACCTTCGGCGTCGAGATGCGATTCATCGAGTACATGCCCCTTGATTCGGCGCACGCGTGGGATTCGTCCAAGTGGGTCTCCGCCGCCGAGACCCGCACGGCCATCGAAGGTGTCTTCCCGCTCATCGCGTGCGACGACGATGATCCATCGAGCACGGCCCGGACGTTCCGTTTCACGGATCTCGAAAAGGATTCGCCGGCACGCGTCGGGTTCATCGCGCCCGTCAGCAACCCCTTCTGCGGGGCGTGCAGCCGCCTTCGGATCACGGCCGACGGCAAGGTCAGGCCTTGCCTGTTCAGCACCACCGAATGGGATTTGCGCTCGCCGCTGCGGGCCGGTGCGACCGACGAGGAACTGGCCGACTTCTTGATCGACGCGACCTGGACCAAGCAGCCTGGTCACGGGATCACATCATCGGGCTTTGTCCAGCCCGACCGGCCGATGTCGGCCATCGGCGGTTAGTGTCACTCTCAAAGGCCACCGATGCCGGCGGACACCCTTGCCATCCTCGCCGTGTTGTTTCTCATCGTGGGCGCGCTCTACGCCTCGGTCGGTCACGCCGGCGCTTCCGGATACCTCGCCGTCATGGCCCTCGTTGGGGTCGAAGCCGCGGTCATGCGACCTACCGCACTCTCGATCAACGTCCTGGTAGCGGCCATCGCGTTCACGCAGTTCGCACTTGCCGGGCACTTCTCGTGGGCGCGGTTTTGGCCATTTGGTGTCGCCTCCATCCCCGCTGCCTACTTCGGCGGCCTCGTCCAACTCCCGCAGCACGCGCTCAAGGTCGCCATCGGTGTCGTGCTTGTGCTCACGGCCGTGCGCATGGCATTCGTCGCCTGGCGACCCTCCAAGGCGGCGTCTGAGCCGCGTGCCCCTTCGATGCCGATGGCCGTGGCCGTTGGTTTGGGACTGGGCTTCTTGGCGGGGCTGACCGGCACGGGCGGCGGCATCTTCCTGAGCCCTGTGATTCTGCTCATGGGTTGGGCCGACCCCAAGCGCACGGCGGCGACGTCGTCTCTCTTTATCCTCGTGAACTCCGTCGCGGGGCTTGGCGGCTTGGCGAGCCGGGGCTGGACGCCACCCGCCTCGCTGTGGCTGCTCGCGGCGTGCGCGGGGATCGGAGGCATCACCGGGGCGACACTCGGCAGCCGACGGGCGACACCTCGCACCCTCAATGTCCTGCTCGCGGTCGTCCTGCTGATCGCAGGCGCGAAGCTGGTGGTCTCGTGAAAGCCGCTACTTCCACACCGGCTTCTTCCAGATCGGCACATCCTGCTTGAGGCGGTCGATGAACGCCGACATCGCCGCGATCGCCTCGGCGCGATGCGGGCTCTTCACAATCAGCACGAACGACACCTCGCCCACAGCCACACGCCCGCGGCTGTGCAGCGCTGTAAGCGACGAAAGGGCGTGCTCTTCCGCGATCTGGCGGGCCAACGCGCGAAGTTCACACTCGGCCATCGGGTCGTAGGTCTGGTAGTCCAGCGCCAGCAGTTCCCGTTCGTCGCCGCCGTGGGCCTCGCTGCGCTCGCCCCGGCGCACGATTCCCTCAAAGCGAAGCACGGCACCAACCACGCCGGGTGCGCAAGGCCGAGAGACATCACTCGCGGGGTTCCAGCCCTCGCCGAGCAGAGCCGCCCGCTCAACCTTCGGCATAAGGGAACCGTCCACAACGCGTGCGATGACCACAGGGTGCAAAGAGGGCATCGTCAGCCGCCTCCTACGAGCGTGATGAGCGCGACCTCGTCGCCCTCCCGGATCGGATGTCCTCCCCTGACGAAAGACTGGTTCACCGCAAGGCGGCCCGTTTCTACGGGCGGCAAGGCAAAGCGAAGGTCCGGATGCTGCGCGTGGAGGGCCCTTAAGACGTCTTGAACGGTCGGTTCGGCGCCCACGACGACGGTGACGCGGTCCGATTTCTCGCGTGTGGCAGCGGCACCGAAGAGGAGCACGTCGACTTCCATTGTGGGAGTGTATGGTTAGGCGGTGACGGCGATGCCAGGAGCGTGCATGGGCTTTCGAGGTCATCCATTCGTCTTCGGCTCACCCGCGGCCGCCGTGGCGGCCATGATCGCCCGCGCCGGTCGCGCGGCGCGCCCGGGCGAGCGCGTGGAGTTGAACGAGTCCGCGGGCCGCATCCTTGCCGAAGAAGTCCGCGCCGACCGCGACAGCCCCGCCTTTGACTACTCGGCGATGGACGGGTATGCGGCCTGCGCCGCTGAATTGGCCGCCCTTGCAACGGGGGGCTCCAGCGAGACCGCACAGGCGATCACGCTGCCGGTTGTGGGCGAGTCCCGCATCGGCGAGCCGCCTCCGACGTCTTTCGACGGTGATCGTCGGCGCGTTGCCGTGCGGATCGCGACCGGCGCACCAATCCCCACAGGAGCCGACACCGTCCTTCGGCGGGAGGATGTCATTGAACACGCGGTGGGAGGGACGGCAGAGGCCACTTCAATCTCCGTGACGCCGGCGGCGGCGGCCCGCATGAGGCGGGGAGACCATATCCGCCGCCGAGGCGAGAACGCACCGGCGGGGGCGGTCGTCCTCAGCGCGGGCGAAGTGATCACGGCCGCGGGACTGGCGACGCTCGCAGCCGTAGGGATCACGCGGCCGGCGGTTTTTACTCGCCTCCGCATCGCCCTCATCACCACGGGTGATGAACTCGTCGAGCCGCATAACACGCCGTTAACCTTTCAGATCCGCAACAGCAACGCCTCAGCCGTCCGGGCCATCCTGGAGTCGCACGCGTGGGCGGAGGTCACGAGCGTCTCCCACATCCGTGACGATGGGAATCTTCGCGGCGCGTTGGAACACGCGTCCCAGGACGCCGATGCGGTGGTCCTCACCGGCGGAGTCTCGATGGGACACCGAGACCGCGTTCGAGCCGCCGTCGAACAGGCGGGGGCCGAGGTTGTCTTTCACGGACTCCCGCAGAGGCCCGGAAAACCGATGCTCGGGGCCGTCGTGCGGCGACCGGCGCCACACGCCGCCGAGACGCTTCCCATCTTCGGACTCCCCGGTAATCCCGTCTCCGCTCTTGTCACATGTACACGAATCGCCCTCCCCGTCCTTGCGGCCTGCGCTGGAGCGAAGCGAACGCCGCCGAGTTGTCTCCCGAGGCTCATCGAGGTCCGGAATGCCGACGACCGGAAACTCGAGTTGTGGTGGCACCGCTTGGTCCGATTGGTGGTAGACGCTAACGGCCTTCCACAGGCGGAGCTGATCGACACACGCGGCTCGGGGGATATCGTCGCGTCGGGGATGAGCGACGGCTTTGTGGAAGTGCCCCCGGACTCCACGGACGCGATCCTGCCCTATTACGATTGGCCGACGGGGTCTCGCTCGCGGGTGACCACATAAGTTGCGGGAATGAGGCAGACGATGAACGACAGAACCCCCGGGACGTATTCAGCCGGTCTTTCCCACGTCGGCGCGGACGGCGCGGCCAGGATGGTGGATGTCGGAGGCAAGCCGATCACCGCGAGGATCGCGAGCGCCGAGGGGTTCGTGCGCATCTCGCCGGAACTTGAGCGTGCGATCCGCGAGAACTCGGTCAAGAAGGGCGCCGTGCTCGATGTCGCTCGGCTCGCCGCGATCCTCGCCGCCAAGCGCACCGACGAGCTCATCCCCCTGTGCCACACGCTGCCGCTCGAAGAGGTTGACGTGGAGACCGTGCTCGAACCCGGCCGCGTCAAGGTCACAGCCACCGTCCGGACGCAGGCCCGCACCGGCGTCGAGATGGAGGCGCTGACAGCAGTAGCAATCGCCTGCCTGACGGTGATCGACATGGGCAAGGCCATCGATAAGGCGATGGTCATCGAGGGGATCCGCGTCACGGAGAAGCGCGGCGGCCGCCACGGCGACTACACCGCAGCGCCCCGGGAGGAGGGGCGATGAGCGAAGGCGATCGTTCCATCCGCGCCGCTGTGTTGACCGTGAGCGATCGATGCTCACGCGGCGCAGCCACAGACACATCGGGGCCGGCGCTCGCCCACATGCTCCGGGCGAGCCTGAGCGCCGACGTGGTCCAGACCAGATGCCTGCCCGACGAGCACGATCAACTTGCGGCCTGCTTCCTCGATTGGTCCAGCCCCGCGCACCGCATCGACCTGATCGTGAGCACGGGCGGCACGGGCCTCGCGCCGCGCGACGTGACGCCCGAGGCCGCGCGGAGCGTGATCGAGCGCGAGCACCCCGGGTTGATGGAACTGGCCCGCCTGCGCTGCATGGCAAGGACGCCGAGGACTTTCTTGTCGCGCGGGGTTGCGGGCACCATCGGCAGGACGCTGATCCTGACTCTGCCCGGCTCACTCAAGGGAAGCACGGAGAACCTCGAAGCCCTGCTCGACATCCTGCCGCACGCCATCGAGACGCTGCGCGGGGAAGTGCAGGACGATGGGCGGCCGGACGCGACGCCGGAGGGCGGGAAGGTCATCCGCCATGACACCTGACACGCCGATCGTCCCGCCCGATTTCCTTGCGAGCGTCCAGCCGGTTGTCCTCGTCGGAGGCAGGAGCCGACGTTTCGGCCGGGACAAACTCCGCGCGCCTTGGGGAAGCGAGGGACGAATTCTCGTCCAGCACCCCATCGAAGCTCTGCGCGGAATGTTCGGTCGTCGCGTAAAGCTGGTTGGGGCCTGCGATCCCGCCGTCCTTCCGTTGGCGGACGGCGTCATTCCGGACCTCCATCCGGGCATCGGCCCGATGGGCGGCATCATTTCAGCCCTCTCCCAATGGCCCGAGTCGATCTTCGTGCTGGCGGGGGACATGCCTTCCTTCCGCGGCGAGGAGATCGCACAAATCCTCCAGGTCGCACGGATGCACCCGGGCGCTCATGCCGTCTGTGCCTTCACAGATCGCCTGCACCCGTGCGCTGCGGTGTATACGCAGCACGCCAGGCCACTCTTGGAGGCCAGCGTTTCGCGCGGTGACTACAAGCTGCTGTGCGCATTGGACCCGATTGAAGTCCTTTCAGTGCCCGTCGCGCCGGAAGCAGCGAGGAACGTCAACCTGCCCGGCGATGTCCACGCGGCTCATGCTCAGTGAGGAACCGTGGGACCGACACCCGCCGCACGCCCGCCCACCCCGGCCGTTCACCTCTCCTTGACCTCCATCAGGTAGCTCGTGAGTTTCCGCACCAGCCCGCCGCGCATCTCGAACACGTCGCAGAAGACGACGAACAAGGCGCCGCCGTCGCGGTGCTTGGCCCGAACCGAGCCCTCGGCGACCACGATGTCGTTCTCCTCGACCACCGGCGTCAAGCGGATGTCGGGGTGGCCCACGAACGCCTCGTTCTCGATCTGCCCGTCGAACTCGCGCTGGCCCTTGGTGTGGAACGCGCCGGGGATGACCCACTCCACATCGTCGGTCAGGCACGCGAGGACCGCGGCGTGGTCGGTACGCCGGAAAGCTTCCATGTACCGCTCGACGGTCTGGGTGTTCATGCTCATGGCCATCGCGCCTCCATCAGCGCCTCAGGGGGCGTGGGAGCGTAGAAAACCCGGCGTGACCGAAGTGGCCGCGCCGGGCGTGAGTGACCAAGTTGCGTCCGCGGGCGGCCCGTCCGCCGCGCGGTGATTACTTCAACACCGAGAGGTCCGCTCCGTGGTTGATGTGGAAGGGCTGGCCGTTGATGACCAGCGCGGGGACGGACTTGACGCCCGCGTTCTCGGCCTCGGCGACGCGGCTCTTCTGCTGGCCGAGGTGGACGATCTCGACGGTGTACTTGGAACGGTCCAGGGCCTCGGCGACGGTGCGCTCGGCGGCGACGCAGACGGGGCAGCCGGCGTGATAGAACGTGGCTTTGGTGCTCATGATGATGTTCCTTTCAGGGATTCGGACACCGCGCGGCGTGACATTGACGCACGAACTCCGGGCCGCGCGCGGCCGTTCCTCCCGGGTCCGTGTTGATCCAGCGGCTGGCCGTTGACGAAGACCTCCCACAGCCGCGCCCGCGTCGGCGTGTCGGCGTCGTTGCCGGTCGGCTCCATCTCGGCACAGTCGAGGCGCAGATCGGCATCGCCGATCGGGGCGTCGATGAACTGGCAGTGGTGCGGCTTGGGCGTGCCCGGATGCTCGTTGGGCCGGAAGAACCGGCACTCCACGCACATGCGGGCCGTCGGCACCATGCCGCGCTCCTGCATCGTGCGGACCATGCCGACCAGCCCGCGCAGGAGCGTGGCCCGCTCGGATTCGGGCATCGCGTCCACGGCCTCGACGATCGCCCCCGGCCATTCGGTCGTGCGCGCCGCCTCGCGCTTCCCCCGCGCGGTGAGTGTCAGCACGACCGCGCGCCCGTCGGACTGGTCGGGCTCTTTGCGGAGCAGCCCCTTCTCGACCAGTGCGCCCACCGCTTCGCTGGCGGTCCCCATCGTGACGGCTATCTGCGCGGCGACGGCCTTGACCCCCACCCCCCGCGGCTCACGGTTGCCCGCGACGACCGCGAGAATCTGCGCCTGCGTGGGCGTCAGCCCGCGCTCCCCCGATGCGGCCCACTGCGCGTGCCGGAAGACCAGCGCGACCTTGGACAACCCCGCGACGACGCGCTGCGCGGGGGTCGTGTCAATGGCTGGAGGTGTCGGGGTATTGGGCGGCACGGTCCCGATAGTATGGACTCCGAAGTATGTCGATCAACGCGCCCGCTCGCCCCCGCGCCCGGACCGGCGCCCCCCGCCGACGTTCGGCCCGCCTGCCGGCGACGCGCGCGATGAGCGCACCAGCCATACCCGGCACGGGCCTTGAGGGCCGGAGGAGCTCCATCCGCGCCACCGACCGCGGCCGTCGCACACGGGGCGTCGGGCATGACGCTCGCGTCCATCCTCGCACGGGGCGCCCGCCGCGAGCCGCGCGGTCGCCGTACCGAGGCGGGCGTCCTTACGAACGCGAGAGGAACCGGGCTCGGAACGCACGGGCATCCGGCCGCCGCGTGATCGCGATGGGCCCCGGCCTGGTCCGCATATCTCGACCTTGATGTCCACTTTCACGCTCCTACACTGCCGAGAGGGTTCGTGCGGCAGACGATCCCCGGCACCCCACACCCCCCGGAACGGACACACACAATGACCATCGACCCGAACACGACCATCGGACAGATCGTGACGGACAAGCCCTCGAGGGCTCGACTCTTCGAGCGGCTGGATCGACTACTGCTGCGGCGGTGGATTGACGCTCGCCGCGGCGTGCGAGAAGCAGGGGCTGATCGCGACAGCGGTGCTCGACGAGGTGCGAGCGTCGGATGCCGCGTGCTCGGACGGCCCGCCGGTCGACTGGGAGGCCCGGGGCGCTGGCGCCCTGGCCGACCACATCGAACAGGAGCACCATGCGTACCTCAAGCGCGAAGTGCCGCGTTTGCAGGCGCTGACGGAGAAGGTCGCCGCCGTGCACGGCGGGCGCGAGCCCTCGCTGATCGAACTGCGGGATGTCTACGCCGACTTCGCGGGCGAGATGATCGAGCACATGATGAAGGAAGAGAGGGTCCTCTTCCCGTGGATCCGCACGCTCGCGGCGGGCAAGAGCGGCGCCGGGTGCGGGGGGGGCGGTGGTGGTGGGTGCGGCTGCGGGGGCGGGGGGGCGCCGACCCAAAGGGGCATCGAGAACCCAGTGCGGATGATGATGATCGAGCACGAGCACTCCGGCGACGCGCTCGCGAAGATGCGTGCGCTGACCGGCGGCTTCACGCCGCCGCCGGGCGCGTGCAATACCTACGTGGCGATGCTCGGGGGGCTGGCGGAGCTCGAAGCCGACACGCACGCGCACGTGCACAAGGAGAACAGCATCCTCTTCCCGATGGCCGTGAAGCTGGAAGCGGCCTCGGCCGCGAACAAACCGTGATTCGCTGCGGCGCCCGGCCAGGCCGGCCCCTGCGTGGCGTCGGGAACCCGGGTGGCGCCGTGCGGCGACGGTGAGGACGCGCGCGGCGTTCGCGCGGGCGCTGGGTGGCCCGTCGCCACCGTGACGTGAGACCGCGAGCAGGTCGTGATCGATCGGCGGCTGCCGTCCGGCCTTCGACCCGAACCACGGAAGTCCCAACCAGGGCCGAAGCACGTTGGCAGACCATCGCCCAGTCCCCGACTGCCCCCTGATCCCCTTGGTGGTCGCCGACGCGAGTGTTTGAGCCCGCCCCCAGCCCCGGCGTGCTGCGCCTCCCGCCCCCAGCGCGTCCGCGTCCGCGCCGTAGCCCGGTGATTCCCACAAGTTCCTCTCACTCAGTTCACGCGGCAACCTGCAAGCCGATTTCACCTCGGAGGACGCGGGCAGGACGGCGTACTACGCCCTGTGGCGGGTGAGCACGCGCGGCGAAAGGGGGCCGTGGTCGGAGGTGTGCGCGGCGACGGTGGCGGCGTAGGGGCCGGTGTCGTACTCGGCGGGCACGATGGCGCGGGCTCGCGACCTTCAAGCGGGCTGGAGTATCGCGTCGATCACATCGCGAGCGTGGTACGACAGGCGCTGGGGAGTGATGAACGGCCTGATGCACGCCACATCATCACCCGCGGTCAAGAGCGGAGGCTCTTCGTACCCATCGCCGCGCTGCTGCCGCAGGCCGATGTTCGCCACCAGCGCGTTGCACAAGCACTTGCGTCCCACGGTGTCCTCGACCTTGCCGCCCTTGCGCACATAGTCGTCGATCGGCTCGCTCGGGCACCGGTAGCCCACGGAACCGTCGGGCTTGCGGTACGCGCGGCGGAGATAGCCAAGATCGCACAGGCGCGGACGATCCGCGTAGACCTCCGCGTCCGACAGCGTGCCCGGGAGCGTGGCCACCTTGAACGGGAAACTCGTGGGCGAGGCGTGCGGATCGGTGAACACCGGGGCATCGCCGCGGAGCAGCTCGGCAAGAAAACGCCGTCGCAACGAGGGATCGAGCCCCGATTCCTCGCAGAACGCGAACGCCGTGCCGACCTGCACGCCATGAGCACCCCAGGCGCGTGCGGCGATGAACCGCTCCCGCGATGCGTACCCACCGGCGAGCCAGAACGGCACGCCCAGCGTCGCCATCTGCGCCATGTCCACCTCATCGCGCGGGCCATAGAGCGGTTCGCCTCGCGAGCTCAGTTGCTGGGGGCCGCGGGGCGGTGCGTTGTGTCCGCCCGCGATCGGAGCTTCGACGACGAAGCCGTCGATGCCACCGGGGGCCTTCTTGAGCAGCGCCTTGGCCAGCGTCGCCGACGAGATAATCGCCAGGAATTTGGGGCGGCGAAGCTTCGGAGCCTGGTGGCCGGGGTACGCCGCCCACAACGCGGCGGGGTCGAAGGCCTGTTCATAGCGCTGCTCGCCCGCGTCCTGCACATCCAGCATGATGCGTGCGGCCTCACCCCGGCTGAGGCGATCCAACAGGCCGGGAATGTCGGCCGGGATCCCGGCGCCCATGAGTACCGTATCAACGCCGGCCAGCATCGCCCCGTACAGGCTGGGCAAGATCGGGAACTGGATCTTGTGCAGGTAATTGATCCCGACAACGCCCGCGTGCCCTTGCTTGGCCAGGTACACCTCGACGAAGTTCGCGAGCGCGAGTAGCCACTGGCGCTCGGGCGTCAGGGTCGCTTGCGGGAGCGGTAAGAGCGTGAAGCGTTGGCCGGGCCGAGTGTCCCCGCCGACCTGTTCGGCATCGGGGCTGTCCTCCTCGCCCAGCGATGCGCCCGTCTCTGCCCGCACGGCGTCGCGCGCGGTACGCTCGGCCGAGCCTTCGGGCCGGAAGTAGCGGGCAAGCACTCGTTGAGCAATCTCCGGCGCGGGGAACGCCTCCATCGCCAGGCGCGTGTACCCCCCGGGATCGCCCAGTCCCAAACGCCGGATCAGGATCGTGTCGAGCGCGGTGCCCGAAACCACGCCGACCTGGCCGAGTGATGCCACCTCGCGGGCCAGCTTCCATCCGGAGACTCCGACACCCATTCCGCCCTGAATCAGTCGTGGCATCGTCATGTGGTTCTCTGGTTGCTCGCAGCGGGCGCGAAATGTACAACGAAGCCCCGCGCCGTACCATAGGCTCTCAAATATGGATACTATTATCGACTATTCGTCGCCCCGAGCCCATACCCCGCTCGCCCGTTCCTTGCCGCCGATGCGCCGAGTCGCAAGAGCTCCACGCAACTCGCCAACAGGAGATCGGTGGCGCCTGCGGACCTCGCGCCCGCTCGCACAGGCCCGAAGCGGGCCGCGGTTGACGCACCGCCTGCCCCTGGAGGACGAGTCCACACCCACGCGCCGCGCCCGGCCCGCGGGCGTGCGGGGGGCCGAGGTGTGGGTGAAACTGGTCAACGCCGACCAGCCCGCGCCGGCCGACCCCGCGGTACACTCGTTCCTGACCATGACCATCCGCCCGAGAGTCCGCGCCGAGTTCCGCGCTGGTGACGAGGGCAAGACGGCGGTCTACATGCTCCGCTGAGTCAACGCCCGCGGCGAAAAGGGGCCGTGGTCGGCCGTATGCGCGGCGGCCGTGGCGGCGTGATGTCGTTGGTTCACGGATGCCGAGGTCCGCCGCCCCCCGGCACCCCCCGCTGAGAAACGTATGTCCGCCCGTGATTCGTGTGACCGCTCATCCCCCCCGGCCGCGGCCGGCGCGGCGCAGCAGCACCTCGCGCAGCACGAGGGCGTGGTTCTGCTCGGCGTCCTTGGTGCCGTAGACGAGCGTGACGCCCTGCTTCCCGGCTCTGCCCTTCCCGCCGCGCGTGGGTGAGGAAGAGTGCTCGAGCACCAGTGCGCGGAGTTCGGCGAGCGCGGCGTGGGCGGGGCCTTGCCGGTCGATCAACTCGGCCTTGTATCGTTTGCGGAAGTCCGCCCAGCGCGAGAGGTCCGCGTGGTACCAGCGTCGCAGGTCCGTCGAAGGGGCGACCTCCTTCATCCACAGGTCCACCCGCGCGGCGGCCTTGGTCAGCCCGCGGGGCCAGAGGCGGTCCACCAGCACGCGGAAGCCGTCGCCCGGTTCCGGGTCGTCGTACACGCGCTTGAGTCTGACTTGGTCACGCGCCGTGCTCATGATCGGCCCTCCTGATCGCCCTGTGTACTCTGCTCCTCGTTGATCGCGGCGAGCATGACGTTCGAGTGCGCGTAGGCTCCCCCGGCGCGCATCTCCGCCGCGACCCACGCCGCCTCCATCAACTCCTGGGGCGTCGCGCCGGCCCGCAGGGCGGACCTGGTGTGCGACCGGATGCACTGCTGACATTGGGTCACGTGGGCGACCGCCACCGCGATGATCTGCTTGGCTTTGGCGTCCAGCGCGCCCGCGGCGAAAACCTTGCCCGAGAAGGCCAGGAACGCGGCGGTCGCGTCGGGCGTCAGTTCGCGGCGCTGGGCGGCGAGTTGTTGAGGCGTGGGAGCGGGGTTCTGGGTGTGCTGGTGCGGCTGCTCGGCCATGATGGTGGTTCCTTACTTGGGTCGCTCGGCGCTGCGCGTGACTCGCCCGATCTTCTCCACGGGGATGCGCTCGAATCCCGCCGCGCCCATCGCTCCGGACTTGTACGCGGGTGAGTCGTCACGGAGTTGGAACGCGCCCACCGACGTGCCCGTCCTCGCGCCCACCGTATCGACGAACAGCGGATCAACGCCCAGCAGGTTGCCCTCGAGCTTCACCAGCGGCGCGGCGGCTTTCTCGATGTCGTCCCACGTGCCCCCGAACTGGATGTTCCGCGCGACGATGTTGCCCGTGGGCGCGGGCGGAGCAGGCGTGCGCGTGAGGAGCGTCGCCAACTCGGGGTAGCGCTCGCTGTACGGCGGCGAGCCAAAGCGCACGCCCGAGAGCGTCCCCTTCTCCTTGATCTCGCGCAGCCACTCATCGGGCCACTTGCGGGCCCACCCCAGGCCGCGGGCATCGACGTGGACGGCGGGCTTGCAGTCGATGAAGATGTTGTTCTCGATGCGGTTGTCCATGCCGCCGCCGATGTGCGCGGCGTTCGTCACGTCGTAGAAGATGTTGCCCGTGATCGTCACGCCGCTGAACATGTCGTCGAGGTAGATGCCGATGCACCCGCGTTCTCTCCCACCCGTGAAGCCGCTGAGGTGGTGGAGGTAGTTGTGGCGGATGACGTTGCCGCGCATGGTCCAGTCGCGCCCGGCGTAGATCGCCCCGGCGTCGTTGGACTCGGTGCAGACGTGGTGAATCTCGTTGAGTTCGATGAGGTGGTCGTTGCCGCTGAAGTGGATCGCGGTGTGGGGCGAGTCGTGCAGCAGGTTGTTCGCGGCGCGGGTGCCGACGCCCGAGAGGGCGATCCCGTGCCGGTTCATCCGGTTCCAGCGGCTCCAGTGGTGGACGTGGTTGTTCTCGGCGGCCAGGTGCGCGGGGGTGAGCGTTGTGCGGTCGCCGCCCGAGAGACGGATGCCGCCGTCGCCGGTGCCGGTGACTTCGCAGTTGAAGACGCCGCTGCTTTCGCCGCTCATGCTCACGGCCCACGAGCCGGTGTTGCGGAGCGTGCAGTCCTCGACGCGGTTCCCGCGCGCGTTCTCGATGCGGATGGCGGTGCCGCGTGCGGCCTCGAAGGTGAAGCCCTGGAAGGTGACGTGCTGCGCGCCGTTGAGCGTGACGAGAGTGTCGAGAACCGACACCGTGGCCTCGCCGTCCTGGATGGGCTTGGTCTCGGCATCGGGCGGCCAGAAGTAGATGACGCCCGCCTCGCGGTCGAGGTGCCACTCGCCGGGGCGGTCGATCTCGCACAGCATGTTGAAGCCGTAGAACCACCCGCCCTGGCGGTAGCCGTAGTGGTGGTACGGCTTCTCGAGCGTCATGCGTTTGGTCGCGGGGTCGATCGACGCGATGCGCTGCCGCTGCTCGGCCCAGTCGTGCAGCCAGTAGCCCAGCGCCCACGGCTCCTTCTCGTCCTTCCAGCGCGCCAGGCGGTCGGCGGTCCCGGGGTCGTAGGTGATCTCTCCCTCGACGCACGCCTTGGCGCGGGGCCGGTCGATCTTCGTTGGGCCGTGCACATCGGCGATGGTGATGAAGCCCTCGTTGGGATAGCGCGAGATCGTCTGCGGCTGGTCGCGGAAGAAGAGTTCCAAACCCGGGCCACCGGAAAGTCCGAACCCGCCGCCCATCTGGCCAAAGTCGGTGATGCCGTGCGCCTTGAGATCGGCCCGCACGACGTGCCCCCGCGCGGCGGGATCGAGGCGATCCAGCACGGTGAGATCGGTGACGGCCTTCCAGCCGGTGATGCGTTTACCGCCGGAGATGCGGACCCCCCCCTCCTCGCCCGGCGCTGCGCGGTAGACGATCGGTGAGGCTTCCGTGCCCGAGTCGCCGCCGGTGAGCTCGAGCGTGCGGGATAGCTCGTACACTCCGGCGTGGAGCGTGATGGTGATGCCCCCGGCGGGAAACGTTCCTGCCTTCCGAATCGCGCGGACCTCATCCCTTGCCCGCTCGATGGAGGCGAAGTGGCTCAGGGCCGAACCTTCGCCCGAATCGTCGCGGTGTGCGACTGGCCTTGGAGAGACGTGAATCTCACGTCTCGGCAAAGGCGGCTCCTTGATCAGCGTGGGAACAGCCGGGTTCTCCATCGCCAGCGCATCCAGTTCCGCGAGCGTGAACCGCACGCTCAGGATCGACGGTTGTTCACCCTTGCCCCATGTGCCGTAGGTGGTCGCCACGAGCGTGCCGTCGGCGAGCGATTCGAGGCCCGGGTAGGCGCTGTCCCACGCCGTGAGGTTGTCCTTCAGACGGACCAGGTACGAGCGGCGGGCGGCGAGGGTGGCGGGGGGGCGTGCGTCCGGTTGCTTCGAGGCGGTTTCGCCGGGCATGACCGCGGAGGCGTCGGGTGCAAGCCGCGCGATCTCCTCCCACGTCCCCACCCACGCGACCCAGTCGCCTTTCCACGGATCGTCCTTGGCCATGCACCGGTACGTCACGACCAGCCTGCCGTCCTTCGCGTACGCGCCAATGTGCCGGTCCCCGGTGAGGTGCGCGGGGAGTTCGACGGGCGCGGACCATGTGGCGGCCTTGTCGGTGCTGAACATGACGTGCGCGTTCTTCACGCGCCGGTTCTCGCGGAGGAGCAGCGCGATCGTCGCACGATCGGGCGAGACGACCACGCCCGGCTCGCACAAATGAACATCCGACCCGCTCCAGATCGCCTGCGGCGCGGACCACGTCGCCCCCGCGTCCGTCGTGTCGGTCTGGTAGAGCGTGAACGTGCCCGTGGCCTTGCCCTTGGCCGTGAAGTACCGCCCATCATCGTGGAAGAACGCCGCGAACTTCCCATCGCCCGCCTCTCCCGTCGCCGCCAGCCCGCCCATCGCGACGATCCCGCCGAAGTCGCCGATGGGCGCGAGTTCCGACCACGTTCGCCCGCCGTCCGCCGACCTCGCGGCGCGGATGGGGTACAGCCCGGAGAAGAGGATCAGCGATTCGCCCTTCTCGGTCTTCCCGACGCGGAAGAGTGTCGGCGTCTCCAGGCTCGTCGCCCACGAGTCGGGCACATGCAGGCGCGGGGACCACGTCCTGCCGCCGTCCTCGCTGCGCTTGAGCACGATCGGCCCCTTGCCGTGCCCCTTGGGGTACGCGGCGAGGATGGTCTTGCCGTCGTCGAGCAGGACGGTGGAGACGTGGCCGAGGTAGACGCCTTCTTCCTTATCCACCACCGTCTGCCGCGCCGCATCGCCGTCGAGGTCGAGGCGCACGATGGCGTCCGAATCGTCAGGGCGAGCGCCCGAGGTAGCGGTGGCAGGCGGTGCGAACTGACACGATATCAGGATGACGGCGAACGCCAGTGGTCGGGTCATGCGCATATCGGGAAGAGTATGGACTGCCCTGATGCCGAGATTCGCCGACGGTGGTTTCCGCTCGGTTCTGGCGGCTTCTCGCCGCTGTCGACTCGTATCGATCGCCACACGCTCGATGTCCGTGACCTATGGAGGCGAACCGACCCCATTGGCAACGCGGATGTCGTCGATGGTGTAGAAACACCGTGGGTCGATCTCGCGAGCGGCGTGCACGACGTGCCGCGTCTTGGGGCGCCCCACCTGTACGAACAGCATCGTGACCGCGCCGTCCCGGCCCTCCCCCTGGAACTTGGTCACGCCGTACCCATCGCCGCGGAGCCGCTCAAACATGGGCGTGCCCTCACGGGTAAACACGCGCACAACCTGATCGCCAAAGGGGAGCCACCGCTGGAGGGTGACGCCGACGTAGTTCCCGGTGGCAGCCCCCAGTGCGAACGCAAGGCCGTACGCGGGTTCCGTCCGGATGTGCGCGATGACCGCAGACACGACGAAGACCCAAATGGTCATCTCCAGTAGCCCGAAGAGCCACGCCAGGCCCCGATGCCCGCTGACGACCGCCACGGTTCGCATCGTCCCCAGCGACACATCCCCGATGCGCGCGAGGATAATGATGACGCAGCCGAGCGTGATGTCCCAAGCCATGACTGTGAATCACTCCGTTCACCGAGTCGTCGGCGCGCGTGCGGGGTGTCAAGCCGCGAGATCGGGTTTGACGGCAAGGATGGAGCACGACGCCCCGCGCACCACACGCTCGGCCGTCGAGCCGAAAACCATGTCCCGGATGTTCCACCGATCGCGCGTCCCCAGGATCGCCAAGTCGCAGCCCTGTTTCTTGACGAATCGAACGATCGCGTGGCCGTACCCACCGCCGCGCCATTCGGACTCAAGGCAATGAAACGCCGCCCTCAGCGCGTTGAGCTCGTGCGAGAAGGGTGCGCAGAACTCTCGCACGCGGTCCAAAACGCCTCGGCTGAACTGCGCCTTGAAATCGGGCATGTGCGCCTTGACGCCCGACGGCGGCCCAAGCCCGTACCAGGGGTCGTCGTACACATGCAAGACGTGCAGGGCGGCGCCGTCCTGCGCGGCAACCCTGATCGCCTGCTGCAACGCAAGTTTGGAGGTTTCGGTGAAATCGAGGCAGGCCACCACGCTCCTGAACGGACCGGCGTGGTTCTCTCGGACCACCAACACGTTCATTCTTGCTCGCTGCATGCACGACGTGGCTGTGGGACCGATGCCCTTGTGCGCATCGAGCACGCTGTGCGATCCGAGCACGAGCAGGTCCGCGCCCGCGCGGGCGGCAGATTGGAGAATGAGCTCGCTGGGATTGCCCACCTCAATGTCGCACTTCACATCCGTGCGCGTTGGCGCGGCCGCCGCGAACACAGCCCACGCGGTCGTCGCATCCGCGACAAAGTCCGCCTGTGTGGGCAGCGGGAACGGGAACAAAGGGTGCGGCGCCGGCACGAAGGACGGGAGTGCCACGGCGTGCACGGCACGCAACGATGCCCGGTTGCAGTCCGCGAAACGCGCCGCCACTCTGAATGCCGCGACGGAACAGGGCGAGAAGTCCACGGCGACGAGGATCGATTTGAGGTTGCTCATCTGATTCG
>JAJVHS010000073.1 GCA_022072615.1 Phycisphaerales bacterium
CTGCCGCGGTCACCGTAGCCGCCGCGACCACCGCCGCGACCGCCACCGCCGCCACCACCACCGCTGAAGCCGCGACCACCGCCACCACCACCGCCGCCGCCGAAGCCGCGGCCACCACCGCCACCACCACCGAAGCCGCGGCCACCGCCGCCACCTCCGCCAAAGCCGGACTTCTGCTCGCGGGGCTGAGCTTCGTTCACCTTCAGGGCTCGGCCACCCATCGCGTAGCCGTTGAGCGCCGCGATCGCCGCGTCGCCGGCGGCGTCGTCATCCATCTCAACGAACCCGAACCCCTTGGAGCGTCCCGTGTCGCGGTCGATGATGACCGATGCCCGTCGAACCTCTCCGTGCTGCCGGAAGAGCGCTTCGAGATCGGCCTCCGTCGCCGTATACGGGAGGTTCCCCACATAAATGTTCTTCATCGCCGAACGATCCTTGCCCGAGATTCCATAACCACTTGAACCGCCGCCAGCCCCTCGGGCAATCGTCCGACCCGGTCCAAAGAGCCGCCGCAGCGTGACCGGCGGGCTCGACACGCGGGTCAATATACCAAAATGTCCCGCAACTCGCTAGGACATCGGGTATTTGGTTCGGGCTCAACCAGCGGCGACGCAGCCCCAGAAGCGCCGCCAGTTGCCCGATGAAAACGCTTCGATGTCGTCGTCCGACCAGCCGCGTTCGGAGAGTTTTTGGGAAATCCGGTCAAGGTCGGCCGGTTGACGAATCCCGATCGGCATCGCCGCCGCTCCGAAGCCGCCATCCATGTCGCTTCCGAGCCCGACGGCGCGGGCGTGCCCGACCAGATTGCAGATGTGTTCGACGTGATTGACGGCGTGGTCGAGCGTGGCCCGACCTTCACCGGACGGCTCGAGGAACTTCCCGAAGAGGTTGAGGCCGATGACGCCGCCCCGTTGCGCGATCGCTCGGATCGACTCGTCGCGGAGATGGCGCTGGTTCACGCCGTCCATGAGCGTGCGGCAGTTGGAATGAGACGCCATGACGCAGCCGCGAGCCCGGCCGAGCAGCTCATCCATGGCCAGGTCGGAGAGGTGCGACAGGTCGTGCACAATCCCCGCGGCGTCGATCCGGTCGATGAGCGCACGACCCAGGTCCGTGAGTCCGAGTTCGGGCGTCATGTTCCCGCCCGCGTACCGCGACGGGCGAGCCCACGTGAGCCCCACCGCGACGACACCGCGCTCGATCCACCATCCGAGTTCCGCCGGGTCGCGGATCGGGTCGGCGCCTTCGACGAGAATCCCGGCCTGAAAGGCCGCTGGCGCGGCCGCCGAAGCCGAGAGCCCGAGGGAGATCAGGCCCGCCCGGGCCCATGCGTGGTACCGGTCTATCTGGCGGACGCCGGCCGCGTGCGCGGCCTGGACGTCGCCCGGCGGATACGAGACCGCGTCCGTCCCGCCCGGCTCGGTGAACACCGTGGCGAGGCAACGCGTGACGCGTCCCCGGGCGAGCGAGCCGAAGGTCACCGCGGGATCCGGCGGTCCGCCGCAGGATTCGAGCGGCGCGGTCATGTCCCGCCCGGTCTCGGCGAGACAGGCCAGGTCCAGGTGCGCGTCGAACCACTCTCGGGTCATGGTGCGCCGATCTGACTGGAGACGCCTGGCCGCGGCATCAGCGCTTGGCGGGAGCGGCGTACTCGGCGTTCATGAGCTTGGCGATACGGTCGGTGATGTCGATGGACTCGGCCGCGAAGAGGATGCGCTTGGCCTGGATCGCGCCGTTCACCTGGCTGGGAGTGGCATTGGTCGGCAGCTTGATCCCGCGATCGTCGAGCAGGATCAGGTCGAAGCCTTCCTTCTGGGCGAACGCGTCCACCGATGCGATGATCTTGTTGTACATCTTGTGGATCAGGTCGCCGTTGTCGACATCCGTGATCTTCTGGAGGATCTCGCGGCGGGCGTTGGCGAGCAGCCGCGTCTCCTGGTACTCGCCCATCTTCTGGCGGTACTCCTTCGACTCGGTCGCGATGGTCTTCACCTCGGTCTCGAGCGCCGTCACGCGCTTGGCGAGGTCGTCGAGCTCCTTCTGGCGGCTGTCAAACTCGGCCTTCATCTCCTCGTTGAGCACCTTGGTCTCGTTGAGCTTCTCCATCAGCTTCTCGAGGTTGATGATGCCCACGGCCGACTTCGCCGCCGCCAGGGCCGGCGCCGGCGCGTTGCCCATGGCTCGGATTTCACCAAGCCCGAGGATCGCAAGCCCGCCCGCGAGCACCAGCGCCAACGCCCGACCCGAATTCGTGTTCATCTCGTGTTCCTCGAAGAAAAGTGGGTACCCCGCAGATCGTAGCCAAATGGTTAGTGAGGGCAAACCTTGCCCCAGTGAACAGCAGAGAGTGACGAGTGAACAGAATCCCGTCACGGGCCGCGGGAAACGGAGCACCGGCACCCCCCGCTGCTCGCTGTTCACTGCTCACTGTTCACTCTCTGCGGATCCGGGAAGTCTCGGAACAGCGCCGACTTGAAATCCTTGACCATGGAATACACGGGCCGGTGGAGTTGCTCGACCTCACCGGAGCGCGTGGCGACGAGATCGAAAGCCCGGTCGAGCTGCGCGAGGTCGGTGGTCCAGACAGTGATGTTAAACTCGCCGAGTTCGGGCGGGCCGAACCCGAATTTGCGCCGCGTGAGGCGCCATCCCTCGATGCGTCCCTGCGCCTTGAGGTGCCCGAGATAGGCGTCAACCGCCCGGGCGAACTCAAGATCACGGCGTGAATCGATGAGATTGAACCACATCTCGTAATACTGCATGCGGGGAGAATATGGGGAAGAAGGCACAAAGGCACAGAGGCACGAAGGCACAACGAGCCTCGAATCCCGGCATGGCCAGCCGGCGACCGACACGCGGTTGCCACAGCTCTCCGCGACATACGCTCTGCCCATGCCCGAATCGGTGATCGAGGTCGCGGGTCTGACACGCCGCTACGGGCAGCGGCGTGGCATTGAAGACGTCAACCTCGCGATCCCAGACGGTTCGCTGTACGGCTTCCTCGGGCCCAACGGCGCCGGCAAGACCACCACGATCCGCGTACTGCTGGGTTTCCTGCGACCCACCGGCGGTCAGGCTCGGGTCTTCGGGCTGGACTGCTGGCGGCACTCGCGCCGCATCAAGGACGAGATCGGGTATATCCCCGGCGACCTGCGCCTGTACCCATGGCTGACAGGCAAGGTCGCGCTGTCGCTGTTCGGGAGCATCCGTCGGCGTGACCTCACCGCCAAGGGCCGCGAGCTGGCGGAGATGTTCGACCTGGACATGAACGTGAAGGTTCGGCGGATGTCGCGCGGCATGCGGCAGAAGCTCGGGCTTGTGCTCTCGCTCGCGCCCGACCCGCGGCTGCTCATCCTCGATGAACCCACCAGCGGCCTGGACCCGCTCATGCAGGACCGGCTCCAGGACTACCTCCAGCGAGCGGCCCTCCGCGGCAAGACCGTGTTCTTCTCGAGCCACACCCTCAGCGAGGTCGAGCGGCTGTGCGAGCGGGTCGCGATCGTGCGCGAGGGAAAGATTGTCGCCGACGACACTCTCGGCGAACTCAAACGCAAAGCCGGGCACGAGGTTGAGATCGCCTGGCGACCCGGCGGTTCTCGCGGCGTCGATGTCGTGCCGGGGCTGGTGCTCTCGACCCGGACCGATGTTGCCTGGTCGGGCATGTTCCACGGCGATGTCCGGTCGCTGATGAGATGGCTGGGCGGGCTGGAGGTTGAGGACGTCGTGGTGCGCCGGCCCGACCTCGAGACGCTGTTCCGCCGCTACTACGAGGTGGAGGCCCGTTCATGATCACACACACAGGGGCGGGGCCACGATGGTGAACCTTGGGTTGATCCGCAGGGCGTGGCTGGAAATGCGCGGGCCGACGATCGCGTTCGGGCTGGCGGCAATGGTCGTTTCGACGATGATCCATTTCGCGCTGCCGCGATTCCAGAAGAGCCTGGAGGCCTTCCAGCTCCCCGCGTCACGCCTGATGAACCTGAACAACCTGCGAAGCGCGATGCTCGGGACGGACGTCAGCAACGCCGCCGGGCGGGAGATCGCCGCCGGCGTGGCGTGGTCGCACCCCTTCTTCCTGGCGCTGGTGTTCGCCCACATCATCACGGTGTGCACGCGCGTGCCCGCGGGCGAAGTGGACAAGGGCACGATGGATGTGCTGCTCGGTCTTCCGGTGTCGCGCCTGCAGCTCTTCATCAGCGAGACCATCGCCGCGGTGGGAACGTCGTGCATGGTGATCGTGCTCTCGGTGATCGGGAGCCGGATCGGCAACTCGATGGCCCCGGAGGGCATGACGCCCGATCTTGGCCGGGTTGTCATGGTGGCGGCGGTGCTGATGCTGCTGGTCGCGGCGGTGGGCGCGATCGCCATGCTGTTCTCGACGATCACCGACCGGCGGATGCGAGCGGTCGCCGCGGTGCTGATGGTCGTGGTCGCGTCGCTGCTGCTCAATTACCTGGGCCTGATCTGGGAGCCGGCCAAGAAAGCCGTGTTCCTGAGCCTGCTCAACTACTACCGGCCGATCGGTCCGCTCGGCCAGGGCGCGTGGCCGCTGCGGGATATGGCCGTGCTGGGCGGCATCGCGGGCGCGGTGTGGCTCGCCGCGGGGGCGTGGTTCAGCAGGCGGGACCTGAGCACGACGTGAACACCATCTGGTCGCTCGGTCACTATAATTCTACGGAGGGCCGCGCCAAGTGGAGACGCTCTACTGCCCGGGCTGCCGGTGGACGCTTCCTGCAGATGGCGTCGATCGCGACAAATTTGTCGCTACGTGTGCTCGTTGCGGGAGCACACGTGAGATCGACGAGTGCATCAGTGAAGACGAGCGTTCGATGTGCGTAGAGATGCCGCCACCAAAGGGCTGCATCGCCATTCATGAGCCGGGCCGAACGACGGTTGTCGTATATTGCTGGTCGCCGCTCATGGCAATTCTCCGGCTTGTGTTCGGTCTCGCGTTCGTCGCCTCTGCGGCGGCGGTGGGAGGTGAGGGGTTCAGGCTCGTGTTCGAGCGAGTCACCGGCAAGGGCTGGCCGCCGCTGTTTGGCGCGGAACTGGTTGAATCGTGGGGGTCGGGAGAGAAAATCTTTGCCACCGTGTTCATGATGCCGTTCGCGCTCGCGGGGATCTCATGCGTGATCTCGGCTGTTGCTCAGCTCGCAGGACGCGTGACGATCTCGATCAGCGACGGAGAAGTACACGTGTTCGGCGGTTTGTGGCGCACGGGAAAGCCCCGCACCGCCGCACGGAGGGACATCGTTGCAGTCAGCGGGTACAAGACTCATCCTCGCAGGCTTGACGATGACGGACTGCCCTTGAGGACGACAGGCGTGTTCCTCAAGGGCGGGCCCCGGATACCTCTGACGACGTTTCTGCCCCCAGGGAGGCGAACCTGGCTTGTCGCGATGCTCAAGATGCTCCTTTCGCCGCGCGTACCGGAAGACCAGATCGCGCCAGTGGGTGTCTACGAAACCGAGCAGGTCCAAGGACAGCGGCGAGCCAACGATTGAGCCGGCGTCCTGTCCCCTGAACGGCCTTCCGAGGGAGCAACCATGAGAGACGTGCGTATGCCGCGTGAACAGACGATGCTGACGGTGGCGTTTGCGTCGATGCTCGCGGTGGGCGCGGCGACAGCCCCCGCAAGCATCGTGCCCGCAGCGCGCGTACTCAGCCAGCCGGAAGAGGCCCAGCCAACCGACGTCGAGCCCGAAATGGTCGTGCTCGAACCGCGGCTCAAGAAGGGCCAGCGGGCGGTGTATTCAGTCACGCGGTCGGATGTGAAGTCCAAGGCGACCCGCGCCCCCAAACCCGTCAAGGGCCGCGAATCCCGAGCCGAGATCGTGGTGATCGAGACCGAGCCCAACTACGTGCTCTCCTATTCGGTCGATCTTCCGCTGCTCGACGAGATCGAACTGCCCAAGGACGCCGACGCCGCGGCCACCACGCAGAAGTTGCTCGAGGAAGTCCGCAAGATGCCGCCCGTCGAGGTCGAGTTCACGCACGAGGGCGAGCTGGTGGGCATGCGGAACTGGGACGCCGTGCGCGGGCCGGCGCTCAAGGCAAGCCAGGCCGTGCTCGAAGTCATGAAGAAGTCGATGCCCGAGGAGCAGTTCGAGTTCGTCGCTCGGTGGGTTGAGAATTCTTACGCCCCGGACGGCATGGGCCAGCAGATGCTGATCGGCGACGCGTGGACGTGCTTCATGGGGTACGGCTACGCGGTGCCGGTCCAGGGGCAGCGCGAGGAGGAGATCGAGTTCGACAATCCGCTCGGCGGCGACCCGCTGCCGGGCAGGATGACGCTGCGCGTCCGACCGAAGGGCGCGGAGAAGGATGTGACGACGGTCGAGTACAAGAGCCGCGTGGACCCGGCCGCGGCGGGCAAGGCCATGAAGGAGTCGATGGAGCGCTTGACCGGTCGCGATCCCGACGGCCAGGAGCTCATCCTCGACATGGAGGAATCGGCGACGTACGTCTACGACGGTTCAACCGGCTGGCTGCGCCGGACAGAGTGGGAGCGCCGCGTGATCAGCGGCCCCAGCAAGCGCGTGCAGAAGCGGACGTACGTGCTGGTGCAAGGCCCGGACCTGCCGGAACAGGCACCAGAAGTCGATAAGAAGTAACGCGGAGGTTGAGGTTCCGCGGGCACTCCGGGTCGCGCCGCGTCATTCCTCGCCTTCGGCGATGAAGCCCCGGACGTGCTCGTCTTCGTACAGGTCGTCGAGGTACCCCGACGCGGGATCGCTCTCGCCCGAGCGGATCCGTTCCGCCACTTCATTGATGGGCGTCAGCATGATCCACTCCTGGCCGTGCTCGCCGAGCAGGCAGAATCGCTCGGGATCGCCGCCGCGGCCGGGCAACTTCCGCCAGCGGACCTCGAGCACGTGGTACAGCAGGTCGCCGGTCGCGCAGCCGACGACCCATGCGAGTTCATCCTGCGACGGGCGCGCGGGGTCTTTCTCGGGCCGCTCGCGCCACCACGCGACGAGCTTGTCGGCGAGCTCGGGCGTGTCGTCGCCGTCGGCGGGCTGAATCTTCGCGACATCGCGGACCAGCTCGATGAATCGATCAATGCCCGCGAGCACGCGGGCTTCGTCGCTCGGGGTGAGCGGGAGGGTGTGGGGTTTGGCGGCGTCGGGAGGCACGCGGGGGATTGTTCGCGCGTCGCGAGCCGTGGGAAGGCCGTGGCATCTGATGGGGCTCAGCGCCACCGACGCCAGATGCGGAGGCACGGACGCTCAGTCCCTATGCTTGGCCCTCTCCACGGGAGGTCCCGAGCATGACGACGTCCACCGCAGGCTCCCCGCTCCAGCAGACCACGCGCGAGTACGCGAAGATCGAAGCCAGGATCCGCGAGGGCGGCGGCGCGAAGGCCATCGAGCGTCAGCACGAGAAGGCGCGGCTCACGGCTCGTGAACGCGTGGACCGGCTCGTCGACAAGGGGTCGTTCTTTCAGGAACTGGGCCTCTGGGCGGGCTGGGAGATGTACAAGGAGCAGGGCGGCGCGCCCGCGGCGGGGGTGGTGACGGGCATCGGCGTGTTGCACGGCCGGCGCTGCATGATCATCGCCAACGACGCAACCGTGAAGGCCGGCGCGTTTTTCCCGATGACCTGCAAGAAGATCATCCGAGCCCAGACCATCGCGATGATGGCCCGGCTGCCGCTCATCTACCTCGTCGACTCGGCGGGCGTGTTCCTGCCCATGCAGGAGGACGTCTTCCCCGACATCGACGACTTCGGGCGGATCTTCCGCAACAACGCGGTGATCTCGGCCGAGGGCATCCCGCAGATCGCCGCGATCATGGGCTACTGCGTCGCGGGCGGCGGGTACCTCCCGGTGCTCTGCGACACGCTGCTGATGACCGAAGGCTCGGGACTGTACCTCGCGGGCCCGGCGCTGGTGAAGGCCGCGATCGGGCAGGAAGTGAGCGACGAAGAACTCGGCGGGGCGAGCATGCACGCGAGCATCAGCGGCACGATCGACTTCAAGGAGAAGGACGACGAGAGCTGCATCGCCAGGCTGCGGGCACTGGTGAGCAAGTACGGGGAGAACGGCGAGGCATCGGGGCGCCGAGGTGCGGAGGGGCAAAGCGGACGGGCAGGCTCGCCCGGCAAGCCGTTCCACGCCTCCGAGGAGATCTACCGCATCTTCACCGACAAGCCCGGGTCGCAGTACGACGTCGAAGAGATCATCGCGTGCCTGGTTGACATCCGAGCCGAGCCCAACGCCGACGGGCACGAGTCGCTCGCGCCCGATTGGGACGAGTACAAGGCCGACTACGGCCAGTCGCTGGTGTGCGGGTACGCGAAGATCGGCGGTCACGCCTGCGGCATCGTCGCGAACCAGAAGAAGCTCACGACTCGGCAGATGCCCGGCGGCAAAGCAGGCCCGAGCAAGGCGACGGGGATGCCCGGCGTGATCTACGACGACTCCGCCGACAAGGCGGCTCGGTTCATCATGGACTGCAACCAGCGCAAGATTCCCATCATCTTCCTGCACGACACGACCGGCTTCATGGTGGGCCGCGACAGCGAGCAGGGCGGCATCATCCGAGCGGGCGCGAAGATGGTCAACGCGATGTCCAACTGCGTCGTGCCCAAGATCGTCGTCATCATGGGCGGCAGCTACGGCGCGGGGAACTACGCCATGTGCGGGCGGGCGTTCGACCAGTTCATCGCCTTCGCGTGGCCGGGCGCCAAGTGCGCCGTGATGGGCGCCAACCAGGCGACGGGCACCCTCGCGACGATCGAGGAAGCGGCCCGGAAGCGGCGCGGCGAGACCATCGACGAGGCAACGCACAAGGAGATCCTCGCCGCCATCCACGCCAGCTACACCGAGCAGGCGGACATCCGCCACGGCGCGGCGAGGGGCTGGCTGGACCGGATCGTCGAGCCGCACAAGACCCGCGACGAGCTCATCGCGGCGCTCGAGGCGGCGAACCAAGGGTGGGATTACTCGCGGCCGTTCAAGACTGGCGTGCTTCAGACATGATGCCGGATGCCGTGCAGGTTCGACATCTTTTTCCTGGCGTGAGCTGACGCTGAACGCGGAGGCCGGCCCCACTGTGAGCGGTCGCGAGCGTTCACGTCATCCGCTCCGTTCCGCGAAGAAGTGTGCAGCGAACTCGGCATTACCTGTCCGCTACATCACCAGAATCGCCAGCACCTGCATGCACACCACGCGCAGGAGCATCGTCAGCGGGTACACCGTCGAGTACGCCATGCCGGGCGCCTCGGACTGCGTCAGCGAGTTGGCGAACGCCAGCGCCGGCGGGTCGGTCATGCTGCCCGCGAGCAGGCCGAACATCGCCGGCTGGTCGAGCTTGAGGAAGACCCGCGCCACCGCGGCCACGACCAGCAGGGGCACCAGCGTCACCACGCACCCGGCACCGAACCACGTCAGCCCCTGGAGCGAGACCAGCGATTCCGCGAAGGCCGGGCCCGAGCTCACGCCCACGCACGCCAGGAACACCGCGATCCCGATCTCGCGCAGCGCGAAGTTCGCCGACAGCGGCAGGTAGCACACCATCGGGCCGATGCGGCCGATGCGTGAGAGCGCGATCGCCACCAGCAGCGGGCCGCCCGCAAGGCCAAGGCGCACGCTCGTCGGCAGGCCGGGCAGCGCGATCGGGATGCTCCCCACCAGCACGCCCAGGCCGATCCCCACGAACACGGGGATCAGGTGCGAGTGCTCGAGCGTCCGAGCCGAGTCGCCGACCTCGCTCGCCAGCTCCTTGATGCTCGCCTCCGGGCCGACCGCGAGGATCGAGTCGGCGAAGTTCAGCCGCAGTTCGGGGGAAGGGGCGAACTCCACGCCCGCGCGGCTGATGCGCGAGACCGTGACGCCCAGGCGGTTGGTGAGATCAAGCTCGCGCAGCGACTTGCCGAGCACGCCGCGGCGGGTCACGACCATCCGCTTGGAGATCACCGCCGACGGCATCGCCTGCAGGTCCACCGCGCTCTCGCGCCCCAGCAGCAGCCGGATTTCATCCAGCCGGCTCGCCGGGCCGACGATGAGGATCACGTCCCCCACTCGAAGCCGGGTGGTGGCAGAAGGAACGGTGATCTCGCCCCCCGACAGTCGACGCGTGACGACCAGGTTCTGCTCGGTCAGGACCCGCAGACGGCGGAGCTCGACGCCGTCGAGGTTGGCGTTGGTGATCTCAATGTTGAGGCGGGCAGGACGCTCGCGTTCAAGCGCGGGCCCGGCGGACGTGGCGAGCGAGGCCTTGCCCATACCTGCGCGAGCGACGAGCATGCACAGGATCGTGCCGATGACCCCCATCGGGTACGCCATGGCGTAGCTCGCCGGCGCGAGGTTGACCCCCGTCTCCGCCGCGTGGTCGCCCAGGACCGACTGCGCCGCCGCCAGGCTCGGAGTGTTGGTCGTCGCCCCCGCGAGCACGCCCACGATCACGCCGGGCGTGAACCCGAGCCACAGCCCGATCGCCCCCGCCAGCCCCGTGCCGAGCACGACACCCCCGGCGGCCGCGAGGTTCAGACGGAGCCCGCTGCGCCGCAGCGACGCCGCGAAGCCCGGTCCAATCTGCAGCCCGATCGCGAAGACAAAGAGGATGAGGCCGGCGTCCTTGAGGAACTGCAGCACATCGGGGGCGATGGGCACGCCCAGGTGACCCGCGAGCAGGCCCGCGAAGAGGACGCCCGTCACGCCCAGCCCCACGCCGCGCACGCGCAGCGCGCCCAGCGCGAGCCCCGCGGCGATGACCGCGCACAGGGCGACGATCGTGCCCGCGACCGTCGGATGATCGAGCGCACCCTCCATCGGGCGCGATGATAGGTGGTGCCGGTCGTCCGTTGTCGTCCGGAATTCAACCTCGGTCGAGCGTCAGGTCGTCCGTGGAGTCGTCCCCGCGCAAGAACGGCGAGACGGGCGTCAACGTTCGCGCGTCCGGTGCCCGGTGCGGTGAATACCCCCTCGTCCCGCGTACGGCGAACCATCCGTGTTCGGCGCGCCTACTATCCATCACAACCGCCAGTAGCCTCAGTGCTCTATTTACCCGTTCCGCAGCTCGTGGCCGGGTCGATCGTTCTGGGAATCTGCTGGCAGCGTCCGAATCCTTGCCATGTCGGCATCGAGTTATTTCGGACGCGCCACCCCAGTACGGCCTCTCTTGATCCCATCGCATTGGGCAAGGATGCCCGAACTAGTCCCGGTTCCCTCCGCGCGCTCATGCCCGTGGACGGACCTGATGGAGTCAGTGTTTTCATGTCCAGTTCCGAGAACTTTGTTGATCTGCCGCGCGCGGCAGCCTCTCACGCCGTTCAGGTTGATTCGGGGTTCGCCCACGACCACCTCGAGCCGGTCGCCCCGCGTGCGCGGTCGCACCGTCAACCGGCTGTGACCGAATCCGTCCACGCGCGTGCCGGCGAGTCCGGCCCCGCGGCCGACGGGTCCACGTTCGCCGGTCTCTCGCTTGCCTCGCCTGTCCTCCGGGCGCTCGAGCAGGAAGGCTACCGCACGCCCACGCCGATCCAGGCCAAGGCCATCCCGCCGATCATGGAGGGGCGCGATCTGCTCGGCTGCGCGCAGACGGGCACCGGCAAGACGGCCGCGTTCGCGCTGCCGATCCTCCACCGTCTCGTGAAGGCCGAGCCGGACAAGACGCTGCGCGGCCCCGTGCTGCCGCGCGTCCTGGTCCTCTCGCCGACGCGCGAGCTCGCGACTCAGATCGGCGACTCGTTCGCCGCCTACGGAAGGTACACCGACCTGTCGCACGCGACGATCTACGGCGGCGTCAGCCAGTTCCACCAGGTCCGCGCGCTCGAGCACGGCGTGGACATCCTGGTCGCGACGCCCGGGCGGCTCATCGACCTGATGCAGCAGCGCCGCGTCGATCTCTCGCGGGTGCAGGTGTTCGTCCTCGACGAGGCCGACCGCATGCTCGACATGGGCTTCATCCAGCCCATCCGCCGCATCGCCTCGGCGCTGCCGAAGCAGCGGCAGACGCTGCTGTTCTCGGCGACGATGCCCCGCGAGATCGTGGGCCTGGCCGAGTCGCTCCTGCGTGATCCCGTCCGCGTGTCGGTCACACCGGTCGCCTCCGCGGCGCCGCTGATCGATCAGCTCGTCTACATGATCGACCGGCCGCGCAAGCAGGCGCTCCTCGAGCACCTGCTCAAGGGCGGCGAGGGCGGGCCGACCAGCGGGACGACCGTCAGCCGCGGCCTGGTCTTCACGCGCACCAAGCGCGGCGCCGACGTCGTCACCCGCCGTCTCGCCGACGCGGGGATCACCGCCGTCGCGATTCACGGCAACAAGGCGCAGAACCAGCGCACGCGGGCGCTCGACGCGTTCCGGTCGGGCCGCACGCGGGTCCTGGTCGCCACCGACGTCGCCGCTCGCGGCATCGACATCGACAACGTCTCGCACGTGTTCAACTACGACCTGCCCGACGAGCCCGAGTCGTACGTGCACCGCATCGGCCGCACCGGCCGAGCCGGCTCGCGCGGCGTGGCCATCGCCCTGTGCGACGGCGAAGAGGTCTCGCAGCTCCGGCAGATCGAACGGCTCACCGGTAAGCGGGTCGAAGTGGCGGCGCCGATCGCGAACCTGCCCGAGCGCAAGCGCACGACCCACGATGAAACGCGGGCCGAGAGCGATCGTCCGGTGCGACGCCAGTCGCAGCGGACGGACCACCGCGGCGGCGGGCGCACCGCAGCCCACGCACACCCGGGCGCGGCGAGTCACCCGCACGGACACGGTCATCCGGCCAACCGCAAGAAGGACGGGCGGCCGCAGGGCCCGGCCCGTTCGAGGAACCAGCAGGACTCCGGGCATCCGGCCAGCCGGCGTTCTTCGGGTCATCCCCTGGGGAGCGGCCAGCACCCGGCGGCCAGCCCGGGGTCGGGCAAGCGGTCCGGTCACGGCCCGGCGAAGCAGGGTTCCGGCCCGCGAGTGGGGATGAACCACTTCCGCGGCAAGCCCAGGCGCGGCGGGCACTAA
The DNA here is from genome assembly GCA_022072615.1 of Phycisphaerales bacterium. GTDB lineage: Bacteria > Planctomycetota > Phycisphaerae > Phycisphaerales > UBA1924 > JAEUJB01. The sequence goes on from JAJVHS010000073.1 coordinate 12,956, forward strand.
GCCGCCGACGCGTCCTGTTGCCTGCGTTGGACCCCCCGTCTACCCTTTCCTCGATTCTGGTTCCACGCGGCCGTGGCGGAATTGGCAGACGCGCTAGATTCAGGTTCTAGTGGGATCACACCCGTGGAGGTTCGACTCCTCTCGGCCGCATTGAAGAGGCTCGCCGTTCGCGGCGGGCCTTTTTCTTTTTTTGTCGATTCGCCCGCGTGCTCTTTGTCCATGCTCGCTCGCTTACACTCGGCCCCATGGCGCTGCTGCTGGCGGGGATTGACGAAGCGGGGTACGGGCCGACGCTCGGGCCGATGTGCGTCGGCCTGACCGTGTGGCGCCTCGCCGACTGGGACCAGCCCGACGTCACCCCGAACCTGTGGAAGCTGCTCAACCCGTACGTTTCACGAAAGGCGCCCTCGGCCGCACGAGCCAAGCGTCCCTCCTCGCCGATCGCGATCGCCGATTCCAAGGTTCTCAAACGCCCGAACGACGCGACGGCGATTCATCCGCTCGCACACCTGGAGCGCGGAGTGTTCGCAGCCTTGGCGTGCTCGCCTTCGGGCTGGCTGATGTCCGGCGGGCCGGGGCCGTGCGACGACGCCGCGTTGCTCTCGATGCTGCTGCCGCCGGTTGAGAACCCGCCCCCGGTCTGCACCGGGCCGGCGCCGTCGGTCCCTGATATCCGCTGGTGCACGGCAGCGGAGCACTGGTACGTCACGGACCCCACGCCGCTGCCGGTCGCCTCGACCCCCGACCATCTCCGCATCGCCGCCAACATGATGCAGCGCGGACTGCGGAATGCGAACGCCTCCGTGGTCGACATGCGCTGCCGCGTCATCGCCGAGTCTGAATTCAACGGCATCGTCCGGCGGACGCGCAACAAGGCCGACGTGACGCTGATGGCCGTGGGCGAGCACCTGCGGCGCATCGTCGGACTCGCGGCGGCATTCCCCGGCGACACCGTTCACATCGTCTGCGATCGGCTCGGGGGGCGCGAGCACTACGCCGACGTCATCGAGTCGCTCATCCCCGGCAGCCGCACGCTCGAGGCCGAGGAATCGATCGACCGCAGCTGCTACTGGGTGGATCACCAGGGTCGCCGGATCGGCGTGGGCTTCCAGGTCGAGGCCGAACGCTCGCACATGCCCGTCGCGCTGGCGTCCATGGTCGCCAAGCTGATGCGGGAACTGGCGATGGCAAGGTTCAACCGCTACTGGTCGCGCCGGGCCCTTGATCTGTGCGGCCTGGAGATCAAGCCCACCGCGGGCTACAGCACCGATGCCCGTCGATGGCTGACCGACGCGGCCGCGTTCCTCGAGGACATGGACCGGTCGGCGATGGTGCGTGAGCTCTGACGAGCGGGGCCTCGGCCCGACGACGTCACAGGGCGCGTGAGATCTCGACCACCAGCGTGTCGTCGGCGGGAGGACCGTAACGGTGGTTCTCGACGGCGTGACGCAGCGCACGGGCCCAGCCGTTCCCGTCGGGGGTGCCGAACGCGACCAGTTTCTGAACGCCCTTGACGCCCATCATCTTCCCCATCCGGTCCCGGGCTTCGATCGCGCCGTCCGTGTAGGCAATGACCGAATCGCCCGGGCCGAACTGGAGCGTCTTGGGATCGGATTCGAAGTCGCGCCCGCCGCACGCGCCGAGCACGAACGTCGTCGAACTCATCTCGTGGATCTTGCCGTCCACGGTTCGCAGGAACGCGGGCGGGTGCCCGCCGCTGGCGTACTCGACCGTGTTCCGTGTCACGTCGATCTTCATGCACAGCGCCGTCACGAAGACCGAGTGCGTCGCCAGCGTGAGGTGGACGTAGCGGTTGAGCAGGTTCAGCACGTCACCGGGCGCGATCTCGGGGTTCTCGGCGAACACCCGTTCGATCTCGCCGTGCAGGCGGTTCACCGTCAGCGCCGCGGGGATGCCGTGGCCGGTCACGTCCATCAGGACGACGCTGAGGATCCGGTCCCGGTCGGTCGCCGGGCCGAACCAGTTCGCGTAGAGATAGTCGCCGCCGATCTGGCGCATCGGCTCGTACTCGTAGAGGAACCGCAGGCTCGGCGTCTCTCGCGGCGGCGGGAACAGGGCCTCGTGGATGCGGCGGGCGTCCACCAGCTCGCGGCGCACGTCGGCGTACCGGCGCTGGAAGAACGTCAGCTTGTGCTGCTCGTAGCGGCGCGAGTGCTTCAGCCAGGCGATCAGCGACCCCGGGATCGCCAGGAGCGGGAAGCTCATCACCGGAAGGAACTTCTCCAGCAGGCTGTCGGCGCTGTAGGTCAGTGTGATGATCGAATACACCAGCCAGAGCACCAGGCCGGTTCTCACCGCCTGCCACGTGGACCACGGCAGGAAGATCGCCCCGAGCATGTGCGCCCACAGCGATCCCCACACGCCAAGACCGATCTCGGGGTTCACTTCGAGGCGACGCACCAGCACCTGCACGCCCGCGTCGAACACGACCAGCCCGAACATGAGCCGGTCCATGGTCGCGGTGCTGAAGGGGTTCTTGACCGAGGCCCACACCGCCGCCGCGTGCACCGCGGTGAAGAGCATCGTGAACATCACGGCGGCCCAGGGAAAGGGCGGCGCCTGCTGGGAACCTTCGGTGGTGAGCCCGATCGCCCAGCGAAGGAACTCCCGACCCCCGAAATGGCTCGCAAGATCGAAGGCGCACAGGAGAAGCCCGGCGACCCCCGTCAGGCCCGCGAACCATCCGAACTGCCGTCGGAGCAACTGGCCGGTGTTGGCGTCGAACTCCGCTCGGAAGTCGGATGTGAACGTCGCGGACTGGGTGCTGTGCCTGCTCAACGGTCCGACATCCTCTTGCTCGGGGACCCCCTCGGTGTGCGAGCTTACCGTGTTCGGTTCGCTCCCGGAACCCACAGCACGTCGGCGCCCCCGAAGTCATTGACCACCCGGGCGAGCACAAATAGCAGATCGCTCAACCGGTTGAGGTACTTCAGCGCCTCGGGGTTGGTCGTGTCGGGGTCCGTCCGACGGAGCTTGGCGACCAGCCGCTCGGCACGCCGGACGACGGTCCTGGCAAGGTGGAGCCCCGCGCCGAAGTGGCACCCGCCGGGCAGCACGAAGCTGGTGAGGGGCGCCAGGTCGTCGTTGTACTCGTCGATCAGGTGCTCGAGTCGTTCGGTCTGCCCGGCCACGATCCGCAGGCGGCTGCCGGGCGATTCCGACGCCTCGACCGGCGTGGCCAGGTCCGCGCCGCAGTCAAAGAGATCGTGCTGGATCGACCGCAGGACGCCGACCAGTTGACGCCGCACCGGGTCTGCGTCGGGCCCGTCCGCGCCCGCCCAGGCGATCGCCAGGCCGATCGCCGCGTTGGCCTCATCAACCGTCCCGTACGCCTCGACGCGCAGGTCGTCCTTTGGCACTCTCGCGCCGGTTGCGAGCCCGGTCGTCCCGTTGTCGCCAGTCTTGGTATAGATGCGGTTGAGCTTGACCACGGGAATCCCTCCTGCACACAGGACTTCGGCGGACGACCCGGGCGGGCCGTTCCCCCGAATCCTGTCGGTTCCTGGCATTGTTGGTCGATCAGCGTACCTTGGGCGTGCCCCCGATGAATCGGGCGCGTCGCGAGCCATGGCCGTGATCCAGCAACCCCGGTCCGAATCCCCGGCCGCCTCCGCGGCCTCGATAATCGTCCAGCGCGGGCTGACTCGCCGCTGGCGGCCCAGGCCCTGCCCACCGCCGCAGACCGGCCAGGCCCTGCTGCAGCGCGTGCTCGCGGCTCGCGGGCTGGTCGACCCGGCGACCGCCGCCCGGTTCCTGGACGTCCGACTGAACCACCTCCACGACCCGTCGCTCATCCCCGACATGGACAAGGCCGCCCAGCGGCTGCTCGACGAGGTGCGCCGCGGCGGCCGCGTTGTGATCTACGGTGATTACGACGTCGACGGCGTGACCGCGATCGCCATCCTGGTGCGCACGGTCCGGGCCATCCACCCCGGCGCTGACATCGGCTGGTACATCCCCCACCGCGTCGAGGAGGGCTACGGCCTCAACAGGGAGGCGATCGGCCAGCTCTGCTCGTCGGGCGCCAACCTCATCGTGTCGGTGGATTGCGGCGTCACCGCCATCGAGCCGGCGCTGGTGGCGGCACGGCGCGGCGTCGACCTGATCATCACCGACCATCACAACCCACCGGCGTCGATGGATGACCTCCCGCGTGCGCACGCGGTGGTGCACCCCAGGCGGCCGGACTCGCGGTACCCGTTCTCGGACCTGTCGGGCGCCGGGGTGGCGTACAAGCTCGCGTGGCGGCTCGCGACGCTCGCGTGCGGATCGTCGAAGGTCACCGGCGAGCTCCGCGGCGTCCTGATCGAGCTGCTCGCGCTGGCAGCGCTGGGCACGATCGCGGACGTCGTCCCCTTGGTCGACGAGAACCGGGTGATCGCACGCTTCGGCCTCGGGCGGATTCAGCACAGTTCGTTCGTCGGTCTGCGATCGCTCGTCGAGGCATCGGGCCTTGCCGGCGAGAACGTCGACGCGCAGGGGGTTGGGTTCAAGCTGGCCCCGCGCCTGAACGCGTGCGGGCGGATGGGCCACGCCAACGAGGCGGCCGAACTGCTCACGACCGATGATCCCGCCAAGGCCGCGCAGATCGCGCAGGGGCTGACCGCGCTTAACAACGCCAGACGCCGCGTCGAACAGGCGATCTTCGACCGGGCCTGCGAGCTTGCCGTCGCCGCGGGCATGGACCGGCCGGACCGCCGAGCCATTGTGCTCGCGGACGATTCCTGGCACACCGGCGTGGTGGGGATCGTGTGCTCGCGGATGGTCGAGAAATACGGCCGCCCGTGCATCTTGCTGGGGCGCGAGAACAATCAGTGCCACGGATCGGGCCGGTCGGTCGAGGGGTTCAGTCTGCACGCCGCGCTGGTCCGCTGCGCCGAGCACCTGACGAGCTACGGCGGTCACGACATGGCCGCCGGCATGCGTGTCGAGAGCGCGAAGCTCGACGCGTTCACCGAATCGTTCATCGGCGTCGCCAACGAGTGCCTCGCTCCGGAAGACCTGTGCCAGTCCGTCGAGTTCGACACCGACGCGGCGCTGGCGGAGCTGACGGTGGATGCGGTGCGCCAGTTCGATCGGCTGGAGCCCTTCGGCCGCGGCAACCCGCCGGTCCGCCTCAGGCTGCGCGGTCTCACCGTCGCCGAGGCGCCGCGCCTGCTGGGTTCCACCGGCAAGCACATGGAACTCCGGGCTCGGGATTCTTCGGGCTCCTGGACGCGGCTGGTGGCGTGGAATTGGGGCTCCCGCCTCACGGAGATCCGAGCCGGGCACAGGATCGACGCGGTAGTCGCGCCCCGCGTTTCAGATTTCAACGGCCCGCGTGTTGAACCCGTCATCGAGGACCTCTGTATCCTCCGCGATTAATCGGCCATGGCGGTGAATGCCGGGCTCCCCCCGGGCAAGTTGCTTTGACGAGAATCGATCGTGTGGTAACCTGCCCGGTTGGAGGCTGGCACCTTATTGCTCGTGCGGGAAGAGGAGTTGGATCCATGATGATTCGTACCAATGTCGTCCCCGGGCGGATCGCTCGAGCTGGCATTTCGGCAAGCGCGCTGGTCCTGCTGTGCGGCGCCGCCACCGCGACCCCGCCGTGTCTCGAGAACCGGTCGCCCGACGGCGATCCCTACGTGTACCGGAGCTTCGAGGAGATGCCCTGCGACACCGGTTCCGACTGGCAGCAGGGCCGGATCGCGGTCGACTTCTACACCGCGGGCGACGCGGTCGAGGCCGACAGCCACTCGTCGGCCAAGTTCCTGCCCGACGGCTCCGCGGTGGTGGTCGCCAACCGCGACAGCCGCACGCTCGCGGTCTTCGATCCGCTGACGCGGAACCTGGTGGCGTCCATCCCACTCTCGGGTCGGCCCGAGAGCGTCGCGATCACGCCGGACGGGCTGCGGGCCGTGACGGCGAACCTGCGCGACAACACCGCGTCGGTCGTTGACCTGCTGTCGGGGGCGGAGATCGCGGTGATCCCGGTCGGCACCTCGCCGACGACGGCGCTGATCAACTCTGGCGGCACGCTCGCGGTAATTTCCAACGGCGGCAGCCAGGACGCGTCCGTCATCGACCTGTCGACGCTGGCCGTGGTGCGCACGGTGGCGACCGGCGGCGTGTTCACACAGGTTTCGGTAAACCCGGAAACCGCCGCCTACGCCTTCAAGGCGTACGGCCCCGCGCTCGCGGGAAACACCCTTGTGTTCCCCGACGCGCTCAGCGAGCAGACCAAGCTGATCGACATCACCACGGGCGCGACCACCTCGCTTGCCACCGGCGTCGACCCCGTCGGCGTCGCCGTCACCCCCGACGGCACCAAGGCGGTGGTCACGCACTACTTCGCCAGCCGCAAGCTGGCGGTGATCGACATCGCGTCGGGCACGATCAGCGCCACGTACACGTCACCGGTTGACATGTGGGGACCGGTCACGGTCAACCCGTCTGGAACCAAGGCGGTGGTCGCGGTGCAGAACGCCTGCCGGGTCGTCAACCTCGCCACCGGCGCGTTCTCGTCGGACATCTCGACCGCGTCGGTGAACGAGCTGTACACGAGCGCCGACGGCCAGTACGCCGTGTGCGTGGGGTTCCGCGGCAGCCTGATTTCCTACGCGACGTCCTCGTGGGTGAAGGACCTCAACAACTTCGTCTCGACATCGGTCGGCGCGGTGTCGCCGGCGGGCCCGCTGGCGGTCCAGTTCTCCGACACCTTCGGCGAGGACATGGTGGTGATGAACACCGCCGGGGCGGGCGGGTCGCTGCTTTCCGCCGGTCCTTCGGGGCCCGTGCCCGAGGCCGATCGCGCCCGCACCGTGGCCGTGACCCCCGACAGCCTCAGGACCGTGGTGGTGAACTCGCACAGCCAGAACGCCTCGGTGATCGATTCCTACACCGGCGAGGTGACCGCGTGGGTCGGCGTTGATCGCCGCCCGGGCGAGGTCGAGATCACCCCCGACGGGACCAAGGCGGTGGTTTCGAGCCGCGACGGCACCAAGCTCTCGATCATCACGCTCGCCGACGGCAGCAAGACGGACGTCACGATCTCCACCCGCGCGGACCAGGTTGAAATCTCGCCCGACGGTCAGTTCGCGTACGTGGCGGTCGTCGTGTCCGACGGCGTGTGGCGCGTCAACCTGAACACCGGGGCCGTGCAGGGGCCGATGCTCGCCACCGGCAACATGGGCAGCACGGGGTACTCGTTCCAGCAGTTCAGCGGGATGACGCTCAGCCCGGACGGGTCAACGCTGGTGACGTGCGACTCGTTCAGCAACGCCATCACGATCATCAACACGGCGACGTGGTCGGTCGTCAAGACGCTGGCCGTGGGGACGTTCCCGACGGTGGCCTCGTTCAGCGCCGACAGCTCGAAGATCTACGTGAGCAACCGCGACGCCGACACCGTGTCGGTGGTGACAAACGCCGGCGCCGCGTCGGCCGTAACCGCGACCATCGTCGTGGGCGACGGCCCCTATCTCACCCGGGCAACGCCCGACGGGTCGAAGCTCTACGTCTGCAACTGGTTCGCCAACAACGTCGGCGTGGTGAACCTCGGCACCAACACGCAGTTCAAGACCATCGCGATGGCCTCGGGCGAATCCATGGACGGTCTTGAGATCGACCCGACCGGATCGAACGTATACGTCACGCACGGGCAGGCGAGCATCTCGTTCGGTGGCGGCGGGTATTCCACCTCGCAGACGGGGTCGCTGCGGGTCATCAGCACCGCGACCGACACCATCACGCAGACGATCCCCACGGGCCGCTGCGGGGCGATGCTCGCGCTCTCGGCCAACGGTTACCTTGCCGCGATTGCCCAGCCGTGGGGCGACGGCGTGTCGTTCGTGGACTTCGTCGATTGCCCGGCCGACTTCGACCACTCGGGGTTTGCCGACACCGACGACTATGACGCCTTCGTTCAGGCGTACGAGCTGGGCATCATCGCGGCGGACTTCGACGACTCGGGCTTCGTCGACACCGACGACTTTGACGCGTTCGTGCACGCGTACGAAGCGGGGTGCTGATCGCAGGTGGCGTGGGGCATCCAGGTGTCCACGGATCAAGGTGCCCACGCGTCAGGGGCGCGGGACGTTGCCTTGGTGCCTTGGTGCCTTGATGCCTTGGTGCCTTGATGCCTTGGTGCCTTGATGCCTGGGTGCCTTGATGCCTTGATGCCTTGATGCCTTGATGCCTTGATGCCTTCCTTTGGATTTTGTTCGCCACAACTTCTTGGGTGTTTTCGACTTACAACTACTTTCGAGCCCTTTCATGCACCGAACATTGACAACCTTGTTTGGTGCGTGGTAAGGTACTCCCGTCGAGCTCGCGTCCGATGCCGCCCTCGACACCGCAGCCCGGATCCACGGAGGTTTCCGAGCCGGCCCCTCGCATCGGGACCCGTGCGCCCTCGCTCCGGGCGACCGCTGGAAGCATGCTTCCACGGACCGCCGCCGGGAGACGCGGCCACGCACGGCAGCAAAGGAAGGTGCCCGCATGGCACGCACTGAAGTCGAGAGCAAGTCGTCCGTCGCCGCCGCAAACGGCAAGTCCGGGGTCCCGAGCACAATCCAAAGCCAATCGAAGCCTGCCGGGGCGGGGGCGGTCTCCACGTCGTTGGCCCCCACGGCGGCCGCCGCGGGTGCGAGCACCGTTGCGACCAGTGGAGCCCCCGCTGGGAGCAAGCCTTCCGGGGCCGCGGCGGTCGCCGCCCTGGCGCCGAACAAGCCGGTGGCAGTCGCCGGAAAGCCCGATGCCAAGCCCGAGGTGAAGCCCGAGGTGAAGCCCGAGGACAAGGAGAAGATGCGGGCCCTGGGCCTTGCCGTCCAGCAGATCGAGAAGACATACGGCAAGGGCGCCATCATGAAGATGGACGAGGCGGCCTACCAAGCCATCCCGGGCATCTCGACCGGCTGCCTTTCGCTCGACCTGGCCTTGGGCGGCAAGGGCATTCCCCGCGGGCGCATCATCGAGGTGTTCGGGCCGGAATCATCCGGCAAGACCACCCTCGCGCTGACGGTCGCCGCGATGGCCCAGAAGGATGGCGGTGTGGCGGCGGTGATCGACGCCGAGCACGCGCTGGACCCCGTGTGGGCCCGCAAGCTCGGCGTGAACATCGACAACCTGCTGGTCTCGCAGCCCGACTCGGGCGAACAGGCGCTTGAGATCTGCGAGCTGCTGGTCCGGTCCAACGCGGTCGACATCATCATCGTGGACTCGGTGGCGGCCCTGATCCCCAAGGCGGAGATCGAGGGCGAGATGGGCGACGCGGTGGTGGGCGTGCAGGCCAGACTCATGAGCCAGGCGATGCGGAAGCTCACGGGCATCATCGCCAGGTCCAACTGCACCGTCGTCTTCATCAACCAGATCCGCGAAAAGATCGGCGTGATGTACGGGTCGCCGGAAACAACGCCCGGCGGACGGGCACTGAAGTTCTACGCGTCGGTGCGGATCGACGTGCGGCGCACGGGGGCGATCAAGGAAGGCGACGTCACCATCGGGTCGCGCACCCGCGGACGCGTCGTCAAGAACAAGGTCGCGCCCCCCTTCCGCGAGGCCGAGTTCGACATCATGTACGACTCGGGAATCTCGGGCGAGGGCGACCTGATCGACCTGGGCGTCGAGGTCAATGTCGTGCAGAAGAGCGGCGCGTGGTACTCGTGCGGAGAGATCCGTATCGGCCAGGGCCGCGAAGCCGCCAAGCAGTTCCTCAAGGACAACCCAGAGCTCGCCAAGGACATCCGCAAGCGGGTGCTCGCGATCAAGCTCGCGCAGCAGAACACGGCCAAGCCGGCGGCGGCGATGGCCGGCAAGGCGGACGGCCCGGAGCTGGATGAGTAAGAACACCGCCCGGCCGGAAGCTCGGGCACGAAAGGTTCAACCACCGGGGCCCCGTCGTGAAGGCGGGGTCCCTGGTCAACCCGGATCCCGCCCGAGCGGGAGGAGAGAGAGCCGCCGGCCCGCGAGAAAATCGCGGGTCGTCGCATTGATGGGCCGTGCTGGTGCGGTCTCCACCGGCGGAGGGAGCGATTGCTGCTTTTTCACGTTGAGGTCGAGTGCTCGCAGGTCGCCGGCGGGGCGGCTGCCCATGTCACGGCCGGGCTGTGCATCGCCGAATGCTGGGTCATCGCCGAGGACCGGGAGGCGGCGGTCGCGACCATCACGACCGCGCTGCTCGACCAGCGGTACGCGCCCGGGGCAATTCGCGGCGTGAGGCACGTCGACGCCGGCAAGGTCGGAGCGGGCGATCCTGCTCGGGACCATGTGCTGGACGCGATCGAGTCGGGTTTGTCCATCAGCCTGCGATCGCTCGGCGAGTCGCCGCCGGGACCCGGGCCGTACACTGGCCCGTGATGACCGGACTCGACGACGCATTCATGTCGCTCGCCGCACGGGCCGCGCTGCGCGGTCAAGGCCTGGTCGAGCCGAACCCGATGGTCGGGTGCGTGCTCGTCCGCGGCGGCGCGGTCATCGGAATCGGCCACCACCGGCGCTTCGGTGGCCTGCACGCCGAGCGGGAGGCCATCGCCGCGTGCCGCGCGGCGGGCCGCGAGACGCGCGGCGCGACGGCGTACGTGACCCTCGAACCCTGCAACGGGGTGGGCAAACAGCCGCCGTGCACGGAGGCGCTGGTGGAGGCGGGCATCGCCCGGGTCGTCTACGCGGCCCGGGATCCGAACCCGAGCAAGGCGGGCGGCGCCGAGGTGCTGCGGTCTGGCGGGATGATCGTCGACCATCTGGCCGGTCATCATCTTGCCGAACGCCTGAGCGCGCCGTTCCGCAAGCTCGCGTCCACCGGCGTGCCCTGGGTGACCGCCAAGTGGGCGCAGACGATCGACGGCCGCATCGCGACGCGGACGGGCCAATCGCAGTGGATCTCCTCGCGGGCCTCACGCCGGCGTGTGCACCGGCTTCGGGCGCGCGTGGACGCGGTGCTGACGGGCGTCGGGACCGTGCTCGCGGATGATCCGCTGCTGACGGCGCGTCCCGAGGCCGGTGCGCGGCGGGTGCGCCGCGTGGGACGCCGGGTGGTGATCGACTCCAAGCTGATGACCCCGGTCGAGAGCAAGCTGGTGGCATCCGCTCGGCAGGCGCCGGTCACGATCATCACGACCCGGCGTGACGCGGCCTGGGAACGGCGGCGAGCCGCCCTGCTGGCGGCGGGCGCGGAAGTCGTGGACGTCGCCGCGACGTCCGACGGCGAGGTCGATCTGTCCGCGGCACTCCGGCTGCTCGGCGCCGGGCTGGGCGTCTCGACCGTGCTCGTCGAGGCCGGGCCGCGGCTGCTGGGAGGGCTGCTGGGTCACTCGCTGATCGACGAGGCCGTGGTGCACCTGGCGCCGATGATCATGGCGGACGAGCTTGCTCGGCCGGTGGCGGCGGGGCGCGTGGTCCCGATGCTGACGGGCGCGTCGCGGTGGCGACTGGAACGGGCCAAGGCGGTCGGCCCGGACGTCGAGTTGTGGTATGCCCGGGCGGACGCCGCGGCGTCGTAGAATGACCGGCCACACCGTCCCGGAGAACGATGACGATGTCCGATGCCGCTTCGATATTCCGTCGCTGCACTTCCACCGCGGCCGAGGTGCTGAGCTCGATGCGTCAGAACACGGCGATGATGCAGGCGTTCGCGAACTGCGTGCGGACGCTCTGCTCTGCGCTGAGCGCCGGGCACAAGGTCATCGTGTGCGGCAACGGCGGATCGATGTGCGACGCCATGCACTTTGCCGAGGAGCTCACGGGCCGGTTCCGCGGCGACCGCCCGGCGCTGGCGGCGATCGCGATCAGCGACCCCTCCCACCTCACGTGCGTGGCGAACGATTACGGCTTCGATCAGGTGTTCTCCCGCGGCGTGGAAGCGCTCGGCCAGAAGGGCGACGTGCTGGTCGTGCTCTCGACCAGCGGCGATTCGGCCAACATCGTCCGCGCCGTGCAGGCGGGACGTCATCGCGGGCTGACGACGATCGCCCTGCTGGGCAAGTCCGGCGGCAGATTGCGCGACGCCTGCGATCACCAGCTGCTGGTGCCCGGCGAGACCTCCGACCGCATCCAGGAGCTGCACATGATCCTGCTGCACGCGATGGTGGAAGCGATCGAGGCGGAGATGTTCCCCGCCGCGGTCTACAAGCCCGCGTAGGCGCGCGTCCCGCGGCGTCAGGTCCGCAAGGCCTCGAGCATCGGGTGCTTGGCGAGCTTCTTCTGGCGCAGCGCCTCGATCACGATCGGCGGCACCATGGGTGCCAGGGTTCGCAGGTCATCGCCAAGCGCCGTGATCTGCCGGATCAGGCTTGATGACGTGTACGCGAAGCTCTGGCCCGCGACGACGAACGCGGTTTCGAGCCCCGCGACCTCGCGGTTGGTGACGGCCTGCTGGACCTCGTACTGGAGGTCCGACAGGTTGCGGAACCCGCGGAGAAGGGCGTTCGCGCCGATCGACTTGGCGAAGTCCACCGTCAGCCCGCTGAACGCGCGGACGCTGACGGGCGCACCCGCCGGGTCCTTGCGGATCAGCTCGTCGACGAGCACCGACGCCATGCCCAGCCGCTCCTCGACGCTGAAGAGCACCGACTTCCCGGGGTTGCGTCCGATCGCGACGACCAGTTCATCGAAGAGCTTGCGGCCGCGCTCGATGACGTCGAGGTGCCCGAAGGTCATCGGGTCGAACGAGCCGGGGAATACCGCGAGGTGCTTGGACATGAGGTGCGAAGGATCGAGGAGCCGCCGGACGGGGCACGCTGGCGCCGTTTACGTGAAGCGCCGGACGATGACGGTGTCGTTCTGTCCGCCGAAGCCGAATGAATTGGACATGCACACGCTCACCCCGCCCTGGGAGTTCAGGTCGCGCGGGGCATTGGGGACGTAGTCCAGGTCGCACTCGGGGTCGGGCGTGCGCAGGTTAATCGTGGGCGGCACGATGCCCGTCTGGATCGCCTTCACGCACGTGATCAGCTCGACCGTGCCGGCGGCCTGGATGAGGTGGCCGAGCATGCTCTTGACGCTCGAGAACGGGATGCCGGGCGCGAGGGATCCGAACACCGACTTCACCGCGACGGTCTCGATCTTGTCGTTTTCCTTGGTGCCCGTGCCGTGCGCCGAGATGTAGTGGACGGCGGGCCGGCCGTCGGGGCCCGGCTCGCGGGCGTTGATCCCGGCCTGCTTGAGCGCCTCGACCATCGCGGCCTGCGCGCCCTTGCCGTCGGGCTGGATGTCGGTAATGCGGTACGCGTCGGCGGTTGATCCGTACCCGGCGATCTCGGCGAGCGGCGTGGCGCCGCGTGCCCGGGCGTGGTCCAGCGACTCGATCGCGAGGATCCCGGCGCCCTCACCCATGACGAACCCATCGCGGGTCTGGTCAAAGGGTCGCGCCGCTGTGCCCGCATCATCGCGCCGCTGGGACATGGCGGTGAGGCGGATGAACCCCGTCATGCCGAGGGGGTGGATCATGCTGTGCGTGCCGCCCGCGAGCATCACGTCCGCGTCGCCGCGGCGGATGATCTCGAACGCCTCGCCCACGGACTGCGCGCCCGCCGCGCAGGCGGTCATGCAGTTGAACGAGGGCCCGCGGCAGCCGAACTCGGCCGCGAGATGCGAGATCGCGAGGTTCGGTTCCTGCTCGATCTCGCGCGGCGCCGACATCCGGGCGAATGCGGTCCGGGCCCAGGCGCCGCCGTCGCCCTGGACGCCGCCGCTCTCCTGGCCGGGCCTGTAGCCGGCGATGTTGGCCGCGGCGAAGTTCGCAAAGTCGAGCGAGCCCTCGCCGGCTCCGAGGTAGACGCCGACGCGGCGGGGGTTGATGCCAGACTTGTCAAGCCCGGCCTGGCGCCACGCGGAGGCCGCGGCCGCCAGAGCGAACTTGGAGCTGACCCCCGCCGTGGAGTGGCGCTCGTGCGTGTCGGGCAGGGACCGGGCGAGGTCGAAGTTGCGGACTTCGGCCGCGAAGTTGGTCACGAAGGTCGAAGCATCGAACCGGGAGACCGGTCCGATCGCCGTCTCGCCGGCCAGCAGCCGGCGCCAGACCTGGTCCAGGTCGTGGCCGAGCGGCGTGATCCAACCCATCCCGGTAATGACAACACGCGTCAAGTGGGGTCCTCGCAGTGGTGGGCGCTTGGCGCGAAACGAAGGCCGCGGATCATGACCGGTGAATCAGTGCTCGAAGTCGTGCGTGCGACCGCCGGCTTCGCCGGGTTCATCCTCGAATTCCTCGTCGCCTTCGTCATCCTTGCCGATGTTCAGCTTCTCGATATTGAGCACGCGGACCAGGCCGTCCTTGAGACGCCGCTCGGCGAAGTTGATGATCAGCCCGAGCTCAAGATCGGCGGCCTTGAGCTGCGCCCGCACCACGGAGCGCTCGAACGACCCGATCTCGCCCGGGCGGGCGAGCAGCTCGACCACGAAGCGGTTCTCGACCAGGAGGTCCGTGGTGATGGTGCCGACCTGTCGATCCTTGTACATCACCGGGACGGCCTTGCCCTGCGTGAAGTTGATGCCGCCGGCCGTCAGCTCGCCCTTGAGCGCCTCGGAGTACACGGTTTCGTCGTACCCCGGGCCGAGCGACCGGTGGACGTCGATCGCGCACCCGATGACGCGGCGCGAGATATCCGTGAGCGCGGGATCAAGGTCCGAAAGCGGGACGCCGCGCCGCTCGCGACCTCCGTCGCCGCCGCGGTGCCCGCCGTGTCGGCCGCCGCCCCCGCCGTATCCACGTCCGCGGCCGCCATCTCCGTAGCCGCCTCTTGATTCGCGATAGTCGCTCATAGCGCAAGCTCCGAGCCGGGCGTGGCCCGGCCTGACTGGCGTGTGGGTTCACCGAAGGTCGCGTAGAACCGTTCCACGGACTGACAACCGTAGGTTCGCCGTGGCTCGGCGGCGATGAAGCCGCGCGGGCCGATGATCCGCCTCCCCGGGTTCGGGGCGTGCAGCACGCCCCGCGAATTCAGAAGAGCTTCTGCTGGTTTTTGGCGTCCTTGATGCGATTCTGGAGCTGCTCGACCTCGACCTGGAGATCGTCGAGGCTCTTGAACTTGCGGTACTCGCTCGCAAAACGGATGTAGGCCACCTCGTCGATGTCCTTGAGCTTCTGCATGACCCTCTCGCCCACGATGCGGGACTCGACTTCGCGATCAAACTCGCGGTGCAGCTCCTCTTCGATCTGGTCGACGAGGTGTTCCTTGACTTCCTCGGGGATGGGCCGCTTGCCGAAGGCGGCGATGATGCCGCGCATGACGTTGTCGCGGTTGAACGGCACGCGCGTGCCGTCGCGCTTAATAACCACCAGCCGAGCCGTCTGCTCGACCCGCTCGTACGTCGTGAACCGCTTGCCGCAGGCCAGGCACTCGCGTCGCCGCCGGACGACACGAGCCGCATCGGACTCTCGGCTGTCGATCACCTTGTCGTTGTTCGCATTGCAGTAGGGACAGATCACGAAGCACCGCCCGTCGGGGTTGGGGACAGACCGGACCCGATGGGCGGTATGGTGACGATTCTCGCGAGCGGCGTCAAACGGCCGGTCCCGACCGAGCCGGGGTATGCTTTGCCCTTTGAAGCGGAGCGACCCCCTTGACAAGCCAGAGCCCAGCCACGAACCCCGCCGCCGGGTCCGCCAAGTCCATGGACGCCATCATGGCCTTGTGCAAACGCCGGGGATTTGTCTACCAGGCGAGCGAGATTTACGGCGGCATCAACGGTTTCTGGGATTACGGGCCGCTGGGGTCGCAGCTCAAGAAGAACCTCCGCGACGCCTGGTGGCAGGACATGGTCTTGCGGCCCTGCTGGGGCAAGACCGGCCCGGGCGGCAGGGAAGTCCGCTGTGTGCCCGTGGAAACCTGCATCATCCAGCACCCCAAGGTCTGGGCGGCCTCCGGGCACGTCGGGGGCTTCAACGACCCGATGATGGACTGCAAGGAGTCCAAGCGGCGCTACCGGGCCGATCACCTGCGCTACGTGAAGACGACCGACCCCAGCGAGGGCCGGATGTTCGCGTTTGTCGAGGGTGATGCGGACACCTTCGAGGAGGCGCTCAAGCGCCTGGGCAAGTACGTGAAGCGCACGCTCGGCGAGGGCGATCTGGAGATCATCACCGACGCCAAGCCCGACGGGCAGTTCCTGGCGAGGGTCGTCGGCCCGCACGCCAAGGAAGCCGGGACGCTGACCGAGCCGCGCGCGTTCAACCTGATGTTCAAGACGTACGTGGGGGCGACCGCGACCGACGACGATGTCGCGTACCTCCGCCCGGAAACGGCGCAGGGCGTGTTCGTGCAGTTCAAGAACGTGGTCGATACGACGCGGGTGAAGGTCCCCTTCGGCATCGGCAACGTCGGCAAGTCGTTCCGCAACGAGGTGACGCCGCGCAACTTCACGTTCCGGTCGCGCGAGTTCGAGCAGATGGAGCTCGAATTCTTCTGCCACCCCGACGAGTCCATGGAGTGGTTCACGTTCTGGCGCGAGTTCCGCATGGCGTGGTGGGAATCGCTGGGCCTCGCGGGCGAGAACCTGCGGCTCTACGACACCCCCAAGAAGGACCTGGCGCACTACTCGCAGGCGGGCAGCGACGTCGAGTACCGCTTCCCGTTCACGTACCCGGGGTTCGGAGAGCTCGAGGGCGTGGCCCATCGCGGCAACTTCGACCTCACGCAGCACCAGCAGCATTCGGGCGCGAAGATGGAGTACAACGACACCGAGCGCGGCGAGCTACTACCCAACGGCCAGCGTCGCGGCGAGCGGTACCTCCCCCACTGCATCGAGCCCGCGGCCGGCCTTGACCGCGGCGTGCTCGCGGTGCTGTGCGAGGCGTACACCAAGGACGAATCCCGCCCGAGCCCCGAGTTCATGAAGATCCACCCGCGGCTGGCGCCCATCAAGGCGGCGGTCTTCCCGCTCGTGGCCAAGGACGGGATGCCCGAGATCGCGCACAAGCTGCACGACGAGCTTTTGCGGCGTTTCTGGCGCGAGGGGCTGGTGGAATCCGACGACAAGCAGACGATCGGCAAGCGGTACGCCCGGATGGACGAGGCGGGCTGCCCGTACTGCTTCACGATCGACAGCGACACGCTGAAGGACCAGACGGTGACGGTGCGAGACCGGGACACCGGCGGCCAGCAGCGGATCGCCATCAGCCACGCGGCGGCGTTCCTGAGTGACAAGCTGGGGCTGTAACGCCCCGACGAAATCGCACGTCTCACGTGCGACCGTGAGCAACGCAGGCCCGCGATGACGACGCTGTCAACTCGCTTGTCTTCTCAGCACCCTTCCTCGTACGCGGCCACGAAGTAGTCAAAGTCATCGGTATCCACGAACCCCGACGAGTCCACGTCGGCCCACGGATAGCCCTGGTCGTAGTCGTACACGAACAGGTCGTAGTCCTCGGTGTCAACGAAGCCCGAGAAGTCGTAGTCGGCGACGTAACCGCCGCCCGCGCGCCTGCTGCTTGGGTTCGTGTCGAGCACGCCATCGCGGTCGCAGTCGAATCCGACCGTGAACTCGGACTCGAAGTCGGTAACCGCGGGCGGGCTGCCGATGGTCAACCCGTCGCAGTACAGCCTGCAGCGCGCGCAGGGCGCCGCCTACCATGGGCCCGGTTGTTCGTGCATCGAGTCGTTTTCCGGCCGGGCTAGCCGCTCGGCCCCGGAGGATTGGCGATGATTCCCAAGCCGCCGCCCCGCGAGGGCACGCTCGGCTTTCTGTATATTCCGCCGTTCCGCGTCCAGGGCATCTCGATCGCCGGTGAGATCACCTGCCTCCAGATTCCCGAGCTGGACCTTGGGTTCGACATCGGTTCGTGCCCGCGGGCGCTGCTTTCGTCCAAGTAGCTGGCGATCAGCCACGGGCACATGGACCA
>JAJVHS010000070.1:0-29899 GCA_022072615.1 Phycisphaerales bacterium
GACGGGTCGATCAGGCCGTGGCGGAGCACGCAGCCGGGCAGGCCGATCGACCTCGCGATCGTCTGCACCAGCACCATCGCCGGGATGAGACCGCGCTCGACCAGCAGTTCGCCCAGCAGCTTGCCGCTGGAACGCTGCTCGGCGAGGGATTGCTCGAGCTGGTCCTTAGTAATCAGGCCCTGCTCGACGAGCAGGTCGCCCAGGCGCAAACGGCCGCCCTTGCCGGGGTCGGGCGCGGGCGGCGCGGCGCCGGCGGCGGCCGGCGGCGGGTCGGACGGGGGTTGTCTGCCTGTAGCCCCGATCACAGGAAGCTCCTCACGGCGCTGTTGACGTCGATGCAGAACTCAAAGCGGTCGGCGACGCCCACGAGCTCCAGGACCTCGCGCACGGTCTCGTTGACGCCGCACAGCCGGAGCGTCTGGCCGGAGTCGGACATGTCGCTGCACAGGTCGACGAGCACCTGGAGCCCCTGGCTGTCGATGTAGGACATCGAGCTCGCGTCCACGACGAAGCGGCCGAGGCTGCGGTTCTTGGCGTCAACGGCGCGGCTCTTGCACGCCTCGGCGTCGCCCATCGCCAGCGGCCCCGAGGGCCGGAGCACGGTGACGGCGCCCTGTCTGGTTTCGACGATGTCCATGCTGGTCCCTGGTCACGCGGCGGCGCGGAGGGGCATCGACCCCGACCGCGACAGCGGCAGCGTGAGCGTGAACGTACTCCCCTTGTCGATCTGGGACGAGACGGAGATGTCGCCGCCGTGCAGGCGGATCACCTGCCGGGCGATCGCCAGCCCCAGCCCCGACCCCGTGATGCCGTTGATCCGCTTGTCCTTGGCGCGGTAGAACTTCTCGAAGATCAGCTCGGCCTCCTCGGGCTTGATCCCGATGCCGTTGTCCTTCACCATGATCGCGAGCTGGCCGTTCTCCTCGGTCACGATCACGCGCACTTCGCCGCCCGCGGGGGTGTACTTGATCGCGTTGCCCAGCAGGTTGTGCAGCGCCATCGAGATCTTGTCGCGGTCGCCGTCGAGGACCGGCAGCTTGGGTGGCAGGTCGAAGTGCAGCGCGATCTCCTTGTCCTGCGCGGGGGCACGGTGGTCGGCCTCGATCTCCTCGAGCAGCGCGTCCATGCGCACGTCGTCGCGTCGGAGCGTGATGGACCCGGCCTCCATCTCGGAAACCGAGAGCATGTCCGCGACCACGCGCTCCAGGCGCCGGATCTCGGTCGAGACCACGTTCAGGCACTTGGCTCGGAGCTGCGGGTCCTCGCTCTCGTCCTCGAGAAGCGTGTCGACGTACAGCCGCATGTTGGTCAGCGGGGTGCGCAGCTCGTGGGTCACCTGGGCGGCGAAGCTGTGGCGCGACTCCTCGGCGACCTTCTGCTGGGTGAAGTCCTCGATGACGATGAACGCCGCGCCCTGGTCGTCCTTGCGGAGCGACTTGAGCGAGTACCTCAGCGTGCTCTTGCCCGCGCCCGGCGTATCGACCTGCTTTTCGTGCATCACCCGGTGATGGCAGGCGCCCGACGCGGCCTTGGCGATCTGCGCGGAGATCTCAGGGTCGGTGAAGCACTCCGACGCCGGGCGGCCGGGCAGGTCCTCGCGCTTGCGGTTCAGCAGGGTCGCCGCGGCCCCGTTGCAGTACGTGATGCGTCCGTCACGGTCCACGATGACCAGGCCGATCCACATCGCGTCGCAGAGCCCCGTCAGTTCCGAGGCGGCCTCGCCCGAGGACGAGGCGTTGAGGACGCGGGCGGCCTTCTCCTCGATCTGGCGGCGCAGGGCGGCCTCGCGCTCGACGATGATGGCGTTCCATGCGCGGGCTTCCTGACCCAGGGACTCGTCGATCAGCAGCGCGTCCGACGAGCTCTCACCGGCGGCCTGAGACCCCAGCGCGTCGTAGACCAGCGACATGCCCGCCAGGCGCCGCGACGCGCGGTGGCAGGCAACGCCCCACCACGCCAGCACGAGCGCGCCGCCGCCCGCGAGCCCGATCAGCGTCGGGTCGTTCCAGGATGCCTGCTGCGCAGCGCCGATGGCCTGAGCCGCCTGGTGATGGCGCCACCACACCCACGCGGTGCCGGCAGCCCAGGTCGCGGCGAGCACGGCGCCGACCGATAACCCGGCCCAGACCATGAGCCCGTCGAGCCGATGGCGCAGACGACGTCCGATATGTGCGCTGGATGTCACTGAGCCTGCACTCCGCGGCGGCACCGCGCCCGCCGTAGCTGGAGTATCGGCGATGAACACGCGCGGCTGCATCACGTTGCGCGCGTGGGCGCACAGGCGCGGAGATTCCGGGTTTTCATGGCGAGCACCGCACCAAAGGCTCCGGAACTTTCAGGCCGCGGTGCGAGCGCCGAAGCGGCGCTTGTAGTACAGGATCGCGACAACACTTCCGACCGACCCGGCCAAAAGCGAGACAAGGAGCGTGCGGTTTATCGGTCGCGTGGCCGGCGTGAACGCGCGGCCAGGGTCGAAGGCGAAGGACGCGGCGATTGACACGAACTCGGGGAGCCGAGCCTGGGCGTCCGCGGCGTCGGCGTAGCAGTTGAGCTGGGTCACGCCGTCACGTCCGAAAAACATCCAGATCCGGCCCCGGCCGATGCCCGTCGGGACCTTCACTTCGATGTCGAAGGTGGCAACCCCGCGAACGCGGTCGAGCGTCGGCGTGCTCTGCACCGAGCCCTGGACCTGCCCGGACGACACGACTTCGGCACGGTTGACCCCGGACTGGAGCACCGCGCGATTGACCGTCTGCTCGATGTCCTCGTAGGTCGCCTGATCAAGGTGACCGGGAGTGTGCTGCACCAGGATGTACGGGAATGCGAGCGACCCATCCTCGGCCGTGGTGAAGCCGTGGGTAAACGTAAAATCTCCGCCCGCGCCCAAGGCGTTCACGCGGTCGTTGACGAGCTTGATCAATTCATCCGGGACCGGGCGCCAGCCGGACGGGAGGGTCAGGCTCCAGCCGGAGGTGGAATCCCGAACCACCATGGGCTCGGGCGCGTGCGAACCGGGGGGCGTCGCCGCGGGCCCTGCCTGTGGCTGCCGTCCAAACACGTCGGGTGATCCGCACGCAAGACACGTGGCGCAGCAGACGGAAGCTACCAGGCGGAGTCTGGGCATTGCTCGCTCGCGGGCGGTTGCCGCATCAGGATCGGCGGTGAGAGGCGACCATCTCGGCGAGACGGTCGAGTCCGGCGGTCAGGTTGTCCATCGGGGGACCGAAGCTGAACCGAACGAACGTGGCGAGGGGCGACGGCCCGGCTCGCCGCTTGGCGGGATTGACGTCGAAGTACTCGCCCGGGACGGTGAGGACGCGGTGCTTGAACCCCTGCCGCATGAACTTCTCGCCGGTGTTGATGGCGTCGGGCAGCGACGCCACGCTGCCGAAGACGTAGAACGTGCCCTCGGGCGCGGAGGCGAAAGTCACGCCCATGTCGCGGAGGCAGGACACCGTGAGCTGCTGCTTGCGCGTGAAGTTCTGCCGGACCGCCCGGGTTTCCTGGTCGGCTCGTTCGGGCTTGAGCACCTCGATCGCGGCTCGCTGGACGGGTCGAGACGGGCCGCCGTCGAGGAAGCTGCCCGCGGCGGTCATGCGCTGGATGACGAGCTTCGGCCCCACGACCCAGCCCGAGCGCCATCCCGGGTACCGGAAGCACTTGGTGAGGCCGTCGATGATGACCACGGGGTCCTCGTTGACGTCCTCGATGTGCTCGGCCACGCTGACCGGGCCCGGATGGTCGGGCGTGTAGACGTAGTGCGAGTAGTACTCGTCCATCAGCAGCGTGCACCGCCTGCGGCGGGCGAGATCGACCCACGCCTTGAGTTCGGGCCCGCGGAGCACGACCGCGGTCGGGTTGCACGGGTTGCTGATGAGTAGGGCGCCGAGCGCATCGGCCGCGACGCGCTGTTCGATCTGATCGATCGGCATGCGGAAGCCGCGCTCGGCCGCCAGCGGGATGTGCACCGGGTGGATCCGCTCGAAGGTGTTGAGCAGGTCCTCGTAGGCGGTGTAATCGGGTGTGAAGTAGCCCAGGTTGATGCGGTCGAGAGCGGCGGCGAGGCGGGTGAGGCTTGCCCGGCCTCCCGGAGCGATGGCGACGTTCTCGTGGGTGTACTTGGACGCCTTGCCGGCGCGGTAGAGGCGGTTGTAGTGATCGGCGACGGCCTGGCGGTACTCGGGGATGCCCTCGACCGGGCCGTACGCGTGGTCGCCGGGATCGATGTCGATGCGCGCGTAGCGCGGCGGGGCGCCCTCGAGCACGCCGACTTCGGGCTGGCCCTGGCCGAGGTTCGACCACGCCGGATCGCCCATGCGCCAGCCGGCCTTCATGGCCTCGTTGTTGACGTGGATGACGCCCATGAAGGGCAAGTCGCGGAAGCCCATGCCCGGGTGATGGGCGGCGGGCGACGTCGTGTGGGCGCTCGTGGCCGTTGACATGCGGGCAGATGCTAGGCGAAAGGCGTGAGTAGCATTGTCGTCCGGGCCATCCCCGGCCCCACCCGGGCCGGCTCTCTCTCGGAGTGACCAACCATGAAAAAGCTGCTCGTCCTGCTCGTGCTCGCGATCGTGCTGGTGATCGCGGCGGTCGTAGCCCTGTTTATCTACATCGACAGCGCCGTGAAGGTGGCGGTCGAGCGGGGCGGGACCTACGCGATGGGCGTTCCGACCACGCTCGGTGACGCCGACGTCGGCATCATGTCGGGGAGTCTGGAACTGAAGGAACTCAAGATCGCCAACCCGCCGGGCGGAAAGTCCGACCGGTTCTTCGGCCTGGGGGACGGCAAGGTGGCGGTCTCGCTGGCGTCGCTGCGTCAGCCGATCATCGAGGTGCCGACGCTCGCGCTCAGCGACATCGTGATCAACCTCGAGCGAACCGGCGACAAGGCCAACTACCAGGTGATCCTCGACAACCTCAAGCGGCTCGAATCCGGCGGCGGGACGGGCGACCCCAGGCCGGGCCCGGGCGAGGAGAAGAGGTTCGTCGTCAACCAGCTCACGATTACGAACGTGAAAGTCCACGTCGACCTGCTGCCCGCGGGCGGGCAGTTGACGCAGGTGAACATTCCGATCGATTCGGTTGAGCTGCAGGACGTGGGGACGGCGGGGAAGGGCGTGCCGCTCTCGGAGCTTGCGAACATCATCGTCAAGGCCCTGCTCGCGGTCGTGACGGAGAAGGGCGGCCAACTCCTGCCCGCGGAGATCCTGGGCGACCTGAAAGCCGGGCTCGCACAGTTGCAGGATCTGGATCAACTGGGCGTCAAGCTCCAGTCGCAGCTGGGCGCCGAGGCGCAGAAGCAGATCGACGCGGCGCTCCAGGGCGTGCAGGAAGAAGCCAACAAGGCGATCGACGACGCGGCCAAGAAGGTCGAGGACAAGCTGAAGGACCTGCTGCCCGGGAAGAAGTAGCGCGACGGGCGGCGGTGAGCGCTTGGTAACAGTGAACAGTGAACTTCCCAAGTCACGGTTCCCCGTTCGCTGATGGCCGGTCCCTGCAGGCAAGCCCTGACAACCCTCGGGGCTCAAATACTGGTACGCTTGGCCCCCGGGTGAACATCGCGCTGCTCTTCAATCCGACGAGCGGGACGGGCCGCCGGGCCGCGGCGATCGAGGCACTGACCGCGCAGCTCCGTCAGCACGGCCATCGCATCATGCCGATGCGTGTGGGCGACCCGGCGATGGATGAGCTCGCCGCTCGGCAGTTGCTCGCCGCCTCCGAGCTCCTGGTCATCGCCGGCGGGGACGGCACGGTCAACCGAACGCTGCCACTGGCGATGGCGACGGGGATCCCGGTGTACCACGTCCCCCTGGGGACGGAGAACCTGTTCGCTCGGCAGCTGGGCATGCGGCGCGAGGTTCCCGCGATCCTTCGTGCCATCGAGAGCAACCGGGTGGAATGGATCGACACGGCGGAGGCGAACGGAAGGCCGTTCGTCATCATGTGCAGCGCCGGCCCGGATGCCGATGTCGTCCACCGGCTGCACGCGGCTCGGAGGGGCGGCATCACCCACCTGTCGTACATCTGGCCGATCGTGAAGGAGTCGATGACCGGCGGCGTCACGCCGCTGTCGGTCGAGGTGGACGGTCGGATCCTGTGCGAGCAGCGGCGCGGGCTGGTGGTGATCGCCAACGCCGAGCAGTACGCGTGCCGAGCCAACCCGTGCGCGGGGGCCTCGCTGACCGACGGCGAGCTCGACATCGTGTTCCTGCCCGCGCCGCACAAGTTCGTCGCCGGGCTGTGGCTTGGCGCCTCGCTGCTGCGGGTGGCCGCGAGAATGCCCGGGCACGTGTCGGCGCGGGGCAAGTACGTGGTCGTCGTCGCCGATGAGCCGGGTTTCCACGTGCAGATGGACGGCGAAGCCGCGGCGGGATCCAAAGGCCAGCGGACCGACGAGCTCGAAGTCAGGGTCCGCCCGCGCTCGCTGCGGGTGCTGATGCCCTGAAGAGCGGGCAGCGGACAGCGGATGGTACAAGCGGGCCCGCGAAGAGCTGCGAAGAGTGAACAGTGAGCAGTGAACAGCGAGCCGTGAGCTTCAGGGCGTAACGGGTGGGGCGTGAACGGCCAGAGCAGGTCCCGCGAACCGCGGCGGCGAACTGCCGACGCGTCGCTTCAGCGTTGAACCGGCTACGAGCGGGGCCGGCGGGGGAGCGTGCCCTCATGCTCCATGCTGCCCGCTGACCGCTGTCTGCTGTCTGCCCATCGGCCCCTATACTCCGCCCTCTTGAAGGAAGGAACAGGGTCCGAACATGCTCATCCGCACGCACAATTGCGGCCAACTCCGAGAGTCTGACATCGGCGCCACCGTCCGCCTCAACGGCTGGGTGAACTCGTACCGCGGGCACGGGACGGGCCTGGTGTTCATCGATCTGCGCGACCGCTATGGGCTGACGCAGCTGGTCTTCGACGGTGAGGACCTCCCGAAGGAGGTCATGGACGCGGCGGACAAGCTGCGCAACGAGGATGTGCTCGCCGTTGAGGGCAAGGTCCGCATCCGGACCGGCGGCGAGAACCCCAAGCTGGTCACCGGCAAGATCGAGGTGGTGGTGAGCAAGCTCGAGGTGCTCAACAAGACGGCCAACCCGCCGTTCCTGCCAGACGACCTGAACAAGCTCCCCAACGAGGAGCTGCGCCTGAGCTACCGGTACATTGACCTGCGGCGACCGCGGATGCAGCAGATCATGCAGATGCGTCACAAGCTTGCGAAGGTGACGCGCGACTACTTCCACGAGAACGGGTTCCTGGAGGTCGACACGCCGATCCTGTACAAGTCGACGCCCGAGGGCGCCCGCGAGTTCCTGGTCCCCAGCCGCAACGTGCCGGGCGGGTGGTACGCGCTGCCGCAGAGCCCGCAGCTCTTCAAGCAGATCCTGATGGTCGCGGGCTGCGACCGCTACATCCAGCTCTGCCGCTGCTTCCGCGACGAGGACCCCCGGGCCGACCGGCAGGCGGAGTTCACGCAGGTCGACCTCGAGATGTCGTTCGTCCGGCGCGACCAGGTGATCGACATGATGGAGGGGTACGTCCGCCGCCTGTGGAAGGAGATGTGCGGGTACGACGTCCCGCCGATCCAGCGGATGGGGTACCGCGAGGCGATGGAGCGGTTCGGCATCGACCGCCCGGACACGCGGTACGGCCTCGAAATCACGGACATCTCCGAGATCGCGGGTCGCAGCGACGTCGCGTTCTTCAAGGATGCGCTCGCCAAGGGCGCCGACCGTCCGAAGTTCAACAGCCAGCGCGGCGTGGTGAAGGCGATCCGCGTGCCCGGCGGAGCCGAGAAGCTCAGCCGCAAGATCACCGACGGGTACAACGAGTTCGTCCGCGGCTTCGGCGCGGGCGGGTGCGCGGTGGTGAAGGTCAACGCGCAGGGCGCGTTCGAGACGGGCATCGCCAAGTTCCTGGAGGGCGTGAAGGCCGACCTGGTCTCGGCGCTCAAGCTCGAGCCCGGGGACACCGTGCTGTTCGTGGCGGACACCTACGCGGTGTGCACCAAGGCGCTTGGCGAACTGCGGCAGAAGGTGGCTCGCGACATGGGCGTGGTGCCCAAGCCCGGCGCCGAGGGCGGGCCGTGGAACTTCCTCATCGTCGTCGACTTCCCGATGTTCGAGAAGAACAAGGACACGGGCAAGTGGGTCGCGATGCACCACCCGTTCACCGCGCCCAACGACGACCAGCGCGACGCCTTCGTGAACGCGCCCGTCGACGATGAGGTCACCATCGAGGCGATCGTCTCGGCGGGCTACGACATCGTGCTCAACGGCCAGGAGATTGCGGGCGGATCGATCCGCATCCACGACCCGGCGGTGCAGGGCAAGGTGTTCCAGCTCCTGGGGATGACGCCCGAGCAGGCCAGGGAGAAGTTCAGCTTCCTGCTCGAGGCTCTTTCGTACGGCGCGCCGCCGCACGGCGGCATCGCGTTCGGCCTCGACCGGCTGGTGATGAACTTCACGGGCACGGACAACATCCGCGACGTGATCGCGTTCCCCAAGACGCAGATCGGGGCCGACCTCATGACCAAGGCGCCGAGCATGGTCACGGAGGAGCAGCTCAAGGAGCTGTACGTCAAGTCGACGTACACGGCGCCGGTGAAGTGAGGCGGACGCCCGCCGCTGCGGCAAGGTGTGAACGAATCGCGCTTTTCGTGCAACTCGATCCCGGGGCCTGTGCCCCGGGTTTTCTTGCGCCGCCGTACCCCGACGCCGGGACCGGCGATCCGTCGCGTCAGCGCTGCGGGGAACCGCTCTCGGGCGGCGGCTCCTGCCACACGCGCACCCAGTCCACGAGCATCGAATCGGGAAGGTCCGTGAGGTTGATCTTGCCGGCCCAGTCCCCCACTTCGAGCGAGAGGATCAGGTACTCCGGCCGGTGCGAGATGGCGCCTCCGTCCTTCTCGCGCACACGCCAAGTCTCGACGCCGTCGATGAAGAACACGTACTCGTCGTTCGTCCATAACAGGCCGTAGGTGTGGAAGTCATCGGCGAGCGACTGCACGACGGGCGTGTGGCCCTTGGACTTGTGATCCTTGCCGTAGCCGTCCCAGTGAAGCGTCTGCTGGGCTCGGTACAGGCCGTCCTTGCCCTTCATCTTGTGGTGAAACTCGATGACGTCCATCTCGACGCCGGTCTCGTGCGGGTTGCCCGGGATCGAGCCCATGCCGCCGCAGTTGAGCCAGAAGGCGCCCCAGTGGCCGAGCCGGTCGTGGAACTTGATGCGGGCCTCGAAGTAGCCGAACGTCGGCTCGAAGATGTCCTTGGTCCACACGCCGCCGGTGTGGATGACGGGCGCGGCGGGGGGCGCGTTGTCGCTGCTCGTCGCGGGAGCAGGCGCGACGCTCGTCGTGATGACGAGGTAGCCCTGGCCGTCGACCTTTGCGGCGTCGGCGGTGTTCACCGCGTCGCGTCGCGGGCCCAGCGCCCAGGGCTTCCAGCGACCGGGGTCGAGCCGGTCACCGTCGAAGTCGTCGGAGAAGACGAGCGTATAGCCGGGAATTGGCGGCGCGGGCGCAGGGTCGGGCTTCGTCGATGCGACCGCCTGACTGGCGACGATGGCGAGGAACGGAAGGAGCATGCTCGGATTGTCGCACCGCGGGCGGCCTACAGGCAAGCGGCCGCGCAGTGATTCACGTCCGCCGGCGACGAATCGAGAATCCAACGAGGGCGGTCGCCAACAGAGAACCGGCCGGCGCCGGGATGAAGATGGTCGCGGTATCGCCGTAAGCGCCGGGGATGATCGTGTGCGACCCTGACGACGCCGTTTCATACGCGGAGAAGTACTGGATCTCGTCGGGCGACCCGTGGTTGGCGCCGTCGGCGATCCGGAGTTTGAGCATGCCGGTGCTGTAGATCGTCGACGGGGTGATGGCGAACTTGTAGATGGTGACCGACTTGCCGGTGTTGAACAGTGTCCCGATGAACCACGGCTGCGCCTGGTACGTCGCGATCCCGCTGGCGTGGTCGTTCGCGGCGTCGCCCTTGATGTCGACGCGGAACTTGCCGTTCTCGTTGTATACCGCCTGGTCGCTCGGGATGTAATCGAACCCGGGCATGCGGGCGTCGTCGGGATCGCCCTTGGCGGTGGACAGGTCGTACTGATCCTCGCCAGCAACCCATTGGCCCGGATCGCTCTGGATGTTGAAGACGGCAAGTCCGGCCCCGTGATAGGTCTGAGGAATGTGCATGACGACGCGGATGTAGATTTGCGTGCCGGACGGGCCGCACACAAGGCTGTCCGACCAGGAGCCGTCCTCATCGGGCGTGTACGAGCATTGAAGATCAAGCCACGCGTCCTGCTGACCGATCGCGGCCGGTGCGAGCGAACTGATGGCGATGCCCGCGGCTATGACGCAATGAACGTGGCGGAACGTGAAACAGTTGAGCATGCGTTATCTCCCCGGATGCGCTGCAGCCGCGGCAGCGCACGCATGATCGCATGAAGCGGGTATTTCCGCAAGCGCAAGCGGCGCGAGTCGCCCGCGGCACTCGATCGTCGCATGAAGCGATCCCAACGAAAAGCGGCCCCCGCACGCGCGTGCGAGGGCTACTGAAGATCGCTCGGTGAATGAAGGGGCGGCGGGGGTCAGCGGCGTCGGCGACGCAGGGCCGCGACCGACGCAAGGCCGGCGGCGCCGAGCATGCCCGGCGCTGGCACGACGGTGATCGTGCCGGTATCGCCCTCGGGGCCGGCGATCTGGACGCCGGCGGTCGAGGAGGCGGTTTCGTACCCCTTGAACGACGTGATCTCCGACCCCAGGATCTTGATGATGATCTGGCGGCCGATCTCGGGGTTGTTGCTCAGCTTGATGGCGAACTTGTAGACCGGGACGTGGTCAACATTGGTGTTGAAGTTCGTGCCCAGCGCGCCGGGTGTGTTCTGGGAGGTCGAGATGCCCGCGTTGGGGTTGTTCCCCGTGTCGCCCTTAGCGTCGATGCGGAGGCTGCTGGCCGCCTCGAACACCTGCTGGGTCTGGCCGCCGAAGTCAAAGCCCGCGTAGCGGCCGTCGGTGGCGCTGCCCTTGGCGGGCGTCAGGTCGACCGTGTCGTTGCCGCCGACGTCCCAGCCGCCGGCGTTGTTGGAGATGATGTTGTACCGGGCCCCCGAAATGCCGTAGAAGGAGTGCTCGATCGACATGCGGACGCGCACGTAGACCGTGGCGCCGGGGTTGGCCGAGTAGTTGGAGGTCCACAGGCCTCCGTCGCTGCCGGAGGAAGAGAACTGGATGTCCAGGCCGTTGCCGTGCGCGGCCGCGGCGGCGGCGAGGCCTGCAACGGTGACCAGACCAAGCACGTGGTTGCGACGCATCTCGAATCTCCCTTCGGTGTGCGGCGGTCGCCGCCTTCCTGTGAACCGCCCGGACGGGCGGGGCGTGGCAGGCATCGACAGAGAAAACGGCTGTCGACCTGCGGAACTATGACCCATACGGCACCTGTTGCGGGTGGGTTTCAGCCGGTTGGCCGGCGGGGCACGGGCGGGTCGATGGGCCGGGAGGCCGGCGCCGGGTGTGGCGGTCCGAGAAGCGGACGAAACCCTGCCGTGGAAGGCGATTCTCGAGCGCCCGGCGGCGACAGGCATGTCTTGATTCTGATAGGTCCGTGTCTAAAGTTCAGACCTCGCACGTTTGCTGGCACGGCTGTTCTGGCCGGTTGATTGGCGAGCCGTTCCTTTTCTTCGTCACGGGTTTTCCGAGATGAGGGGCTGGGCCGGAAGGTGATCGTGCCGATTCGTGCGGGCTGGTGACTGCGTGCGGGATCTGTTATGGACGATGACGACGAGATGAGCGAGTGGTGACGGGGCGAGTCCGCCAGCGGGCGGGCGGCGCCGGCCGAGTCGTCTCCCGCTCGAGCAGTTGAGCGGTTCATCAGATCGAGCGTTTCTCTTCCGGATCACATCGCGGCCGTTGAGGGCGGGCCGACTCCGCAGAACGGGGTCGGAGGACCTGCCGGGAGTGGCCGATCCAAGACGGGCGGCGGGCGCCGCTGGTTTCAGCAAGGGCTTCAGTCATGGCGACGGACCTTTCTCATATCCGCAACTTCGGTATCTGTGCTCACATCGACGCCGGCAAGACGACGGTGTCGGAGCGCATCCTGTACTACACGGGCAAGAACTACAAGATCGGCGAGGTGCACGAGGGCACCGCGACGATGGACTTCCTCGAGGAGGAGCAGCAGCGCGGCATCACCATCCAGTCGGCCGCGACCACGTGCCCGTGGACGCGCAGCGGCCGCGAGTACAAGCTGAACCTGATCGACACCCCCGGCCACGTTGACTTCACGATCGAGGTGGAGCGTTCGCTGCGCGTGCTCGACGGCGCGTGCGCGGTCTTCGACGGCAAGGAAGGCGTCGAGGCCCAGTCGGAGACGGTGTGGCGGCAGGCCGACCGGTACAAGGTGCCGCGCCTGTGCTTCGTGAACAAGATGGACAAGCTGGGCGCGAGCTTCGACTTCTCCTTCGGCACGATCAAGAGCCGCCTGGGCGCGAACGCGATCGCGATCCAGTACCCGATCGGGACCGGCCCGGAGTTCCAGGGCATCATCGACCTGATCACCATGAAGGCGTTCTACTTCAAGGGCGAGAAGGGCGAGACGGTCATCGAGAAGGACGTGGGCGAGGACTGGAAGGACATCGCCGAGAAGTGGCGCCACGACATGGTCGAGAAAATCTCCGAGCTCGACGACCACCTGATGGAGAAGTACCTCAGCGGGTCGCCGATCAGCGAGCAGGAGCTCAAGGACGCGCTGCGCAAGGCGGTGGTGGCGAGGACGTGCTACCCGGTGCTGTGCGGCGCCGCGCTGCGGAACATCGGCGTGCAGATGCTGCTCGACGCCGTCGTGGACTACTTGCCCAGCCCCAACGAGAAGCCGGCGGTCGAGGGGACGGACCCGCGCGACAAGGAAGTCAGGATGTCGCGTCCGCACGACAAGGACGCGCCCTTCTCGGCCCTGGTCTTCAAGGTCGTCAGCGACCAGCACGGCGACCTGACGTACATCCGCGTGTACTCGGGCACGCTGACCAAGGGCACGCGCCTTCTCAACCCCGGCAACGGCAAGAAGGAGAACGCGTCGCGCATCTTCGAGATGCACGCGCAGAACCGCATCCCGCTCGAGGAAACCAGCGCCGGCAACATCGTCGCCGTCGTCGGCATCAAGGACAGCTACACCGG
Source organism: Phycisphaerales bacterium (assembly GCA_022072615.1). Taxonomy (GTDB): domain Bacteria; phylum Planctomycetota; class Phycisphaerae; order Phycisphaerales; family UBA1924; genus JAEUJB01. Next base: position 13,160 of record JAJVHS010000070.1, read on the forward strand.
CGACACCCTCTGCGACGCCGACCAGCCGATCCTGCTCGAGCGCATGCACTTCCCCGAGCCGGTGATCAGCATGTCGATCGAGCCCAAGAGCGCCGAGGACAAGCGCAAGCTGTCCGAGGCCCTGGGCGTCATCCGCCGCGAGGATCCCTCGTTCCGGTCGCACTTCGACGAAGAGACCGGCCAGACGATCATCAGCGGCATGGGCGAGCTGCACCTGGAGATCATCTCCAACAAGCTGCGGCGCGACATGAAGGTCAACGTCGACGTCGGCAAGCCGCGAGTCAGCTACCGCGAGGCCATCACCAAGAAGGTCGAGTGGGTGCGCGGCCTCTTCAAGAAGCAGTCGGGCGGTCGCGGCCAGTTCGGCGATTGCCAGATCCACCTCGAGCCCTACACCGCCGACCAGGCCAAGGCCGACGAGCTCGACTTCACCGAGAACATCGCCTTCGAGAACAAGATCGTCGGCGGATCGATCCCCAAGGAGTACATCCCCAGCGTCGAGTACGGCGTGCGTCAGACCGCGCTCACCGGCGTCACCTACGGGTACCCCTTGATCAACGCCAAGATCACGCTCGTGGACGGTTCGTACCACGACGTCGACTCGTCGCAGGTCGCGTTCGAGCAGGCCGGGCGCATCGCGCTCCAGGAGGCGTGCGCCAAGGCCGGCGCCGTGCTGCTCGAGCCGATCATGAAGGTCGTGGTCACCGTGCCCAACGACTACCTGGGCAACATCACCGGCGACATCTCGGCCCGCCGCGGCATGATCATCGACACCGATGACCGCGGCGTGGTGAAGCTGGTCACGGCGGAGATCCCGCTCTCGGAGCTCTTCGGCTACACCACCGCCATCCGCGGCATGTCGCAGGGCCGGGCCAGCGCGACCATGGAGTTCCTCGAGTACCGCCAGATGCCCAAGAACATGATCGAGCAGATCGTGGAAGAGAAGAAGGGCAAGGACAAGAAGTAAGCCCGTCGCTCGACGCCGTCCATCGCATCAACACGCACGGCCGCGCCCCAGGCGCGGTCGTGTGCTTTTTGGCTGGGTTCGGTGGTCGCGAGAGTGCTTACAGTTGGCCGGCGGCTTGTCGGCACAGGAGGCACGGGCATGGAACGCCACTTGGCGGTGCGGCTGGTCCTGATCTGGGCGTTGGTCAGCCTGTGGGCCGCGGGCGCGGCTGGCGGTCAGCCCGCCCCCGCCCCCGGCGGGCCGGAGGCGCCGTCGAACCTCGGGGTGCCCTCGGCAACCTCGCGCCGCGAACTGGCCGAGGCGTACATCCGCTTCGACGCCGCGTTCATGGCATCGACGCTGGACGATGCGCAGCGGCGAGAACTCCACAAGGCGTTCGACGCCGCGACCATGCAGTTCTTCTCCGGGAACCTCGGCGCGGTCGTCACCGCGGTCGAAGCGCTGACGGCGCGGCTGGCCGGCGCTGATGCGCCCCCGCCGGAAGTCGATCCCGGGATGACCGACGCAGAGATCGCCGCGTGGCGCGACCGACTCCGCGAACTGATCGCCTCCGCCCCTCGTGACGCGGCGCCCGAAGGTTCCGTCGCATGGGACATCGCCAAGGCACGGGCCGATCTGGTTGATCGCGCGGACCCGCGGACCGACTCCGCCCGGTTTCTCGCCGGTCAGCGGGCGCTGGCGGAGCAGGTCGAGCGCGAGGTCCAGGAGCTGGCCAAGGGAAACAACCCGTACCGCGACCATCCGGGCGAGATCTGGAGGCCCGTGGTTCACAAGGGAACCACGGTTCCCTGCCGTGTCTACGCGCCTCCAGCCGGCCGCGAAAAGGCCCGGCCCCTGGTGATCGTCCTGCACGGTGCGGGCGGGGACGAGGCGATGTTCCTCCACGCGTACGGCGCCGGGCAGATCAAGCAACTGGCCGACGAGCACGGGTTCATCGTCGCATCGCCGCTCACGTACCCGCTGATGGGCAACGGCGAGCTGTTCGACGTCCTGGTCGGCCAGATCGCGTCGGATTACTCGATCGACACGGATCGCGTCTACGTGGTCGGGCATTCCATGGGCGGCGGCGCCGCCGTGATGCTCGCGTCACTCCGGGGCGGCTCGATCGGCGCGGCGGCGGGGATCTGCGGAGGGACCGCCATCGGGCTGAAGACTCGGTCGTGCCCGGTGCTGCTCGTGGGAGGTGAGGTCGACCCGATCATCCGGGCAGCGTCCCTGGAGAAGATGGCGGAACGGACGACCAGGAACGGGCACCGCATGGAGTACCGCGAGCACCCCGGCGGCGGTCACACCCTCACGGTCAACGAAGTCCTGCCCGAAGTGGTGAGGTGGCTGCTCGATCATCGCCGGCGCCCCGACGCCCCGGCAGGCGAGAAGTAGCTGAACCTACCATCGGCGGTGGCCTGCCGGGGGCCGGGATGGTTCGCGGCGATGTTTCGGTGGAGCGCAGCATGGGACGAGAACCCGGGACCAATGGCGTGTCGGCGGCGGCGGGGGTCGAGACGGTGCGCGAGCGCCGCGCCGCGGCCGACCCGGCGCCGGGCACCTGGGACTACGCGCCCGCGCCGGAGACCGTGAAAGTTGAGATCAAGCCCCGGTACGACCACTTCATCGCGGGCCGATGGATGAAGGCACGATCGCGCGACGCGGGGGCGCACTTCGACACGATCAACCCCGCCACGGAAGACGTGCTCGCCCAGGTCTCGCAGGGAAGCGACGCGGATGTCGACGCCGCGGTGCGAGCGGCCCGCGAGGCGCTGCCGGCGTGGGCCGGCCTGCCGCCGACCGAGCGCGCCAAGTACATCTTCCGGATTGCCCGGCGCATCCAGGAGCGGGCCCGGGAGCTGGCGGTGCTGGAAACGCTGGACTCGGGCAAGCCGATCAAGGAAAGCAGGGATGTTGATATCCCGCTCGTGGCGGCTCACTTCTTCTACCACGCGGGCTGGGCGGACAAGCTGCAGTACGCGTTCGCGGGCGCAACGCCGCGGCCGATCGGCGTGTGCGGGCAGATCATCCCGTGGAACTTTCCGCTGCTGATGGCTGCGTGGAAGCTCGCGCCGGCGCTGGCGTGCGGGAACACGGTCGTGCTCAAGCCGGCCGAGACCACGCCGCTGACGGCGCTGCGCCTGGCGGAGATCCTCGAGGAGATCGAGCTGCCCGCGGGCGTCGTGAACATCGTGACCGGCGACGGCCGCACGGGCGCTGCGCTCGTGAACCATCCGGGCGTCGACAAGATCGCGTTCACGGGCTCGACGGAAGTCGGCAAGAAGATCGCCGCGGCGACGGCTGCACGCGGCACGAAGCTGACGCTAGAGCTCGGCGGCAAGAGCGCGAACATCATCTTCGAGGACGCGAGCCTCGACCAGGCGGTCGAGGGCATCATCGGCGGCATCTTCTTCAACCAGGGAGAGGTATGCTGCGCGGGTTCGCGGCTGCTGGTGCAGGAGTCGATCCTGGGCGAGGTGGTGAAGAAGCTGCGGATCAGGATGGCGTCGCTGCGGGTGGGAAACCCGATCGATAAGAACACGGACGTTGGCGCGGTGAACAGCCGGGCGCAGCTCGATCGAATCAGGCACTACCTCGCGATCGGCCCGGAGGAGGGTGCCGAGCTCTGCGTCGGCGGCCAGGTCATGACCCAACTGGCTGCGCAGGGCGCCGCACATGAGAACGGAACGGGGGCGGATCTCGCGACCCGTGACGGGCTTCCCGGGAAGGGCTTCTATTGCCGCCCGTGCTTCTTCACGGGGGTGCAGCCGTCGCACACGGTGGCCCGGGAAGAGATCTTCGGGCCGGTGCTGAGCGTGATGTCGTTCCGCACGCCGGAGGAAGCGATCAACCGAGCCAACAACACGCCCTACGGCCTCGCGGCGGGCGTGTGGACGGACAAGGGGTCGAAGATCTTCGAGATCGCCCGCAAGCTCAAGGCGGGCGTGGTGTGGTGCAACACGTACAACAAGTTCGACCCGGCGTCGCCGTTCGGCGGGTACAAGGAATCGGGGTTCGGGCGCGAGGGCGGCGTGCAGGGGTTGCGGGGGTACGTGCGGCTCGCGTAGGAACTCGTCACCGTCGCTCCATCAACGCGGGGCCGTCAGCCGGGCACACCCTCACTCAGCTCGCTGACACAAGTATCGATTGCCAGTTCTCGAAACAGCCTCATCAGGTCCGGCCGCAACTCGCTCATGCGCGGACAGAGTTCCACCCGTGCATGATGGCTGTTGCGTCGGAGCTCTCTACCACGCTGCAAGTGCCAGGCTTCTCACCCACAGGCAGCACGACACGCAGCTTGCCCCCCACCACCTTCTTGTCGTGGGACATGAGCTCCAGCAGGCGGTCCGATGGCGGGAGGCCCGCGAGCCGGGTCGGCAGGCCCGCCGCGGCCACGGCGGCTTCAACCTGCTTCACCAGCCCGTCATTGCAGAGCCCCGCCCCGAGCGAGCAATGTGCCGCGGCGACCAGGCCCACGGCGACGGCTTCTCCGTGGTGCAGCGGCGCGTGCTCGGGCGTGCCATCGGGCGACAGGTGCGGGATGGTCTCGATTGCGTGCCCGAAGGTGTGGCCGAGGTTGAGCAGGGCTCGTCCGCCCTGTTCGGAGGGGAGCTCCTCGCGTTCGTCGGTCCCCACCACCGCCGCCTTCACCCGGACGTTGCGGGTGATCAGCTCGGTAAGCACGGCCGGGTCACGAGCGAGGATCGCTCGCAGGTTCGAAGCAGTCCACGTGAAGAGGCCGGGGTCCGCCTTCAGCGCCCCGTCGCCGGCCGAGATCATGCCGTGCTTAATGCACTCGGCGAGGCCGGCTCGGAAGTGGCGATCGGGCAGCGAGTGCAGCGATTCGACGTCGGCGACCACGAGCAACGGCTGGTGGAACGCGCCGACGAGGTTCTTCTTCAGCGTCCCGCTCGCCTCAAGGTTGACGCCCGTCTTGCCGCCGACGGACGCATCGACCATGGCCAGGAGCGTCGTCGGGCACTGGATGACAGGGACGCCGCGCCGATAACTGGCGGCGGCGAAGCCGGCGACATCGCCGACAATGCCCCCGCCCAGCGCAAAAACGGGCTCGAAGCGCTCCAGCTTGCCGGCCGCCATCTCGGACAGCAGCCCTTGGAGTGCCGACAGTGACTTATGAGATTCGGTGGCGGTGAGCGCCGCCTGTGAGACCTGGTATCCGGCGGCCGCGATGGACGCGGCGGCTCGGTTGATCCAGGACGCGGGCAGGCCGGAATCGACGACGAGAAACGCCCGCCGAGCGGGTCGGCCGAGCCGGTCGCGAGCGGCCTGGCCGATCGTGTCGATGACCCCCTTGCCGATGAGGACGTCGTAGGCGGCGGACGAAGCTGTGACGCGCACGGAGTGCATGGGACAGCGGGAACCATGGACATCGGGCGGAACGGAAATCGCTCTCACCGAAATGCGCGAAAGTCTTTAGAGCCCGGCGCGGTTGCGCTGGACCTGATCCGGGCGTTCCCACGCGATGCGCGGCGCATCTCCCCACATGGTGTCCAAGTCGTAGTGCAATCGGGTGCTTGGCTCGAAGAGGTGGACGATGACGTCCACGAAGTCGACCACGCCCCAGGTGGTTCGGGTATCGACGGACGTCCGGAAGGCCGGGAAGCCGCGTTCATCACCGAGCTTGGCAGTGTCGTCCATGGCGGACTTCATCTGCCGGTCGGACGTGCCCGAGGCGATCACGACATAGTCCGTGAGCTGGGAATGGCCGCGGACGTCGATCGCGACCACGTCGGTGCACTTATCGTCGTGCAGCGTCCGAGCGAGGTCGACAACGAAGTCCTGGGCGTTCTGAGGGCTGGTTTGGCGTCTGGGAGGTCGGTTCTCCTCCTGGACGCCGGGGATGTGCGGATTCGGCATTCGGCGGAAGGATAGTCTTGTGGCCATGCCCGAGGTTCGCGGACAGGATCGATTGCAGCACGGCGAAACGGCCTCGCTCGGCGCGGTGATCGCCACGTATAACGCCCCGGCGGATCGGCTCGGACGGGCGGTGACGTCCGCCGTCCGGTCCGGGGCGGGATCGGTGGTGGTCGTCGACGACGGGTCAACCCCGGCGGTGGACGCCGCGGTTCTACAGGATCTGGGTGGCTGGGTCGGGGTGATTCGGCAGTCGAACGCGGGCCCGGCCGCCGCCCGGAATGCCGGGCTCGGTGCGGTTGCCGGTGAGTGGGTCGTGTTCGTTGATGACGACGATGAATTGATCCCAGCGGGGGTCGAGCACATGGTGCGGACGGCTGCCCGGCTGGGCGTTGCCGGAGCCGTCGCGAGCCGTGTGCACGTCTGGGCGGACGGCCGCGAAGAAGACCGGCCCGTACCGCCGGAATGGGCGGATGTGGCCCTGCCGCATCCTTCCCACGTGCTGAGGCCGATCGGGCTGTTCGGGGCATCGGGGTGCCTGGTCTCCCGGCGGGCGATCGACGCGAGCGTGCGATTCGATACCGGGCTGCGCCTGGGCGAGGACCGGGATTTCCTGCACAAGGTGGCGACGTTCGGCGGGCTGGCGGTCTGCTCGGCGGCGGCGGTGCGTGTCGCGATCCACCAGGGCGCGAGCAACCTGAGTTCACCGGCCCACTATGCGAGGCGGATACGCGATCACCTGGTCGTGCTTGATCGGTACCAGGACGAGGTTGCCCGCGTTCACCTGCGGGAGGCAACCCGGTGGCTGGTGAACGCCTCGGCGAAGGCGGGAGTGGACGCGGAGTCGTGGAGCTTGCTGGTGCAGGCGGCGAAGGCTCGGGGCTGGAGCGTGCCGGTGAAGGCCCGCCTCCGCCGGTTGATCAAGTGACCGGTGCCGCAGTCCTCGAATGACGCACAGGTCAACGACGCGCCGACCGCGGCGAGCGTGGCATCACCAGCGGTCGAGGGCGGCCGGGCCCAGGGCGTCGATGGCGCGGCGGCGGGCCCACTGCGAGTGGCGGAGCGACCTGACCACGCGGAACGTACGGCTCGCCGCGACAGCGCTCAGCCGGGCCACCGGGTCGGACCGGTCCGGGAGCCGCCAAGCAGGCCCGTAGCGGAGCCGGTTGATTACGCGGAACGGCAATGAGTTCTTGACCTTCTCGATGAGCCGGTAGGACCGGGACCCTTCGATCTGGGCCAGCGACCATGCCGCGTGGTGCGGATCGGTCGTCCAGGGGTCGACGAGTGGCACGTGCCCGTAGCGCGTGCGTGCCAGGATCGCTCGTTCGGCCTCGAGGCCGTGGGCCCGGAGGTAGGCGCACGGCCACTTGCTGTTGCCGACGAGCTTCCAGAACGCGGCGTGGGCCTCCTGGTCGGTACGCGAGCGCTCGGCAAGGTCTCCCGGCGCCATCTGCGACATGTCCACGAACTCGCCGAGGCCGAAGACCTCGTTGTGGCGAAGCCTGAAGAACGCCCGGGCCAGCCCGATCGGCGGGGCGGCGATGATGTCGCGCACCGACCGCAGCGCGAAAGGATGAAGCTCTGCCGAGGAAAACGCATACTGGCGAATCCAGCGGACGAGCGTGGGAACCGCCGCGAGCACGCCCCGCTGGAAATGCCGCGACGCCAACTCCCACACCGCCGATTCGCCGTGCTCCTCCAGCCGGTCGGCGACCACGCCCTCGCCGGTTACGGTGTAGCCGCGGACGCTGCCGTCGGGGCTGTTGGTGAGGAACTCAAGCGGCTGAACGTGCTCGAGCAGCGGCCCGTACGTCGCCTGGCACGCCGCGACATCGCAGGCGTAGGCGATCTTGCGCACGTTGGGGGGCTGGACGTTGATGAGCTGCTGCATGCCCAGGTAGACGCCGGTGACGGCCGACCCGGGGAAGACGTACGCGAGGTTGTCCTGGATGGTCCCTCGCCAGCCGATGTCGACGATGACCTTGGGCGAACCGTCATCGTGGAAGCCGCGCGAGGCAAGGTATCGCACGAGCAGCGCCCGCTTGCCACGAGCCGCCCGCTCGACCGTCCCCGCGAACCGCCGGTCCGCGAAGAGGGCCTGGACGCGAGGGTCGGCCCACGGATACTGCACAGGCACGGCGGGGTCGATCCCGTGGAACTCGAGCAGCGGACGCAGCGAGAACTCCGGGATGTCGAGGGTCGCGAGCAGGTTGCCGATCGACTGGGTCGAGTACAGGTTCCACACCCGCATGAACTCGCGGGTCGTGACCTCCTGCACCGACGCGCAGAACGTCGCCAGCCGGCTGACCTCGAGCAATTCGGCGATCGGCAGCGGCACGCCCAGCAGCGACGTCCCGGGCGCGGCGTCGGCGATGGCGTCGTGCACGCGCTGGAAGAACACGCCCTCCCGCGTGAAGTAGTGCACGCGCCGGGCGCCGACGGTGATCGCCTCCTCCATCGCTCGGAGCACCAGCCCGACAAAGAGGGGGGCGCACCGGGCGCCGAAGCAGAACATCTCCTTCTGGTCGCACGTCGCGCCCGCAGGCGGGCGGACGTCGCGCGCGATCTCGCTCCGCAGCGCGCCATCCAGCGTCCACGGCTCGGAACGCATCGCCCACCTCTGCTTGTGCACGCTGCGCGCGCTGTCTTCTTCACGCGGCAGGTAATGAACGACGTTGACGCCCATGGAGGCCGGCCGAGCGACATCCACGTGCTCGTGGTCGCCGATGTGCGTGTGCTGGGAGGGAACCACGCGGGTTGAATCCTGGATGTAGCCGTACAGACGGCCGGAGCGTTTGTTGAGGCCGACGTCGCACGAGACGACGACATCATCGAGTTGAAGCCCCGGCGCCTTGGTCTCGATCAGGCGGCGCAGATCCGGCCCCGGGAGGTAGAAGTCCGACAGCGCAACCCGCCGCGCCCCGTTCGAAGCGTCAAGCACGGACCTGATTCCAGCGTCCGCCCGGGTGACCGCGTCCTCCTGGGTCAGTTCCACGTCCCGGGCCCACCTCGCCACACGCCGCACCTCGACCGCCGTCGGGCCGTCGAACACCGACTCGATCCAGCGCTCGAGGACATCGTCGAGCCGGTATTCGTCGTCCATGCCGAGCTCGACGGAACTGCGGCCGATGTCGTGCTCGCACTGCTGGCGGGCCCGCAGCAGCGCGGCCGCATCGGGGAACCTCGGCTGAATCCTCGATCGGTACGCCAGCAGCAGCGCCCGAGCGACGTACAGCTTGACCTCGTCGGGATGGCAATCCCGGCGGAGGATGGTGTCCCAGACATCGATCGTGAAGAGCGCGTGAGCCATGGAACAATCACCGGGTCGTCTGGCTCGGGCCATACTTCCACGCGGCGTACCAGCGGTAGACGGGGTTGTGCTTGGACGCCTGGATGAAGCGGTAGATGCGGCTGTTGCGGATCCGCAGGAGACGGACGCGCGGGTCTTCCTTGGCATCGATCTCGCGCCAGTCGGCGCCCCACCGCATCCGCGCCAGCAGCGGGTACGGTGGGATGTTCTTGAGCCCCTCGAACAGCCGCCACGAACGCGACGCCAGGATGTGCTCGAGTTCGGCGCCGGCCGCAAGGACCTGTCGCGCCTCATGAGCGGCGATCGCCGCGGCTCGCTGTCCTTCCTCGATAATCGACGCCGGCTGCGCCGGGCTCGGCGCGCCGCGCACGGGCGCACGGTGGTACAGCGGCTTGACGCCGGCCGACGTCGCGACGAACTCGCGCTCGCGGCCTTCGAGGATCGCCTCCACCGACCGAATGAACTGGAGGAACCCGTACGACAGGGAGCGGTGCTCCATGAAGCGCTGGCCCGCGGCCGCCATGCGGGCTCGCCGGCCGTCGTCATTGAGCAGCTCGATGATGGCGGCGGCGATGTCCTCCTGGCGCGACCCCGCGAGCAGCACCGCCGAGTCCGGCTGGTCGTACAGGTTGTTCTTCCGGTGCAGGTCGACGACCGGAAGTCCCGCGGACATCATCTCGAACGGGATCCGCGACGGGTTGGACGAGCTGATGCACAGCCCGACCGACGCGCGGTTGTACAGCTCGTTGCACCCGGCGACATCCAGCAGCCCGTGCCACTCGTGGTCGTACCAGACGTCGGGGCGGTCCTTGGACCCGTAGAGCAGGATCTTCACATCCGGCAGGTGATGCTTCACGACGCCCAGGCTCTCGATGCCCATCCGCGAGCACCGCCGCGGCTTCTCCGGCTGGCAGATCATGCACACCGCCCGTTCGCGCTTCACGTCCGGCAGCGGCCTGTAGACATCGTGGTCGGCGCAGAAATCAAAGTAGGACCCGAACGACCCGAACTCGGCGGCGAGCCGGTGCGTGAGCCATCGCCCGATGGTGATCGGGGTCAGCCCCAGGCGGTAGGAGTTCTCGGCCATCAGGTAGCCGTCGCCCATCGGCATGAACAACGCTTCGAAGTCCTGGACGAAATACGCCTTGCGCGGCACGGGCGCCCACGCCGCGAACGGAGCGGTGTACCAGGCGGTGGCGAAAATCAGGTCGAAGCCCGGCGGGACCTGGAACCCCAGGTGCACGCGGTCATCGGCGTACCCGAAGAAGTCGGCAAGCTGCCGGCGGATCCTGGCCAGTTCGGCCTCGCTGGAGCCGGGGCTCCCGGCGGCGGCATGCTCCACAAACAGGTGGCACTCGTGCCCTCGGTCGATCAGCGCCTGCGCGTTCTGCAGGATCGTGCGGTGGCCGCCCGACCCTTCGATCAGCGACGGCATCAGCCACGCGATCCGAGCCGGTTTTTGGGTTTTTTCCGGTGGCCACGAGACCGGCTGAGAGGGCGTTGGAAGGGTGTGATCGTGCTGCATCTTTCCCGATTTGACAGACGATGAGCCGGGGCCGGGCACGGCACCTCGACGTTTCGCCGATTGTACGCGTCCGAAGGGCCGTGTCCGTTCACGTCCCCGCCGGGCGGCGCCGCAGGTACCCACGCGGGTTGAAGGTCATGAGCAACCGCTCGGGAGCTTCGTCCACCTCGAACTCGGGGTGCTCGGCCAGGAACGCATCGACCGCCTCCCACGCCCCCGGGCCTTGGTCGGGCGCGAAGTCGGTGTAGACGGGGTGGCCGTTGATGTTCGTGTCCTCGACGATCATCAGGCCGCCCGCGGGCACCAGGGAATGCCAGAGACGCAGTTCGGCGAGCACGTGGTCCTTGTTGTGGAGTGAATCGAGGATCACCAGCGGCCGATCACCGGGCTTCAGCCCGGCGCGGACGCGCTCGAACGTCCCGGGATCGACGGACGAACCGTGGACGTAGGTGATCCTTGGGTGCCGGGGCGCCGCGGCGCTGGGCTCGATGTCGATCGTGACGACCCGGCCCTCGGCGCCCATGAGATCGTACATGTGCGCCAGGTACAGGGCGGTGCCTCCCTGCGCCGTGCCGCATTCGATGACGATGGACGGGCGCTCGGTGAACAGGATCTCCTGGTAGATCCACAGATCGAAGGGGCACTTGTAGACCTGGACCCCCATCCAGCGGGTCGTGTCCCACAGGCGTCGGTAGTAGAACAGTTCATGGAAGCCGTCGACTCGGCGTCGGGCTTCGTCCGCTGAGAAACGAGGGATGTCGTGCATGGCTGAATGGGTCGTGACGCGGCGTCGACGGGGAGACGGTCAGCGGCGGGGTTCGCGCGAGGCCTGGCCGATGCGGCGAACCGACGCGGGGTCCCGCCGTTCCGTCCGTCGAACGCCTTCTTTCTTCTCACGCTCGATCTCGACGCGTTCGAGCTGTTCGACGCGCAGGGCGAGCATCTCGAGATCGGCCTCGAGGTTGCGAAGGTCCGTCCTGAGACGATCGGTCATGGCGTTGTTCTCCAGGATCGCGCGTTCGAGCGCCGCGTTGCGCTCGTGCTCGGCGGCGATGCGGATGGTCATGGAGTGCATGTCGGCGGCCATGGTGGCGCCCCGCTCCTCGGCGGCGGACAACCGGGCCGTCACGAGCTGGTGCTGGGTCGTGAGCAGGTCGAGCGCCGCCGTGAGGGACTGAACGGTTGCCTCGAGTTCGCGGCCCCGCTGCTGCGCCGCGGAAAGCTCGCCCGCGGTCCGGGCCAGGTCCGCACCGGTCCGAGCGAGTTCGTCGGTCAGCGACCGGATCTCTTCCACGCGCGACGCGAGCGAGGACTCCGCGGCGTCTGCCCGGCCGGCTTCCTGCGCGGCTTTGGCCTCGAGTTCGGGCACACGGCCCGCGACCAGATTCGCGGCGGCGAGCGACCTGTCCAGGTCTTCGGCTCGTTCACGAAGAGAGGCCGCTTCGGCCGCCAGGCCCTCGGCCCGGCCGCGGAGCGCATCTGCTTCCTGGCCGGCCGCCTTGAGCCAGTTATCGCGGTCGGCGACGAACCCCTTGAGGAGCGAGATCTCGTTCTCGCGGTCGCCCACGATGCTCTTGAGCAGCTTGATCTCGACGTCGCGGTCCTTGATGATCGCTTCCATCGTGTCCATCGCGGCCAGGCGGCTCACCGCCATCTGGCCGGTGTCGCGCAGCTCGATGGATACCCGCTCGTGCAGGGCCCGGTACGTGTACAGGGCCATCTTGTCGCCAAGGTTCTGCTTCTGGATGGCCTTGAACCACCGGTCGCCCTTGGGGAAGACGACGCCCAGGCCCCACGAGTGCGTGAACGCAAAGCCGGGGAACTGCTCGGTGAGCTCCTTCCAGTACCGGGCCGATCCGTACCCGGTCGTCTCGGCGACATCGTGAAGAAGCACGACCCCGTCGGGCGCGAGCTTGCAGAGCCAGGTCTCAAAGTCGTGCTTGACGGCGTCGTACTCGTGAAAGCCGTCGATGTGCAGCAGGTTGACCGACTCGTCGGCGATCTTCGGGAGCGCCTCGTCGAAGGTCATCGGGTGAAGCTCGAAGCTCTGGCGAGGGAAATGCTCGTTCACGATCCTGCGCACCGTCGCCAGAACCTCCGACCCGTACGGGCCGGTGTGGCCGTCGCCGGCCCAGGTATCGACGCCGATCATGTGCGCCGTCAGCTTGCCGTCCTTGACAGCCTGCGCGAAGGCAAAGAGCGAGGTTCCCCAGTGCACGCCGAGCTCGGCGATCACTGGCGGCTTCATGAACCTGACGAGGTCGTACGCCCAGGCGCGGTGACCGCCCCAGGGCCAGACGGGCATGAGCGGGCACACCGCGTCGGCCGCGAACGCCGGGGCGTGGACCTTCCACACCGGTCGCGGCTGGCGCGTGGATGGCTGCTTTCGTGCGGTCATGGCAGGACTGCTCCGGGAGACGCGGTCGGCGCATCCAACGGCGCGACATCGAACTTCTGCAATGGGTTGGTGAACACGCCGTGAACGGGGTGATCCGGGCTGATCCCCGCGACCGCGACCACGTTGTGGGCCCAGCACTGGATGACGTGGTGGAGCGCGTCCTCGCCTTCGCCGCAGCCGAACGTGACGGTGTAGTTGCCCGGCTGGAGCCGGGGCCACTGGTACTCGAGCCGGATCACGTACGCGCCGGGCCGGTCGAAATGCACCGGGTGGCCCGGCGGGCTGAGCGAGTTGTCACCGCAGATGGGCGTGCCCGTCCGGTCGATCAGGGCGGCGCCGAATATGAGGTTCGACTTGGGAACGTCGGTCTCGACCACCAGCCAGGCCGTGTACGGGTCGCCCGGGCGAGCGGTGATCAGCCGCCGTCCGCGGTGGTCGGTCACCGCAACCCGGCGGATGACGACCTCGCCCGCGCCGCCACGGGAGGATTCGTCGACGTCGATCCACGCGGCCGGTTCGACCGCGGCGGCGAGCCGCCGGCCCGGCGATTGCGCATCCGCCGACGATGACGCCGTCCCGTTGAGCGCGACCTGCGTCGCGGGAAGATCAGACGGAGCCGACCCCGACTGACGGCGGAACTCCTCGGTGTGAACAAGCTTGGTATAGAACTCGATCGCATCAACGGGCAGGCCGTCGAAGACCAGGACGCCGCGGTGCATGACCAGGCAGCGGTCGCACAGCGAGGCGATCGAACCCATGTCGTGCGTCACCAGGACCTTGGTCACGCCGGCGAGCTCATCGCGCATGTGACGGAGGCACTTCTGCTGGAAGAAGATGTCCCCCACCGCCAGGGCCTCGTCCACGATCAGGATGTCGGGCCTCATCAGCACCGCGGCCGCGAACGCGACCCGGACGAACATGCCGCTCGAGTAGGTCTTCATCGGCTGGTCGAAGAACTCGCCGATGTCCGCGAAGCGAGCGATCTTCTCGACCAGGGCCGGCACTCGGTCGGCGCCGAAGCCCTGGATGGTCGCCGTCAGGACGACGTTCTCTCGACCGGTGAACTCCGGGTTGAAGCCGGTGCCCAGTTCGAGCAGCGCGTTCACGCGGCCGTCGACGGAGATGCGGCCCGTCGTCGGGCTGAGGACACCCGCGATCATCTGGAGGATGGTGCTCTTGCCCGAACCGTTGCGCCCGATGATGCCCACGGTCTGGCCCGCCGGCACGGAGAACGAGCAGTCGCGGACGGCCCAGAAATCCTTGTAGAACCGCTTGCGCCACCGCAGCAGGGCCTGCTTGAGCCGGTCCGCCGGCTTTTCGTACACGTGGTAGCACTTGCCCAGGTCGATGGCTTCGATCACCGTGCGCGGCGCGGCCGCGGGCACATCGACCGGGGCGGACGACTCGCCCTGGGGCCCGAGACGAGGCTGGGATGGAGGGATGGGCGCCGCCAACGTGCTCATTCGCGACCGGATCATACGCCAGAAGTTCGGGACCAGTTCGTGGTCAGGCGTCAGGGGCTGCCGCGCGCCGGGCCCGGCTTTTGGGCCAGAAACGTGCCGCACACATCCTCGTACACGGCATCCCGGCCGGGGAATGTGGTCGGACCGCTGATGGCCATGCACTGCACTTCCGGGTGCTCGGCTTTCCACTCAGTCACGGCCCGGACGACGCCTCCCTGCCCCGTCGAATCAAAAGTCGCGGCGAACGCGGACGAGTCGTGGCAGATCAAGAATCCCCCCGGGCACAGGCGAGGGAACCAGAGTTCGAGCTCGCGGCGCGTCTGGCCGTACGTGTGCGCCGAGTCGATGAACACCAGCCGCGGCGGCTCGCCGAAGTATTGCTCGGCAAGCCCGGGCAGCGAGGGGTCGGCGGAATCGCGCTGCTCGATGTGGACGTACTCGAGCAGACCGGCTCGTTTCACCCACGACGCGGTGAAGTCGCAGCTCATGCGATCGATGTCGACCGTGAACAGCGACCGGCGGAATCCCATCCGGCGGAGCATGAACCCGACGAGCAGGGTCGAGTACCCGGCGTAGTGGCCGGCCTGGACGATCGACCGCACCTGGCTGCCCATGATCAGGCCCTGCATGACGCTCATCAGAGGGACCTGGCACTCACCGGCGAGGTTGAGCCGCTCGGTCTCCTCGAACCACGCCGCGATCAGGTTCCATTCATCATCCGACAGGCACGAATAGACGGGCGGGATGAACGCGGGCGCCCCCGGCCCGGTGTGCCACCAGTAGCGCTTGGCCGCGCGGCCTCGAAAGAGAAGGGATCGTTGCTGTGGATCGCAATCCATGGTCTGTGTCAGCCAAGGAAACTCGCCGAGGATCCGGGCCGGAGCCGACCCGCCGCACGGGGCGGATCATACTCCCCCGTTTCTGTTCTACAATCGCCGCTCGTCCGGCGCCATGCCGGTCGGCGATCATTGGACCGGTCGAGGCACCCGCGTGACGACAACGCCCGCTCATTCCATGGCAGTGTTCGATGCCCGCCCCGAGCCGATGGCTCGGCATCTCAACCCCGTCACGATGGTTCGGTCGCTGTGGACGGACCGGCGCGTCGCCCTTGCGATCGCCAAACGCGAAGTCGAAGGCCGCTACCGGACCCACCGGCTCGGGCTGCTGTGGATCATCGTCAGCCCGCTTGTCCTGCTGGGCGTGTACACGTTTGTCTTCGGGATCGTGTTCCAGACCAAGCTCACGCTCCGAACGGACGAGCCCCTGGGCGTCTACGCGCTGGCGGTCTTCACCGGCCTGCTCACGTTCGGCATCTTCCGGGAGATGGCCACCCGGGCGCCCACGGTCATCGTCGCGCACAAGCATTTCGTGACCAAGATGGTCTTCCCCCTGCACGCGCTGGCGCTCAGCGAACTGCTGATTGCGCTGTTTAACTTCGCCGTCGGCATGGTCGTCTGGGCGATCGGGTACGCGGTCCTCATCCGCGAGCCCCTCACCTGGCACGCGCTGCTCGCGCCCCTCATCCTGGCGCCGGTGTGCCTGGCCGGCCTGGGCGTCTCGTGGTTTCTGTCGGCGATGGGGACGTTCCTGCGAGACCTGGCGAGCATGATCGAGCTGATCGTGGTCGTGCTCTTCCACATGACGCCGATCTTCTACAACATCAACCGCATTCCCGAGCCGTGGCACACGATCCTGATGTACAACCCGCTCGCCCACGTCGTGCAGGCGATGCGCGGCGTGCTGCTCGAACACCGCCAGCCGGACTGGGGCTGGTTCCTGGCCTCGCTCGGCGTGTCCGCGCTGGCGGCGGTCATCGGGTACGCGGTGTTCATGAAGAGTCGCCGGGCGTTCGCGGACGTCCTGTAGCGAACGGACAAGCCGCGTGTGCCGCGGCGGACGCAGAGAATCCCGACCAGCCTGATCCGGGGGACGCATGAAACTCGCCGTCTTCAGCACCAATCCGTACGACCGCGATTCGCTGACCGCGGCCAACGCCGCGGCCGGGCACGAGATCGAGTTCCTCTCGGTCCGGCTCGATCATCGAACCGCTCCCTTGGCCCGCGGGTTCGACGTCGTCTGCCCGTTCGTCAACGACCGCGTGGATTCCGCCGCGATCTCCGTGCTCAAGGCTGGCGGCACCAGGCTGATCGTGCTGCGCTCGGCGGGGTTCAACCACGTGGACATCGCCGCCGCGACCCAGGCGGGGCTCACCGT
>JAJVHS010000070.1:29909-30618 GCA_022072615.1 Phycisphaerales bacterium
GCGCCGAATCCATCGCCACGCCCATGGTGTGGTCGCTCAGCCGCCAGGCGGTCGGGCTGTACGTGGAATTCCGCACCGACGCCACCGAGCTGCAAGTGCGCACCGTGCTGCGCGTGCCCGCGTATTCCCCGCACGCGATCGCCGAGCACACGATCGCCCTCATCCTGACGCTGAACCGGAAGATCCACAAGGCCTCGAACCGGGTCCACGAACTGAACTTCTCACTCGACGGGCTGATGGGATTCGATCTCTTCGGCAAGACGGCGGGCATCGTCGGCACCGGGAAGATCGGGATCATCGTCGCCCGCATCCTGTCGGGCTTCGGCTGCCGCGTGCTCGCGTTCGACACCCGCCCGTCCGATGAATGCCGCCGCATGGGGGCGAGCTACGTCGGGCTCGACGAGCTCCTCGCCCGGTCGGACATCGTCACGCTGCACTGCCCGCTCACGCCGCAGACAAGGCACCTGATCAACGAACGGACGCTCGCGACCATGCGACCGGGCGCGATGCTGGTCAACACCAGCCGCGGCGGCGTGGTCGACACCCGAGCGGTAATCGCGACCCTCAAATCCGGCCACCTCGGTTCGCTCGCGATCGACGTGTACGAGGAAGAGGGCGACCTGTTCTTCCGCGATCTTTCGAACCAGGTCGTGTCCGACGACGTCTTCGCCCGGCTGCTGACGTTCCCCAACGTGCTCATCACCGCCCA
>JAJVHS010000033.1 GCA_022072615.1 Phycisphaerales bacterium
TCAACCCGCGTCGCCCCCGCCCGCCGGCCCGCCGGCCGCCGTCCCCGCGGCCGATCCCAACCACCTCGCCCAGTCAAAGGACGGCGTGAACATCATCGTCGTCACCGATTGCGACATGATCGCCGACCGGTTCTGGATCACCGAGGACCGCCTCTTCGGCCAGATCTCCATGGGCTACCGCAAGATCTCCGACAACGGCGATTTCGTCATCGGCGCCCTCGACCAGCTCTCGGGCTCGACCGACCTCATCAGCCTCCGGGCACGCGGCACCGCCGCCCGGCCCTTCGAGCTCGTCAACCGCCTCCGCCAGGAAGCCGAGCAGCGCTTCGCCCAGAAGGCCGATGAGCTCCAGCAGCGCCTCCGCCAGACCGAGACCAAGATCTCCGAGCTCCAGAAGCAGCGCGGGCCCGAGGACGCCAGCTCCTTCATCCTCACCCCCGAGCAGCAGGCCGAGCTCGACAAGTTCAACCAGGAGCGCCTGTCCATCCGAGCCGAGCTCCGCGAGGTGCAGCACCAGCTCTCGCAGGACATCGAAGGCCTGGGCATGCGCCTCAAGTTCATCAACATCGCCGTGATGCCCGCGCTGGTCGCGCTCTTCGCGGTGGGCCTGGGAGTCTACCGCCGCAACCGCCGCGTCGCCGACCGCCGCCGCGTCGCCGACCGCACCTGAGCCCGCACCCACCGATGTACCACCCCATCCACGGAGACTGCAAGCGATGAAGTCAAGCACGCTCGGCATGATCGCGGGCGGCGCCATCGTGCTCGCCGCGGCCGCCGCCCTCGTTGTCAACCAGACCCGCCGGGCAACCTCCATCCAGGAGTACGGCGGGCTCGTCTACCCCGACCTCGCCGCCAAGGCCCCGACCGTCACCGAGATCGCCGTCAACAGCGCCGGCGCCGTCACCACCGTGCGCAAGCAGGGCGACGCCTGGCTTCTGGTCGAAAAGGGCGGATACCCCGTCAAGATCGAGAAGGTGCGCGAGGTCGTCGTCGGACTCGGCCAGCTCAAGCAGCTCGAACCCAAGACCAGCAAAGCCGAGCGGTACGCCGAGATCGGCGTCGAAGACCCGCCCGCCACGCCCGCCGTCCCCGCCACGCCCGATGTCCCCGCCACGCCCGCGGCCCCACCCGCGACCGATCCCACCGCCCCGCCCGCCGAGAAGAGCCAGGCCGCGCTCGTCACGCTCAAGGATTCGTCGGGCGCCGCGCTCGCTTCGGCGATCGTCGGCAAGCAGCGCTTCGGCACGCCGCCCACCGTGTTCATCCGCAAGGCCGGCGACTCGCAGTCGTGGCTCGCCGAGGGCCAGCTCGACGTCCCGCGTGAGGTCAACGGCTGGCTCGACACGCAGGTCATCAACCTGCCGCGCGAGCGCGTCGCCCGCGTGACCATCACACCCGTCGAAGAGGGCGCGGCCCCGCTGGCCGTCAGCCGGCCCACCAAGGACGATGCCAGCTTCGCCGTCGAGTCCCTGCCCGACGGCGTCAGGCTCAAGGCCCCGACCGCCGCCGACCCCGTCACGACCGCGCTCTCCTACCTGAACTTCGACGACGTCGCCCTCGCGTCGTCGGTGATGCCCGCGGACGGGCCGGCGCCCGTGACCTACACCCTCGCCACCTTCGACGGCGTGGTCGTCACGTCTCGCGTCGTCCAGAAGGACGGCAGGTACTGGGCCGCGTTCGAAGCATCAATCGACGAGTCGAAGCTCCCGCAGGTCCCGCAGGTGACCCCGCCCGAACCGCCCGCGCCCGGCGCCGCCATCGACCCCGCGGTTCAATCCGCCTACGACGTCGCCAAGAAAGTTGCCGACGAAGCCGCCAAGAAGGTCGAGGACGTGCGCAAGGAGGTCAAGACCTTGAACGACCGCCACGGCGGCTGGGCGTACGCCATCCCCGAGTACAAGGGCAAGGTGCTCGTCACCCGGCTCGATGAACTGCTCACCGAAGAGGAAGCCCCCGCGTCAACCGAGCCCGCGGGCCCGGCCGTGCCCGACTCGCTCGACCCCGTGCCGGTCGAACCGAAGTGACTGGGCCGATTCACCAGTGGCGAGACGGTGAGACGGTCACCCCATCACCCCATCCCATCACGCCTCTGTGCTCTCTGTGCCCTCTGTGGTTTCAATGCCTTCAGCACCCCGCCTCGAACGCGAGCACGAACGCCGTGAAGTCCTCGAGATCCACAAACCCGCTCAGGTCAAAGTCCGCCGTCGCGCTCCCCGCCTCGAACGCCACCACGAACGCGTCGTAGTCCTCCGTGTCCACGAAGCCCGTCCCGTCGAAGTCCGCCGGGCACGGCGGCGTCAGCTTGTTATAGAACACGTAGTTCGAGACGCTGCTGTCCCAGTTCGTCACCGCAAGGTCCAGCGACCGGCTCTCCAGGTACACCACGCGCAGCTCCGTCGCCGGCGCCGCGTCGATCGCCACCCACCCGTGCTCGAGGTTTGCGTGGTACTGGCCGGGCAGCAGGTCCACCCCGTCGCGCGTCACCGACCGGATCTCCTGCACCGGCTGCACCGGCAGATGGAACAGCTTCGTTGAGCCCGACGGCGCAAGCACCGCCTCGCGCACCCGCAGGCTCGTTCGTTTGATGTCACCCAGGCACAGCTTCTCGACCGTGCTCGTCGTATTGCTCGTCCACGTCGCCGCCGTCGGCAGCCCCGATCCCGTGTTCAGGAAATACCGCGTCCGCCCGAACCACTCGCCCGAGCACAGATCCAGATCCCCGTCGAAGTCGATATCGCCCAGCACCACCGCCGCCGCGTACCCCTCGTTGTACGTCCAGTTGGCCGTCGTGTTGAAGTACCCCGCGGTCAGCCCGTTGTACTGCCGGAACCGTCCCGACCCGCCGAAGATCTGGTTGTTGTCCGCGATGATCAGTTCGCGTCGCCCGTCGCCCGTCACGTCGCCGGCCGTCCCCATCAGGCAGAACTGCGCGGGCACATCCCCCGTCGACCACGAGGGCGCCGTCGCCAGCGTCGTTCCCAGGTTGCGGTAGACGTGCGTCTGGCTGTTGGACCCGCACATCACGAGATCCAGCAGCCCGTCCCGGTCCGCGTCCATCCAGAAGCAGTTGTTGTAGTTCCTCGCCGATGACGTCTGCCACGAGGGCGCCGCCGCCAGCGTCGAACCCGTGTTCAGGTACACCACGTTGATCGCGGGCACGTTGTTGTACGCGTCGCCGCTCGCAAGCGCCAGGTCCGGCCTCCCGTCGCCGTTCATGTCCCCGAATGCCACGCCGAACGTGTCGGGCCCGATCGACGACTGCCACCCCGCCGTCGTCGCCAGCGTCCCGTTGTTGTTGAAGTACACCTTCGCGCTCTTGCCGCCCTGCGGCAGCAGCACCGCCACCGCCACGTCGGGCCACCCGTCGCCGTTCACGTCTCCCACGTCCAGGTGCCCGTGGTACGCGATGTCCGACGACTGCCACCCCGGCGAGCCCTGCAGCGCCCCCGACCCGTTGTTGTAATACGCCACCACCCGCTGGCGGCTGATGTCGTTGCCGTTGGCCACCACAAGGTCCAGCCAGCCGTCGCGGTTGAGGTCCACCAGCGCCCCGCCCGTCGAGACCTGCTTGTCCGTCGATTGCCAGTCGGGCGTCGGTGAATACGCCTGCCCGGCGGCCCGGCCCGCCAGGACACACAGCAGGGAGAAGGGGATCGCGCGGCCGATCGTGCGGTGGTTGAACATCTCTCGCTCCAGGCGGGTGCGGCTCGTCGCCGCATCCCCCGCCAGCGTACCAGAATCCGCTCCCCGACCAAGCTCGTTTCGCGGGTTCCGGGCCGTTCCCCGTGGCCCTCAAGCCGCCGACCGGCCCGCCGCGGTAAAGGCCCGGGCGAGGCTCAAAAACCGCTGTGAAATCAGGCTCTTTTCTCGATGGCCAACCGCCCGCCGGGGCGATTCCGGCCTCGTGTTTGCCTATGATTGGCGGTCGCTCGTCGAGCGTCGGCCGGGACCCCTTTCAAGCAAGGATCTGCGCACGCATGGACGCCCCCGAGGATCGCCCCGATCATCCCACCGGCCCCGGTTCGGCCGGCCCGCAAACCCCAGGCGACGCCCCGCGTCCCGATGGCGTTGCCGGCGGACAGGTGCTCGACCACGACATCCGCCAGGAGCTCCAGGACAGCTACCTCACCTACGCGATGTCCACGATCATGGACCGCGCGCTGCCCGACGTGCGCGACGGCCTCAAGCCCAGCCAGCGGCGCATCCTGGTCGCGATGAACGACCTGAACCTCCGCCCCGGGCGCAAGCACCTCAAGTGCGCCAAGATCGCCGGCAACACCTCCGGCGATTACCACCCCCACGGCGAGGCCATCGTCTACCCCACGCTCGTCGGCATGGCCCAGAAGTGGCGCATGCGCGTCCCGCTCATCGATCCGCAGGGCAACTTCGGCTCGATCAACGGCGACCCGCCCGCCGCCATGCGGTACACCGAGGCACGCATGACCCACGCCGCCGTGGACATGCTCGCCGACCTCAAGCTCGACACCGTTGATTTCCAGCCCAACTACGACGACCGCCTCCTCGAGCCCACCGTCCTGCCCGGCCGCTTCCCCAACCTGCTCATCAACGGCGGCATCGGCATCGCCGTCGGCATGGCCACGAGCCTGCCCCCGCACAACCCCGTCGAGGTCTTCGACTCGATCATCCGCGTCCTCGAGAACCCCGCCATCACCCTCGGCGAGCTCATGAACGACGTGGTCGACGCCGCCGGCGCCGTCACCCGCCGCGGCATCAAGGGCCCGGATTTCCCCACCGGCGGTCTCATCCTCGGCAAGCGCGGCATCGTCGAGGCCTACGCCTCCGGCCGCGGCCGCATCGTCGTCCGCGGCGCCACCAAGGTCGAGGCCATGGAGGGCCGCGGCGAACGCCAGCAGCTCGTTATCGACGAGATCCCCTACAACAGCAGCCAGGAGCTCCTCCTCAAGAAGATCGTCGAGGCCTACGAGGAGGACAAGATCCCCGACATCTCCGACGTCCGCGACGAGTCCGGCCGCCAGGCCCCCACGCGCATCGTCATCGAGCTCAAGCGCGGCGCCGACCCCGCGGTCGTCGAGAAGCAGCTCTACGAGTTCACCAGCCTCCAGGACACCTTCAGCATCATGAACATCGCGCTGGTCAACCGCCAGCCGCGAACCCTCGGCCTGCTCGAGCTCATCAACCTCTACATCGACCACCGCCGCGAGGTCATCCGCCGCCGCACCAGCTTCCTCCTCCGCGAGGCCCGCCGCAAGGCCCACGAGCTCGAGGGCCTCGTCTACGCCGTCTGCGACATCGACGAGGTCATCAGGATCATCCGCTCCAGCCGCACCCGCGAAGAGGCCATCCAGCGCCTCATGGACCGCCGCTTCCGCATCCCGCCCACGCACGAGCACTATTCCTCGCTCCCCCAGCGCCTCCGCGACGAGCTCAACCGCGCCGAGGCCACCGGCGGCGTCGAGCTCTCACGCAAGCAGGCCGAGGGCATCGGCGGCATGCGCCTCATCCAGCTCGTCGGCCTCGAGATCCAGCGCCTCGTCGAGGAGTACAACTCCGTCGTCGCCCAGATCGAGGACTACGAGTCCATCCTCGCCGACGAGGCCCGCGTCCGGGCCATCATCCGCGAAGACTGCGAGGAGATGCGGGCCCGCTACGGCGCCGGCAGGCTCGGCGAGCGTCTCACCCGCATCGAGGACGGCGATGCCGACATCGCCATGGCCGAGCTCATCCCCCAGGAGGACGTCGCCCTCACCATCAGCCACGCCGGGTACGCCAAGCGCGTCCCGCTCTCCACCTACCGCTCCCAGGGACGCGGCGGCAAGGGCATCCGGGCCTCCGACACCAAGGACGACGACTTCATCGAGCACCTCTTCGTCGCCAGCACGCACGACGACCTGCTCTGCTTCACCAACACCGGCCGCGTCTTCAAGATCAAGGTCTTCGAGGTCCCCGAGCTCTCCCGCACCAGCAAGGGCCGCGCGATGGTCAACCTCCTGGACCTCAAGGAGGGCGAGCGCACCTGCGCCTACCTCGCCGTCAAGAACTTCGAGGAAGGCAGCAACTACCTCACCTTCGTCTCACGGGGCGGCATCGTCAAGCGCACCGCGCTCAAGGACTACCGCAACATCTCCAAGGCCGGCCTCATCGCCGTCGGCCTCAAGGAGGGCGACCAGCTCCTCGACGTCACCCTCACCGACGGCAACGACGACCTCCTGCTCGTCACCGCCAACGGCATGTCCATCCGCTTCGACGAGCGCGACGCCAGGCTCATGGGCCGCCAGGCCGCCGGCGTCAAGGGCATCGAGCTCGAAGAGGGCGACGAGGTCATCGGCGTCGTCCGCGTCGCCATGGACCGCCGCGACGGCGACGAATCCGACTCCGGACGCACCGTCGACACCGCCGCCTGCCTGCTCACCATCACCGAGCACGGCTACGGCAAGCGCACCCCCGTCGACGAGTGCCGCGTCCAGTCCGAGGACGGGTCCGTCCGCTCGCAGTCGCGCGGCGGCAAGGGCCGCGTCGACATCCGGGTCACCGAGAAGAACGGCCGGTCGGTCGCCGCGCTGCTCGTGCACCCCGGCGACGGCCTGGTCGTCATCACCAAGGGCGGCCAGCTCGTCCGCACCGCCACCGATTCCATCCGCGAGGTCGGCCGCGGCACGCAGGGCGTGCGCGTCGTCAGCCTCAACGACAACGACAAGGTGATCTCGGCGGCCGTGGCGCCGGAAGAAGTGTCGACCGGCGACGTGCCCGCGACCGTGGAGTGACCGCTCAACCCGCGGGGCGCCGGGCCCGCCGGGCGGACGCTCAGTTCGGCCCGCTGCCGGGCGCGACGACCCCGCCACCGGCCCGTTCAACCGTGACCTCGCCTTCCTGAACGATGACCGTGTCACGGTCGGTGCGGGTGTACTTGGTCGTCGTCTTGGAGCCCTGGTCGGCCTGTTCCCCGGCCGCGGCCTGGTCCGCCGGGCCCGCGGGCGGCAGCTCCGTACCGGGCGGGAGCGTCCGCGGCCACTGCAGGTAGGCCAACACGCCCGCGACGATGAACAGAACGACGGCGATCACGAGCTTGATGTTGACGGCGGGCTTCGCGGGCGCCGCCGCGACCGCCTGACCCGACGTTGCGCTCTTGGCCATGAAGGGATCGTCCTTGCTGGTCCGACACGCGGGACGTTACTTGATCGTCCGCGGATCGAAGATCATCTGGTACTGGTCGTTGAAGAACGACTCTGGGTTGTTCACGCCGCCCGGGTACACATCCATGTACCGGGCATGCCCGTCCATGAAGCCCAGCGTCGACTTGTTGATGTCCCCGTACCCGTTCACCATCCGGGCCTTGGGGTTGGTGTTGTTGATCACGATGTCGGAGTACTCATCGGAGTACAGCACGAACCGCGTCGAGTAGTAGGTGTCGCCCAGGCGGAAGTACTTCATCCCCAGCTCCCACGCCTGCACAGGCTTGCCGCCGTTCCACAGCTTGTTGACCTCGGTGGTGTACAGCCACTTCAGGTTCGACTGGTAGCTGGTGCCCACGTCGTCGTAGCAGCTCCCGAAGAAGTGGCCCTTGGCGGGATCGTTCAGGTTCGGCCAGTTCGCCTGGTGCGAGATCTTGTCGCTGGGGTCCTTGAAGATCGGCATCTGGAGGTTGGTGCGGTCCGCCGCGTCCTTGGGCAGCGCCGCCGGCGCCGCCGGCGCCCACGGGTTGATGTCGGGGTACACGTACGGGTTCAACGGCCGGTCGGCCGCCTCGACGTCGAACCCCGCGTACTTCGACGGCCACCAGATGTTCTGGTTCTTCCCGCCGAACGACCACGTGCAGATGCCCGTGAGAGTGCCGCTCGTCGAGCTCTGGAACCCCCCGCGCTTGTACGTGAGGTGGAACGGCGGGTTGCCCTTGTAGTCGGTGCGGTACCGCTCGGTCGCGCCCAGGATCTGGCGGACGTTGCTCAGGGAGATCGCCTGCCTCGCCGCCAGGCGCGTCTTGGCCAGCGCCGGCAGCAGGACCGAGATCAGCACCGCGATGATGGCGATGACCACCAGCAGCTCGATGAGCGTGAACGCGCGACGACGATCCATGGTGTAACTCCTGAAGCCGACGAGGACGTGCACCGGGCACTCCGGAGAACCCGGGCCCCCAGGAAGCAGAACACTTCAGGAAGTTATCGTAACAAACCGGATTGCATGTTGACGCCATTTGGCGCCGTCCGGCCACGATTTTGTGAGTCAGCCGCCGCCCGGAGCCAGGTATCCGCCCCCCTGCCGTTCGGCGGCCGGACGGGAATACCCCTTTTTCTCGGACTTGGGAGCCGGCGCCCCCCGCAGATCACCCGCGGACTCGCCCGGGGTCTCACCGGCGATCACCGTCCCCGGCTCGGGCCTCGTGAAGTGGTACACGAGCACGCCGCCCGCCACCACCAGCGCCGCCCCCGCCACGACCACCTTGATCAGCTTGGGTCTTTCCATGGGAGATCCGGAGTCCAAAGTCCAAAGTTGAAAGTTCAAAGTTCAGCGTTCACGGCCCAGCGTTCACGGCTCAGAGTTCAAGGCTCAGTCGACGCATCGCCGTGCGCTTTGCCTTTTTCTGTTGCCTGATGCCCGATGCCCGATGCCTGTTCTCTTCTGCCTTTGCCTGTTGCCCGATGCCTGTTGCCTTCGCTTCACTTCTTCCCCTCGACCGTCGCCGGGTCGAAGATCATCTGGTACTTGTCGTTGAAGAACGACTTCTCGCTCCGGCCCGGGATCACCGGCGTGTACGCCGCGTGCCCGTCCATGAACCCCAGGACCGACCGGTTCGAGTCGCCGTACCCGTTCACGATCATCGCGTTCTCCGCGTCGTTGTTCACCACCACGTCCGCGTACTGGTCGCTGTACATCACGAACCGCGACGAGTAGAACGAGTCCGCGAGGCGCATCGAGCGCATCCCCGCTCGCCACGCCGCCACCGCGTCGGTCTTCCACAGACGCTGCATCTCCTCCGTGTCGAGCCACTTGAGGTTCGACTGGTAGCTCGTCCCCACGTCGTCGTACGCGCCGCCCACGCCGTACGTCGGCGTCGGGAACGGGCTCGCCCGCTGGTACGTCACCTGGTCCGTCGGGTCGCGGTAGCCGGGCAGCACCAGGTTCTTCCTCGCCGCGTCGTTCTTGCTCATCAACTGCGGCGCCTTGGGCGCGTCGAGCGTCACCTCGGGGTACATGTACGCGTTCAGCGGCCGGTCGGCCGCCTCCACGTCGAACGCCTTCGCCGACCAGTACCCGTCGTTGTTCCGCCCGCCGTACGCCCACGTGCAGATGCCCTCCAGCGTCCCGCTCGTCGCCGACTTGAACCCGCCGCGCCGGTACGACAGCAGGAACGGCGGGTTCCCCTTCGAATCGTCCTTGTAGAGCTGCGTTGCCGTCAGGATCTGCCGCAGGTTGCTCAGCGACACCGTCTGCCGGCCCGCCAGCCGCGCCTTGGAGAGCGCCGGGAGCATGATCGAGATCAGCAGCGCGATGATCGCGATGACGACGAGCAGTTCGATCAGCGTGAACGCGCGGCGTCCACGCCCCGGATTGGTTGTGCGTCCGTGCATCGGAATCTCCGAGCGGGCAGTGCACCCCACGTGTGCGGGCCGCCATGCCGAGCAGCCCCGGCTCGTGCCCCGCGATCGCGCGCGGGCGCACTCTTCACGAGCCCCTCTTGATGCGTCGCGCACCCCGCTCCGGTTCGCTCCGGGAGGGGCAGGTACTTGCCCCTCTTTTCGTGCCCGGCCCGCGCGCCGCCGTGATCCGCGATCACCGGAAGTCCCAGTCGGTCGCGTTTTGTTTGGAGCACGCCGACCCGATGATTCCGGTAAGTTGCCCCTGCGCTCGATCATCCGCTCCTGACGACCGATTCGGGAAGAGTTCATGCACCCGTCGGAGTTCGTGGTCGTAGGATCTTTATGTTCGCTCTCTGGTCGCTGATCGCGGCCCAATTTGGCGCTCCGCGCCCCGCCTCACGATGAGCCAGCCCGTAAAGAAGCCCGATCTCACCGAAACCTCGCCGATGTCCGTCAACGAGGGCGACAACGGCACGGTCCGCCCGGAGGACACCAAGCCCGTGCCCGCCGCCGCGCCCAAGAAGCGCGAGGGCCCGCCGCTCACGGTCGCCGATGTCGAGGCCCGCATCCAGGAGAGCGCCAAGGGCAACACCAACGTCGACACCATGGTCGGCCGCGCCGTGGTCGAGCAGGGCTTCATCACCCGCGAGGAGCTCGACGCCGTCCTGGACCTGCACAAGTCCGGGTCGCGCGTCGGCACGCCCACCGACAGCAACCAGATGTCGCTGCTCTCTCTGCTGGTCGACAACGAGTACATCACCCGCCGCCAGATGGAGCGGATCGCCCAGCAGGTCGAGGCCGACAAGTCCGGCCAGAAGATCCCCGGCTACAAGATCCTCGGCAAGCTCGGCGCCGGCGCCATGGCCACCGTCGTCAAGGCCCGCCAGGTCAGCCTCGACCGCCTCGTCGCCATCAAGCTCCTGCCGCCCAAGTACACCAACCCGCAGTTCATCGAGCGCTTCTACGCCGAGGGCCGCGCCGCCGCCCAGCTCAACCACCCCAACATCGTCCAGGCTTACGACGTCGGCAAGGTCGGCGACCAGCACTACTTCGTGATGGAGTACGTCGACGGCAGGACCGTCTACGACGACATCACCGCCCACAAGCGCCTCGGCGAGAAGGACGCGATCGACATCGCCATCCAGATCGCAAGCGCCCTCCAGCACGCCCACGAGAAGGGCCTCATCCACCGCGACGTCAAGCCCAAGAACATCATGATCACCAAGGAGGGCGTCGCCAAGCTCGCCGACATGGGCCTGGCACGGGCCATCAACGACCGCGAAGCCGCCGAGGCCGAGGCCGGAAAGGCCTTCGGCACGCCCTACTACATCAGCCCCGAGCAGGTCCACGGCAAGATCCAGATCGGCCCGCCCGCCGACATCTACTCGCTGGGCGCCACCCTCTACCACATGGTCACCGGCGTCGTCCCCTTCGACGGCAAGAACCCGTCGGCGGTGATGCACAAGCACCTCAAGGAGCCGCTCAACCCGCCGGACCAGGTCAACCCCAGGCTCTCGGCGGGCATCGCCGAGGTCATCGAGATGATGATGGCCAAGAGTCCCAAGGACAGGTACCAGAACTGCAAGGACCTGATCCTGGACCTCAAGGCCGTCCGCGAGGGGAACCCGCCCATCATCGCCCACAAGGACGTCGCCGGCGCCGACCTCGCCTCGCTCGCCAAGGCCGAGGCGGCCACCGCCCCCGTCGAGGTCGCCGCGCTCGCGGCCCGTTCGACCGGCGGACTGGGCTCGACCTTCGCCCAGTGGCCCGTGATCCTCATCATCGTCCTGCTGGTCATCAGCCTGGCGCTGAACGTCGTCCTGGCCATCCGCAACTGACGCCCGCACCAGCGAATCTCACCGCGCATGACAGGTTGACCGCGCGCCCGGGTGTTCCGGCCGCGCCGAGCGAGTCCCACGCCGCGGTCAACGTTCCGCCCGGTCTCACCACCACCCCCGCGCGGGGTCCGGAGGGGCCGCCGACGGGTCGAACCACTTCTCGATCTCGCGCGGGAACGTGAAGAACGCCGCGTGCCCGTCGCCGAACAGGATGTTGTACTGGCGCAGGGCCCGGATGTTGTGCCAGAGGTTCTGCGGCTCGGTGAGCGGGCGGTTGCCGTGCCACACCCACTCCGACATCACGAGCTTGCTGGTCTGCGGCCCGCGCGGGTCCGAGTCGCGCATCGGCCGGAACCCCTTGGCCCCCGTCGCCGACGTGTGCGCCGTCGCGAAGTTCTCGTAGTTCCATGACGGCAGGTAGCTCGTCCCGTACGCCTCGTAGCAGTTCACGACGCCCTTGTTGAGGTAGTCCCCGCGATCGTCCGGGCACTTCACCACGGTCTTGTTCGAGAGGTACCGGTTCAGCGGCCGGATCTTCAGCGCCTTGCCGCCGGATTCCTCGCCCTCCCAGCCCGTCCCCGGCGACTCGTCGTACGTCAGCTTCGTCCCCCTCGGGCCGACCACGTTCCCCCAGTTGGAGTGCACCGCGTACGACCCGTTGTTGTCGTTGTGGTACTGCGTCGTCGCCACGCCGATCTGCGCCAGGTTCGCCGAGCACCGCACCAGCCGCGAGAGCGTCTTCGACCGCGCCAGCGCGGGCAGGATGATCGCCACCAGGATCGCGATGATCAGGATGACGATGAGCAGCTCGATGAGCGTGAACGCCCGCCCGCGCGATCGCGCGGTGAACACCGAGCAGCAGCGATGGGATGATCTCGGCGTCGCCACGAGCCACCATGTTACTCGAAATCCCGTCCCTTGCAGCACCAATCGCCAAGCCGGCCCGCTTTCACATCGCACGGTCGCCCGCACGCCGGCGCTCGTGACGGGCGGCTTTTCTCCGGTGTGCACCGAGCCGAGTTCCTCAATCCACCAGTGCCCAGTGCCCAATCCCGAGTGCCTTTTCTTCGCCCTCACACCCGTACTCGCTCACCCCTTCCTCACGCCCGCTTCTCATACAATGGCCCATGCCGACTCCGGGCCGTTTCCAGGTCGTCGCCCCCTTCAAGCCCATGGGCGACCAGCCCGCGGCGATCGCCAAGCTCACCGAGGACCTCGGGGCCGGCCGCCCGGCCGTCTGCCTGCTGGGCGCGACCGGCACCGGCAAGACCTTCACGATGGCCAACGTCATCGCGAACCTGAACAAGCCCACGCTCATCGTCAGCCACAACAAGACCCTCGCCGCCCAGCTCTACGAGGAGCTCAAGGAGTTCCTCCCCGCCAACAGCGTCAACTACTTCGTCAGCTACTACGACTACTACCAGCCCGAGGCGTACATCCCCCAGCGCGACATCTACATCGAGAAGGACTCCTCGCGCAACGACGACCTCGACCAGCTCCGCCTGGCCGCGACGAGCAACATCCTCTCCCGCCGCGACACCGTGGTGGTCGCGTCCGTCTCGTGCATCTTCGGCCTCGGTTCGCCCGAGGCCTACGGCCAGAAGGTGCTCACGATCACCAGGGGCTCGCGCATCGACCGCCGCGAGTTCCTGCTCCAGCTCTCGGCGATGCAGTACCAGCGCTCGGAGATCGAGTTCAAGCGCGGGCAGTTCCGCGTGCGCGGCGACGCCCTGGAAGTCTGGCCCGCGTACGAGAAGTACGCCGTCCGCGTCGAGCTCTTCGGCGACGAGATCGACCGCGTCGACCTGGTCAACCCCACCAGCGCCGAGGTCCTCGCCGAGGAATCGCAGTTCTTCCTGTTCCCCGCCGTCCACTACGTGACGCCCGAGGACCAGATGCAGCGGATCCTCGCCGATATCCGGGCCGAGCTCGACACCCGCGTCATGCAGCTCCGCCACGAGGGCAAGCTGCTCGAGGCCCAGCGCCTGCTCGCACGCACCAAGTACGACCTCGAGATGCTCGAGGAAACCGGCATGTGCAACGGCGTCGAGAACTACTCGCGTTTCATGGACGGCCGGGCCCCGGGCGAGCGACCGTACACGCTCATGGATTACTTCGACTTTGCGCCAAGGGCCGAAGGCACTGGGCATCGGGCACTGGGCACTGGTGAAAAGACAGAAAGGCACGGTGCCGCTGGCCTTCCACAACCGCCGACGGCCGACTCCCCAATACCTTCTCCCCTGGGCTACGGCGGCGCGCCCGTCCCCGCCTCGCGCCGGCCCAACTACCGCGACTGGCTGCTCATCATCGACGAGTCGCACGTCACGCTCCCCCAGATCCGGGCCATGTACAACGGCGACCAGGCCCGCAAGAAAGTCCTGGTCGAGCACGGCTTCCGCCTCCCCAGCGCCCTGGACAACCGCCCGCTCCGCTTCGAGGAGTTCGAGGCCATCGTCCCGCAGATCATGTTCGTCAGCGCCACGCCCGGGCCGTACGAGCTCGAGCGCGTCGGCGGCGACGTCGCCGAGCAGGTCATCCGGCCGACGGGCCTGCTCGATCCGCAGGTCGAGGTCAAGCCCGCCCGCGGTCAGGTGCCCGACCTCATCGAGGAGACCCGCGTCCGCGTCGAGAAGGGCGAGCGGGTTCTCGTCACTGCGCTCACCAAGCGCCTCTGCGAGGACCTCACCAGCTACCTCGACCAGCAGGGCTTCCGCGTCCGCTACCTGCACAGCGAGATCGAGACCCTCGACCGCGTGCAGATCCTCGCCGATCTGCGCCAGGGCGAGTTCGACGTCCTCGTCGGCGTCAACCTGCTCCGCGAGGGCCTCGACCTGCCCGAGGTGTCGCTGGTGTGCATCCTCGACGCCGACAAGGAGGGTTTCCTGCGCTCGCCGACCTCGCTCATCCAGCAGATGGGCCGCGCCGCCCGCAACGTCAACAGCAAGGTCATTATGTACGCCGACACGATGACGCCCGCGATGCAGGCCGCGATCGAGGAGACCGAGCGCCGCCGCGCCAAGCAGGTCGCGTACAACACCGAGCACGGCATCACGCCGCAGACGATCCAGAAGGCCATCCGCCGCGGCATGGAGGTCTCACTCAAGGCCCGCAAGACCGCCCGCGAGGCGCTGGGCGCGGCCGAGGAGTCGTTCGAGGTCGACGAGCTGATCAAGCAGCTCGAGGGCGAGATGTTCGAGGCGGCGCAGGCGATGGAGTTCGAGAAGGCGGCGGCCCTGCGCGACCAGGTCGCGGGACTGAAGAAGCGGCGCGACGCGGGCACGCAGAAGGTCAAACGCTCGGAGCTCCAGGAGGGCAAGGCCAAGAAGAAGGCCGGCATGCCCGGCGTGCGGGTGGTGCGGCGGGGCAAGGGCAAGAAGGCCTGAGCGTCGACGCGTGACGGGCGACTGGCGTATGCCGAGTTACCTCTCCTTGATGTGTCCCGGAGGGACACCGGGTGGTAGCGACGGGTGAGCGAAGCGAACCCGTCGTGAAAGGGCCTCGTGCTCGCACGTGGAAACTGATCGCCGCCTCGACGAGGCGGAGCAACAGCTACGCTCACCTTGCGCGCGACGAGCAGACGCGGAGGGTGCGCCATGCCGGGAACTCTCTCGCAGATTCTTCTGCACGTGGTCTTTTCGACAAAGCACCGCACGCCGTGCATTTCCGAGGAGATCGCACCGCGCCTTTACGGCTATATCGGCGGCATCATCCGAGCGGAGCGCGGCGTGCTCTACGACATCGGAGGAATCGCGGACCACGTGCACCTGTACCTCCGTTGGCGCACGGACGGCGCGATCGCGGACCTGCTGCGCACGGTCAAATCACGGTCGTCCGGCTGGGTTCACGCGACCTTCGCGGGACAGAAGTCGTTTGCGTGGCAGGAGGGTTACTCGGTCTTCACAGTCAGCAAGTCGCAGGAACAAGCAGTCAAGGCGTATATCGCGCGACAGGCAGAGCACCACCGGAAAGAGGACTTCAAGTCGGAACTCCTGCGGTTGCTCGACGCGCACGCCGTCGACTACCAGCCGCAATATGTCACTGAGTAGGTCACCACTCCTTCGCCCCTTCGGGGCTCTGGAAATCGGAACAATTACTTGATGCTCCGAGCTCTTCTCCACGGGTTCGCTTCGCTCACCCGTGGCGACATTCACATGATCCCTTCGGGATCAGAAGAAAAGACAAGAAAAAGGAGGAAGAAAAAACGGAGAAAGCACAGGATCCCAGCGTCGGTGCACGAGGTTGCTAACTCCGCCTCCTGCGCCACAAATCCACGCTTACCGCCGCGATGATGATGTGCCCGACGATCATCTGCTGCACGAACGTCGGCCACCCCAGCAGCGAGCAGCGGTTGTTCAGGTACGCATTCATCAGCGCCCCGCACGGCGTCCCGGCGATCGACGCCGTCCCGCCCGCGAGCGATGCGCCGCCGATCACCACCGCCGCGATCACGTCCAGCTCCAGACCCGCCGCCACGGTCGGGTCGCCCTGCGTCAGCCGCGACAACTGGAGCAGCCCGGCGAGCCCGACGAACAGGCCCGCCAGCGCGTACGCCGCCGTCTTGACGCCGCGGATCGAGATCCCCGCGTACCGCGCCGCGGTCTCGTTCCCGCCGATCGCCAGGATGTTCCGCCCGAACACCGTCGATCGCATCAGCCCCGCCACGCCCAGCGCGAGCAGCAGCAGCAGCCACACCCCCGGCGCGACGATCATCCACCGGAGGTTCTCCGGCGGCTGCGGCTGCAGGAACGTGTTGAACCCGTGCATGTCGCTCGGCGAGATCGGGCTGCTCCCGGCGATCCATTTCGCCACGCCGCGGAAGAAGCCCAGCGTCCCCAGCGTCGCGATGAAGGGCGGCAGCCGCAGCGCCGTGATGAGCACCCCGTTGTAGAGCCCGCACGCCGTTCCCGTCGCCAGTGACGCCAGCACCGCGCCCCACAGCGGCCACCCGTGGTCGAGCGCCAGCGCGCCGGTCACCCCCGCCAGCGCCACGCCCGACCCGATCGAGAGGTCGATCCCGCCCGACGCGATGACCATCGTCATCCCGAGCCCGGCGACCGCCACGATCACGGTGTGCACGAGGATCGTCCGCAGTTGCAGCACCGTCACCCCGTGATGGGGCGGGATCGCGGCAAACAGCAGCACCACGAACAGCAGCCCCGTCAGGGGCGCCAGGACCCGGAACATGCGTGAGGAAGTCGCGGTCATTGCACAGCGGCGAGCACGTCCACCGGCCCCGTCAGCGGCCGAGGTACTGGGCCAGATCGGGATCGAGCAGGTCCTTGTTCTCCGGGTTGTCGACGGTCGCGCTCGTGATGATCGCGACGCCGGTGTCGATCTCCTGCTCCACGGTCTCGCCCCGGATGTGCCCGACCGCGGTCTTCACCGCGAGGTAGCCCATCTTGATCGGGTTCTGGACGACGAGCGCGTCGATTTCCTTCGCCCGCATCGCCTCGATCAGGCCCTGGCTCGCATCGAAGCCGACAAACTTCACCTTCCCCGCCAGCCCCTTGCCCCGGATCGCGAGCAGCATCCCGAACGTCGACGACTCGTTCGGGCAGTAGATGCCCGCGAGGTCGGTGTTGGCCGTGAGGAGGTTCTCGGCGGCCTCCTGAGCGGTGGCCCGCGTCGCGCCGGCGTATCGCTTGGGGTCCACCAGCTCGATCCCCGGCGCGGCCTTCACCGCGTCGACGAACCCCTGCTCGCGCAGGGCCGTGCTCGCCGAACCCTCCGCGTACCGCAGCATCAGGACGCGGCCCTTGCCGCCGACGAGCTCGACCATCTTCTCTCCCGCGAGCTGGCCGCCCTTGTAGTTGTCCGTCGCGACGTAGCTCACGAAGTCCTTGCCCGCTTCGGCCGCGAGCCCCGAGTCGAAGATCACGACCGGGATCTTCGCCTCACCGGCCTGCCTCACGGGAGCGACCAGCCCCTTGTCGTCCAGGGGCGCGAGCACGATCGCGTCGTACCCCGCCGAGATCAGGTTCTGCACGAGGTCCACCTGCTGCTGGCGGTCGTCCTCGCGCTCCGGCCCGCGGAATGTCACCTCGACGTTCCCGAGCTCCCTCGCCGCCTTGATGGTCCCCGCGTGGATCGACTTCCAGAAGTCGTGGGTCGTGCCCTTGGGCACGACGGCGATGCGCAGTGGTCTGTCGGCCGTCGCGGCGTCGGCCGCGGCATCCGGCGTTCCCGATCGAGCCGCGCCCGAGTCCTTCGGCGCCCCGGCCGCCGAGCTGTCCGGCGCCCGGGATCCCGGCGACCCGCCGTTGATGGTTCTGGTCTTGCTGTCGGAGGACGGCTCGCACGCGCCCAGCAGGAGGCACAGGACCAGCAAGAGGCCGCGTGCGAACGACGATGGATGGATCACGGGTGTTTCTCCAGGCTTGACCGACCGCATCGTACTTGGTTTTGGAGCGTCAGGGAATCGGGCCCGCCCGGGCCCGGTGGGCGGCGGCCGCGGAACAGACCGCTCGTCGAGCCGTAGCATCGATCATGACCAGGATCGCACCGGGCTACGTCGGGTCGCGCCCGTGGAGGGCGCTTTTCGACTTGCAACTGGCGGCCCAACTGGCGGCGCTGCTGCCGGCGTGGCTCGCGCACGCCGCCCCGCCCGTCAACCCGCTCGACGTCGGCGCCGGGCCGGCGGAAAAAGTCATCGTGTCGTCGTCGATCCCGGACGACCCATCGGCGATCCCCGAGGACTCGCCGATGCTCGCCAAGCTCGCGGGCGTCATGGTCGTGCTCAAGGGGCCCGAGGCGAGGCTGCTGCGGTCGGCCGGCCCGGGCACGCCGCCCGAAGACCTCGTGGACAGCGCCGAGCGGGTCGCGTACCTCACGCTCGTCGCCAGGGACCGGCGCAAGACCGTCGAACTCGCCCAGACGCAGTCGGGGTCGTGGATCGTCTTCGAGCTGGACCCTTCGAACCAGCGGAGCCGCGCGTCGAAGGTCAAGCCCGAGGTCATGGGCCAGCTCGTCGCGGGCTGGAACCACTACGCGGGCGGCTTCGAGCCGCTCCCGCCGGACCACGAGCCCGCCATCGGCCGGACGGAGAGGCTCGCGGGCCCCTACGTGCCCGGCTGGTTCACGCTCGATAAGGAGATGCTCGGCGAGCGGCTGCTCAACGGCGGCCGGACCGCCGTCGAGGGCGTGACGCGGGTGCTCGCGACGCAGGAGATCTTCGTCCGCCTGCCGCGCGGGTACACGCCGCGCCGACCGGCGGGCGTGCTCGTGTGGATCGACCCGACCGAGACCGGGCAGATCCCCGCCGCGTACCACGACTCGCTCGACGAGCTGTACCTGGTCGCGGTGGGCGCTGCGGGCATGGGCAACTCGCACCCGATGGCCGATCGGCTCCAGCTCGCGTTCGACGGGCTCGCGACCGTCGCTCGTCGCTTCCACGTTGATCCGTCGCGGGTCTTCGTCACCGGGGTTTCGGGCGGAGGCCGACTCGCCTCCATCATGGTCGGGTGCTTCCCCGACATCTTCGCCGGCGGTGTGCCGGTCGTGGGGGTGTCGTGCTACCAGAATCTGCCCACGGGTGTCGGCGGGTTCTGGGCGGGCGGGTTCCGGCGTCCGCCGGCCAAGCTCTTTGCGCAGTTCAAGAAGCGTCCGCTGGCCGTCATCACCGGCGGGCGCGATTTCAACCGCGTCGAGATCGAGCGCGCCGTCGAAGTGTTCGAGCGGGACGGCTGCAACGTCCGGCTCTTTGCGTGGGACGACCTCGGGCACGAGGTGCCGTCGGCGGCTCGGCTGAACGAGGCCATGGTGTGGATGGACCCGCCTGAGGCGCGGGAGCAGGCCGCCCAAGGGGCCGAGCAGGACGTCGCGGCGTTCGGCGAGGCGCTGGCCGCGGGGAAGCTCGACCCGGCGGCGGCTCGGAAGGAACTGGCCCGGATCACGCGGCAGTGGCCCTGGAGCGACGCGGCGTGGAAGGCGATCGAGCTGGCGGGGAGCCGGTAGCGTGCCGGGACGGCGCTGATGTCAGGGCACCACGGAGGGGCCGAAGGTCTGCACGAGGAAGCCGATGATGAAGTGGGCGGCCGCGATCGACCACTCGAAGACACGCCCGCCCAGCGCGTAGAACACGATGATCAGGCCGAAGAGGGCGATCATGGGTCCCTGGTCGCTGTAGATCAGGTTGCGGTAGCTCGGGACGAACGAGGCGATCACGCGCGACCCGTCGAGCGGCGGGAAGGGCATG
The DNA here is from genome assembly GCA_022072615.1 of Phycisphaerales bacterium. Taxonomy (GTDB): domain Bacteria; phylum Planctomycetota; class Phycisphaerae; order Phycisphaerales; family UBA1924; genus JAEUJB01. Next base: position 19,587 of record JAJVHS010000033.1, read on the forward strand.
AGGTTGAGGATCATCAGCGCGAGGTTCGCGGCCGCGCCGACGAGGAAGAACATCGCGACGTTGTCGTCGAGGTGCTGGGGCGCGACCCGTGGCCCGATGAAGAACCACGCCGCCGCGAGCACGCAGGCGGTCAGGCCCAGCCCCAGGTTCATCGCCGGCCCGGCGGCGGCGACTCTGGCGTCGTCGTGCCGCCCGCGGAAGTTGGACGGGTTGACGGGCATCGCGCCCCAGGCGATGCCGACGATCGCGAACATGACCAGGCTGGTCATGCCCATGTGGACGAGGGGGTTCCAGGTCATGTGCCCGGTGACGCGCGGGGTATCGTCACCGGCGCGCAGCGCGGCCCACCCGTGCGCGAGCTCGTGCAGGGTGATCGAGAAGATGATCCAGAAGGCCCACGAGACCAGCAGCGCGGGACTGGATTGATAGAGATCGGCGACCCACCAGTTCATCGGTTCCGCCTTGATGCGTGCGACCAGTCGTTCCGGACGTCCTTGCTCATTCCCATTCGATCGTCGCGGGCGGCTTGCTCGAGATGTCGTACACGACGCGGTTCACCCCGCGAACCTCGTTGATGATCCGCGAGGAGACGCGGCCGAGAACGTCGTAGGGCAGCCGGCACCAGTCCGCGGACATGAAATCCTGGGTCTCGACCGCCCGGATCGCCACCACGCTGTCGTAGGTCCGCCCGTCGCCCATCACGCCCACCGACTGCACGGGCAGCAGCACCGCGAACACCTGGCTGGTGGAGCGGTAGAGGCTGGCGGCGACGATCTCCTCGAGCAGGATCTCGTCGCACTCACGCAGGATGTCGAGCTTGGCGCGGGTCACCTCGCCGAGCACGCGGACGGCAAGGCCCGGGCCGGGGAAGGGGTGCCGCCAAATAAGCGCATCGGGGAGGCCCAGGACCTCGCCGAGCTTGCGGACCTCGTCCTTGAAGAGCTCGCGCAGCGGTTCGACGAGCTGGAACCCCAGGTCGGCGGGCAGGCCGCCGACGTTGTGGTGGAGCTTGATGTTGGCGGATTCGCCCGCGTGCCCGTGGCCCGACTCGATGACGTCGGGGTAGAGGGTGCCCTGGGCGAGGAACGAGGCGCCGGGGATGCTCCGCGCGGCCTGCTTGAACACGTCGATGAAGCGGTGGCCGATGCGGCGGCGCTTCTCCTGGGGGTCGGTGATGCCCGCGAGGTCGGAGAGGAACTGCTCGGAGGCGTCGACGACCCGCAGGTCGATGTGGAAGTGGTCGCGGAAGGTCTGCTCGACCAGGTCGCGCTCGGCGTTGCGCAGGAGCCCGGTGTCGACGAAGACGCACGTGAGCTGGGACCCGATGGCCTTGTGCACGAGCGCGGCGGTGACGGCGGAATCGACGCCGCCGGAGAGGCCGCAGATGACGTGGCCGTCGCCCACGGCGGACCTGATCTGGGCGGCGGTCTGGTCGGCAAAGTCGGACATCTTCCACGTGCCGCGGCAGCCGCAGATCTCGTGGACGAAGTTGCGGATGAGGTCCGACCCGTGCGGGGTGTGGGTCACCTCGGGGTGGAACTGGACGCCGTAGATCCGGCGTCCGCCGGTGGTGATGCGCATGGCCGCGACCGGGCAGGTGCTCGTGAGCGCGATGGGCTCGATGCCGATGCCGGAGACCTCCGAGACCTGGTCGCCGTGCGACATCCACACGGTGGTGCGGTCGGGAATGGTCGCAAAGAGCAGGTCCTTGCGGTCGGTGATGGCGAGGTTGGCGCGGCCGAACTCGCGCGACTCGCCGGGGACGACCCTGGAGCCCAGGAGCTGGCAGGCCAGCTGCATGCCGTAGCAGACGCCCAGCACCGGGACGCCCAGGTCGAGGATGCCCGGGTCCATGGTGGGCGCGCCGGGCTCGTACACGCTCTTGGGCCCGCCCGAGAGGATGATGCCCCTGGGCTTGAGGCGCGCCAGCTCCGCGGCGGACATGCGCGGGGTGACGAGCAGCGAGAAGACGCCGGCCTCGCGCACGCGACGGCAGATGAGCTGGGCGGTCTGGCCGCCGAAATCAACAACCGGGACGATCTCGTCGTGGATCGTGGACATGGGGTGCACCGCGAAAAGCGAGGGGGCTCGCCGGCTCGCCGCCGGTTCCGGGAAACCGCAACGTTAGGCCGGTTCCCCGGAGGAGGACCACGCCCGGAGCCCGCACGCCCAGCGGACGGTACCATGAGGCCCATGCGGCTCGAGCGGCATTCATGGTTTTTCTGCGCTTCGGCGGCGCTGCTGGCCGGGGGCTGCACGCCCCGGGCCCCGCAAGGGCTGGATTCGGCGCTCCCCCAGCAGCGCATGGAGGCGGCGGTCCGGGCCGCGGCGTCGGATGACCCGTCCGCCGTTCCCGCGCTGGTCGCGATGCTCGACAGCGACGACCCCGCGGTGCGGATGGTCGCGATCCATTCGCTCGAGGACATCACCGGCGAGACGTTCGGGTACGACTTTTCCGCCGACGACGCGGGCCGGGCGGAGGCGATCGATCGCTGGCGGCGGTACGCGGCCGACGGCGGGGTGAGCGGGGCCGTCGGGGGACAGGTGGAGGACGCCCAACGATGACCGTTTCCCGACCGGCCGGTGCAGAAACCCTGGTGGAGACCCGATCGCCGGAGGTGACGCTGCACATGTGCAGCGACCCCCGGTTCCTGGCCGGCGCGCGCGGGCTCCTGTCGTCGGTGGCGGAGAAAGCGGGGCTGTCGGCCACGTCGTGCGCGCAGGTGGCGCTGGCGCTGGACGAGGCGCTGTGCAACGTGATCCGGCACGGGTACAAGCGGCGGACGGACGCTCCGATCTGGATCAAGCTGTGGCTGCTGCCGGATTCCGGACGCGGACCGGGGATGCAGATCGTGATCGAGGACGAGGCGCCGCACGTGGAGCCCGAGCAGATCGCCGGGCGGGACCTGTGCGACATCCGCCCGGGCGGGCTTGGGGTGCACATCATCCGCGAGGTCATGGATTTCGCCGAGTATTCCAAGCGCCAGCCGGTGGGGATGCGGCTTACGCTGGTGAAGTACGACCGTCCGAAGGCCGGCCCGGCCGACCCCGCGGACAAGACGTTGGAAAATCCGGCCGCGCGTGCCGGCGAGAGGTGAGGACACCATGGCGGATCAGCCGGGTTTGACAGTGAGGTTCGAGCAGGTGGGCAAGGCGGTGGTCGTCACGCCGCAGGGAGAGATCGCCTACTCCGAAGCGCCGCAGTTCCGCCAGTGGCTGCGCAAGGCGCAGGACGCCAAGCCCGAGCGGATCGTGGTGGACCTGACGGGGATCGAGTACATGAACACGCCCGGGGTGGCGACGCTGGTCGAGGCGCTGCAGATGGCCAAGAAGAACCGCTACCGGCTGATCCTGGCGGGGCTGAACACCAACGTCCGTTCGGTGTTCGAGGTGGCGAGGCTGCACACGGTGTTCGAGATCGTCGAGACCAAGGACGCGGCGCTGGCATCCTGAGGATGCGCGGGGGGTACTGACGGTTCATGGCGACTCCTCCGACCGAGAACAAGACACCGCTGGTGCTGGTCCCCGTGGCGTTCGTCGGGGAGCGGGTGCTGTCGCTGCTGGACCACGTGGGGTCGATCCTGCTGCTGCTGGTCGAGGCCGGGCGGTGGCTGGCGCGCGGCGTGTTCGGCCGGCGCGTGCGGATCGGCCGGCAGGCGATCGTGTCGCAGATCGTGCGCGTAGGGGTGCGTTCGATCGGGATCGTGTCGGTGGTGTCGGGCGCGGTAGGGTTCATCCTGGCGTTCCAGCTCGCGCCGCCGCTGGAGGAGTTCGGGCGCAAGGACCTGGTCGCGAACATCATCGCGGTGGCAGTGCTGCGCGAGCTGGGCCCGCTGATCGGGGCGATCGTGCTGACGGGGTTCGCGGGCGCCTCGATCGCCGCGGAGATCGGCACGATGGTGGTGAGCGAGGAGGTCGAGGCCCTGGAGGCGCACGCGCTCAACCCGGTGCGCTTCCTGGTGGTGCCGCGCGTGCTGGCGGCGCTTGTGAGCATGACGGCGCTGGCGGTGATCAGCGACGTGGTCGCGGTGGCGGCGGCGCTGCTGGTGGGGGTGACGGTGCTCGACATTCCCTACGCGACCTTCGTGCAGAACATGCTCGACCAGGCCAAGCTCGTCGACTTCCTGACGGGCGTCGGCAAGGCGACGCTGTTCGGGATGCTGATCGGGGTGATCGCGTGCGGGAACGGGCTGCGGGTGACGGGCGGCGCCGCGGGCGTGGGCCGCGCGACGACGGGCACGGTGGTGCAGTGCGTGGTCGCGATCATCATCGCGGACCTGGTGTTCACGGCGATCTTCTACGCGCTCAAGCTCGTGTAGCGCGGCGTCGGGAGCACGCGGGCAACCGGCGGGAGATGTTGATCATTTTTCCAGGAGCCGAGCGGCGCGGTCCCCGGATCGGTGCGGGAATCGCTCGGTTCCGGAAACGGGCGGATGAGCGCCAGGAACGGCGCGGGTGCTCGGGAGCCGCCCGCCAAGGGGCCCCGGACCAGCGCCAGATCTGATGACTCAGGCGACCGTGGAGCGGCGGACGCGGCGGCGATCGGCCCGGGCCTTCGCGGGACCGCGGCCGGATTTCTCCGGCATTCCCGTCGCGGGACCCTGGCGTTGCACCGTCGCGGCGACGCTCCACCCTGACGGGGAAGGGGCCGCGGCGTGCGCGCGCCGGTGGTCGATGCGCTGGTGGGAGGGGCACCGAGAGAGGCGCAAATGCTGGGGAGACCATCTTTTGCGGTTTTTTGGGATTTCTTTGAAAAATCGCCGGGGGCGCGGCAACGCGGGGCCGCACGCGCGCGGTTGTCGGCCCGGTGACGATCAGCACTGACCTCGCGGGGCGAGGTCAGTGGCACGGCAACTCGAGTTCCGTGGCACGGCCATCGGTGGCACGCGCGGTCACTCGTAGCGGTATTCGATGGGCGCGTCGATCTCGGGGTGCAGGCTGAGCTTCACCGGGCAGGTATTGCCGACGTTCTCCAGCCGCTGGCGCATGTCGACGGGGACGGTCTGGGGCAGGTGCACGACCACGGGCAGGCGCTGGATGCGGCGCGGCGCGGGGGGCGTGGTCATGTGCTTCTGGACCTCGGCTCGGATGCCGGCGAGCTCCAGGCCGTGCCGAGCGGCGAACATGGCCATGGTCGTGACGACGCAGGTGGCCAGGCTCGCGGCGGCGAGGTCGGTGGGCGAAAAGCCCGTGGCGTCGCCGCCGATGTCCTTTGGCGCATCGGTGCGGAGGGTGGCGCCCTCGGGGTGCCTGAGGTCGCACTTCTTGTTTCCGGCGTATACGACGTTGATCTCGACCATGGCGGGAGGGTAGGGGGGAGAAAGGGCAAACAAAGGCACGGAGGCACCGAGGCACAAAGGCACAAAGGGGTGTGAGTCATACGCTTGGTGAATGTCCAATAGCATCACCATCTCGACGGCGCAGCGGGCCGATCATCTGGCGTGGCTGCTCGACGTCACGTCGATCCCGACGGCGGCGGGGCGCGAGCAGCGGGTCATCGCGTGGATCGAGCGGTGGGTGGCCCGTCGGCCGGGGATGAGGCTGACACGCGACGGCGCCGGCAACATGCACATCTCGATGGTCGACACGGGGGCCGACGCGGGCACGGCGGGCGGCGAGGGGAGGCGGCCGGTGTACTTCACGGCGCACCTGGACCATCCGGCGTTCGTGATCGAGCGGGTGGTGTCGCCCGGCGTGGTGGAGGTGTCGTTCCGCGGCGGCGTGATGGAGGATTACTTCGCCGGGACCCGCGTGGCGCTGTTCAACAGCGCGGACACGAGGATCGGCGGGAGGATCGAGAGCAAGGTCGAGGCGCCGATGCTGACGGCGGCCGGCGGGACGCGGCCGAGCCCGTTCGGGCACTACCTGGTTGAGCTGGACGCGGGGCGGGATGCGGGCACGCTCGGTGTTGGCGACGTGGGGACGTGGGACCTTCCGCGGGCGGAGGAGATCGGCGGGATGGTGCACACGCCCGCGTGCGACGATCTTGCCGCGCTGGCGGCGGCGCTGGCGGCGTACGACGTGCTCGGCTCGGAGGGGAGCGCGAGCCGCAACGACGTGCGGCTGCTGTTCACGCGGGCGGAGGAGATCGGGTTCGTCGGGGCGATCGCGGCGTGCCGGGAGCGGACGATGCCGGTGGAGGCGCGGGTGATCGCGCTGGAAAACTCGCGGTCGTTCGCGGATTCACCGATCGGGGGCGGGCCGATCGTGCGCGTGGGCGACCGGGTGTCGGTGTTCTCGCCGACGCTGACGGACGCGGTGGCGAAGCGGGCCGAAGCGGTCGCGGGCGGGCCGTCAACGGTGCGGGCGGCGCAGAAGCTCAGCGAGCTGCCGGCGTGGAAGTGGCAGCGCAAGCTGATGGCGGGCGGGGCGTGCGAGGCGTCGGTGTTCTGCGACGCGGGGTACGAGGCGACGTGCGTGTGCCTCCCGCTCGGCAATTACCACAACATGGCGGACCTGGACGCGGTGCAGGCGGGGACCAATACGCGAAAGGCGACGATCGAGCGCGAGTTCATCGCGCGGAGCGACTACGAGGGGATGGTCGATCTGCTCGTGGCGTGCGGGCAGAGCCTGGGTGCCGGGGCCGGGGTGCGAGCGATGGTGGAGAAGCTGTGGCGGGAGCGGAGCTTCGTGCTGTAGGAGGAAGGCATCGAGGCAGCAAGGCATCGAGGCATCGAGGAAAGGCACAAGAGCACAAAGGCACAAAGGCACAGAGGCACAAAGGCACGGAGGCACAGAGGCGGCATGAATGCGGGGAGGTCAGTCGCCGGCGAGCAGGACGACGGCGTGGACTTCGATGGCTCGGCTTTCGCCGACGGCGTCCACGCCCTCGTGGGTCTTGCCCTTGATGTTCACCAGTGACGGGTCGATGCCGAGCGCGCGGGCGGTGCTCTCGCGCATGGCCTCCTTGTGCGGGCCGATCTTCGGACGCTCGAGGATGACGGTGGCATCGAGGTTGACGACGCGGTAGCCGGCCGCGCGTGCCCGGGCCGCGGCTTCGCGCAGGAAGACGGAGGAATCCTGGGACTCGTGGCGCGGATCGGTATCGGGGAAGAGCTGGCCGACGTCGGGGAGCGCCAGCGCGCCGAGGATCGCGTCGGTGATCGCGTGGAAGAGGGCGTCGCCGTCGCTGTGCGCGACGGGTCCGCGGGGCGCGTCGAGGCGCACGCCCGCGAGGATGAGCGGTCGCCCGGGCCCGGCGGGGGCGACGGGTTCGAGCCGGTGGAGGTCGTAGCCGTGGCCGACGCGGATGTTGGGGAGCGGTGGCACCGGCGGATTGTTGCGTGCCCGGCGCGGGGGCGCGAGCGGGCGGGCGCGGGGTGACCTGGACGCCGGGCCAAGGCCGCGAGGAGGGCGGGCGGAGGGGCCGGCCGGTGCCGCGGAAGTGCGGGTTGGCGAAGATGCCCGGGCGGTTTGGACGATACTCAGTCGGGGCGGCGTTGCGTCACGAGGGGACGGACCGCCATAGGATGCGACCCACCGACTCAAGGGGTTGCTTGGGATCGGCCCGGAGAACCACTCGATGACCTTCCGCGTATCCAGCCGCATGCACCGGATTTCCACTGGCCTTGGGGCGTGCCTTGCGGCGGGAGTCGCCGTGCTTCTGACCGGCTGCGGAGCGTCGTACAAGCCGGGCGGTGACGGGTTTGCACGGGATGCGTTCACGTATCCCAGCACGTCGCACGTGCCGCTGACGGTGCAGCTCCGGGACACTCGAACTTCTGAAATACTCTGGAGTTACGAGATTCCGCCCGACCGCGAGCTGGTGGTGCATTTCTACAAGGGCCGCAACGCCGACAACCTGGAGCTGCCCGACGAGATGCGGTGGGAGGAATGGGAGCTGGGTCGCACATCGGGCGGCCTGGAGAACAAGATGCCCGTTCCGAGTGAGAACTACCGCCGGATGGACGTCTACGTCCGCAAGCCCGAGCCGACGCCGGTCCGCGAGACGCCGTGAGGCGGAATCAGGGCCGCGGCGTTCGATGCGAATCTGGCGGTGCGCCGGTTGAAACTGGCGCGGCTTGACCCCGGACAATGTCTGGTCCGATATGCTCTGGATGGCCGGCGCGCGCCGGGCCGGCGTCTTCGCCAGCCCATGTTCGGCGTGTGACCGGGGTACCTTGCGCGCGGCCCTTGGGCCGAGCGCGGGGCCGGGGCGTGCAGGGACTGGGACAATGACGCTGGCGGATCTCCTTCAGCATTGGCAGATCACCGAGAACCCCTTCCGGGACGAGGAAGCCCGTTCCGACGCGGTGTTCGCCAAGATGATGGGTTCTGATGCTCGGTCGGTCGAGCGGGTGACCGCCAGCGCGACGGCGGCGAACGGATCGCCGGCGGGCGAGGGAAAGCAAGGGTCGATCAGGGCGGCGCGTCCGGCGTTCCACAGCGACTTTGAGAAGCTGCTCGGCAATCCGTATCACCCGTCGACGTCGGTGGTGTTCGGCGAGAAGGGGAGCGGGAAGACGGCGATCCGGATGCAGATGACCGAGCGGATCCGGTCGCACAACCTGGACCATCCCAGTGCCCGGGTGCTGCTGCTGGTGCACGATGATCTGAATCCGTTCCTGGATCGGATCCACCAGGTGGCGGTCGGGAAGACGCCGCTGGAGTCGTTCCAGACGATCCGGCTGGTGGACCACATCGACGCCGTGCTGCACCTTGCGGTGCCGCGGCTGATGGACGCGATCCTGAGCAACGGGGTGGCGGCGGGGGCGATCGACCTGCCGACGGAATCCAAGCGGACGCCCAAGCAGCGGGTGCGGCGGTGGGAGCCGACGCTCAAGCGCGATCTGCTGCTTCTGCAGGCGATCTACGACCGGCCGGCGGAGGCGGAAGACCGAGCCAGCGAGATGCGGTCGGTGCTGCGGGTGTGGCCGGAGTGGACGCGCCTGGCGTGGATCGTGGCGGCGGCGGTGGGGTGGATCCCGGCGGCGGCGGTGTACTTCTTCGAGGGCTGGGTGGAGGGGAAGGCCGGGTTTGACGTTCCCAATCCGTTCGCGGCGATCGTGCTGGCGGCGCTGTGGCTGGTGCCGCTGTTCAAGGTGACGCTGCTGCAGCGGATCCTGACGCGGGCGGTGGGGGCCCGGCTGCGCAAGCAGGTGCGGTGCGTGCGGCGCGGGGACCTGTCGTTCGGGCGGGTGGTGTGGAAGCTGCCGAGGCGGTGGCGGGACTGGTCGAGCCTGCCGATGAGCGACTCTGATGCGCCGCGGTACGCGATGCTCGGGAAGCTGCGGCGGGTGCTGGAGGCGCTGGGGTACGTCGGGATCATCATCGTGGTGGACCGGGTGGACGAGCCGACGCTGGTGAGCGGCGACCCGGACCGGATGCGTGCGGTGGTGTGGCCGCTGCTCAACAACAAGTTCCTGCAGCAGGAAGGCCTGGGCGTGAAGCTGCTGCTGCCGATCGAGCTGCGGCACCTCCTCATGAAGGAGTCGAGCGCGTTCTTCCAGCAGGCGCGGATGGACAAGCAGGGGTTCGTCGAGCAGCTCGCGTGGAGCGGGGCGATGCTGTACGACCTGTGCGAGTCGCGGATGCTCGCGTGCCGGTCGGCGGGGGCGGCGCCGATGTCGCTGCTGGACCTGTTCGCGGAGGACGTGACGCGGCAGGACCTGGTGGACGCGCTGGACCAGATGCGCCAGCCGCGGGACGCGTTCAAGTTCCTGTATCGGTGCATGACCGAGCACGCGGCGAACGTGACGCGTGATCAGAACCAGTGGAAGATCCCGCGGCAGGTGCTGGAGATGGTGCGGCGTCAGGAATCGGACCGCGTTCAGCAGTTCTACCGGGGCATACGGCCGGCGTGAGCCGCCGGGCATCTCGCGCATTCATCGGCGGCGCTGGTTGATGGAGCCTTTGGTGCTCCTGCTGGGTCGCGGGCAGCGAGCGGGCCGGGCGCCGCCGGTGCGGGGCGCACTCGCAAATCGGGCATGCGTGATCGCGGTGGAGGATCAGTGCGGCGGCTGCCAGCGCGGCCTGGGAGCGCGCCAGGCGAGGATGCCGGCGACGAGGCTGACGGTGCAGTAGGTGTTGAAGTAGTAGAGGCCCGGCTCGGAACGGGCGGTGGAGCCCTCGAAGCTGCGCAGCGCGAAGATGGAGAGGAAGACGGCGGCGATGAAGAGGTCGACGAAGGAGAACTGACCGATCATCGACGCGAGCTTGGCGAGCTTGCGTTCGACGGAATCCTGCCGGGGCGAGGCACCGTCGACGAGCAGGGCGCGGTTGGCCAGGACGAGGGCGAGGAGCACGAGCTTGGTGGTGGGGAGGACCATGCTCGCGGCGACGATGGTGAGGCCGACCCAGGCGTTGCCGGAGTCAAAGAGCGCGGTGGCGGAGTGCCAGATGCTCTTGGTCTGGGCCTCGGTGATGACGTGTCCGACGACGGGGAGGTCGCGCTCGTTGATGAAGCTGAGCATGGGCGTGAAGACGCCGAGTACGAGCATGACGGCGGACTGGGCGAGCAGGGTCGCGATGAAGACGTCGCTGCGGATGGAGAGCCGGCCGAGCAGGAGCGCGAGCACGGCGGAGCCCCCGCAGAGATAGAAGAAGATGCGGAGGTTCCGCCACTCGAGGGCGGAGGCGGCGTTGGCGGCGTCGTGGAGGGCCTCGAGGTCGTTCTTGTGCTCGGTCGCGCCCTCGTAGAGGCCGAAGGTAATGGTCTCGGCGATGTTCTTTTTCTTGAGGTCGATGGCGCTGTCGATGTTGGCGGCGGCGGCGGCGGCCTGGAAGCGGGCGGAGGTCTCGCGGGCGGCTCGGATGGCGGCGTAGGCGTGGAACGAGAGCAGGAGCGTCACGGCCAGGACGAAGAGGAACTGGAGGGTGGTGAGCGGGCGCATCCGTGCGATTGTTGGTTCGGAAAACCGGGCACGGGGTTGCCGGGCTTACGTCGCGCGGCCGCGGC
>JAJVHS010000056.1 GCA_022072615.1 Phycisphaerales bacterium
GTGATCTTCTTGCCGTCGGCCTCGCTGATCTTCAGCGGCGTCGGACGGTCCGCCGCGACGTAGCCCGCGTAGATGTCGACGCTCAGCTTGGCGCCGCCGGTGCAGCGCACCATCGTGTAATCAAAGTCGAGCATCGACTCGCCGCCGAACAGGTTCTGGTTCGTGTCGGCCCGGGTCTGCTTGGTCGAGTCGCGTCCCCGGCGGCGGTTCTTCGGGCACTCGGCGATCTTGTCGGCGGTGTCCAGGTAGTTGAAGACCAGGCCCGGATTCCACACGTTCGGGGAGATCTCCGTCCGCGCCCAGGTCGTGCGCAGCTTAGTCTTGGGGTCCGTGTAGATGTCCAGCCAGATGCGGTCCTTGTTGTCGTTGGCGTAGAAGTGGGCCGCCATCGTCAGCGAACGGACGTTGGCCATGCAGGCGGCCGTCCGCCCGGCGTCGCGGGCCTTGCCCAGCGCCGGCAGCAGGATCCCGATCAGCATCGCGATGATCGCGATGACCACGAGCAGCTCGATCAGCGTGAACCCTGCGGAGCGGCGGGCGGTCGGTTGCTCGGTTGCCATGGCTGATCCTCCCCTGACCCGGCCCGGCGCTGTCGGCGGCGAGCGGGACAATTCTTGTGAGACAGACGTGTAACGTTACAGTAACGTGGAGAAACGTCACTTGTCAATCCCCATCGATGCATTTGTCCCAAAATTGTGTTCACCGCCGGAAAACAAGCATATGTAAGCGCTTGCAGACAAGCCCCGACAAGAAAAAAAGCGGGCCGGAGTACCCAGCCCGCCTGTGAAACGCCTTGAACTCGAACTCCGCTCAGCAGCCCAGTTCGAACGCCTGAACGAACGCGTCGAAGTCCTCCGTGTCCACGAACCCGGTCCCGTCGAAGTCCGCGCACGATTCCCCCGCCTCGAATGCCTGAACGAAGCGGTCGTAGTCGTCGAGATCAACAAAGCCCGTCCGGTCAAAGTCCGCCGGGCACGAGTCGATCACGCCCATCTCGCACGTGTCGACGAACGCGGCGCCCGCGTCCATTCCCGGCTGGAAGAACATGTGCAGCATCCGGGCCTTGGCGGCTCCCGCCGGCGCCACGGCGCGGATCTCAAAGGGCAGGTGAACATTCGACGGGCTGGTCGCGTCCAGCGTGCGGACGGATTCGTACGAGATCAGCGCGTTGGCCGCGGTGCGCCACTCGAGGCGCATCTCGGCGAAGTTCGCGCCGCGCATGTAGTCGTTGGCCCAGTTGTACCACTTGGAGGCGGCCCGGACCTTCTGGCCGGGCTGCACGGGAATGTCCTGGTAGATGCCCGACGTGTTGTACGCGCCGTTGAACTGGCCGTACATCTTGCCGGCGCTAGAACCCGAGTACTGCTGACCGGCCTGCGTGAACGAGTTGCCCCACTTGGACCAGCCGGTCAGGCCCGACTCGAACCCCGGGTTGCTGAGCTGCTGCCTGGCGGGGTCGTAGCTGTACACGCGGACGTAATCGACGACGAAGAACTGCGGGAACACGGTGGTCACGTCGGGGTTGCCGGGCCAGTCGCCGCCCACGGCGGTGTTGATGATGATGAAGAACGGCTCGGCCGGGATCGCCTGCTCGTGCTTGGCCCGCATCACGTCATCGATGTAGTACTCGATCCGGTCGGGGTACCAGTCGGCCCGGAACGTGTGGAAGTCGGCGCTGAAATCCGGCCCGGTATACGAATCGCCCTCGGACTGCACATTCGGCCACGTGCCCCAGTGGTGCGTCATGTACACCTTGTTGGGCTGGTGGCCCAGCAGCTCCATGATGTCGATCTCCGGCGGCCACTGGTTCGAGGCCGGCAGCATCCAGAACGCCGGCCACATCCCCTTGGTCCTGGGCAGCCTGGCCCGCATCTCGATGCGGCCGAACTGCTGGTTGAACCGGCCCTTGGTCTCGATGAGCCCGGACGTGTACGGCCGGCCGCCCATGGGCGTGTTCGAGCTCTTGATCGTCATGAACCCGTCGGCGACGGTCACGTGCGAGGGGTGGTAGTACTGCTGCTCGTTGTTCTTGACCAGCGCCGCGTTCTCCGCCCGCCACTTGGACCCGTCCAGCGATGTCCCGCTGAACTCATCGCTCCAGACCGGGATCCACCCGTCGGGCGGGCAGATCTGGCCGTTCGCCAATGACGCCAGCAACGCGGCGGCACCCAGCGGCAGAGTCCGGAAACCTCGGGCCGTCGAGTTCAATTTCATGTGCATCTCCAATGGATGATTCGAGCATACGGCCCCCCGCCCACCACATCAACGGTGATTTCCGGCGGCGGCTCGCGCTCGAACGCGCGTTACATGCCCGGCGGCGGCGTTACATGAAGCTCGGCGCCCGCACGGGCTCGACGCTGGAAGCCGCATTTGACCGCAGCGCGGCGTCGAACAGTTCGTGGCTCGCCGCGGCCTCGCCGGGCGTCGCGCAGAAGAACGGCTGGCGCATCCCGCGTGTCCCGTTGGCGACCTCGTCGCAGTACGCCGACCACATCTGCTGGATCGCGTCGGCGAAGCCGAATTCGAAGATCGCGCCGGTGATCGCCGGGTACGCGCTCTCGTAGCCCAGGTCCTGCACCTGCCAGGCCTGGGGCTTTCCGCGCTCGTACCGCAGCACCTCGAGCGTCCGCGGAGACCTGGTTGAGAACCTCGCCGAGCACGACGTCCCGTACACCTCGATGAACCACGTGTTCATGTGCCCGGGCGCGATGCGCTTCATCTCCAGCAGCATCGGGAACGCCTCGCCCGCGGGCGCAACCGCCGTGCACGCCAGCAGCGCGTTGTCCCACGTCTCGCACGGCGCCTGCCCGCCCTTGCCGTCGGGGCGCGTGCCCACGATCTTGCTCAGCAGGGCCCGGACGTCTCTCGGGGCAAAGCCCATCCTCAGAGGGAAGTGGACGGCGTGCATCCCAAGGTCGCCCATGCACCCGTACGCGCCGTTGAACTCGACCATCCGCTTCCAGTTGATGGGCTTGAGCGGGTCCATGTCGCTCGAGTGCAGAAGCCCGCACCGCACCTCCAGGACCCGACCGATGTCACCGGCCCGGATCAGCGCGGCGATCTTCTGAACCCCCGGGAAGAACGGGAACTCCGACGAGCAGCGCACGACCAGTCCCGGCCGCGCCCGCAGCGCCGCGGTGATGGCCCGGTTCGCGGCAAGGTCGATCCCGAACGGCTTCTCTCCAAGGAAGTGCTTGCCGGCGTTGATCGCCGCCACGTACACCTCCTCGTGCAGGTGGTGGGGGATCGCGATGTACAGCGCCTCGATGTCCGTGGCCGCCAGCAGCTCGCGGTAATCCGCGTGCGCGCGCACCCCCGGATTCGCCGAGCAGAACTCGCCCAGCACCTTCGGGGAGGTATCGCACGCCGCGACGATGCGCGGGCGGACGTTCATCCCGACAAGGTGATTCCACCGGGCCGCGGCCGACGCAAACTCGCGCCCCATCAGCCCGCACCCGATGACGCCGAAATTGATGATCCGGTCGGCCACCCGCGTCTCCCCCTCTTACCCGCCGCGAAGGATCAGCATCCCCTGCTCGACCGTCGCGTCCTCGTGCACCATCGCCATCAGGGCCCGCGTCATGCGGACAGGCGACGGGTGCTGGATGACGTTCCGGCCGTACACGATCCCGCTCGCCCCGCGCCGCATCACGTCGAACGTGCGCTGCAGGATGACCTCGTTGGCGGCGCGGCCGCCGCCGCGCACCAGCACGGGCACGCCCGCCGCGGTCTCGATCACCTTGTCGTACATGGAAAGGTCCTCGGTCGGGTCGGCCTTGATGATGTCGGCCCCGAGTTCGACGGCCTGCCGTACGAGCGGGATGATCTTCTTGGGATCTCCATCCACGCCGTACGACTCGGTCCCTTTCATCACCAGCGGCTCGACCATCAGCGGCATGCCCGTCGCATCGCAGGCCGCTCGCAGCGCCGCGATGTTCGCCAGGCACGCCTCGTGCACCTCCGGGCGGCCCGGCAACTGCAGGATGTTCACCACCACGCACGCGGCGTCGAGCCGGACCGCCGTGCCCACCGCGTCCTCGATGAGCCGCGAGAAAAGCACGCGCGGAAGCGGGTTCCCGTAGCAGTTCGCCACGTCCGTCCGCAGCACCAGCGCCGGTTTGGGACCGCGCCGGTCCTGGAGGTGCCGAGCCATCCCCGGCGAGAGCTGCACGGCGTCGGGCATCGCCTCGCACACGCGGCCCACCGCCGTCCGCATGTCCTCGATGCCCGCCAGGAACGAGGCCTCGTCGAAGAACCCGTGGTCGATCGCCACGTCGAAGCACCGGCCGTCCGATGCGAGCAGCCTGTTGAGCCGAGCCGTGCATCCCATCGCCTGTCTCTCCAGTGCGGTGTCCGATCTCTGGACCGTATGCGTTCAGCCGCCGGCCCGCATGACCTGCATCACCTGCTCCATGCTCCGGATGCCCGTCGTCGCGCCCGCCGATTGAACGCTCACGCACGCCACCGCGTTGCCGAGACGCACGGCGTTGACCGGCGCGAGCCCCTGCTCGAGCCCGGCAAGAAACCCGGCCGACCAGCAGTCCCCCGCCCCGGTTGCGTCGACCACCCGGTCGGCCCGGAACGCTCGGACCAGCGTGTACGACCCGTGCTCATCAAGACACGCGGCGCCCTCCGCCCCCAGCTTGATGACAACGTTCCTCGCGCCGGCGTCCCGGAACATGGCCGCCGCGTCGCGCACGTCATCGGTGCCGGCGAGCGCCGCGGCCTCGGCCCGGGAAGGGACGAAGTAGTCCAATCGCTCCAGCGCCGGTTCGACCCGCCGACGCCACTGGTCGCGCGTCCGGCCCTCCACGTACACGGTGTCGAGCATCGTCCGTGCCCCGGCGGCCCTCGCGCCGGCCAGGAGCTCGGCCGTCGGCGTCCCGTCCAGAGAATCCATCAGCATCGTTCCGGCAACGAACACCAAGCGCGTGTTCGAGAGCAGGCTCGCCGGGACATCGGCCGGGGCCAGCGTCGCGTTGGCGCCGGTCGTGTGCAGGAACGCCCGTTCGCCGTTCGCAGGGACGGCGACGAACGAGAACGACGTCGAGCGATCGGCATCTCGAACGATGTGCCGGGTGCTCACGCCGCCGCGCTCGAGTTCGCTGACCACGAAATCACCCAGCGGGTCACGGCCGACCCGCGCCACGATGTCGCACGCGACGCCGATCCGCGAAAGCGCGATCGCGCAATTCACCGCGCAGCCGCCCGTCGTCATGGTCAGGTCGTCGAAGAAGCGAAGCCCGCCCGGCGCGGGCATGGCATCCACCGGACGCGCGATGGCGTCCACGACCGCAATGCCCACGACCAGGATGCCCGCCATGCACACTCCAGGCGGCCACTCGTCGGCCGCTGCCCGGGATTCTATCGGAAACGACACTCATGCAACCCTTGCGCGGCGTTCAGCGCGGCAGCCCCGACGCGGCCCGATTGCGGCACTCGCTCCCCGCGCCTCACCGTGATTTCATCCGCCAAACGCTGTAGACTGTGCCATGACCGTGACCCAGACCTCCTACGAGAGCCGCCTGCCGTACGAGCGTTCGCGTATCCATGCCGCCGCCATCTATTGCTCGGACGGTCGAATCGGCGAGCACTTCGACGACTTTCTCCACAACGGCCTTGGCCTTCCCAGGTACGACCGCGTGGCGCTGCCTGGTGGCCCCGCCTGTCTCGCCGGCCATCCCCAGGCCCACCTGGAAGAACAGGGCGTGGTTGACGAGCTCAAGTTCCTCGTCGAGGTCCACGGCCTCAAGCGGATCGTGCTCATCGCCCACGAGGGCTGCGCGTTCTACGGGACGCGGCTCGAACTCAAGGACCGGCGACTCGAGCTCGTCCAGCGTGCCGATCTGGTCCGGGCCTCCGCCTTCGTCCACCGCGTCACGGGGATCGACCGGCTCGACGCGTTCTTCGCCCGGCTGGTGGAGGGAAAAGTCCAGTTTGAATCGGTCGAAGTCTGATCGGCGGGAATTATTGCGGTCGTCGTGGTAGCCTTTGCCATGGCCACGTATTCCACCGCCGACATCGCCCAGCTTTTCCCCAACATCATGGACATCCGGGATGCCGCCCTGCGCGACAAGGTCGCCGCCGTCTGGAACGAGGCGCTCACCACCGGCTGCGGCGGCAAGGGCTGGACGTTCGACGAGATCCGAGCCATCCCGTTCACGCTCCTCGCCGGCAAGATCGATCTGCGCTTCGTCGAGCACCTCAATTCCTGCTGCATGCAGTGCATCGCCATCGCGGGCGTGCTCAGCAAGGTGTTCGGCGGCCGTATCCCCGTCAATCTCGATCACCTCATCGCCGGCAGCCTGCTCGCCGACGTCGGCAAGATGCTCGAGTTCGACAAGGACCCCGCGGGCAAGGTCATCAAGGGCTTCTACGGCGAGATGCTCCGGCACCCCTTCAGCGGCGTGGCGTTGTGCTATAAGCACGGCATCCCGCCGGAGGTGATGCACATCGTCGCGACGCACAGCCACGAGGGCGACAAGGTCGAACGGACGATCGAAAGCTGGATCTTCCACCACGCCGACTTCATCGACTTCGATATCGCCAAGGTGCTCGGCAAGCGAGCAACCTGACCGATCATTCGCCTGTCTGCTGTCTGCTGTCTGCTGTCTGCTGTCTGCTGTCTGCTTTCGGTCCTCACGACAGCCAGCGCCCCCCGTCCACACGCACGATCTCGCCCGTCACGTAGTGCGCGTCCATCGCGAGCCAGCGCACCGCCTCGGCGGCATCGTCGGGCGTCCCCGACCGGCCGAGCGGCACCCGCGAGAGGTACGCCTGCTGCATCTGCGGGTCCGATTCAAAGCCGGAATCAGGGAACGCGACCACCCCCGGTGCCACGCCGTTCACCCGCACGTGGGGAGCCAGTTCCCTCGCCAGCGTCCGCACCATCTCGACCAGCGCCGCCTTGCTCATCGAGTACGCCGCCATGTGCCTCCGCGGGCGTCCCATCGCGTGCATGTCGCACATCGCCACGATCGATCCTCCGCCGGGCAGCGATGATCGCTCGAGCAGCGGCGCCAGCCGCTTGGTCAGCAGCAGGGGGGCCGCGGCATTGACACGGTACATCTCGAGCAGATGGCCCGCGTCCATCTCGGCGATCGGCCTGGGCCCGTAGATGGACGCGTTGTGCACCAGGATGTCGAGTCGCCCGAGCGACGACGCGAGTTCACCCCCGGCCCGCTCCACCGCATCAAGATCGGCCAGATCAAGCTCGATCAGCCGCACGCTCGCCGGGCTTGCCTCGCCGGCGATCGTCCGGGCCTCATCGCGGCTGGTGCGGTAGGTCACCACCACGTCGCAGCCCGCGCGAGCGAGCGCGTGCGTGATCGCTCGGCCTACCCGCTTTGCCCCGCCCGTAATGAGTGCCACCGGCCGTTCCATGAGTCATCGTACGAGGCACGGGGCGGGCCCCACCCGGCAGGCCTCATCGTCCCCGCCTGCTCCCCGGCGAGCGTTTATTTCGGTGAGCAAGGCGCGATTTCAGGCCGGAACGAGCTCGAACGCCCTCGCCGCAGGCGGACAACGAAAACGCGTGATCCGGGAACAGCTCGCGAGCAGACCGCGTATCGCTCCGACTACGTCGCGGCAGTTGCGCGGTCGTCGCGCCGCCGCGGCCCGGGAGAGAAACAAAGGAACACTTCATGCAGATGAACACCGTTCTCGCGTGTGCCGGTGCCGCACTCGCCGTGGCGACCACGACGGCGTCCGCCCAGCTGACCACCTGGCAGTTCGGGAGCGCCTCGCTCCAGCACGTCAACGCCGCGGGCGATGGTTGGGAAGATTTCGACTGGAACCCCGGCATCGCCGGCCAGGCGCTGAACGACGGCATGAAGCTCGTGGGCACCGGGCCCGATGGCAATGTGTTCGGGTTCGTGGGCGAGAACTACCTGACCAATACGTCGACCGACCCCGAGTACCGCGGCGTTCAGCTCGTGATCCGTGGTACGGGCACCATCGACGGCGCCAGCTGGCAGCACCCCGAGGACCTGATCCGCACGACCTTCCAGATCGGCGTGGATTTCAACGGAGGGTCGCTCGACGTCTACCGAGCCGAGACCAGCTTCACGCTCTTTGATGCGCAGAACAACGCCCTCATCGGCGTCGGCAGCGGCGGGTTCGCGACCGGCCTCATCGAGCCCGGCGGTTACGGCTTCGGCTTCGCCTACGAGGATCGCTTCGGAGCCAACTACCAGACCGCGACCCACTTTGAGTGGAGCGTCCGCATCGGCTTCGACTGGCAGGGCCAGATCTTCACCGACGAGCTGAACTTCTACGTCCCCGAGAACTCCATCGACTTCAACGTCGTCCCGGCGCCCGGGATGGCTGCGCTGGCGGGTATCGCCGGCCTCGCGGTCGCCCGTCGCCGGCGATAAGCAGCATCTGCCTGATGTTCAATGAAAAGCCCCGCCTTGCAGCGGGGCTTTTTCATGATTTCCCAAGTCTGTCTGCTGTCTGCCGTCTCACGTCCCCGTGTAGTCGATCACGCGTGCAATTTCCGTCCGCAGGTTCGCTCGGTGCACGACGCGGTCCACCAGGCCCATCTTCATCAGGAACTCGGAGCGCTGGAAGCCTTCGGGCAGTTCCTGGCGGATGGTCTGCTGGATCACGCGCGGGCCGGCGAAGCCGATCAGCGCCTTGGGTTCCGCGAAGATCACGTCGCCGAGCATCGCGAAGCTCGCCGTCACGCCGCCCGTCGTCGGGTCCGTCAGCACGCTGATGAACAACCCGCCGGCGTCATCGAACCGGGCCAGCGCCGCCGACGTCTTGGCCATCTGCATGAGGCTCAGGCCCGATTCCTGCATCCTGGCGCCGCCCGAGCAGCTCACGATGATCACCGGCAGCCCCGGCTTGCCCGCCTTGCGGTCGGGTGTGGCGAACTCGATCGCCCGGGTGATGGTCTCGCCGACGACCGACCCCATCGACCCCATCATGAACGTGAGGTCGAGGCAGCAGATCATCGCCTCGCGGCCCTTGATGAAGCACCGCCCGGCCTTGATCGCATCCGTCGCGCCCGTGCGCACCTGCTCGGCCGTGAGCCGGTCCTGGTACGGCTTGAGATCGCGGAAGCGCAGCGGGTCGGCCGGCCCGAGGTTCGTGAACATCTCCTGGAACGAACCTTGGTCGGCGAGCTGCTCCACTCGCTCCGACGCCGAAATGCGGTAGTGATGGTGGCACTCCGGGCAGACGTGCTGGTTCGCCTCGAGGTGCTTGCGATAGACCATCCGGGCACACCCCGGGCAGCGGAGCCAGAGACCTTCTGGGATCATCGCTCGACGCTGCGGACGGATCTCGCTCCACGTCCGGGTTGCGGTCTTGGTCATTTCAGGTCGTTCCTGTGTGCCACGGCTCGGGACCTTGCCTTCCAGACGCCCGGGCCGAGCAGAGCCCTGTGCCATCAGCGGGCACGGGCCCGATCAGTTCGTTGAATGTGCGGACTGTCCGGCCGAAGATCACCCGCTGAACAGCGAAACCCCGCGCGTGAGACCCGGCCAAACCCAGTGAATCTCTTTTCCTCGGATCAAGTGAACGGCGTGGAACGTCGGCCGTTCGAGTTGTTCGGAGTCTTCCAGCATCCGTTGCGCCTGCCCGCTCAGGCTCTGCCGAGGTTCAGGCGCGAACGTCCCAATCCGACCGGCGAAGACAGGCTTCCCTGGGCCTCGCGGGAAGCGGCCGCGGCGGCGACCGTGGCCATCGTATCGCTATTGACGGTCAGCCGCTGGAGAGACGGGTCGTTCTCCACCAACTGCCATAGATCGGACGGCGGGCGTTTCTCGAACCAGCATTTGAGCAGGCCGAATATCGTGGGCCCAACCACGATCGCAAGTCCTTGTCCGGCACGGTGATACTTCTTGATCGCGGCCTGTGCCGCCCCCGCGACCCGCTCGACCGCGTCCTCGTACGCCTCGCCTTCTGGCGGAATGACGCTTGACGGGTCGCTTTTCCACTGCCGATAGGCCGTCGGACATCGATCCTCGATGTCGCACGCCAGCGTTCCTTCCCACAGCCCCAGACCGATCTCACCCAGAGCTTCCAGCTCGCGGACCTTGGCCTGGGTGGCCTCGGCGATGAGCGTCGACGTCGTCCGGCACGCCTCGGAGGGCCCGGTGACCACCGCCGCGATCGAGTGGTGGGATAGCGTCGTGGCGGCCTGGCGAGCCGATTCCAGCCCCGCCTGGCATGAGGGGAGGTCGGTCGCGCCGACAATGCGCCCCTCCTGGTCCCACTGCGTGCACCCCGCGCGGACCAGCCACACATCCACAAATCTTGCCTTGCCCATACATCCCGGTCGAGTTACCCCGACCAGTCCTGTGGCCCGCGATGTCCCATCCTCCGGACAGGTTTCGCCGCGAGCAGGCTGACCTTTGAACGGCCAAACTGTAGGGGTACGACCCCCCCAGACAAGGTCGGAGAATTCACTACCGTACAAATACCGTTGTTCAGGAGTTATTCGGGACCTTTGAGCCCGGCGATGACGCCCGCTCGTTCCGGTCGAGGGACACCGAAGATCGCGGTCGCCGCCACGATGACGTCGCACCCGGCGCTTCGGACCCGCTCGGCGTTGGTGAGCGAGACGCCGCCGTCCATCTGCACCCGCACCCCCGGCCCGACGGCGTCCCGCACGAGCCTGGTCTTGGGGAGCACCTCGGGCATGAAGACCTGCCCGGAGTACCCCGGGTTGACGGACATCACCAGCACAAGGTCAAACGACGCCGCGAGGCTGAGCAGCGGCCGCGCGTCGGTGGAAGGGTTGATCGCCAGGCCCGCCGTGGCGCCGGCTCGCCTCACCCGATCCGCGAGGCGCTGGCATTCGTCCGGGTCCAGCACCTCCGCGTGAAAGGTGAGGTTGTTCGCCCCGGCCTTGATGAACGGATCCACGAACAGCTCGGGGTGCTCCACCATCAGGTGGACATCGAGAAAGGCGCCCGGAATCGCCTTTCGAAGGCACGAGCACAACGCCGGCCCCATCGTCAGGTTCGGCGTGAAGTGCCCGTCCATGACGTCCAGGTGCAGCAGGTCCGCGCCGTGATCGAGCACGTGACCTGCCTCCTCGCCCAGCCGAGCAAAGTCGGCCGAGAGGATCGACGGCGCAATGAGGGGCCGACCCGGTGTTCTTCGAAGGTCCAGCATCGCACGACCGTAGGACCGCCGACGTGAACATCGCCCCTGGTGACAGGGTTCGGCGCGGCCCGCCCGGGTCGGCTACATTGCGACCCGTCATGGACGAGCGTTTCAGCCAGTTCCCCAAGGACCTCGCGACCCGGTCGCGCTCGCTGAAGCTCGGCGCCGCTGGCGTTCCCACGCTGCTGGCTCATCCGGATTGGCAGTCGCCGGCCCCCGTCATGCTGTGGATGCACGGAAGGACCGTCAACAAGGAACTCGACCCCGGCCGCTACTTGCGGTGGATCCGAGCCGGTATCGCCGCGGTGGCCATCGACCTCCCCGGCCACGGCGAACGGTTCGACCCCCGGCTCCAGGAAGCGACGGGCACCCTTGACATGCTCGAGCAGGCGCTGGGCGACGTGGACCAGGTGCTCGATGCGCTCGCCCGGTCCGAGTGGGCGGCGTTCTTCGATTTCACGCGAGTGGGGATCGGCGGCATGTCCGCGGGGGGAATGGTCACGCTGCGCCGGCTGTGCGACCCCGCGCCCGGATCGCTCCCCAACGGCTTTGCGGCGGCTGCAGTCGAAGGAACCACCGGCTGGCTCGAAGGCCTGTACTACCCCGAGAAGGCCGGCCTGCCCCGCCCGGTGCAGCAGCCGATCGAGCACCCGGTCGACCGCCTTGCCCGGCTTGATCCCATGCGCAATCGCCAGCGGATGAAGCCGCTCCCGTTGCTCGTGCTGCACTCGCAGGCCGACGAGGTCGTTCCGTGGGCGGGGATGTCCGTGTTCATCGAGCGTCTCAAGGCGCACTACCGCCAGCAGGGAGCCGATCCGTCGATGATCCAGGTCGTGACGTGGACCTCCACCGGCGCCCCGCAGGAGCACGCGGGCTTCGGAAGGCTCGGCAACGACGCCAAGAACGCCCAGGTCGAGTTCCTGCAGCGGGCACTGGCCGTGAAGAAGTGAACTCGCTGCACGGACCCGTGCAGACGGTGAAAAGGATGGTCATCACTTGAGCGATGAGCAGACAAGCACGGGCCCGGGCGCGAGCATCGCGCAAGCGTCATCGAGGCTGCCCGGCGCTCGCCACGCGCTCATCCTGCTGCTGCTGATCAACCTCTTCAATTACATCGACCGCTACATCCTTGCGGCGGTCCTGCCGCAGGTGGGCAAGCACTTCTTTGGCGAAGGGGCCGACGCCGATCCCAACGCCAAGTTCAAGCTCGGCCTGCTCTCGACGGCGTTCCTGGTGTCGTACATGGTGACCGCGCCGGTCTTCGGCTGGCTCGGCGACAGGTGGCGGCGGTGGGCCATCATCGGCGTCGGCGTGATCGCCTGGAGCCTGGCGACCGGCGGCAGCGGCTTGGCCGCGACCTACGGCGTGCTGCTCGCGTGCAGGATCTGCGTCGGCGTCGGCGAGGCCGCGTACGGGCCGATCGCGCCGACGGTGATTTCCGACCTGTACCCGATCCGCAGGCGCGGGGCGGTGCTCGCGTGGTTCTATGTCGCGATCCCCGTCGGCAGCGCTCTGGGCTACCTGCTCGGCGGCCTGCTCGCCAAGTCCTTTGGCACCTGGCACGCGCCCTTCCTGGCGATGACCATCCCCGGGATCGCGTTGGGCGTGTGGTGCTTCTTCATGCCCGAGCCGGTGCGCGGCCAGGCCGACCCGGGGACGGGAGCCCGGTCGCGGGACCCGGTCCGCTTGCGCGAGTACGCCCTCCTCGCTCGGACACCGTCGTTCGTCTTCAACACCATCGGCATGACGCTGATGACCTTCGCGGTGGGGGGGATCGCCTACTGGATGCCCGAGTTCGCCTACACGCACGCGCCGGGCGAGCAGACGATGGACAAGCTCGCGAGCGTCAACACGATCTTCGGCGCGATCACGGTGGTGTCCGGGCTTTCGGCGACGCTCTTTGGCGGCTACCTCGCCGATCGCCTGCGCGATCGCGTGCGCGGGAGCTATTTCCTGGTCTCGGGCATCGGGATGATCATCAGCTGCCCGCTTGTGGTGCTCACCGTGTACGCGCCCTACCCCCTCGCGTGGGTGGTCATGTTCCTGGCCATGTTCTTCCTGTTCATCAGCACCGGGCCGACGAACACCGTGATCGCCAACGTCACGCCGCCGGCGATGCGGGCCTCCGCCTACGCGATCTGCATCTTCATCATCCACGCCCTTGGCGACGCGATCTCGCCGCCCATCATGGGCGCCATCAAGGACAGGACCGGCGCGTGGGAGGGAGCGTTCTGGCTGTGCGCGATCGCCATTCTCGGCGGCGGCATCGCGTGGCTGATGGGCGTGAAGCACCTGGATCGGGATACCAAGCGTGCCACGGATACCGCGTGAGCAGGTCCTCGCAAGGCCTCGGAGGTCCGTGGCACGCCGCAACAGGCAGTCTCACTTCCCCGCCGGCATCACGACCTTGACGTGACCGTCCGGGCAGTCCTCGACCACCTTCAGCGCCCGCAGCGCGTTGAGCGCCGCCATCTGCTCGGCGCGCTTCTTCGACTGGCCCCAGCACGCCTCGTACCGCTCGCCCGCCAGCTCGACCGCCACCTTGAAGCACTTGGCGTGGTCCGGGCCCTTCTCGTCGAGCACGCGGTACACCGGCGTCTCGCCCAGCACCTGCTGGGCGTGCTGCTGCAGCACCGACTTGAAGTTCTGCTGGTGGCCCGACGCCGCCGCCTGCTCGATCAACGGGTCGATCAGCGGCTCGATGAACCGCCGAGCCGCCTCGATTCCCCCGTCGAGGTACACCGCGCCGATCACCGACTCCAGCACCGCCGCCAGCAGCGACGCGGGCAACCCCTCGCCGTTCACCATCCCCTTGCCGATGATCAGCAGCTCGCCCAGGCCAAGCTGCCGAGCGATCTGCGTGCACGTCGCCCGCGAGACCGCCATCGACTTGATCTTGGTCATCTCGCCCTCGAGCAGCGCGGGGTACCGCTCGAAGATGCGCTGGCACACCACCAGCCCGAGGACCGCGTCGCCGAGGAACTCCAGCCGCTCGTTCGACCGGATCCGAGCCTCGACGTACGACGCGTGGGTCAGCGCCGTCGCGAGCAGCTCCTGGTTCTTGAACTGATAGCCCAGGGCCTGCTCGGCTCGGGCGCGGATCGGATCGTCCATGGGGCCTCCGCGTAAGACCCGGGCCGTCCCGCGCCGCGCGACCGCGCGACACGACCAGCCCGGGATCCCGCAGTGCCGGGACGCGGAGGCTCGATGCTCGTCCCTCCCTCGCAGGGAAACAGACGAACGCCGAGCCAAGGCGCACCGCGCGGGCCTGAGAGTGTCGTCCGGATTTCTCCCGGACCGTACGACAACCCGCAGGATTTTGCCGCCCGGCCCGCGAAACGGCCGCAAGCACGGATCGGCAAAGGCCTTACATGTGACCGAAAGGCCAATCCGAGCCTAGCACGGCCGGTCCGGACTGCCAAGACAGATTTTCCCCGGTTGACGGCGGTCGCCACGGAGGGCGGCTAGAATCCTGACCCGGGCCGGATGGCCTGAGGCCGCAACACCGACTCCGAGCCGGTGTTTTTGCTGGGTTCTTCGGCTCGGTCCGTCTCTGTCGAAGGTTGGACGTTCGCCATGCATTACCCGCACCGCATCAGCAAGCGTAAACGCAAGCGCAACCTCGGATTCCGCGCTCGCATGAAGACCCGCAATGGGCGGAAGATGATCAACCGCAAGCGCGCGGCGGGTCGTTCGCTCAACGTCGCGGACAAGAAGTACAGCTAAGCCGCCCGCCGGTCTTCGCCGGGCCATCGACGAACCAAAGAAAACCGCCGAGCATCGGCTCGGCGGTGTTGTTTTTGAAGTTGGTCCCGCGCGCCTCGGCGGCGGGGTGCGAGCGGCTCCGGTTCGCGGACGCGGCCGGCCCGCCCGCGGCGGTTCAGAGCTTCCGCCGGATCGAGTCCATGACCGTCTGGGCGAGCGACCGATCGACCAGGCCGGCGTCGACCACGATCTCCGTGATCGTGTCGCTCTTCTTGATCAGCTTGACGTTGACGGTCTTGTCGTCGGCGGTCTTGGCTTTCAGGTTCCCGGTCAGAGCGTCCTTGGACTCGTTGACCATGTTGAACTGAAGGTCGGTGATCGCCTGCTTGGCCGCGCTGTACGCCGAGTCCAGACTCACCGATGCCGTCGACGTCACCACGCCGGTGATCGCGTTGCTCTCGGTCGCCGTTGACTTGTCCGTCGAGTTGCCGGAGGTGGACGTGCAGCCCGCCAGCGAGAGGAGGGCGGCCGCGGAAACCAGGACGATTCGTGCAGCGTGCATGTCTGTGTCTCCCTGTTGCGAGATTCTCTTGCGAAGCCTGTCGCCAGGCCGACCACAGCGTATCAAGTCCACCCGGCGTCAGAGATCGACCGCGATCCCCTCTTCCTTGAACTTCTCGACGAGCGTCTGAAGCTCCGTCAGCGCCTTGTCGAGCCGGATGGCCGCGTCGTGAAGCGACCGGTACAGATCGGGGTTCCGAGCGAGCTGGCCCAGCGTGCCCTCGCCGTTGTTGATCCTGACCGCGACCTTCTGGATCTCCCCGGCCGTCTGGTCGATGCGTCCCAGCGTCTGCGTCATCGCCGACGTGATCCGCTCGGCCGACTCGGTCAGGTTCTTGCCCTGCGTGGTCACCTGGTCCTGGACGGACTTGGAAGTCGCGGTCAGCGAATCGGCGGTGGCCCGCAGCGACGCGGCGGTTTTCTGGACGTCCTCGATGGCGACCTTGGTGCGTGCGGCGATCTCGCGCACGTCGGCGTGCAGCGTTTCATCGCCCAGCCACGTGCTCGCCTGCGTCAGGGCGATATCTACGCGCTGCACAGTGCTCCACAGGTTGGCGGGCTTGCCGGCCGCGACGTCCTGGATCGTGCGCGGCTGGAAGAAGTCCTCGGCCCTGGCGGACAGGGACTCGATCCGGTCGGCGGCCGCGCCGATCTTGCGCAGCGGCTCGGCCATCGCGGTCTCGACCTGCCGGAAGAGACTGTTGACCTGGCGCGTGCCCGGCAGAACCTCGTCCTTGTGCACGAGGTTGGCGGGATCGAGCGTGGATCCCTGCGGGATCTGCAGGTCCAGCACCGCGTCGCCGACGAAGCCCTTGTCGAGGTAGAGGGTGAAATCGCGCGGGATCTTGGCGTCGCCGTGGACCTTCACGCGGACGTCCACGCCGTGCTCGGCGTCGTTGGTCGCGTTGGCGATCGAGATGACCGTCCCGATCCGCACGCCCTGCATCGCGACGTCGGACGTCGGCCGCAGGCCTCCGGCCTGGTCGATGCGGAACTGGAACTCGTAGGTCCGGGCAAAGACGTTCCGCACCTCGCCGAAGATGAACAGCAGGCTCGCCAGGCCCGCGAGCCCGGCCAGCGCCACCATCCCGGTCAGAAAATCCCTCGAAACGGACTTCATGAATCCCTTTCCTTCGCCCTGCCGGTTCGTCAGATCGCTTCCGAGAGCGGCGGACGCTGCTGGACCGAGAACGAGTCGGTCGCCGTGTCCTCGTCCCGATCGTATTGCCCGAGCAGGAAGTGCTGGACGTGCGGGTCGGCGCTGCGCGTCAGTTCGTCGTACGTCCCGTCGGCGATCACCTTCCCGCCCTGGAGCATGACCACGCGGTCCGCGACCTTCCGAGCCGACGCCAGGTCGTGCGTGACCACGATGCTCGTGACCTTCAGCCGGCGCTTGAGCTTGATGATCAGTTCGTTGATGCCGTCGGCCCGGATCGGATCAAGCCCGGTCGTCGGTTCGTCGTACAGCACGACGCGGGGCTGGAGGACGATCGCCCGGGCCAGCGCCACGCGCTTCTTCTGGCCGCCCGAGAGCTGCGAGGGCAGCTTGTCCTGGATCCCCGCCAGGTCGACCATATCGAGGGCGAGGGCGGCGCGGTCGCGCCGCTGCTCGGGGGTCATCTCCGTGTGCTCGATCATCGGGAACTCAAGGTTCTCCTCGACGGTCATGGAGTCGAACAGGGCGCCCATCTGGAACAGCAGGCCGACCTGCAGCCGGATGGGCTTGAGCTCCCGCTCGTTCAGCGTGTCCACCCGGTTGCCGTCGAATAGCACCTGGCCGCTGTCGGGGCGGAGCAGCCCGACGATGTGCTTGAGCATCACGGACTTGCCGGTCCCCGACGGACCCAGCACGACCGTGGTCTGGCCGGGGTAGATGTCCAGGTTGAAGCCCTCGAGCACGCGCTGGGGCCCGAACGACTTGTGGACGTCGATCAACCGGATCAACGGGGGCGCGGCGCTCGCGGCGGACGGCGCTCCAGATTGTCCCGGGCTGTGCATCGTGGGAGTACCCTTGCGGATGACCGATTCGGCGAATCGTATTCCCGCGGCGACCCAGGGCGCGCGGCGCACCCTCCTTCACAAGGGCGCCAAGTTCGACTTCGTGCAGGTCGAGTACCCCGCGGCCGACGGCCGGACGCTCACCCGCCAGTACGTCCGCCACCCGGGGGCCGTGGTCATCCTCCCCATCCTCCAGACCGGGGCCGGACGCAAGGTCGTGCTCATCCGTAACCAGCGCATCACCACCGGGGTGCACCTGTGGGAGCTCCCGGCCGGCACCCGCGAACCCGCCGAACCTCCGGACCGTACCGCCGCTCGGGAACTGGTCGAGGAAACCGGCTACCGTGCCGCGTCCTTTGAACTCCTCGGCACTTTTTACACTTCGCCCGGCCTGTCGGACGAACTCATGTGGGCGTACGCCGCCACCGGGCTGGTGCGGGAGGTCCAGGACCTGGAGGACGACGAGCAGATCACCGTGCACGAGACGAACGAGCAGGACGTGCTCGGCATGGTGGACCGGGGCGAGCTGGTCGATGCCAAGTCGATGCTCACGGTCCTGCTGGCGGTCCGCAAGGGGCTCCTGGCGACCCCGAACAACGGAAAGTGACCCAGGGACGGGCAACGATCAACCGGCATCAGATTTGAGCGGGGAACGACTCCGATGGGGATTGCCGACCGCAGCTACGCGAGAACCGACCAGCGATCGCACCGCGTGATGCACCGGGTGCGTTTCGTCTCCTTCAACACCTGGCTCATCATCGCCAACGTGGCGATCCAGCTCATCTCCGGCGGCGGCCACGGCGGCCAGGGGACCTCCGTCGGCCGCTTCATCTTCAACTACGGCCACTTCTCGACGTTCTACGTCATCGACAGCCACCACCTGGAGTTCTGGCGGGTGCTGACGTTCCAGTTCCTCCACGCCAACTGGACCCACCTGATCTTCAACATGCTCGGCCTGTACATGTTCGGCGATATCGTCGAACGGGCGCTGGGGTTCAAGAAGTACGCCGCCTTCTACCTGGTCTGCGGCATCTTCGGCGCCCTCATGTACCTGGTGCTCAACGTCCTCGGCACCATGGCCGGGGCCGCGGGGCTGCACAACATCCCGGGGCTGCTGTACCCCTTCGACCAGTCCACCGCGTTCTCGCGTTCGCCGCTCATCGGCGCCTCGGCGGGCGTCTTCGGCGTCATCGTCGCCAGCGCGTACATCACCCCCAACGCGATCATCGAGTTCTTCCTGCTGCCGATCCAGCTCCGCCTCAGGACCTTCGCCTACGGCTACGTGATGATCGCCCTGGTGTCACTCCTGATGGGCGCCCGCAACGCCGGCGGCGAGGCCGCGCACCTCGGCGGCGCCCTGGCCGGCTACTTCTTCATCCGCCGGCCGCACCTGCTCACCGACTTCTTCGACGTCATCAACGACTCGCGGCGATCCAAGACCAGCGACGCTCGGTCCTCCCGGCCATCCCCGCCGCGGCCCGGGCCGCCCCGGGACCAGGTCGACGCCATCCTCGACAAGGTCCGCGCCGGCGGCCTCGCCAGCCTTTCCGAGAAGGAAAAGGAAACCCTCCGCCGCGCGACAGAAGCGGACCGGCGCGCGTGAGCGGGTGGGGGGGTGACCGGCCCGGCCGGGCGATCACCGAATTCAGTACGAGAAGTTCGCCCACGGGTTGGTGGCGACAAACGCCGACCCGGGCGTCAGCACCTGCGCGTCGGTGTTGCCCGCGACGATCGAGTAGTTGACGTTACATCCCTTCACCGTGTTGCGCACGATGATGTTGCCGTCCAGTTCAACGAAGACGCCGCGGTCGGAATAGGAAACGCTGTTCGTGTCGATCCGATTGGCTCGCCCGACAACCCGGATCGACCCCTGGTTTCCCGCCGCGACCCCGTCTCCGTTGCAGTTGTTGTTCGACACTTCGCACGAGTAGTTGACGTAGATCCCGTCGAGCTTGTTGTTGCGAGTGAGGCACCCGGTGATCTGGCAGCCGTTGTTGGCGTTGAAACCGCGGAGCACGTTCTCGTTCGCGGTACACGAACGCAGGCTGCAGCCGTCCGCCACCTCGAAGCCGTCGCCGCCGTTGAACGAGGCGCCGCAGGTGTCGATCGTGGCCCGCGATGTCGCTCGGAGTCCGTCGCTCCCGTTGGAATCAAACCGGCAGTCGATCGCGGAGAGGTCGACGTCGGCATTGACCCCCCGGCCGGTGTTGTTCGACCCGGTGCATCCTCTCAGCACGGCGAAAAGGCCCGCCGAAAAGCCGTCACCGCCGCACTCGCTCGCCCGGCAGTTCACAAACGTCGCTCGCTGGCTCGCACCAAAGCCGTGCGACACGTTCCCGCTGCTGGTGCAGTTCTCCGCCAGCGACGACCAGTTGAGCAGGGTGCCGCTGTCGCCGTTGAGCACCGTCAGGCACCCGCGCAGCACCGCGTAATCCCCCATGAAGATGCCGTGGCGGTAGTTGCCGCTCGCGGTCGAATTCTCGATCGTGCAGCCGGTGCCGCCCCCGAATCCGTCGATCTTGTTTCCCTCGGCGATGCAGTTCGACACGGTATTCGAATCGCCCAGTTCAAAGCCGAAGTTGTCGTTGTACGACCCCACGCAGTCGCGCAGGGTGCTCTTGCTCGCGACAAACCCCGATCCCTTGGTCGCCAGCGCCGAGCACCCCGTCACGGTCGAGCCGTCGGCGCACCAGATCCCGTAACCGCCGCCCCAGACCATGCACCGGTCGATCACCGCGGGCCCGAGCGACCGGATCGCGACGTCCGCGCAGTCGGTGACGACGCAGTCGGAGATCACGCCCGCTGCCGAGACGTACAGCCCCGCGTTGTCGCACGACGAGACGCTGATCCGCTCGATCCGGTATTCCCGGCAGTCGAGCAGAACGGCGATGTCTCCGAACCCCGTTACGTTCCCGTTCAGCAGGTGCACATGCCCGAATCCGGAACTGACGACCGCGTGCTTGGAGCCCGGCTTGCCGCGGAGCGTGAAGCCATTCAGGTCGATGGTGACCTCGGTCGCCGTGGAATGATCGATCTCGATGCCCGATCGCAGCGCGACGACTTCGACGTCGCTCGTCAGGTAGTACGACCCCGACTTGGAAATCCTGAACACGCTGTTCGCATCGCCGGGCGTGTTCTCGGCATTGATCGCCACCCGGGGCTCGACGTCGCTGAGCGGCTTCATCGTGGGCGCGATCGGTCCGGGCGGCGGGTCAATCGGACCGGCCGGTGCCGGTTCGATGCACAGGACCATGCCGAGCATGACCGCCATCGCCCCCGCGCGCCTCATAGCTTCCATCGTTGCCTCCCCTCGTGCCGGCGAACCCGCCGTGAGCTCACTGCAACTGAGTCAGGATACAGAAAGCAACGCTTGCTGCAAGGGAAAACCACGGTTCTCGGCGAGGGACGGGCAGGCTCTCGGGCCCTGCACCGGACGTCGCGCAGGAGTCCGTGGTCACGCGATCACGTTGTTCAGCGGCAGCGGCGGATCCCACTCGGAATTCGCGACCCCGGGAGCGGGGCGGCCCCAGGTGTTCTCGCGGCGGTCCGGGGTTCCGGTGAAGAACCGGACGATCAGCCTGTGCAGCATGTCCATGTTCGGCAGGATGCCGTGGAACCCTCCCACACGCGTCGTCAGGCGGTCCTGCAACTCCCAGTACCCGTAATCATCCGGGCACACGCACACGAGGTTCGACCGGTCGAGGAACCCCGGCACCGCGCCCTCAAACGGAACCGTCCCGTCGCCGGTGTAGTGCTGGTCCGGCGTGCCCGACTTGGGGTCGTAGTTGTTCAACCGGTCGCGGCTGGTCAGGATGAACTCGGGCTTGGCCCCCGCGCCCTTGTGCACCGTCATCCGCACGCGCGTGGTTGATCCGACGCCCACCACGGCGAGCCAGTCCGAGGCCTCCAGCCCGATGTTCGCGAGCTTCATCGATTCGATCTTCTTGCGGTGCGATTCCGCGGCTCCGAGCATGCCCTTGAACAGGTCCATGGCCTGCTTGGCTCGGTCTGCCTTCCTGCCCGGATCGACCGCGTAGAGTCGGACGTACTCATCGATCGTCTGGAGGATGCTGGGCTGCCACGCCGCCGGATCGAACAGCGACGCCGACGGCACGCCGTCGAAGGTGAGTCCGTCGGCCACCGTCGGCAGCAGGTGGTACAGCGCCGGCGTCACACGAGCCGCTTCGCGCTCGCGCGACGACGGCGCGCCCCCGCCAAGGTCCGCTGTCCCCGTGAGCATCTTCACGATCGCCTCGAACGACCCGCGGAACGGCGACGCGAGCGTGCACACCTTCGACACAGGCGCCTTGCCCTTCTGGTCCGCGAGATACCCCGCGATCACCAGCCCGCCCATCGAGTGGCCGACGAGGTTCACCCGGGCGTCGTCCCCGTACCCGTCGTCGGCGTAGTGCCGCATCAGCTTCGTCCGGTCGACGACCTCGGACACGAAGTCCGCGAGCGAACGCTGGATCGCGTCCAACGGCATCCGCCAGTCGTACCCGAATGCGAACACGGGCACCGGCTGGTCCTCTCTCGGGGAGAGGTTGTACCGCAGCTCCGCCATGATCTCCTTGTACGCAATCTCGTAGATCTGGCCGGGAACGATCCGCGCGGGCTGGTTCGTCTCGTAGCGAGGGTTGTCCGGGTGAAGCCGGATCCGCTGAAAGTCCTTGGTCATCACCGTCCACACCAGGTCCGGCGGGATCGGATACTCGTCCGCCAGGTACGTCGCGGTGATGCCGGGCACGAACACGACCGGTGCGGGAAGAGGCATGGTTGTAACCCCCAAGGCCCTCGCCGCTGATGCAACCGGCACCCGCGGACGAAGTCGACCGAGTGTACCGCGCCGTTTCGCCGCACGCCGGTGCCTCGTGCGCACGCGAGGCTCGGGAACTCGGGTCCGCTGTTCAGTCGCGGCAACGCCGGTCCTGGGGAACGCCGCGGCGATCAGTCAGCGCCATTGTCCGGTGGTTTCTGACCAGTACTCGAGAATCGGTTCGGCGCGTCGGCGCAGCGCATCGAGCGCTTCGCTGCGCTGCTGCGGCTGCGCCTCCGGCCAGAACGTATCGGGCTTCATCGGCACCCGGGCGATCCGGCACGCGGCCCGGTACGCGGCGATCTGCCGCGCGTCGGGCGGCTGCTCGGCTGTCGGCAGCGCCTTGAGCAGCGTGGCGAGTGCTCCCGCCTCCGCCTGTTCGAGACCCTGGATCGCCACCTTGTCACCCTGGGCGGCAAGGTCGAGCAGGGCCTCGATGCACGGTGGTGTCGCCATGGCGCCCAGCATCGTGCACAGCCGCGAGCGCTCGGTGTCGCTCAGGTCCGGCCGCTTGAGCAGCGCCACGCAATCGGCATCGGCGGTGAGGATCCCAAGCCTCCACACCGTCTGCACCGCCTTGCGCACCTCGGCCTTGGGACGTTCGGGATCGGTGATGACCGGCTTGAGGCGGGTGGTGTACAGGTCGTCCAGGTACGCGTGCAGCGCCTCGAGCAGGTGAACCGCCAGCGCCTCGGCGTTCGCCACGTCGCCGGGGTTGATCGTGCGGATCAGCTTCCCCTCGGGCGAGATCACCGCGATGTACAGGCCGTGATCGGTCGGCAGCCCCAGCTTGGTCGCCTCCTGCATGACCACGCTGTTGTTGCGGCTCACCCGGACGGGGACGAACCGTTTCTGCGCGAGCGCCACCACGGTCGGATCGCGGAACGCCCGCGACTGCGCGTCGCGCACGTCGTCGTCATCGAGCACGTCCTCGTGCTCGGTGATCCAGAACATCAGCGGCATGGAATGCTCGGCCGCTCGGTCGATCGCCATCCGCGGGTTCCCCATCCACTGGACGGGGTTCTGCGCGTGAGCGAACCGGGCGGCAAGCAGGGCGACGGCAAGAAACGCGACGGGACCGATCCAAGAGAACCCGCGCCTGATCATGGTACGCTCCTTCGACCCCGGGCGCAACCATAGCGGGCGACCGGCGGGGTCCGGGTCGGATCGTGATGTAACGCCGGGGCTGCTTCGCTACTTCCGCCACCACATCGATCCGCCGTACACCGCGTTCTCGCCGAGCTCCTCCGCGATGCGGATGAGCTGGTTGTACTTGGCGTTGCGGTCGCTGCGGCACGGCGCGCCGGTCTTGATCTGGCCGCAATTGGTCGCCACCGCGATGTCCGCGATGGTCGCGTCCTCGGTCTCGCCCGACCGGTGCGAAAGGATCGCCGAGTAGCGGCTGCGCATCGCCAGGTTTACCGCCTCGAACGTCTCGCTGAGCGTCCCGATCTGATTCACCTTCACGAGGATCGCGTTCGCGCACCCTTCGTTCAGCCCGCGCTGCAGGAACTTGCGGTTGGTGACGAACAGGTCGTCGCCCACGAGCTGCACCTTGCTCCCGAGCCGGTCGGTCAGCTTCTTCCACCCCGCCCAGTCGTTCTCCGCCAGACCGTCCTCGATCGACCGGATCGGGTACTTCGAGCACCAGTCCGCCCACATGTCGATCATGCTGTCGCTCGACACGACCTCCTTGGTGCTCTTGAACATCGCGTAGCCGTGCTTGCCGGCCTTCTCGGCCTCGTTCCAGCACTCGCTGGTCGCCGGGTCCAGCGCGACGAAGATCTGCTCGCCCCACCTGTAGCCCGCCTTGCCCGTCGCCTCCTCGAGCAGCTTGAGCGCCTCCTCGTTGCTCTTGAGGTTGGGTGCAAAGCCGCCCTCGTCGCCCACGGCGGTCGAGAGCCCGCGCGTGTGCAGCACCTTCTTCAGGGAGTGGTAGATCTCGACACCCGCCCGCAGCGCGTCGGCGAAAGTGTCAAAGCCCCAGGGCTGCACCATGAACTCCTGGAAGTCCACCGTGTTGTCCGCGTGCTTGCCGCCGTTGAGCACGTTGAACATCGGCACCGGCAGCGTCTTGGCGCCCGACCCGCCCAGGTAGCGGTACAGCGGAAGCCCCGAGGCCTGCGCCGCGGCCTTCGCCACCGCCATCGAGATGCCCAGGATCGCGTTGGCGCCGAGCTGCGCCTTGTTCGCCGTCGCGTCCATCTCGAGCATCCGGGCGTCGATCGCCTCCTGCTCGCGGGCGTCCATCCCGATGATGTCCGGCGCGAGCCGCAGGTTCACGTTCTCGACCGCCTTCATCACGCCCTTGCCCATGTACGCCTTGGCGTCGCCGTCGCGGAGTTCCACCGCCTCGTTCTCGCCCGTCGAGGCGCCCGACGGCACCGCCGCCCGGCCCAGCGACCCGTCCTCCAGCACGCAATCGACCTCCAGCGTCGGGTTCCCGCGGGAATCAAGCACCTGCCGGGCATGCAGCGATTGGATCTCGAACATGGAAGAAACTCCTGCCGGCGCCAGCACGGGCCGGGCGTAAAGGGTCAGACTCGCCTCACGGTAGGCAGTGCCTCCCGCCCCGAGAGGGCCCGACCCTTCCATGGAAACACGCCGTTCCCCCCGGCTCGGCCGAGCGTATTGTTGTGATGCCCCACCCCCGGGCAGACGCATGACCACCACCCCGCAGGACTTTGCCCAGCGCATCGAGACCCTCCGAGGACAGCTCGCGAGCCAGGGCCGGCGCGTGCAGCAGCTGCTCGAGACCGTCTTCACCGCGTTCTTCGCGGGCGACGTCGCCGCAGCCGCCACCGTCGAGAAGCTCGACGACGAGGTCGACCGCGTCGACGTCCAGCTCGAGCAGGAATGCGTCGCGCTGCTCACCGACGCCACCCGCCAGAGCGCCGCGCTCGATCCCGCGCAGCTCCGGGCCGTCCTCACGATCGTCAAGATCAACAACGAGCTCGAACGCATCGCCGACGCCGGCGTCGAAGTCGCCCAGCGCGTCAGCGCCGTCAAGGCCCAGAAAGTCTCATTCCCCGACACGGTGCGCGTGATGGCCAACAGCGCCGTGGGCATCATCCGCGACAGCACCACCAGCTTCGCCCGGCTCGACCCGCGCCTGGCCAAGATCGTCCTCCAGAGCCAGCACGCCGTGACCGCCTTCAAGGACGCGATCCTCCGCGACTCGGAGGAACGCATCGCCAAGGGCGCGATGTCGGTCGATTCGGCCTTCCAGCTCCACGAGGTCGCCAACCAGTGCGAGCTCATCGCCGACCACTGCACCAACATCGCCGAGCAGGTCATCTACCAGACCACCGGCGCGATCGTCCGCCACACCGAGGCCAACTGGGTCGAAGTGCCGCCGGCCAGATGAGCGCCAGATGAGCCCTTGCCCGGGCCGGCGTGAGGAAGGCGCAACAGCCGTGCGAAACAGAGGCCGCCTCGCGGGCGTCCCCGTGGCCGCGGGCTTCCACCGTCGGCGCTGAGCAGGCCGTTCAGCAAGTCAGGGATCAGATCGAACAAGCGCCACGCGCGTGTGCTCGTTCGCTTCGAATCCTGGAGTGAAGACGGTCACGCGCCGGTCGCGATCGCCGACGCGACCGCCGTGCCGCTCGTGTGCGAGAGCGACAGCGCCCAGGCCTTCACGCCGAGCACCGATGCGATCTCGGCCGCCTTGCCCCGCAGCGCCACCGTGGGCTGTCCCGAGGGCAGTAGCACGACTTCAACGTCCGTCCACGCGATCCCCGCCGACCAGCCGGTGCCGAGCGCCTTGAGCACCGCCTCCTTGGCCGCGAATCTGGCCGCGTAGTGCTCGTCGCGCCGACCGCCCCGTTCGCAGTACGCGATCTCGCCCGCCGTGAAGCACCGCTGACGGAACGATTCCCCGTGCTCGTCGAGCATGCGCCGGATGCGGTCTACCTCGACGATGTCGATGCCGTGGGCGAGCATGGAGAGTGAACAGGAATCAGTGAACAGGGGTCAAGACACGTCGCTCCCGCCCGTACTGTCCGCGCCTCACGCACCCCCAAGTGCTTCTCTCTGCGATCTCGGTGCCCTCGGTGGTTACCTCTTTGAACGCTTGGCAGGCTTGGCGGGCACCCGCACACGCGGCGACGAGCTTGCCTTCTCGACCGGCTGGGGTTTCTTCGCGACCGCGGGCGAGGGCGTCGTCTCCTGGGCCTTGGATTCGCCCGCCTTGGTGTCCGACGGCTTTGCGTCCGCCTTGGCGTCGGCCTTCGCGTCAGGCTTCTCGGCGGGCGTGGCCGCCTTGCTATCCGCTTCCGCCGCCTTGCGGTACGACTCCGACCGGTAATCGGTCTGGTAGAAGCCCGACCCCTTGAACACGATCGCCGCACCGGTACCGATCAGACGCTCGAGCGTCTTCTTCCCGCACTCCGGGCACGCGCGCAGCGGCCTGTCCTTCATCGACTGGAACGCCTCGAACTCGTGCGAGCAGTTGTTGCAGCGGTATTCGTACGTGGGCATGGCGGAAAAGCAGTAAGCGGACAGCGAACAGCAGACGGCACGAAGGGTCAGGACGGCTTCACGGCCACCATCGCCGGGCGGACGACCCGCTCCTGCTTGGGCCCGCCGGGGAGCGTGGTCGAGATCGTGTACCCGGGCTGGAGCGTCTGCACGATGTGCCCGGGGTCGACGTCGTCGGCCTCGCGCTGCACAACGGCCTGGTGGATGTTGGGATCAAAGGCGTCCCCCGGCTCGGGGTTGATGAGCCCGACGCCGTGCGACTGGAGCACGCGGAGCAGGTCCTCCTTGATCACCGTCACGCCCTGGAGCACCTGCTCGGCCGTCGCCTGCGCGGTGTCCACCTTCAGGGCCAGGTCGAAGTTGTCGAGCACGCCCAGCAGGCTCTGCACCACCTGCGCCCGGGCCTGCGAACGCGCCTCGTGCTCGTTGAGCGCGGCTCGGCGCTGGAAGTTCTGGAAGTCCGCGAGCGAGCGCAGGTACTTTGACTTCTCGTCGGCGAGCTGCTGCTCGAGTTCGACCGCTCGCTGCGTGAGCTGGTCAAGGCTCGATGAATTCGGGGATGTCGATGAATCAGCGGTCATTGGTCCATTCCGATCAGTCCACAGAGTCCAGAGGAATCACAGAAGGTCACGAGGAGATTGAACGTTGAGGAGGCTGTGAACGGTGAGACGGTTGAGCAATTGTACGATTCCATTCCATCACCCCATCGCCTTCTCTGAGCCCTCGGTGATCTCTGCGGTTAAGTCTGCCTTCACGTTCCGAACAGGTCGCCGATCTTCTTCCAGAATCCCTGGCTCTCGGGCAGCACGGCCTGGTGCTCCGACTCGGCGAACTCACGCAGGAGCTTCTCCTGCTTGGCGGTCATCTTCTTGGGGATCTCGATCCGCACGAGCACGTGCAGGTCGCCGCGCCGCCCGGACCGCAGATTCGGAAGCCCCTTCTCGCTGATCTTGTACACATGCCCGTGCTGCGTCCCGCGGTTGACGACCAGCTCGTGCTTCCCGTCGAGCGTCGGCACCTCCAGCTTCGCGCCCAGCGCCGCCTGCGTGAAGGTGATCGGCATCTCCATGATCAGGTGGTCGCCCTGGCGCTTGTAGAAATCGTGGTCGGCCACGCGGATCACCACGTGCAGGTCGCCCCGGGCACCCTGGCCCGACGGAGCCACGTCGGGAGGCGGAGGCTCGCCCTCGCCCTGCACACGCACCGCCTGCCCGTCCTGGATCCCCGCGGGGATCTTCACCGTCAGCTTCCGAGCCTTCGGCACCCGCCCCTTGCCGCGGCAGGTTTCGCAGTGATCCTTGATGATGGTGCCGCGGCCGCCGCAGTGGGGGCACGCCGTCACCATGCGGAACATCCCGCCCAGCCCCGTCTGCTGCACCTTGCCGTGACCGCCGCACGTCGAGCACTTCACCGGCTTGGTGCCCGGCTTGGCGCCAGAACCCGAGCACGTCTCGCAGACGTCAAGCCGCGAGAACTCCACGTCGCGTTCGCACCCTGTCAGCACCTCCGAAAGCTCGATCTCGACCTCGGTCTCGAGGTCGTAGCCCCGGGCCGGACCGGCTCGTCCGCCCCGCCCGCCGCCGCCGAACCCGCCGCCCCCGAAGATGTCGTTGAACATCGAGAAGATGTCCGAGACGTCCATCCGCGAGAAGTCGTGCGTGGCCGGGCCGCCGCGGCCGCGCAGGCCCTCGTGCCCGTACTGGTCGTAGATCTTGCGCTTGGAATCGTCCGAGAGCACCTCGTACGCCTCGGCGGCCTCCTTGAACTTGGCCTCCGCCTCGGCGTCGCCGGGGTTGCGATCGGGGTGGTACTTCATCGCCAGGCGGCGATAGGCGCGCTTGATCTCCTCGCCGTCGGCGGTTTTCTCGATGGAGAGGATCTCGTAGTAGTCGCGGGTGGTCGGCATGGTTTAGAAGGCACTGAGAGACCGGGCATCAGGCATCAGGACGCGAAAAAGACTCACCACAGAGGCACAGGGAACACAGAGAAGATCGAATTCCAGTTAGAGCACCATGCGTTTGATCCCGTCGTGGAGGTAGGCGGAGTTGAAGTTGAGCAGCAACCCGGTTTTCTTCCGAGCGAGGCGAAGGTAGGTCAGGAGCTGGGCCTCGTGGATCGGTGCGAGCTTTTCAACGGCCTTGGCTTCCACGACAACAGTTCCTTCGACGAGCAGGTCGATCCGGTATCCACAGTCAAGCCGGTGACCGCGATACTCGAGCGGGATCGGCACTTCGGTCGCCACCGCGATCCCGCCGGCCTCCAATTCAAACCTCAAGCACTGCTGGTACGCCGATTCAAGCAGGCCGGGGCCCAGGGCTCGGTGCACCTGGATCGCCGCGCCGATGATCCGAGCGGTGAGCGGGTCTGCACCGGCGAGCGCGGCCGGGATGTTTCGGTCCTCACCCACGACGCCTTTCTCTGTGCTCTCTGTGCCTCTGTGGTGAGTTCTTCTTCCAATCGAACCCACGGGCTTTCGCTCGGGGGCTCGGATCTTCTGCGATGGTGGCGACCGGGCTGCCTTCTGGCTTTGCACCAGTGCCTAGTGCCTGATGCCCAGTGCCTTCTGTCTTACGACACCGCGCCCGCCGTGGCCTTGGTGTCTTCCTTCAGCTCCGTCACGAGCACGTTGGTCGTGAGCATCAGCCCCGCGACCGACGCCGCGTTGATGAGCGCCGTCTTGGCGACCAGCGCCGGGTCGATGATCCCGAGCTTGACCATGTCGCCGTACTCGCCCGTCGCGGCGTTGAAGCCGAAGTTCACGGACTTGTTCTCGCGGATCTTCTCGACGACCAGGTCGCCGTCGAAGCCCGCGTTGTCGGCGATCTGCTTCACGCAGCTCTCGACCGCCTTGTGGACGATGTCGAAGCCCAGCTTCTCGTCGCCCTTGGCCTTCTTCTGGCCGGCGAGGATCGCCTCCTGCGACCGCAGCAGCGCCACGCCGCCGCCGGGGACGTACCCCTCCTTCGCCGCCGCGCGGGTCGCGTGCAGGGCGTCGTCGACCAGGTCCTTGGTCGCCTTCATCGCGACCTCGGTCGCGCCGCCGACCTGGATCATCGCCACGCCGCTGGTCAGCTTGGCGAGGCGCTCCATCAGCTTCTCGCGGTCGTAGTCGCTGGTCGACTTCTCCCACTGCGACTTGATCTGCTCGGCCCGGGCGGTGATGTCGGCCTTCTTCCCGCCGCCCTCAATGATCGTCGTGTCGTCCTTGGTGATGACCAGCTTCTTGGCCCGGCCCAGCTCGTTGATCTCGATCGACTCGAGCGACCGGCCCAGGTCCTCCGCGAAGTAGGTGCCGCCGGTGAGCACGGCGATGTCGCCGAGCATCGCCTTGCGGCGGTCGCCGAAGCCCGGCGCCTTGACCGCGCAGATCTTCAGCGTGCCGCGCAGGCGGTTGACCACCAGCGTCGCCAGCGCCTCGTTCTCGACCTCCTCGGCGATGATCAGGAACGGCTTGCCCGTGACCACCACCTTGTTGAGCAGGGGCAGGAGGTCCACCAGGTTCGAGATCTTCTTCTCGTAGATGAGGATGTACGCGTCCTCGAAGACGCACTCGGCCGTCTTGGGATCGGTCATGAAGTAGGGCGACAGGTAGCCCTTGTCGAACTGCATGCCCT
>JAJVHS010000087.1 GCA_022072615.1 Phycisphaerales bacterium
GATCGCGCTGGTGCGGCAGACGCTGATTGATGCGGACTGGCAGGCTCGGGCGCGCGAGGCGGGAACGTACTCGGGGAGCGTGAACGCGCTGGATGCCCTGCGGCCGCAGCGCCGCCGGGGTGAAGCGGAGGGAGGGGCGGCGGTTTCGAAGGATGCGCCGCCGATGCCGCTGCTCATGGACTGCTCGGATGAGCTCGACGTGCTGCGGGCGGTGAAAGTCGCCCGTGAGTTCGGCCGGTCGCCGGTGATCCTGGGATCCGGGCTGGAGTTCAAGCGTTTGGCGGCGATCGGCGAGCTGAAGGACGTGCCGCTGGTGGTGCCCGTGAATTTCCCCGACGCCCCGAAGATGGCGTCGGTGTCGGAGGCCGACAGCGTCGAGCTGCGCGAGATGATGACGTGGGAGCAGGCGCCCACGAACCTGCGGCGTCTGCGCGGCCAGGGGCTCGAGGTGGCGCTCACGACCGCGAAGCTCCGGAGCAAGGGCAAGTTCTGGGAGAACGTGCGCACGGCGATCCGGCACGGGCTGGCGCCCGACGACGCCATGGCGATGGTGACGACGGTGCCCGCCAAGCTGATGGGCGTGTCGGACCAGGTGGGGACGATCGCGGTCGGGATGCGGGCGAACCTGACGGTGACCGACGGTGACTGGTTCGACCCGTACGGGAACACGGTGACGGGGGCGGAGAAGGCACGCAAGCCGAAGATCCGCGACGTGTGGGTGGACGGCCAGCGCCACGAGGTGACCGCGCCGCCGGGGATGAAACTCGAGGGCGTGTGGGATGTGACGCTGGACCCGGCCCCGCCGGCGGCGGCCGAGGGCAAGTTCGCGCTGACGTTCTCGTTCGATGATGACAACAAGCTGTCGATCGCCAAGTACGCGGCGGACGGCGAGGGCAAGGTCGAGGTCAAGACGGTCAAGCCCAAGGAGCAGAAGCTCGAGAAGAACCGGCTCAGCTACACGTTCGAGCACGAACCGTTCGGCGAGCCCGGGGTGTTCATCGTGCAGGCGACGGTCGAGGGCGACGCCATGTACGGGGACTTCATCCGCTCCAGCGGCGTGCGGGCGAAGTTCAGCGCGAAGAAGCGGCTGCCGGTCGCGGGAATCGGCGAGTGGCGGATGATCGAGTTCGACGGGAAAGCCAAAGGCCCCGACGAGCGCGACCAGGTGCGGCTCTCGATCACGCGGGACGCGGTGACGCTCGTCTTCACCGATGAGGCCGGCAAGCGGACGGTGATCAAGGGCGAGGACGTCAAGGTCGGCCCCGACCAGAAGAAGCAGATGGAAGCCAGGATCGCGGGCACGGCGGATGAGAGTGCCGCGGTCGCGGTGACGTACAAGCACGATCTTGAGAAGCTCGGTGGGAAGGGCAAGTCGACCGACACGCTGCGGGTGGACCCGGCGAACCCGGATGTGCTCATCGGGGAGGGCGAACTGCCCAAGGAAGAGGGTCAGGATGCGGCGGTCAAGCACTCGTTCAAGCTCGGACGCGTGACCGAGGAGCAGCTCGCGGCCGAGCGTGAGGCGCGGCGGCCGGTGGGCGTGGTGGGGACGTGGCGGCTGGTGCTCGTCGATGACGATCCGAAGCTCGTGGGCCCCAAGCCCGAGGAGCCCAAGTACATCGTGGTGGACGAGGCCGGCGGCGTGGTGCTGAAGGGCCACGACGCGGAGGGCAAGGCGATCGACATGCAGGCGACGACGCGGGTGTTCGAGGACGGGCGCCTCGCGTACGACGTGGACATGGGGCTGCTCGACCCTGCCCGGGAACTGGCGACGGTGAAGGTCGAGGGCCGGCGGCTCAACGATCTCCTGATCGGGACGATGGTGGTCCCGGATGGCAGCGAGCACACGTGGAAGGCGTGCCGGGTCGCCGTGTGGGGCGATGAGCCGGGCGAAGACGATTCCGACCTGATCGAGGCGGCGATGACGCCCGAACGGTTCGGGTACCCGTTCGGCCCGTACGCGGTGGCGGCGCCGCCGACGCAGCAGAGCGTGGTGGTGAAGGGGGCGACGATATGGACGAGCGGGCCCCAGGGGAACATCGAGAACGGGACCCTGGTGGTGACGGACGGCAAGGTGTCGATGGTGGGCGGGCCTGATCTTGCGGTGAAGATGCCCGAGGGCACGGTGGTGGTCGATGCGACGGGCAAGCACGTGACGCCCGGCCTGATCGACTGCCACTCGCACACGGGGATCAGCCGGGGCGTGAACGAGGGTGGGCAGTCGGTGACGGCCGAGGTGCGGATCGGGGACGTGACCAACCCGGATGCGATCTCCTGGTACCGGCAGCTTGCGGGCGGCATCACGACAGTGAACAACCTGCACGGTTCGGCGAACCCGATCGGCGGCCAGAACCAGGTGAACAAGAACCGGTGGGGTGCGACGCGGCCCGATGACCTGCATTTCGAGGGCGCGATCCCCGGAATCAAGTTCGCGCTGGGCGAAAACGTCAAGCAGGGCAACAGCCCGCGGGTGACGACGAGGTACCCGCGGAGCCGGATGGGCGTCGAGACGCTGATCCGGGACCGGTTCACGGCGGCTCGGCAGTACATCGAGGATTTCACGTTTGCGCAAAAGCAGGAGAAGCTGACTCCGCAGCAGCGGGCCGGGGCCCGCAAGGCCGCGGAGGCCGAGCTGGCGGCGTGCGATCGCAGGATCCAGGAACTCTCGTTGAGGAGGCAGCAGGTGGCGACGTCCGCGACGGCGCCCGAGGGCACGCACGACCGAGTCGACCCCGCCGCCGTGGAGGAACTGCGGAAGATCGATGACGAGCTGGCGGGAGCCGAACGGGAAGGTCATGAGGCGCGCATGCTCGTCGGGATGATGCAGCGCGTGCAGCTGCCCTTCCACCGTGATCTTGAGCTCGAGGCGCTGGCGGAGATCCTCGAGGGCAAGCGACTGGTGCACTGCCACAGCTACCGGCAGGACGAGATTCTCATGCTGTGCCGGGTGGCGCAGTACTTTGGCTTCAAGATCGGGACGTTCCAGCACATCCTCGAGGGTTACAAGGTTGCGGACGAGCTCGCGAAGCACTCGGGGGGCGGGTCTGCCTTCAGCGACTGGTGGGCGTACAAGGTGGAGGTGCAGGACGCGATCCCGCAGGCCGGGCCGATCATGCACGAGCAGGGCGTGGTCGTCAGCTACAACAGCGATTCGGACGAGATGGCCCGGCGGATGAACGTGGAGGCGGCCAAGGCGGTGAAGTACTCGGCGGGCCCGGACGGCACGCCGACGATCTCGCCGGAGGAGGCGCTCAAGTTCGTGACGCTCAACCCGGCCAAGCAGCTGAAGATCGACGGGCGGGTCGGGTCGCTCGAGGCCGGAAAGGACGCGGACTTTGTGATCTGGTCCGGCGATCCGCTCTCGACGATGTCGAAGGCCGAGCAGACATGGATCGACGGACGGATGTACTTCTCGCTCGATCAGGATCGCGCGTCGCGCGAGAAGATCGCGGCGGAGCGGGCTCGGCTGACGCAGAAGATCCT
Source organism: Phycisphaerales bacterium (assembly GCA_022072615.1). Lineage (GTDB taxonomy): Bacteria > Planctomycetota > Phycisphaerae > Phycisphaerales > UBA1924 > JAEUJB01. The sequence goes on from JAJVHS010000087.1 coordinate 3,484, forward strand.
GGGCGGCCTTGCGGCGGGCAAGGCGAAGAAGGATGAGAAAGACGGCGGGGAGGCGGGCGACTCGGAAGGCGATCGTCCGCGCGAGGGCGGCGGGCGTCGCCGTCGCGGGCCGCAGGATGAGATGGGGTCGGGCGCGGAAGCCGGCGGCGGCGATGATGAGCTGGACGGTCCGCCCGTGAATTGGTGGATGCGGCGGTACTACATGGAGATGCACCTGCGGGGGCTGCCGCTGGACGCGGCCCGGCCGGGCGAGTGCGGGTGCTACGGGTTCTGAGTGGCGGGAAGCAGACAGCAGGAAGCAGACAGCAGACGGCAGGAGTGTGGTTGTGAAGAAGTGCACGGCAGGTTCGTGGATCGGTGCGGTGAGCGTTGCCGCCGGCGCGTATCTGGCAGCGCCGGCGCTGGCGCAGGACCTGACCTACAAGGCCGGTCCGCAGGAGACGCCGATCGTGCTCAGCGGCGCGACGGTGCACACGGTCAGCGGCGAGACCTACGCCGACGGCTACGTGTACTTCAAGGATGGCAAGATCGCCGCAGTCGGCGGAGGGCCGATCCCCCGGATCGCGGGCGAGGTCCAGATCGTGGACGTGCGCGGGCTGCACGTGTTCCCCGGGATGATCTCGGCCGACACGCAGCTCGGCCTGGTCGAGTTCCCGCCGATCAATGTGACCATCGACACCACGGAGGTCGGGGATGTCACGCCCGAGGTCCGGCCGAGCACGGCGGTGAACCCGGACTCGACGCTCCTGCCGGTGACGCGGACCAACGGCGTGCTCGTCGCGGCGGTGATGCCGTCGGGCGGGAGCGTGCCCGGCCAGGTGTCGGTGATGCGGCTCGACGGGTGGACGTGGGAAGAGATGACGATCGTGCCGACGGCGGGGGTGCTGGTGAACTGGCCGAACGTGCGGCCGGTGACGGCGTGGTGGATGGACCGTTCGGCGGACGAGCAGATGCGCGAGATCCGCGAGCGTCTGGCCGCGATCGACGAGACGTTCAAGGCGGCGAGGGCGTACGGTGACTCCCGGCGGGTCAATCCCGCGCACCCGGTCGACCTTCGGTGGGAGGCGATGCAGGGCGTGCTGAAGGAGAGCGGCCACGAGCGGCAGCTGCCGGTGTTCATCACCGCCAACGAGCGCGACCAGATCACCAGCGCGGTGTCATGGGCGGTGGAGGCGGGGCTGAAGCCGGTGATCGTCGGCGGGCGCGACTCGGCGGCGTGCTCGGACCTGCTCAAGCGGCACGACGTGCCGGTGATCCTGGAGGGGACGTTCGGTTTCCCGCGGCGCGATGATGCGCCGTACGACGACGCGTTCACGCTGCCGGCACGGCTCCACCAGGCGGGCGTGCGGTTCTGCATGTCCAGCGGCGACCGGACGGCCAACGAGCGGAACCTGCCGTACAACGCCGGGATGGCGGTTGCGCACGGGCTGCCGGTGGACGCGGCGCACAAGTCGGTGATGCAGTGGCCGGCGGAGATCCTGGGGATCGGCGACCAGTACGGGACGATCGAGATCGGCAAGTCGGCGACGCTGATCGTGTGCGACGGGGACCCGCTCGAGGTGACCACGAACGTGCGCCGGGCGTTCATCGACGGGCGGCAGATCGACCTGAGCAACAAGCAGTCGAGTCTGGCGGAGAAGTACCGGGAGAAGTACAGGCAGAGGGCAGGGGGGCGGCAGTAGGCAGTAGGGAGTGGGCAGTAGGCCAGTAGGACCGGAATGAGGCGTCTGGGAAGATGGGCGGCCGATGCCGGACAGAAGTGGGTTACTACGCTCCGGGTGCATGCGGCACATCACGCTGATCACAACCGGCGGCACGATCGAGAAGACGTACGACGAGACGACCGGGCGGCTCGAGAACCGGTCGTCGCTGGTGCGCCGGATGGTGGCGCGGCTGCGGCTCGAGGACACCGCGGTGAGCTTTATCGAGCTGATGAGCAAGGACAGCCTGCTCATGACCGATTCGGACCGGCGGCGGATCCTGGAGACGGTGAAAGCGGCAGGCGGGACGGCCGAGCTGGAGACCGAAGTGGCGGGGATCGTGATCCTGCACGGGACCGACACGCTGACGGTGACGGGCGAGACGCTGCACGCGGCGATCTCCTCGCCGCGGGTGCCGATCATCCTCACGGGTGCGATGCGGCCGTACGAGCTCAAGCGCAGCGATGCGGTGCAGAACCTCACCGAGGCGATCTTCGCGACGGGGGTCGTCGGACCGGGCGTCTACTGCGTTGCGCACGGCCGCGCGCTGCGCTTCCCGGGAGTCGAGAAGGACCGCGAGCACGGGACGTTCGTGAAGAAGGACGGCGCCGGGCGGTAGCGCTGGGCTTCCGTGCCGGGTGCTATGCTCGGGGATATGGCAACCACAGTTGAAATGAAGACGTCGCTGGGTGACCTGGTGATCGAGATCGACGACGAGAAGGCGCCGATCTCGGCGAAGAACTTCCTGTCGTACGTGGACAGCGGCCACTACGACGGGACGATCTTCCACCGCGTGATCAGCAACTTCATGATCCAGGGCGGGGGGTTCACGCCCGACATGAAGCAGAAGAAGGCCGCGGCGTCGATCAAGAATGAATGGAAGAACGGGCTGAAGAACCAGCGGGGAACGCTGGCGATGGCCCGGCTGGGCGGCGACGCGGACTCGGCGACCTGCCAGTTCTTCATCAACGTGGTGGACAACGGGTTCCTGGACCGTCCGCAGCCAGACGGCGCCGCGTACGCGGTGTTCGGGCGCGTGACGAACGGGATGGACGTCGTGGACAAGATCAAGGCGGTGCGCACGGGCACCAAGGCCGGGCACCAGGACGTCCCCGTCGACCCCGTGGTGATCACGAGCGTCAAGCGCGCCTGAGCCGGTGCAGCGGCGACAGGGCCGCAGGGCCGCGCAGCCGCCGCGCTGGGTCCACAAGTTCCGCAAGAGAAAAGGCCCGCCGGAAGCGGGCCTTATTGCGTTGATCCGGGACCAGGGGCCGACGCGGCGTCAGCACCCGGCTTCGAACGCGTGCACGAAGTCGACGAAGTCTTCGAGATCAACGAACCCCGAGTTGTTGAAGTCGGCGTCGTCGCCGCCGATCTCAAAGGCCCGCACGAACGCGTCGTAGTCGTCGGTGTCGACAAACCCGGTGCCGTCGAAGTCGGCGGGGCAGTCGCACTCATCGGGGACGCCGTCGTTGTTGCGGTCGGCGCTGACGGAGGGGACCGCTCGGTTGAGCCAGACGCGGATCCGGCGCTCCTGGTAGATGCCGCTCACGAGGTCGTCGCGCCCGTCGGCGTCGAAGTCGCCGGTCGCGAGCGAGAGCGCTGAGTAGCCGGCCAGGAAGCTGGTCGGGGCGAGGGTCGACCCGTCGCCCAGGCCGCGGGAGATCGAGAGCGGGCCGTCGGGCCACGGCGGGCTGAGCGTGGTCGCGACGTCGTCGAGGCCGTCGTCATCGAAGTCGCCGGTCGTCACCGCGACCGGGTTGCCCGCGTACGGACCGCGGGTGATGGGCGCCGAGAACGCGAGCGAATTCTGGTTCATGAGCACCGCGGTTGACCGGCTGTACTGCAGGGCGAGCACCAGGTCGACCAGTCCGTCCTTGTTCATGTCCGAGAGGGCGACGGCGGTGGCGGCGAAGAGGTCGCCCAGGCCGATCCTGGTCACCTCCGTGAAGGCACTGGCGTTGTTCGCGTAGACGACGACCTCCGCCGCGGTCTGCACCAGCGCAACCAGGTCAAGATCGCCGTCGTTGTCGAGATCCTCGAGCTTGACGGCGAGCGGGCGCTGGCCGACGACGAACGAGGTCGGCGCCGCAAAGGTCCCGTTGCCGTTGTTGCTGAGCACGTACACGCGTCCGCCGTTGATGTCGGCGACGACCAGGTCGTTGTCGCCGTCGCCGTCGATATCGCCGGCCGCGACGTCGATGGGGACCTGGCCCGCGGCGAGCGCCGCGCCGACCGAGTACGCACCCGTCCCGTCGTTGAGCATGATCCTCACGTGGAAGTTGCTCGCGGCGCGCTGGGGGATGGCGATGTCCAGGTCGTTGTCGCCGTCGAGATCGGCAAGGTCGAGGGCTTCCGCGGCGCCGCCGGTGTTGTAGACGACGCCCAGGCTGAACGCGCCCGATCCGTCGTTCCTGAAGACGCCGATGGAGTCGCCGGAGGGAAACGCTCGATTGGCGGCGACGACATCAAGGTCGCCGTCCCCGTCGACATCGCCGACGGCAACGTCGATGGGGAAGGTTTCGGCGTCGGGCCCGGCCATGAAGCCGTAGACGTCGGAGTCGAAGGCGAGCGTCGGGCGGATATCCCCGCCGTCGGGAACCTGGTTCTCGTTGCAGTCGGCGGCGCCGGCGGCGAGGTCGCACGAATCCGGGACGCCGTTGCCGTCGGCGTCGGTGTGCGTGCCGTCGCGGATGTCGCACAGGTCGGGGATGCCGTTGGCGTCGCAGTCCTCCTCGCTCTGGCACTCGTCGGGCACGCCGTTGTTGTCGCAGTCCGCCGACCCGCCGCCGACGGCGTTCCCGCACATGTCGGAAGCGCCGAAGATGTCGGCCCAGTCGACGATGCCGTTGCCGTTGCAGTCGGGCAGCAGGCCGTCGGCGATCTCGCACTCGTCGGGCACGCCGCTGTCGTCGAGATCAAGGCTCGTGCAGTTGGTGTAAATGTCGGTCGCGTCGTCGATGCCGTTGTTGTTGCAGTCTTCGGCGCGGGCAAGACCCGCCGCCGCCACCAGCGCGACCAACGCTGAAAAACGAGAGGTACGCATGGGCTTCTCCGGATGCGGCGGCGACTGCCGCGCGCTGAGCGCAAGGTACCCGTCGGGCGGTGGCGCGTACAGAGATTCGGAACGGATCGCGAGAAGTTTTCCTTTGATCAGCAGCCCGCTTCGAAGGCGAGCACAAAGGCGGTGAAATCGTCCGTGTCGACAAAGCCCGTGCCGTCAAAATCGGCCGCGTCGATCCCAAGTTCGAAATCGATGACGAACGCGGTGAAATCGTCGGTATCGACGAAGCCCGAGCCGTCGTAATCGGAGGGAGCAAGGACCGTGATAAAGGCGGGGTCGGTGGGGAAGCTCCCGCACGAATCGGTCACGAGGCAGTAGAAGAGGCCGCCGTCGTCGCACTCGATCGGGCTGAAGGTGAGCTGATCGGTGTCGGACCCGGTGATGTGGTCATCGTCCACCAGCGGCGCGCCCTCGCGGTACCACTGGAAGGTGAGAGGACCATCACCCGCGGCGTCGACGATCAGCGAGATTTCCTGACCGCCGACGTAGGTCGCCGAATCGGGCTGGAGGAAAATCTGGACCGAGTTGCCGCCGAAGTAGGTCGTGCCGGGCTGGCCTGACTGCCAACCCGAGCCGCCCAGCGCCGTGACGTTGGCGGTGAGCATCTCGACATCGCACGAGTAGATGGCGACACGTCCTCCGCCGCCGCCGCCCGACCAGCTGGTGTTCCCGCTGCCGCCGGCCGCGGTGATGGAGCCGGTACCGGCGAGGGTGCCGCAGGCGATCCAGGCGGAGCCACCGGCGCCGCCCGCGGCCTCCCAGCTGGTGTAGTTCTCGCCGTTGGCGGAGATGGTGCCGTCGATGGTGAGCGTTCCGCCGACGGTCAGGCGCAGGGCGCCCCCGCCGCGGCCGCCCAGGGCGGTGTTGCCGACGGTGTCGTTACCGCCGCCGGAGCCGAACTGATCGGGCTCGAGCAGCGTTCCGTAGCAATCGCCGCCGAGTGTGCCGGTCGCGCCGTTGTGGCCGGCGCCTCCGTGGCCGCCGCCGCTGGGGTAGCCGGAGGAGATCCCCGCTCCCGGGCCGGTGGCGTTGGGGTAGCCACGGGCGTTGAGGTTGATGAACCCGTCGGGCTCGATGGCGGCGTCACCGTTGAAGGTGATGGCGACGCCCGCGTCCTGGTGCTTGTGGGAGAGCAGACCCTGGTTGCGAATGACGAGGTTGGTGTCGTAGGTCGCGGTGCCGGTGAACTCGGTGCCCTCGGCGTTGGTCTTGTCGGCGTTGTCGATGTAGAGCGTGCCGAGCGAACCGGCCTGCTCGATGTAGAAGGTGCCGGCGCCGCCCGTCCCGCCGTACCCGGCGCCGCCCGAGAGGTTGAAGGTGCCGCCGAACGACCCACTGGTGTGATACAGCGCGACGCGTCCTCCGCCGCCGCCGCCCGACCAACTGGTGTTCCCGCTGCCGCCGGCCGCGGTGATGGAGCCGGTACCGGCGAGGGTGCCGCAGGCGATCCAGACGGAGCCACCGGCGCCGCCCGCGGCCTCCCAGCTGGTGTAGTTCTCGCCGTTGGCGGAGATGGTGCCGTCGATGGTGAGCGTTCCGCCGACGGTCAGGCGCAGGGCGCCCCCGCCGCGGCCGCCCAGGGCGGTGTTGCCGACGGTGTCGTTACCGCCGCCGGAGCCGAACTGATCGGGCTCGAGCAGCGTTCCGTAGCAATCGCCGCCGAGTGTGCCGGTCGCGCCGTTGTGGCCGGCGCCTCCGTGGCCGCCGCCGCCGGGGTAGCCGGAGGAGATCCCCGCTCCTGGCCCGGTGGCGGATGAGTAACCGCAGGACTGGAGGTCGATGCGGCTTGCCTTGAGCGTGCTCTCCTGGCCCTGGATGAACACGTCGCCGGTGGTCGTGAGGTTGAGGCCGATGACCACATCCGTGCCGGTGCCGGAATAGTCGAACGACGTTCCGGCGGTATGGGTCAGGACGGCCTCAACGTTGGAACCGCTGCGTTCGAGCGTCAGCGACTGGATGGTGTGCCGCCCGTTCATCGTCAGCGTCGTGCCGCGGACGATGATCTCGGCGCTCGCGAGCGGGACGGGGGAACCGCCCGCGGTCGCGGTAATGGTGGTGTCGGTCGGCCCGACCGTCTTGGGTGATGTAATCAGAACGACGTCGCCGTGCGCGCTCGAATACAACGCTGACGCACAGACAGCGAACAGGACACGGACCGTGTTGTACCTCATTGGCTCCTCCCCTGTCGAGTTGCCCACACAATTTTAAGTGTTCGCCATCGACGATACAAGACAATTGTGTGGGCAATACCCGGCCCCGGGGGGGAGAAGCGCCCAAGGTCGTTCAGCAGCCGATCTCGAAGGTTCGGACGAAGGCGTCGTAGTCCTCGGTGTCGACAAAGCCGGTGCCGTCGAAGTCGGCGGATTCATCGCCGGCCTCGAAGGCCAGGACGAAGCTCGTGAAGTCCTCGATGTCCACGAACCCCGAGCTGTCAAAGTCCGCGGTGCGGCTGTAGCCGACGGAGAAGCTGGTGGTTGAGCCGACGCCGGTCTGGAGCGGAGCGGCGTCGAGCGAGACGCGGCCGGTGCTGTCCTGGTAGGCGTACGGCCAGTCGACGCCGTTGCGGCGCACCCACGTGATGCACTTGCCCGCGGGGACGCGGATAACGGCTTCGAGATTGGCGGCGGCGCCCGTGAGGTTGACCGCGTCGAGGACGACGGTGTTGACGCCGGACTGGTCGATGGTGATGTCGGCTCGGAGCAGATCGCCGGTCGGGGCGTGGCGCATCGTGAGCCCGTGGAAGGTGATGGTCTGCCAGGCCGAGGGGAGCTTGGGCTCGACCCGGAACGTGCGCGAGGGGGCGGCGGGCGTGAAGTCGAGGAACGCCATGACGGAATCGACGAGCGTTGACATGGACTCCCACGCGTTGGGCCAGGCGGCCTGGAGCTTGAAGTCCTGCTGGCCGGGGTAGAGGAGCGAGGCGCCCGGCCCGGTGCCGTAGGCGATCTGCTCGGCTCCCAGGCCCGCGGGGCCGAGGCGGTCGATGCACAGATCGATGCGGGACTTGTGGTTGTCGATGTCGGCGGTGCCCGGGGTGAGGTCTGCCCGGGCGGCGTAGTAGAGGCCGTACCAGAGCGTGGAGAGGAACCACGGGCCGCCGTTCCAGTAGGTGTCGGACCAGTAGCGGTTGATGGTGTTCATGTGCTCGCCGGTGAAATTGACGAGCGGGTGGTTGTTGCCGAAGGCGTCGGTGGCGACGCCGTTGATGCGGTCGACGACGCGGGCGGCCCGGGCGTCGTTGGCCGCGTAGACCTCGAAGGGATAAACGATGCCCAATTGGGAGACGTCGGTGTTCTCACCGTTCCAATCCAGGCGGGCGTCGAGGCCCGACTTGATCAGCGCGGACTTTGCGGCGGCGTTGGATGCTTCCGATGCAAGGCCGAGGATTCCGAAGATCTTCGCGGCGTCGGCGAGCCCGCGGGCGACGTTGGCGTTGCTGTAGATGAAGGTGTCGTAGCTGTCTTCCCAGACGTTGTTGGAGTAGACGAGGTTGAAGGCTTCTTCGAAGCGCAGGCGCGAGTCGGAGGAATCGCGCGTCATGCTCTCCACCGAATCACGCACCTGGTCCACGTACGAGAGGACCATGGCCGAGTCGGCGGTGGCCATGTACTGGTACCACACGCCCCAGGGGAAGACGGCGGTTTCGTCGATCTGCGGCGCACCCCAGATGACGTAGCCGTCGGTCGAGTACTTCTGCTTCCAGAACCCCTTGCGGCCCCAGGGCTCGAAGTCGCGGTAGGTGGTGTTCTTCATCCAGTCGTAGACGGCGCGGGCTTCATCGAGGTGGCCGGTGCGAGCGAGCGTCACCGCCGCGTAGACGGCGTCTCGGGGCCAGACGAAGGGGTACGCGCCGTTGTGGAAGCCCGCGATGACGCCGCCGTTGACGCCGTCGAGGTGCAGCGCGGTGGCGAGCAGGCCGCGGCGCACGAGCCGGTCGTAAGTGTCGTCGGGCGTGTCCACGGTCACGCCGGCGTCGAGCCATTGGGACCAGTGCCCGTTGGTCGACAGTTCGACGGCCGACGCGGACTGGGCCTGGAACCAGTCGATGACGGGCGCGAGCTGGAAGGAGTACGTGCCGGTGGCGCCGGCGAAGTTGTCGATGGCGCCGGCCATGAGGAAGTCGACCTCGACCGTGGCGCCGGCGGCGACGGTCACCTTCTGACCGATCCAGCCCTGCGTGTTGTCGGCGGCCGTGTCGCGCCAGCTCTCCGACGAGAGCTGGCCGCCGGATGCGCCGGGCGCGGCGAGCGTCTTCATGGCGCACGCAAGGACCAGCGACTTGTTCTTCTCATACCCGCTCGAGGTCGTGGGGTTGTACTCGTCGGAGTCGGGGAAGCCCGCGCCGGTGCCGGTGACGACCCGGTAGGCCGTGTCGGAGGCGATCATGGCGCCGCGCGCCGGATCGACTGTCATCACGTCGTAGTTGTCGGAGCCGTTGAGCGCGGGATCGAGGTACCAGTAGACGTTGACCGAGCGAGAAGAGCCGCCGAGATTGGTGATCCTGAGGCGCTTGATGGCCAGGTGCCGCTGGGGGTTCGAGCCCTGGTCCGAGGGGAAGCTGATCCCCGCGGGCGCGAAGTCGGACTGCTCGACGAAGAGGTGCGAGTCCGACGTGACCAGGTGCTGAGAGGTCAGGACGGTGTTGGAATCGTCGACGTAGGACTGCGACACCGACGAATACGACACGCCCTGCGGGTTGCTCAGCCAGTGCGTGAGGCCGTCAACCCGGATGCCGGGCATGGCCTGGTTGAGGTGCATCTGCCCGCGGCGGCCGGGCGGGAGCAGCGGCGGGAAAGTGTCCTGCCCGTCTACGTAGCCCTCGTTGCGGGTGCCGACGCCGTAGACGCAGCCGGGAGTCGGGAAGTGGAAGTCGTAGTACGTCCCGTTCTGATCGAGCATCGCCGCGCAGAAGGTGTTGCCGATGACGGCTTCTTCCTTCCAGAAGGAAACGTCCGGGTAGCCGGCGGCGGGCGCGGCGGATCCGGCCCCGGCGCCCGGCCAGGCGAGCTTGTTCAGGAACGAGAAGGAGAGGCCGCCGCTGGCGAACACCTCGGGGCCGTTGAAGGGCTTCCACGCGGACACCTTGTACTTGATGTGCTGGGCGTAGCCGCGGGTCTGGGCGGGGAGCGTGGCTTTCCACCAGTCCCGGACGCCCGCGTTGTTCTCGTTGTAGAGGAACGTCACGGTCCCCAGGTCGTTGCGCAACACCTGCGTGGTGCCGGTGGGGTTCCCGAATGAGCCGGAGGGTTCCGTGCCGTCGGTGGTGTAGTAGACGCAGACGCGGTCGTAGGTGAACTGAAAGGAGACTCGCAGGTACAGATCGACGGACTCGTCCTCACGGGGGACGTCGGGCTCGCGCTGCGTGACGCCGGGAGGCTGGTTGAAGGTGGGCGCGGAGGGTGCGTGCTCCACCAGCGACGGCTGGGCACGGGACACCGCGACGACCAGAAGGCTGAGAACGAACGCCCAGACGGATCGGTTGCACCGGTTCACGCGTCTCTCCTCTCGCGCCCGGCTCGAGCACGCCCGGCCGGTTTGGACGACTGGACTATGGCGTCGGGGGCGTGGCGCGTCAACGGGTTGCGGCCGGATCAACGCCTGAACGATCGGGGGAATGGTCCGATAGTCGGTGCGTGAGCGTGTACCTGGACGGGCCGACTCTGCTATCTTTGAAACCCCCGCGAGGAACCCGATCTGCACGCGGGGTGGTGGGCTCGGGCGGGCGGTTCAAGTCCGTCCTGGGCTTGGCGAAAGAAAGGAAGAGCGCATGTCCGCGATGAACCTGATCGCTCGAACTGCCGCGTTGCTGATGGTTGGGTTTGGTTTGGCAAGTCTTGGATGCGAGAAACCCTCGGGCGGGACCGGCGGCGGCGGTGCGACCAAGAGCGGTGAGACCGGGACTCCCGGTTCGCCGAAGGAGGACGGCGACGCCGGCCAGATCGTCATCGGCCATTACGCGTCGCTGACGGGGTCGGAGGCGACATTCGGGATCTCGACCGACAACGGCATCAAGATGGCCGTGGAAGAGCGAAACAAGGCCGGCGGAGTCAAGGGCCGGCAGGTCAAGCTCGTCACGCTGGACAACCAGGGCAAGCCGCAGGAGACGCAGACGGTCGTGACGCGGCTGATCGAGCAGAACGAGGTCGTGGCGGTGCTGGGCGAGGTGGCCAGCTCGCGTTCGCTCGCGGGCGCTCCGATCTGCCAGCGCAAGGGCGTGCCGATGATTTCCCCGTCGAGCACGAACCCCGACGTGACGGCGGTGGGGGACATGATCTCTCGCGTGTGCTTCATCGACCCGTTCCAGGGGCTGGTGGGCGCGAAGTTCGCCCGGGAGAACCTGAACCTGTCGAAGGGGGCGACGCTGTACAACCGCGCCCAGGCGTACTCCTCGGGGTTGAACACGAACTTCAAGGAGGCGTTCACGAAGATGGGCGGGCAGATCGTCTCCGAGCAGGCGTATTCGGACGGCGACAACGACTTCTCGGCGCAGCTGACGGCGATCCGCGAGCAGGGCCCGGAGTTCATCTACGTGCCCGGTTATTACACCGAGGTCGTGAACATCGCCAGGCAGGCGCGGAAGCTGGGGATCACGGTGCCGCTGATCGGCGGCGACGGCTGGGATTCGGAGGAGCTCAAGAACGCCGGGGACGCGCTGAACAACTGCTACTTCTCGAACCACTACTCGCACGAGGACACGCGCACCGAGGTGCAGGAGTTCGTGAAGAAGTACCAGGAGCAGTACGGGAAGGTTCCCGACGGCCTGGCGGCGCTGGGGTACGACGCGGCTCGGCTGCTGTTTGACGCGATGGAGCGGGCGCCGTCGATGTCGGGCAAGGACCTGGCGTCGGCGATCAACTCGACGCAGAATTTCGCGGGGGTGACGGGGGCGATTTCGATCGACGAGAACCGCAACGCCAACAAGAGCGCGGTGATCCTCGAGGTGGTGAACGGCCAGCCGAAGTACAAGGCGACGGTGAAGCCTTAGAAGGCATCAAGGCATCAAGGCATCGAGGCATCACGGCATCGAGGCATCGAGGCAGGTGAGGGCGGGGTGATATCGGGTGCCGGTGCATGCCGCGGCGGGCGTGCGGCCGGCGGTGTGCGACGGAGTTCATGACGCAGTTCCTGCAGACACTCCTGGACGGCGTGACGGTCGGGTGCCTTTACGCGCTGATCGCGCTTGGGTACACGATGGTCTATGGCATCCTGAAGTTCATCAACTTCGCGCACTCGGACGTGCTCGCGCTGGGCGTGTGGATGTCGATCACGATCGCCGGCTGGATGGGGATGGGGGCGGCGGGGCAGCCGACGCCACCGTGGTACATGGGTCTGCTGGTGCTGGTGGGGACGATGGGGTTCTGCGGCGTCGTGGGGTTCGTCATCGAGCGGGTGGCGTACAAACCGCTGCGCAAGGCGCCGCGGCTGAACGTGCTGATCACGGCGATCGGCGTGTCGCTGCTGCTCCAGAACGTCGGCCAGCAGAAGTTCGCGTTCGGCCCCTACCCCAAGAGCTTCCCGAGCCTGATGGAGAGCAGCTCGCTGTTCACCGTGGCGGGCGTGCAGGTCCGGGCCTCCGATGTCGCGGTGGTGGGGACGGCGATCGCGCTGATGGCGGCCCTGCAGTTCCTGATCTTCCGGACCAAGCTGGGGGCGGCCATGCGGGCGGTGTCGTTCAACACCCGCAACGCGAGCCTGATGGGCATCAACGTGGACCGGGTGATCAGCTTCACCTTCGTCGTGGGGACGATGCTCGCCGCGGCGGCGGGGTTCCTGTACGGGCTCAAGTACGAGGGCCAGGCCAAACAGACGGCCGACTCGATGTGGGTGATGCTGGGCCTGAAGGCGTTCGTGGCGGCGGTGGTCGGCGGGATCGGCAACGTTCGGGGCGCGGTGCTCGGCGGGCTGCTGATCGGCCTGATCGAGTTCTTCGGCGTCGCGTACCTGTCGAGCCAGTACCGCGACGCGTACGTGTTCGCGATCCTGATCATGGTGCTGCTGTTCAAGCCCGAGGGCGTGCTCGGCCGGGCGACGGTGGAGAAGGTGTGATGCGGAGAAGAAGCCGGTGAGCCGACTCGTCGATCAGGCACGGTCGCTGTCGCCCGCGGGGTGGACGGTGTTGCCGCGCCTGCTCTGGCCGCTGGTGGTCGGCGTGGTGATCGCCGGGCTCATCCAGTTCGTGATCGGGCCGAACATCTCGGGCTTCACCTCGAAGGTGATGCTCGTGGCCGGGATCAACATCATCATGGCCGTGAGCCTGACGGTGGTGAACGGGTTCACGGGCCAGTTCTCGATGGGTCACGCCGGGTTCATGGCGGTCGGGGGGTACGTCGCGGCGACAATCACGTACTACGGGTCGATCAAGCTGTTCGGAACGGCGGACTTCGCGGGCGGGACGGTGTCGTGGACCGGCGCGGGCGCGTTCGAGGGGCCGATCGTCGGCAAGGGCGACTTGCTGTTCATCGGGTCCTGCATCGTGGGCGGGCTGGCGGCGGCTGGTGCGGGGTACATCGTGGGGCTGCCGAGCCTCCGGCTGCGCGGCGATTACCTGGCGATCGTGACGCTGGGCTTCGGCGAGATCGTGCGCGTGCTGCTGCAGGGGACGCCGGACCAGATCCAGCCTTGGAAGGCCAAGGAGGCGCTGGACGTCCCGTGGTACGAGCTGCTGCTCAAGCTGGGCGGGCCCAAGGGGTTCAACCTGCTGCCGACGTACACGACGCTCTTCTGGGTGTACCTGTTCGTCGTGCTGACGCTGATCGTGAGCTACCGGCTGAAGAACAGCTCGACCGGGCGGGCGTTCCTGTCCATCCGCGAGGACGAGATCGCGGCGCAGGCAATGGGCGTCGACGTCACGAGATACAAGGTCCGGGCGTTCGTGCTCGCGAGCTTCTTCGCGGGGATGGCGGGCGGGCTGTACGCGATGGACATCGGCGCGATCAACGCCGGCGACCTTGGGTTCCAGCGGTCGTTTGACTTCATCATCATGGTCGTGCTCGGCGGGCTGGGGTCGATCTCGGGCGCGACGCTGGCGGCGGTGATCCTGACGATCCTGCCGGAGCTGCTGCGGGATCTTCCGCCGATCTGGCCGGCCGGGCTGGTGCTGCTGGCCGGGATGGCGGCTGCGCAGAAGCTGCGGGGCCAGTGGCGGCTGCGGCCGCTGATCGTGGTGGCGGTGCTGACGGCCGTGCTGGAGATCGCGCGGCGGGTGTGCGTGGCGAAGGGGATCAACATCGCCGACTACCGGTTGATCCTGTACGCCTCGCTCCTGATCGTGATGATGCTGTCGCGGCCGCAGGGCCTCTTCGGCGTGCGGGAAGCGTGGGAGCTCTTCGGTCGCGGCGGCAAGAAGCCGGCCAAGGGGGCGGCGTGAACGACCAGAGCCCCTATGTCCTGGACGTCGATGAGATCTCGATCGCCTTCGGCGGGCTGAAGGCGGTGCAGAGTTTCTCGATGCGCATCCCCCGGCAGGGGCTCTACGGGTTGATCGGGCCCAACGGCGCTGGCAAGACCACGTGCTTCAACCTGCTGACGGGCGTGTACCGCCCGGACAAGGGCAGCGTGCGGGTCGACGGCGAACCGCTCACCGGCCTCAAGCCTCACCAGATCGCGGCCAAGGGGCTTTCGCGGACGTTCCAGAACATCCGGCTCTTCGGCGAGCTTTCGGTGCTCGACAACGTGAAGCTGGGGAGCCACCTTCGCGGGTCGCACTCTCTCGGGGGGACGGTGCTGCGTTCGGCGGGGTACATCGGCCAGGAGCGGGCGATCGAGGATCGCGCGATGGACCTGCTCTCGATCTTCAACCTCGCCGGTCGGGCGCAGGAGCAGGCCAAGAACCTGCCTTACGGCGACCAGCGGCGGCTGGAGATCGCGCGGGCGCTTGCAACAGAACCGAAAGTGCTGCTGCTGGATGAACCGGCGGCGGGAATGAACCCGCAGGAGAAGATCGAGCTTCGGACGCTGATCCGCCAGGTGCGGGAGCGTTTCAAGGTCGCGATTCTCCTGATCGAGCACGATATGGGCGTGGTGATGAACCTGTGCGAGCACATCACGGTGTTGAACTTCGGGGAGACGATCGCTCGGGGTACTCCCGAGGCGGTGCAGAACGACCCGAAGGTCGTGGAGGCGTACCTCGGTACGGAGTGACGCATGCTCACGATCAGCAATCTTGTCGTGAACTACGGCGCGATCCGGGCGTTGCACGGGGTATCGCTGCGCGTGGGCAAGGGTGAGATCGTGACGCTGATCGGCTGCAACGGGGCCGGGAAGTCCACAACGCTGCGGACGGTGTCGGGTCTGCTGCGGCCGGTGTCGGGGTCGATCGAGTTCGACGGGGCGATGATCAGCCGCCTCGCGCCTCACACGATCGTGGCGCGCGGACTGGCGCAGGCGCCCGAGGGACGGGGCATCTTCGCGAACATGACGGTGGAGGAGAACCTTGAGCTGGGCGCGTACGCCAGGCCCAAGTCGGAAGCCCCGCAGATCGAGAAGGACCGCGAGCGGGCGCTGACGCTGTTCCCGCGGCTGCGCGAGCGGCTCAAGCAGAACGCGGGGACGCTCTCGGGCGGCGAGCAGCAGATGCTGGCGATCGGCCGGGCGCTGCTTGCTCGGCCCCGGCTGCTGCTCCTGGACGAGCCGTCGCTGGGGCTCGCGCCGCAGGTGGTGGCGACGATTTTCCGCATCATCCGCGAGATCAACGAGGCCGGCACGACGATCCTGCTGGTCGAGCAGAACGCGCACATGGCGCTGCAGGTGGCGCACCGCGCCTACGTGCTCCAGGTGGGGAAGATCGTGATGGAGGGCGACGCCAAGGAGCTGGCGTCGCACGACGAGGTGCGCCGGGCGTACCTGGGCATCGGGTAGCGTCGGTCGTTGACATTCGGGGCGGGGAACCAGAAACTGAACGGCCGCGGGCAGGGTGTGGGCGTCCGCGGCGGCAGGCGGGTCGGCAACGGGTGGGAGTTCCTGAGTGGTCTCGAACGAAGTCCTGGCAATGGTCGTCGCCGGCGGCGTGGGTTCCCCGCTGCCGGACGGCTACGCGCCGGTTTCGATCGAGGCCGACGGGCTGACGCCGCTTCTTTCCATGTGCGTCGTCGTCAGGACCGGCCCGGCGGCCAAGGGGCAGGCCGACGACGGGCCTCTGGTGATCCTGCGCGAGCGGCTCGATGCTCGGTGCTACCTGGGGTGCGTCGTTGACGCGGCGCAGCGGGTGCAGCGCTGGGTCGAGGTGTGGGTGCAGGACATCGACGGGCTGGTGGACGCGCCCCCGTCGTACCGGGACGCGATGACCAATGCCCGGGTCGACGAACGCTGGCGGGCGTGGTGCCGGTCGATCGACGCGGCGGGGCTGGGCAGCTCGGTGCTGCGGGCGGGCTGGGAGAACGACCACCCGGCCCCCATGCTGATCGATCTCAAAGAGCTTCGCGTGGTGCGGCCGGTCGAGGGCGGGAGCAACGGCTACTGGCTGCTGTGCGAGGATGACGGGCTGCTCGCCTCCCGCGGACTTCCGGCGTACGGATCGACCTCGCATCGCTACCTGTTCGTACCGGAACTGGGCAACGAGACGTTCTTCGTCCCGGTGACGAAGGACGCGCCGCAGAACGACCGGTGCCTGACCGCGGAGGAAGCGATTGGAGCCGGGCCGGGCAAGGTCGGGCTCAACATCGGCGCGGGGCTGATGCTCGTCCGGGACTGGCAGGGCCTGTCGCTTGATTCCCACGTTGACCAACTGGGCGGCGAGAAGGTCGTCTCGGCGGCGACCCCGGCGTCGGCGAACGGGTCGGTGTACGGCACGGGCCTCGGGCCGGGGCTGCTGGCAGTGGGCCGCGCGGGCCGGCTGCTCGAGACGCTGCACCTGAAGCTGCGGCTTGTCGTCGACGCGGTCGAGGCGGTGCGTGACGCGGTGCGGGTGTCGGGGGCGCCGCTGCTGAACGTGTCGGCGGAAAACTTTGCGGTCTTGAAGTCTCCGGGCGGGGGCGGCGTGCCGTCGGGATGGACGGCCCGTGCGACGCTTCGCGAACCGGGCGCCGGCGTGGGGATCGACCTTGCAGGGGGCGAGACGACGCTGTACATGGGCCCGGGCGGGGCGACCTCCGTGTACTCGCCCGGGGTCACGGGCGCGAACATCGCGGGCGTCGGATCGCTGCGGATCCGGCAGGTGCTGGCGGATGCGCAGGGCGCGGCGCTCGAGGCCCGCCTGGTGATGCAGGAACGGATCGTGCTGGGCCCCGGCGACCTGCTGTGGCTCCGGGTGAGCGTCGGCGGGCAGCGGCTGGACCTGTACGCGACGCCCGATTTCAAGAAGCCGACCGCGGCGTCTGAGGTGCCGGTGCGCACGGTCCGCCAGCCGATGGACGACGCCGTCAAGGCGAAGCTCAAGTCGATGGAGGGGGTCAATATCCAGGGCGCGATGTTCGAGGCGCTGCCCATGGCGGGTCCCGCGCACGACCTGTACGCGCTGGCGGTGCTGGGCGTGCGGATCCTGCTCAGCGGCGATCGATCCCTGGGGCTTGCATGGTCTGATTTTGAGGACTTCGCGCGCTTCGTCGAGGACGCTGCCGCGAGCGAAGAAGAGGGCAAGCGCACTCCCCTCGAAGCCAGGATCGGCCGGGTGATGGAGGGCGGCGACGCGGATTCGGCCCGGTGGCGGGACGCCGTGGGTCCGCAACATTTGCGCAAGGAGGCCTGGGATCCGGCGTCGGCGCTGGCGGTCGTGACGCCCGGGGTGTGGAACGCCGTGCTGGCGATGCTGGTGCGGGCGATCCCGGCCAAGGGCCCCGACAGCACGGTGAAGTCGTACGGGGAATCGCCGGGGAAAGCGCCCGAGACCGTGTTCAGCGGCCTGCTGGGCGAGGCTCAGCGGCTGGCGGTCAAGACGCGGTCGCTGGTTGTCAGCGACGGCGGCTCCAACGCCGAGATCCGCGGGCTTATCCTGCGCCGGGTCAAGGCCTGAGCACGAGAGAATCGACTGGCGTCCGGGCGGCGTTGTGAGTAGCCTGCTCGCCGTGGCGCGTCCGGTTGATCTGGAAGGAGGTCGCAATGGCGAATGCAGGGCACATGAGCATGAACACCTGGAAAATGCTGGCGGCTATGGTCGGGGTACTGGTGGTCGCGATGTTCGCGGGCGGCTGCGCGAGCGGGCCGTCGTACGGCAAGCACGAGATCGAGGTCTGTCTGAGCAGCGAGCTCAAGGGCAAGGCGGTGGAGGTTGACCTGATCCCCGTGAAGAACGACGCGGACCAGGCCGACTGGCAGGCGCAGAACGTCACGAACTACTTCTCGACGACCGACAAGAAGCGTTCGGAAACCGACGGGCGGATGGAGCTGAAGTTCTCCTCCGGTGACAGCGCGTGCAAGACGGTTACGGCGGGGGACCCGATGTGGGAGAACAAGTGGAAAGGCGCCCGGTCGATCGTGGTGCTGGCGAACATCCCGCTCGCCGAGTCGTGGGGCGGCCGGCCCGACGACCGCCGGCGGAAAGTCGTGACGCTGCTGCGCGGCACGTGGGAGAACGACAAGGTGCGGGTTGAAGTCGGTCAGAGCGGCGTGAACATCACGACCCCGCAGAAGGAGCCCAAGTCCTGATGCGAACCCTGCCTCCGAGGGCGGGAGCCGCGATGCGGTCTTTGTAGGGGTCGTACACTTCTGAGCTGTGGCACGGACGGAGCCGAGGCAAGTCTCGGCTCCGTTTGCATCTGGTGCCAAGAGGGATCGGGATGGAAGTCTTCGGCTCGTTCGAAGCGGATGACATCGTGCGCGAAGGAAACTTCGGCGTGGTGATGTCCGCGCGCCGAGCGGGGACCAAGGACCGTCGCTTCGCCATCAAGGTGTTCCGGCCGCCGGAACTGTCGATGGACGAGCAGCAGATCGCCGAGGACACGGAGCTCTTCCTGAAGGCGGCCGAGGCGCAGCGAAAGGCGCACGCGGCGGGCGGTGCCGGCGGCGCGGCGTGGGCGCCGATCTACGAGTCCGGGACGTGTGCCGGCGGGGCCTGGTACGCGACGGACCTCATGCAGTGCAGCTTCGAGATGCTGCGGATCATGCAGAAGGAGGTCGAGGCCGACCACCTCCGGCGGGTGATCGAGGCCATCGTGCAGGGCCTGGGCGCTCTCAAGTCGGCGGCCGGTCGGTCGCACGGCAACCTGCGGGAGAGGAACGTCCTGGTGACCGGCCGAGAGGACCTGATGCGTGCCAGGATCGTCCTCTGCGACCCGGCGTTGCGCAACAGGGGCGTGGAAGACGAGCAGCGCGATGCTCGGGACCTTGGCAACCTCATCCATCAGCTCGTGCTCCACCGTCCGTTCCAGAACCTGGCGGACTGGCCGCTGCAGAGTTCGGAGCGCTGGCAGCGGATGGGCAAGGCGGGCGAGCAGTGGCTGGAGCTCACCAACCGGCTGATCGACCCGACGAAGACCGCCAAGCCGACCATCGAGGAGATCTCGGCCTCCCTGCCCGGAGGAGCGCTCAAGGCCGCGCCGGCGAAGAAGGGGCCGGATCCGCAGGCGCAGCGGGCGGCGCAGGAGGAGGCCGCCAGGCAGGAGGCGGCCAGGCGAAAGGAGCAGGAAGCCCGGGCGGAGGCCGAACGCAGGCAGCGTGAAGCGCAGGCGGCGGCCGAACGAAAGGCGGCCGAGGAACGGGCTGAACGCGACCGGATCGAGCGAGAGAGGCAGGAACGCGAGCGGCAGGAGAAGGAGCGGGCCGAGAAAGAGCGGCTTGAGAAGGAGCGAGCTGAGCGCGAGCGCCTCGCCAAGGAAAAGAAAGAGGCCGAAGCCGCCGCCGCCGCCGAGAAGGCCAGGCAGGCCGAGGAGAAGAAGAAAGCCGAGGCCGCCGCGGCGGCCGAGAAGGCCCGGGTCGCGGACGAGAAGAAGAAGGCCGAGGATGAGCGACGCCGACGCGAGCAGGAAGCCAAGGAGAAGGCGGCCCGGGAACAGAAGGAAAAGGAAGCTGCGGAACGGAAGGCCGACGCCGAACGGGCGGCTCGTCTGAAGGCCGAGCAGGAAGAGGCTCGGCGGATTGCGGCCGAGAAGCAGAAGCAAAAGCAGGAGCTCGAAGCCCAGCGGGCCAAGGACGCGGCGCCCCGGCCGCAGGAGGCCTCGGCCTCGGCACCGGTCGCGGAGCCAGTGGCGGAACCGCCAGTGCAGCGTGCCGCCGCCGCCAAGCCCGCGAAGACGGGCGGCAACAAGGGCGTCGTCATCGGGGTCAGCGCGGCGGCGCTCGTGGCCCTTGGTGTCGGCGGATGGATCTTGATGTCGGGCGGGAAGAAGGACACGCCGAACCAGACGCCGCCGTTCCGCGAACCCGGACCGCCGAAGGAGCCTCCACCCCCGCCGCAGACGACCCCGACGATCGCCCAGCTCCGGGAGTCCGCCGGCGCCTCGTTGCCGGCGACGGTCGAGATCGACGCGCTGCTGCGGAAGGTCGCCGACGACCGGATCAACGCGGGCATGGCGGACGCGAGCCCGCTTCAGCGAGCTGCTCGGGAGGCCGTCCTGGGCGCGGCCGGGACGCTGGATGCCACACTGGCCGCGGACACGGCGAGAGCGCAGCTCACGAAAACAGCGAACGACACGATCCGAGCCAGCCTGGTGGCCGCCGCCGGGACCTCGCCGGTCGAGCGGGACGGCCTGTCCTCACTGGTTGATTCCGTCGTCGCCAAAGTCAACCAGCAGATGCCCGGCGGGAAGGCGGAGAACGTTCGGCAGCTCAGCGTTGACGCCGTTGAGCAGCTCGCGCGCTCGCGGTGGAAAGACGTCGTTACGGCCGCGGTTGAGGCGAAGCTCGCGGGGGCGTTCGCGAGCGTCGGTGTGGCCGCCGTCGATGAAGTAATGGCGGATTGGCCCGAGGACGAGCCTTCGCAGGCTGATCTTGACGGCCTGATCAACACGGCCGCCGGCATCAACACCGAGCTGGACACGGGCGCGAGCGGTGCTGACTTCGGCAAGGCGGCCCGGCAGGCCTACGACGCACTTGCCGGCCAGAAGTGGTTCAGCAGGGTTCAGAACAACGACGCGGTGCGGCGTGCTCGGGAACGGATCGAATTCCTGGAGGCCATGTCGTCGGCGGTGGATGCGGGCGAGATTCTCCAGCGCGGGCAGCAGGCCGCGAGCCAGGCGGTTGGAGCGTCGGAATTGGTCGCCGTATGGAACCGTGTCGGGGCGATCGAAGCCCCGGTGGCACTGGACCAACTGGTCGCGGTGCGCAGCGCCACGACGGACGAAGCGCTGCTCAGCCGGTTCAGCCCGGCGGCTCGGCAGGCGGTCCAGGGTGCCGTTGAGGATGCCTGCGTGAAGGTGTGGCAGCGAGCGGCAGTGGCGGCGAAGACGGACTTGGACATCGACGGGGTGCGGAAGCAGAAGACCGCGCTGGCGATACCGGGCGCAGTCGAGCAGCAGTCGCCGGCCATCGTCTTCAATTTCTCCCTGCGCGACCTGAAGGCAAAGCTCGCTGCCGCGGACCAAACGTCGATCGACGCCCGGAAGGCGGCGGCGAACGAGTTCCTCGCGAAGGTGGATGACGCGGTCGCAGCGGCGGTCGGGGCGGCGGCGGCCGAGCCCGTGCGGTGGGCCAAGGAGATCCGGGACTTTGAGCCCCCGCCCCCAGTGGTCGACTTCGCGCAGGCGGGCCCGGGGCTTGCGGGCTGGCAGCCGCAGGCGGACGCGGGCGGGGCGCGGGTGACGTATTCGCTCGGCGGGCAGAGCGTGGTGTTCCACCGCGTGGGCGATGCGTACCTGAGCGAAACGGAAGTTCCCGTCTCCATGTTCATCCGGGTCGCGAACGAGCAGGGCGTGTACAACGACATCAAGGGCAACTGCCGCGATCTTCCGCGCGGGCTAAAGGTTTGGTTTGCGAGCGGCGCGTCCGTCGCGAAGGCCACCAGGCTTGTCGCCAACCAGAAAATCCTGAACCCGGTGCAGTGGGCGGGGTTACCGGCCGCGGAACTCGAGCCGAAGGACGACTGGCCGGTGCAGTGGGTCGGCGCCCGCGCGGCGATGGTCATCGCCGGGCGGATGGGTTGCCGGCTTCCGACGGCGGAGGAGTGGCAGGCGGCGGAGAAGCAGGATGGCGGGGCGCGGGCCAATCTTCGTGACGATGCGTTCCAGCGGGTGCTGGCGTCGGCCCGGGCATTCCCGAACAACGACATGTTCCCGGATGATGGGGCGCGTGACGCGCGGGGTGCGGACGTGGCCGACTTTGCCGATGCGGACGGCGTTCCGTTCTTCGCGGCGGTCGACTGGGGCGACGGCGCTCGCTGGCGGAACCTGCGAGGCAACGTCGCCGAGTGGGTCATCATGTCTGCGCCGCCGACGGCGGCCGCGCCGCGGACGCTGGCGGACGCGACGGCTCTACGACTGGAGTACGGCGTCGCAGGTGGGTCGGCACTGGGGCCGCCCGGCGACAAGGAGCTCGTTCATAGAGATCGCAGTCCTTATCAGGGATACTCCGACGTCGGCTTCCGGCTGGCGTTTTCGGCTCCGTCCGCCTCGGCGGGCCAGGGGAGTATCGACGAGCAGGTTCGATCCCTGCTGGCCGCGGAATACCGGTGATCCCCGGCCTTTCCGAGGGCCCGGGAGCGCACGGTCGGTATTTGGGTATGATGGTTGGGCTTGGCGGTGCGCGGACGCGCCGGCGGGCGGGTTCCTTGTTGCATGCAAGGGGTGGGCGCGTGGCGGAGGCATACGGAGATCGCAGCAAGCGGGTCGCCGCCTTGGCGGGGAGGCTCCGCGTGCTTCAGTCGGAGCTCGCCGACGAGGAGCCCAAGGTGCGCGAGGAGCAGCTGGTCGCGGTGATCGACCAGACAATCGCCGCCGAGCAGGCCCACGACGTCCCGGGCTTCCTGGATGAGCTGCTGACCTGGTTCCCGACCTTTGGAGACGGCGCCGCGGCCGCTCCCGGGCCGGCGGTGCGGGCGAAGGCGCCCGAACCCAAGTCCCCCGCGGAATGGGTGAGCGGACTCGTGCAGGCGTGGCAGCAGCTGCCGCAGGCCGAACGTGAGGTTCTCACGACAAAGCTGATCGAGGGGGGCGTGATCCAGCCAACCCCCGCGGGCGTGCAACTGACGCCGGCCATCGAGCAGGACCTGCGTGCGAAGCTGTCTCTCATGCCCGGCGACAAGATCGACCCGGCCAAGGTGCTCGCCTTGGCGGCGGTGCTGGTGGATTTCGTGGTGTTCTGCGACGCCCTGGCGTGGCGGCTGTGGGCGGGGAATCCGTCGAGCATCGCGCCGCCCGGAACCGATGTCCGCCAGAACGCGGCCATCGCCAAGTTCATGGGGAACTTCGTGAAGGGCGCGGACGTGAATCTGCCGGGGCTCGGCCTCACGCCGGAGCTGCAGCGGTTGCAGCAGCTGATCCGGGCGGTGATGGCGGGGATCAGCGAAGTGGGGCGTGTGTACGGGGAGCTGCTCTCGACGGTGCTCTCGCCCGAATCGATCAAGGCGACGGTGGGGACGGGCTTCACCAAGGGGAAGGCGGAGTACTGGGACATGTTCGAGGCTCGCGCGGCCAAGACGCTGGACCGCGACGAGATCAAGCGTGAGATCCGACTTGCGATCGGCCGGTTCGTTGAAGATTCGATGAAGCGGTTCAACCGGTAACGCCGCGCGGGGGCGAGGGGCATCCGCGGGGTGTGCAGGGGGCTTTGATGAGCTTGAACGGGACAACCACGATCAGCCACGGACAGGTCCACTGGCACGAGGGTCTCTTCCTCCAGCCGCACCACCTCCAGGCGTTCCAGCGGCAGCTGGCGGAGACCGCGGGGGTCGAACGCCGATTCCACACGGCGTACCCCTACGGGGTCATCGACGCACGCCTGTCGCAGGATGCGCTCGAGAACAACCTCGTGCGGTTCGACCACCTCCGAGCGGTGATGCCCGGCGGCCTGTACGTCGATGTGCCCGGCAACGCCGACCTCTCGGTGCTCGACATCAAGCGGGCGCTGCAGGCCAGTTCCGCGCCGCTGACGGTAAGCCTGGCGGTGCCGGTGTGGCAGGCAGCCCGGGCCAACACGATCGAGGCGCGCTCGGGCGAGGGATCGCAGATCAAGCGCCTGTACCGTGTTGCCGAGGTGGTGCGAGCCGACGAGAACACGGGAGAGAACCGCCAGACGCTGCTGGTGCGGCGGATCAACGCCCGGCTGGTGATCACCGGCGACGACACGGCGGACATGGAGGTGCTGCCCCTCGCGCGGATCATGCGGGCCAGCGGCGACGACCAGGGCCGGCCGATGGAGGACAAGCAGTTCATCCCGCCGTGCATGCACCTGGCGGGATCGCCGACGCTGCGGGGCCTGGTGCGGGACCTTGGCAACCACCTCGAGACGCTCCGGCGCGAGGCCCTGACCTCGCTGACGCGCGGCGGGGCGTTCAGCCGGGAGAACGTCCGCGGCGCACAGATCGCGCAGCTGATGCGGCTGACGGCGATCAACCGGGCGGCGGCGCGGGTCTCGATGGTCGCGACCATGCCGGCGGCGACCCCGCTGGACGCCTACCTGGAGCTTCGCGACGCGCTGAGCGAGCTCGCGGCGCTGTTCCCCGAGCGCGACGCGTGGGAGGCGGCGAAGTACGACCACGACAACCCCGGGCCGGTCTTCATCGACCTGGACCGGCGCATCCGATCGCTGGGCACCGAGGGCACGCTCCCGGTGTGGAAGGTCGACTTCAAGCGCGACGGCGCGATCCTCGCGGCCGACCTGGAGGAGAAGCACGTCACCAAGCCGACGGAGTACTTCCTGGGGATCAAGTCCAAGCAGGACCCGGTGGCGCTGGCGAGGCTGGTCGAGAACCAGGACAAGTTCAAGCTCATGCCCCGGAGCATGGAGCGGCTGATGGTGCTGGGTGTGAAGCTCGAAGAGGAACGCCACCCGCCGTACGAGCTGCCCTCGCAGCCGGGGCTCCATTACTTCCGCCTGGTGCGCCCGGACTCCAAGACGATGTGGGACCGGATCGTGCAGGAGCGGAAGATGGCCATCCGGTGGCCTGAAGGGGAAGTCTTCGACTTCACCGAGGTGTCGCTGTTCATGACCATCCCGGCGGAAGAGGGCGAGTAAACGAGCGGACGCCCGACGCCAAGTGCGCGGTCGTGCGCGGATGCATGCGAGTCAATCATGGATCGAAAGCCCGTCACACTCTCGGACATCTGCGACCCGTTCTTCCAGTACATCTGCCGGCAGAACCGGGCCGCGCAGCGCGGCGTGAACGTCGACGGCGGCCAGGTGCGCAGCGAGCTCAAGAGCATGCTCGCGGACCTGCGGATGCAGGCCGAGTCGGCCGGGCTCGGCGAGCAGTTCGCGCAGGTGCGGCTGCCGCTGGTCGGCTTCGCCGATTTCATGATGCGGGAGAGCCGCCACGGGTTTGCGCGCAACTGGCGGTCCCTGGCGGAGGAGGAGAAGCAGCTCGGCCTTGACCAGCGGTTCTTCGAGATGCTGGACGAGACGCTGGCGGACCCGTCGGAAAAGGCGGCCGAGCGGCTGGCGATCTTCCACACGTGCATCGGACTTGGGTTCACCGGGATGTACATGGGCCAGCCGGACGTGCTGCGGCGCAAGCAGCTCGAGGTCACCGCGAGGATCCGGTCGCGGTTCGATACCGATTCGGCGGCTCGCATTACCGCGGAGGCGTACGAGCAGACCGACAAGCGGGTGCTCCAGCAGCCGGTCGCGCAGGGCGTGGTGACGTGGGTGATCGTGCTGGTGG
Organism: Phycisphaerales bacterium; assembly: GCA_022072615.1. GTDB lineage: Bacteria > Planctomycetota > Phycisphaerae > Phycisphaerales > UBA1924 > JAEUJB01. The sequence goes on from JAJVHS010000087.1 coordinate 28,931, forward strand.
TGCTGACGGCGGGGGCGATCGTCGCCAACATCTCGCTCTACCGGTCGGCGGCGAGCACCCTGAAGGACGCGCTGGAACGGGTCGCCGGCCAGGTCGGGTCGGACGGACGGGCTGAGGGGAAGTAACTCATGTCGATCGTGCAGTCAGTCTCGGGCATGTCTCCTGCGGGCAAGACGGCGGCCGGCGCCGGCACGACGGGCGTGGTGTTCACGACCGTCGGCTTCATCACCGGCCTGTGGGTGTACATCGCCTACATCGCGGCGGCGCTTGTGTTCGCCG
>JAJVHS010000031.1 GCA_022072615.1 Phycisphaerales bacterium
CACCGGGTCCACGTCGGGCTTGGGCTCCGGCACGGCACCGGGCTTGGTCTCGGGCTCGGCGCCGGGCGCTTCGGTCTGCTTCTCCACGCCGGCGTCCATCAGCCACTGCTCGAGGTACTCGTCGGTCAGCGTGAGCGTGGTGACGAGCTTGCCCTCCTTGTCGAACACCTGGAGCCTGCCGCCGGTCAGGCTGACGCCATCGGGGATGAAGTCGTTGTCGCGGGTCACCGTCAGGCCCTCGGCGGACGACGCGAGCGCACCGATGCGGTTGTCGAGGCGGGCGATCTCGCGCGCGAGCCGCTCGCGCGTGACTTCGAGCCGCTGCAGCTCGCTGATGGCGACCGCGGACTGTGTCGTGCCCGGCTGGCCAGTCGGCTTCCATTCACCGGTATCGATCTTGACCTGCACGGCCTTCAGCGCGGCGGCGAGCTGCGGATCCTTGAGGTACGAGAGGATCCACTGCGGGTCCGACCAGTTCTTGTCAGACGCGGCCGCGGCGCCGGTACGGATGACTTCTTCCTCGCGCCGGACGCGGAGGAGCTCGATGAGCTCCTTCTCGCTCACGGGAACGAAGTACCCGTCGGTCGGATCGACACCCCAGGTCGCCGAATCGTCCTTGCGGGTGATGCTGCGGCCGGACGGCAGGTAGTAGCCCTGCTCGGTGAGCTTGAGCTGCGCGCCGTTGCCGTTCTTGAGCGTCTCCACCGACTGCACGCTGCCCTTGCCGTAGGTCCGCGTGCCGACGGCGATGGCTCGGTTGTTCTCGACCAGCGCCCCCGCGAGCACCTCGCTCGCCGAGGCCGCGGAGCCGTTGATCAGCACGGCCACCGGGAAGTCCGGGTAGGTGCCCGGGCCCTGGGCGCGGGTGATCTTCTCCGGGATTGCGCGGCCCTTGGTCGAGACGATCACGCCCTCCTGGAGGAAGAAGTCGGCGATCTGCTCGGCTTCGGCGAGGATGCCGCCGGGGTTCCCGCGCAGATCGATCACCAGCCCCTTCAGCTTGCCCTGGTCGGCGCCCACGGCCTTGAGGGCGTCCTCGAACTCGCTGGAGCACTTGGGCGTGAACTGCGTCAGGCGGATGTAGGCGATCAACCGGTCGGGATCGATGATGTAGTCCCAGCGGGTGGCGTCGGCCTCGTCGCGGTGGACTCCCTTGACCGATCGGGTCTTGATCTGGTCGCGGATGATCTCGAAGGTGAGTTCCTCGCCCTTGCGGTCGATGAGCAGCTTCACGGGGGTGCCCGGCTCGCCCGAGAGCATCTGGACGCACTCGATGTCGGTCTTGCCGAAGGTCGAGGTCCCGTTGATCTCCTTGACCCGGTCGCCGGGCATGATGCCCGCCCGGATGGCGGGCGAGTCCTCCAGGGGCGAGACGATGGTCAGCCACTGGTCCTGCATGATGATCTGCGCGCCGATGCCGACGTACTCGCCCAGAAGCTCCTTGCTGAACTCGTTCTTGTCCACGGGCGGGACGTACATCGTGTACGGGTCGTTGAGCGCCTCGATCATGCCGTTGATGGCGGCCTGCTGGAGGACCTTGTCGTCGATGGGCTCCACGTACCGCTGCGCGAGGGTGGCATGCACGTCGATGATGGGGTCAAGGAAGGCGTAGCTGGAGCCGGTGCCCGGGCCCAGGTTCAGTGCGCCGCTGAAGCCCACGCCCGCCATGAGGGCGCTGGCCCCCACCGCAGTCACGAGCATCCCCTTGAAGACAGACGCTGTTGTCACGGCCGTTCCTCCTGCCTCATCCTTGAGCTTGCGACGCGCCCCAACCAAGGATCGTACGTCTGAACCGGTGTCCGCGTTCCGCCCGGGGGAATCGCTCGCTTTTCCCGGCGACGGGTCGGGGTTCGGGCATCATCAGGTCGAGCCGGACGCCTGACCCGGCGGCGGCAGAAAGAACGGCCGCCGCCCACGGGCCACATGCATCGACGCCCTCCTATACTTGGATCGACATGATTCTCCTCTGATCCTGCATCCCGTCCCGCTGGCTGCTCGGTGCTTTCCGCCCGAGCCTTGCCGAGCCGTGCTCGTGACACGCCGCGGGTTCGTCCCCTCTCCCATACCGTTGCTTGGATCCCGCGGCCGGCGCCGCCGTTGCTGGCACAGCCGACCGCCAACTGACCCATCACGGGCCGATGCCCGGTGACCCGTTCGATCCATCCTTATGCCAGTACCTCAAGAACGCACCACCATCCAGGTTTCCTCGGAACGAGCCGTGCTCGCCGCCGTCCGTCTCCCGCAGTCGCAGTACGACCTGAGCGACCCGTTCGGCGAACTCAAAGCCCTCGCCGAGCAGGCGGGGGCCATCGTTGTGGGAGAGCTGACCCAGAACCTCCCCAAGCCCGTCTCGGCGACGTACATGGGCGCCGGGAAGGTCGTCGAGCTCAAGGCGCTGTGCGAGCTGCTCCACGCCTCGACGATCATCTTCGACCACGATCTGTCGCCCAAGCAGATCGCCAACATCGAGAAGGAAACCGGCCGCAAAGTCATCGACCGCAGCGAGCTGATCCTCGACATCTTCGCCTCCCGCGCGACGACCCGCGAGGCGCAGCTCCAGGTCGAGCTGGCGCAGGTCGAGTACACGCTGCCGCGGCTGCGGGCCATGTGGACGCACCTTGAACGCATCGTCGGCGTGGGCGGGATCGGCGGCATCGGCACCCGCGGCCCGGGCGAGCAGCAGCTCGAGATCGACCGCCGGCTGGCGCAGGCCAGGCGGCTGGACCTGGTTCGCGAGCTGGAGGTCATCCAGGCCCGCAAGCGGCGTGAGGTGCGGGCCCGCAAGGCCGAGCACTTCACCGTCGGCCTGGTGGGGTACACCAACGCGGGCAAGAGCACGCTCTTCAACACGATGACCGCGGGCGGCGCGTACGCCGACAACCGCCTGTTCGCGACGCTGATGACCCGCACGCGGCAGTGGGACCTCGGCGGCGGCCTCAACGTCATGCTCTCGGACACCGTCGGCTTCGTGCGCGACCTGCCGCACAACCTCATCGCGTCGTTCAAGGCGACGCTGGAGGAAGCGGTTCACGCGGATGTGCTGCTGATCGTGCTCGATGTCTCAGATCCGGCGATCGACCTCCACGAGAAGACCGTGCGCGGGACGATCGACGAACTGCTCAGGGAAGCCCAGGAGGATGCCAGGCGCGAGGGCGAAGAGTTCACGCCGCCCGAGCGAATCGTGCTGCTCAACAAGGCCGACCGGCTGCGCGACAACTCCGAGCGGCTGGTGTGGCAGCAGAGGCTGCCCGGGGCGATCCCGCTGTGCGCCCTGCCGGCGCCGGAAGGCACGCCCCCCGACCGGCTGCCGATGGGCCAGGCGGAGCTGATCCGCCGCGTGCGCGATCTGGCGCAGGGACGGGTCGAGGAACTCGAGATCTCGCTGCCATTCCGCCAGGCCAAGGCGATTCACCTGATCGAGACGCAGGGCAAGGTCCTCGACCGCCAGTACGACGGCGAGAGTGTGACCTTCCGCGTGCAGATCGGCCGCCGCCAGGTCGAGCAGCTCCGAGCCGGCGGCGCCCGGATCCGCGTCGCGGGCGAGGCGCCCGCGGCCCGGGATGGGTGGACGACGCCGTGAGCCGGTCGCCGCGTGCCCGCGCGGCGGCGAGCGGGTTTCTCGGCGGGTCGCGCGGCGGCACGGCTGGATACCATGGGGGCCATAGTCCGACCGCCGGCCGATCAATCCCGCAGGCCTTTGACGTCCTCAAAGGTGCGCGACCAAACGGAGCATCGCATGGAGCTTTACATCGACACCGCGAACCTTGACGAGATCAAGCAGGCGGCGGACCTTGGCGTGCTCGACGGCGTCACCACCAACCCGTCGCTCATCGCCAAGGAGAAGATCGATTACGGCAAGCGCCTGGCGGAGATCTGCGCGATCGTGAAGGGCCCGGTCTCGGCCGAGGTCATCGCGGTCGAGTACTCGGCGATGCTGCAGGAAGGCCGCGAGCGTGCGAAGATCGCGTCCAACATCGTCGTGAAGCTGCCGAGCACGGTGGACGGCCTCAAGGCGTGCAAGGCGCTCAGCGACGAGGGCATCAAGACCAACATGACGCTGTGCTTCCAGGGGCTTCAGGCGATGATGGTCGCCAAGGCCGGCGCGTTCCTGGTCAGCCCGTTCATCGGGCGGCTCGACGACATCGGACAGGAAGGCATGGACCTCATCCACCAGATCCGGACCATCTACGACAACTACGGGTTCAAGACCAAGATCCTGGCGGCATCCATCCGGCACACCGAGCACATGCTCCGGTGCGCGCTGGCGGGGGCCGACGTCGCGACCGTCCCCTTCAAGGTGATCATGGACTGCATGAAGCACCCGCTGACGGACATCGGCGTTGAGAAGTTCCTGTCGGACTACAAGAAGGCCTTCGGCTGAAAAGAACGGCGACCAGCCGGCGATTCACCAACCGGCTGGTCGCGTGGAGATGGGGCTGGGTGTATCGCGTCAGTCCTGCTCGTACTTGAACAGCACCGGCCGGTTGTGCGTCGCGTTCACGAGCACGACCAGGCCCTTGCTGAACCGGACGTTGATGTCGACGCTCGTCGCCGGGCCGTTCTGTCCGGTGTAGTGGCCGAGGTAGTCCTCGGGGAGGCGGACGTCGGGATCGTCCGAGTCGTAGAACTCGATCCAGTCGCCGGCGTTGACGATCACGCCGCCGAGCACGCCGCTGCCGGTCATGACGAGGTGGAACTGCCCGCCGGTCGGGTTCACCCGGTCCACCGTCCAGGTGCAATCCGAGCACGGCGTGGACCGCGTGTCGGGCCCGTAATGCCCGTCGATGGATCCCTGATCGAACGACGGCTGTGCCCGAGTCGCGGAACTCCAGGCCCCGACCGCCGCGCCCGTCGCCACAATGGCGACCGCCCACACGTACGCATTCTTCTGCATGACATTCCCTCCGAAAAACGGCTCGAATGAGCCGACATCCATACGCTACATCCGACACCGAACAGCGTGCAAGCTCCTCGTGCGCACCCGCTCGTGTTGACCTCAGGCTTTTCGCGGAAGCGCCGCGAAGCCGCGTGCAAACCCTAAACTTGGCCCGTCATGGCGACCGAACGCATCCTCTCCCCGCAGCAGCGCACCCCTGAAGAAGAACAGGCCAACTACGCGCTGCGGCCCGATCGCATCGACGAGTACGTCGGCCAGCGGGAGCTGATCGAGCGGCTGGTCATCGCGGTGCAGGCGGCTCGCGCGAGACAGGATCCGATGGAGCATGTGCTGCTCCACGGTCCGCCGGGGTTGGGCAAGACCACGCTCGCGCATGTGATCGCCAGGGAGATGGGGTCGCGGATCACCGTGACGAGCGGCCCGGCGCTTGCCCGCGGGACGGACCTGGTCGCGGCGCTGCAGCGGCTGCAGAAGGGCGACGTGCTGTTCATCGATGAGATCCACCGCCTGCCCGTCGCGGTCGAGGAGTTCGTGTACCCGGCGATGGAGGACTTCCGCATCGACGTGACGGTGGACACGGGGCTCAACGCCCGGACGGTGCAGATCAGGTGCAAGCCGTTCACGCTGATCGGCGCGACGACCCGCGCCGGGCTGCTCTCGTCACCGCTGCGGTCGCGGTTCGGCCAGGTGTTCCACCTCCAGTATTACACGGTGGCGGAGCTGGCGACGATCCTCCGCCGCAGCAGCGAACTGCTAAGCATGGCCGCGGTGCCCGACGCGGCGCTGGCGAGGATCGCCGAGCGGTCGCGCGGCACGCCGCGCATCGCCAACCGCCTGCTGCGCCGCGTGCGCGACTTCGCCCACGTCAAGGCCGGCGGGTCGCTCTCGCTGGGCGTGGTCGACGACGCGCTGCGCCTCGAGGGCGTGGATGCGCTGGGCCTTGACGACCTGGACCGTTCGTACCTGCGGACGATCGGCAACGTGTACTCGTGCGGGCCGGTGGGCCTGGAGACGGTCGCGGCCACGATGAACGAGGACGCGAGCACGCTTGAGGACGTCGTCGAACCGTTCCTCCTGCAGATCGGGTTCCTGGCACGGACCCGCCGCGGACGCGCCCTGACCAAGGCCGCGTGCGACCACCTGGGCATCGCGTTCAGGCCGCAGGTGGAATCCAGCGACGGGTCGCTGTTCTGAGCGCCCAAGCACTTATTCCGGGCGGGATGCGCATCGTGACCGAAAGCAAACGAACGCCCGGAGGCGGGCGTTCGGTGATCTGGTCGCACAATCTCGGCAGCGGATCCGGCGAGTGGCTTACGCCGATTCCTTGCGCTTGACGCGGAGTTCCTTGAGCGAGCGCGGCTTGCGGACCGCGTCCTCGTCGATGACGAACTCGGCGCCCTCGGCGTTCATTTCCGGCAGCTCGAACATCAGGTTGAGCATGATCTCTTCCATGACGGCCCGGAGGGCGCGGGCGCCGGTGTCGCGCCTGGCGGCCTTCTCGGCGATGGCCCGGAGCGCCTCGTCGGTGAAGGTCAGCTTGGCGTTCTCAAGGCCGAAGAGGTGCTCGTACTGGCGGACGAGGGCGTTCTTGGGCTCGGTGAGGATCGAGACCAGGGCCTCGATCGAGAGGGGCATGAGGGGCGCGAGCACCGGGAGCCGACCGACGAACTCGGGGATCATGCCGAACTCGATGAGATCGTCCGCGGTGACCTGCGAGAGGATGGACGCGCTGTCGCCGGCGTTCTGCTGCTCGGCCGGGCTGGTGAACCCGATGCGGCTCTTGCCGATGCGGCGGCGGATGATGTCCTCGACGCCGACGAAGGTGCCGCCGCAGATGAAGAGGATGTTGGAGGTGTCGAGCTGGATGTACTGCTGCTCGGGGTGCTTGCGGCCGCCCTGCGGGGGGACGTTGGCGACGGTGCCCTCGAGCATCTTGAGCAGGCTCTGCTGGACGCCCTCGCCGGAGACGTCGCGGGTGATCGAGACGTTGTTGGACGTCTTGCCGATCTTGTCGATCTCGTCGATGTAGATGATGCCGCGCTGGGCGGAATCAAGATCAAAGTCCGCGGCCTGCAGCAGCTTGAGGAGGAGGTTCTCGACGTCCTCGCCGACGTAACCGGCCTCGGTCAGCGTGGTGGCGTCGCCGATGGCGAACGGCACCTTGAGCATGCGGGCCAGCGTCTTGGCGAGCAGCGTCTTGCCCGACCCGGTGGGGCCGATGAGCAGGATGTTGCTCTTGTCGAGCTCGACGCCGGTCCCGTCGGAGTTCTCGATGTGCAGCAGCCGCTTGTAATGGTTGTGGACGGCGACGGCGAGGGACTTCTTGGCCTGCTGCTGGCCGATGATGTACTGGTCGAGGAATTCCTTGATCTCGCGCGGCGGCGGGATCTCGCGCAGGGTCGAGGCGACGGAAGAGACGCGCCGGCGCTCCTGGCGGAAGATGTTCTGGCACAGGCCGGTGCACTTGGCGCAGATATAGACCTCGCCGGGGCCTTCAACCATGGGGCCCACGTCGCGGCTGGTCTTGCCGCAGAAGGAGCAGGTGGTCACTTTCCGCCCGCGGAACCCGCCCGCGTCGTCGCGGCCAGGGGTCTGAGGAGGCAAACCTTCACCGTCGTTCTTGCCCTTGGCCATTCAACCCTCTCGATAACAACGTCTTGTGGTGTGACGGGGCAGGCCGCCCGTGCGCCCTCGCGGACAGTCTATCGGCGATATGCCCGGTCGTCTGCACCGCGGCGCACCTTCCTGTTACCGCGGACGTTGGAGGATCGCGGCGGGTGGACGGCCTGTGCGTAACCGCCCGCGGACTGTGCGTGCGCCGGCCATGGTCAGTTCTTGTCCGGGTCAAGATCCGGGCATTTGCCTTACCGTCCGGGGCCCGGGTCGTCGGGCGGGAGCTCGGTAAGCGGCGGGAAGTCATCAACCGAGGGCTCGGTGGGCGGCGCTTTCGGCGGCGGATTCGGCGTCGGCGGCGCCAGCCTGGGACCGGGCCGTTCGGCCTGGCGCGGCTTGGGAACGGGGATCCGAGCCGCGGACGCGGGGGCCGCCTGGACGTCGGCCGCACGCTGTTCGGCTCGTTGTTCGGCTCGCTGGGCAGCGCGGTGCGCGATCGACCGGACCGAGGCTTCGTACTCGGCGTGCGAGATCTCGCCGTGATCGCGCATGCGCCGGAGAGTCTGCATGAGCGATTCGTCCGCCTCGGCGTGTCCCTTGCTGAGCAGCCGGCGGCGGATGGCGAGGATGACCAGCCCCCCCACGATCGCGAGCACGATGAGCCCGCCGAGGTACGGCCAGGCGTCGATGAGGGCTTGCGAGGGGTCCTTCTGGCCGACGGGCTGCATTCACGTGTTCCCGGAGGACGCGATGGCTTCACGTATCGGCGTCAGCAGGGTTGGCACCACGCGCTTTTCGACAAGTTCCTCGCCCGTCGCCGTGAGCTGGGACAGGACCTTGGGCAGTTCCTTGAGATCGGGGACGGCGCCCAGGCGCCGGAGAATCAGGTAGACGCTGATCGGCTCGGCAGCGGGCTCGGTCTCGCGCCCTGGCGTCTGCTGGCCGCGGGTCTTCACCTCGACGTTGATCTCGTACTCGTTGTTCTGGCCGAACGAGACGCCCAGCACCGGCTGGCAGTGCGCGAAGGTCGCGCCCTGGAGCTCCAGCGCCTGGCGGAGGGGTGACCCCGCGAGGATCGCGTCGGCGACGATGGCGTCGTGGTTGCCCGTCGCCGCAAGATCGAACCCGTACAGCAGCTCGATCGAGTCGATGTCGAGCGGGCTGACGTTCAGGAAGTAGGGCGCGGTCTCGAGCACGTGCTCGTGGATGGAGTACGACTCCGGCGTCGTGGGCGCGTTCACCGCGCCCGACCGAATGTTGTTGGAGCGAACGGCGAGCCAGCGGTGCGGCGTGTCGGTCTGCGGCGACTCAAGGGCGAGTTCCTCGCGGTAGCGGCGGAAATGGCCCATCTGCGGGAACTGCCGGCGGACGCGCTCGAAGAACTCGAGCACGGTCTCGCGGCTGCGCGGCAGATCCATCTTCACCGTCACCTTCTGGTTGACGTAGAAGTCGCTGCACAACGCCTTGTAACTGTCGCCCATCATTCAAACGGCCTCCGAAGTGGTCGACTGTAGCGTCGGGTTGAACGGATTCGGAGGGTACGGGGAATCAGCCCCGGCCGAGGAGCCACGACAGGACGTCCTCGGTTTGCGACAGGTTGTCCACAGCACGGTGCGCGCCGGCGTTGCGGAGCTGCTGGGCCGAAAAATGGCCCGTCGCGACGCCCAGGCACCGCATGCCCGTCGCCAGCGCGCAGCGGACGTCGTGCGGCGTGTCACCGATGATGGTCGCCGACGCGGGCGCGAGCTGCCGCCCGGTGCAGCGGTGGTACTTCGAGAGCGCCAGCGGAGGCAGGTGATCGCGGCTCGGCGGATCGTGCGGGGAGTGATCACCCCACACGCAGACGGGGAAGTGATCAGGGTCAATGCCGCATGCCCGGAGCTTGAGGCAGCCCGTGTCCTCGAAATTGCCGGTCAGGAGCCCGATGGTCGTGCCCGGAGTTGCACGCAGGGCGGCGATGAGCTCGACCACGCCCGGGAGCGTCCTGCACGTGCCGGGCGCCTGGAGGCGCCCGCCGATGTGCCGCCGGTAGCCGTCGCGGAGACGGGCCCGGTTGTCGGCCGTGTCGGGCACCCCGTTCTCGCGCAGCAGATCGGCGATGATGAGGGGGTCCAGGCGGCCGGCGAACTCGGTGCGATCGACCGTGAATGCAGGGCCGAACAGCTCACGCCCGGCGTCGGCCAGCGCGAGAATCCCCGACCGGCTCGTGTTGATCAGGGTCGCGTCGATGTCGAACAGGATCAGCATGCGCTCGAGGGTAGGACGCGGGCGCCGGGCGCCTTGGGCGGTGGCCTCCGGGACGATGCCGCGCCGGGGTTTCCCTACCATCCTTCATGTCCACCCACCGCGGAAAGGTGCTCGTCGCCATGTCGGGCGGCGTCGATTCCTCCGTGGCCGCGGCGCTCCTCCAGCGCGACGGCTACGAGGTCGTGGGCTGTTTCATGCGCCTCGGATCGCCTGGCGAAACGCTCGACGAGCTGGTCCGGGCCGATGCGTGCGAGATCCCGTCCGCCGGGCGGCCGGTCAAGATCGGCCACCAAGGGTGCTGCTCGATCAACGATGCCGCCGATGCTCGCCTGGTGGCGGCGCAGCTCGGCGTGCCGTTCTACGTGTGCAACTTCAAGAAGGATTTCGGCCGGATCATCGATTACTTCGTGGACGAGTACGCGCAGGGTCGGACGCCCAACCCGTGCGTGCGCTGCAACGACTGGCTGAAGTTCGGAAAGCTGCACGAGTACGCCCGGCAGATCGACGCGCAGTTCGTCGCGTCAGGCCACTACGCCCGGGTGGAGGAAACGGGTGACGGGCACGTCCTGCGGCGCGGGCTGGATGCGTCCAAGGACCAGAGCTACGTGCTGTTCGGGGTCGGGCGCGATCAGCTCGGCCGCATGCTCCTGCCGATCGGCGGGATGCACAAGACCGAGGTGCGCGGGCTGGCGCAGCATTTCGGCCTGCCGGTGTTCGACAAGCCCGACAGCCAGGAGATCTGCTTCGTCCCCGACAACGACTACGCCGGGCTCATCGACCGCCGACGGGCCGACCTTGCCCGGGAAGGTCCGATCGTGGACCCCGACGGCCGGGTCGTCGGGACGCACACGGGCCAGCACCGATTCACGATCGGCCAGCGCCGGGGGCTTTCGCTGTCGCTCGGGGCGCCGGTCTACGTGGTCTCGAAGGATGCGGCGGCGAACACGGTGACGGTCGGGCCGCGGGAAATGCTGCTGCGTGAATCCTGCACGGCGACCGAAGCGAACTGGCTGGTGGATCACGACCCGTTGCGTGCGTGGACGCCGGTGTCGGTCAAGTACCGGTACAACACGCCGGCGGTGGCCGGCCGGGTGCGCGTCCTGCCGGACGATGCACGCGACACGCCGTCGGGCCGGCGCGGGCGGTTCGAGGTGCGGTTCGATCAGCCGCAGTCGGCGGTAGCGCCCGGGCAGGCGGTCGTGCTGTACGACGGTGATACGGTGCTCGGCGGCGGGTGGATCGATCGGACGGCCGGGGTCGGTGACGAGAGCGTGCAGTAGAAGGAAGGAAGCCGGCGCCAGGATGCTCGCGATCGCGGTCAAGATGCTCTTCGGGGACCGCACCAAGTACACGATCCTGGTGCTCGGGATCGCGTTCGCGACGCTCCTGATCAACCAGCAGGGAGCGATCTTCCTGGGCCTCCTGGTGCGAGCGACCGGGCCGCTCCAGAACGTTCACCAGCCCGACCTCTGGGTCGCGGACCCGGGCGTGCGCTTCATCGCCGAGTACAGGCCGCTGTCGGACCAGAAGCTCAACCGTGTCCGGTCGGTGCCCGGCGTGAGCTGGGCCGAGCCGCTGATCAACAACTGGGCGGTGGTCGAGCTGCCCGACGGACGATTCGAGAAGGTGAACATCATCGGGATGCCGCGGACCAGCATGGTCGGGCGGCCGCCCGAGATCATCGCCGGAAGGATCGACGACCTGCGGGCGCCGGGCGCGGTGATGATCGAGGAGTCTTCACTCGAACGGCTCGGCCACGTGAAGATCGGCGACACGCTGCGGCTGAACGACCACCGGGCGGTGGTCGTGGGCTTCTGCAAGGCCAAGAAGGGGTTTGAATCGAACCTGCTGATGTACGCGACCTACGACAACGTGCTGGAGTTCACGCCCGCGCAGCGCCGCAACATCAGCTACATCGTCGTGAAGTGCCAGTCGGCGGAAGACATCCCCGCGGTCCAGCGCGGGATCAACGAGCTCGGCGATGTCCGGGCGTTCACGCGGGACCAGTTCGCGCTGCGGACCATCGACTTCATCCTGCGGGAAACCGGCATCGGCGTGAACTTCGGCATCACGATCGTGCTGGGATTCATCGTGGGAGTGCTGCTGTCGGCCGCCGTGTTCTACCAGTTCGTGACCGAGAACCTCCGGCAGTTCGCGGTGCTCAAGGCGCTGGGTCTGACGGGACGGCGGCTGACGGTCATGGTGCTGGTGCAGGCGCTGATCGTCGGGCTGATCGGCTTCGGCGTCGGGGTCGGCGGGGCGAGCGTGTTCACCATCGCGACGCGGAAGGCGTCCGCGGAACTGGACGCGATGCTGCCGTGGCAGCTCCTCGCGGTGAGCCTGGCGGCGATGCTCGTGTGCATCCTGCTGGCGAGCGTGCTCAGCCTCAGGCGCGTGCTGAGAGTGCCGCCGGGGTTGGTGTTCTCCGGGTAGCGGCCGGCGAAGAAGGCCGGGTCGGACGGGATGTGGTGCAATGATGCTGAAACCAAGTGGCGATAGGCGGTCCCCGTGATCAAGTGGTTGACGATCATCCTGGCGGTGGCGGGCGTGCTCCTCGCGGTGGCGACCGCGCGGACCGCCTTTGAGGATCCGCCGCCGATCCCGCTCTCGCGCCAGCCGTCGATCAACCCCTTCGGCCGGGGCGTGGCGTCGCTGGGGAAAGTGGAATCGGCGCACCGCGAGATCCTGATCGCTCCGCCCCAGCCCGGCCTGGTGGTACGGGTGAACGCCGACGTCGGCGACGCCGTGAAGGCGGGCCAGCCGCTGTTCGAACTCGACTCGCGCGTGATCGACGCGGACCTGATCCGCGCCCAGGCCGCCGTCGAAGCAGATAACGCGGAGATCGCCAGGTGGCACGCGCTGCCGCGTGCCGAGGATGTGCCGCCGCTGCGAGCGGTGGTCGACCAGTTCAAGGCGCTGCTGGCAGACCGCGAGGAGAAGCTGCGGCTGACGCGCGAGGCACTCCAGAGGGGCGCGGCCAACGAGCGGGACGTGTCCCGCGATACGTTCGGCCGCGACGAGGCGCTGGCGTCGCTGCGAAAAGCCGAGGCGGACCTCGCTCGGACGACCGCGGGCGGATGGGAGGCGGATCTCACGGTTGCCCGGGCCAACCTTGCCCGGAGCCAGGCGGAGCTCGCCGCGCTGCGTGTGCTGAAGGAGCGGATGACGGTGGTCGCTCCGCGCGACAGCGTGGTGCTGCGGCGGTCGATCGAGGCGGGCGAGTACGCGTCGCCCGATGCGAACCGCCCGGCGATGATCCTTGGCAACCCGCACGAGCTCAACGTCCGGGCACAGGTGGACGAGGAGGACATCGCGCTGCTCGAACGGATGACACGCGCGGTCGGCCGCACGCGCGGCGCGGTGGTCGAGCAGTTCGATCTCACGCTCGTGCGGATCGAGCCCTATGCCCGCCCGAAGATGGAGCTCACGGGGTCGAACGTCGAGCGCGTCGATACGCGGGTCATCGACGTCGTGTTCTCGCTGCCGGCTCGCCCGCGGACGCCGCTGTACCCCGGCCAGGCCGTGGACGTGTTCATCGACGTGGCCGACGACGCCGGCACGCAGGCGCCGCCCGGGGGCAAGTAGCCGCTCGATGCTGGATTCAGCGGGAAAGCGTGACTGTCTCGCGCTGGCCGGTGGCGTGCTCGACAGTCACCGTGTTGGACGACGGGTCGATCTCGAACAGGGTCCACTCCGGCGCGACCTGGTCGCCGACGCGGCAGACCTTCCCGTTGATGACGGCCACGGTCTCACGGCCCGAAGCGACGCTGGTGAACTTGAGACTGGGGAGCTGCGCCGGCTTGGGCGTTTCATCCCCCGGCATCCCGGGCAGGGGCGCAAGCGCCACCGTGGACGGGTCCTCCGATGCGAACGCCCGGGACCAGAAGGGGTCGCGCTCGATCGGCTGCGCGGAAACGCGGCCGGCTTCGGCGACCTGCCTGGAGGTCAGTTCGTCCATCCCGGGTTCTTCCGCGACCGGCGCCGGCATCTCCAGCGTCAGGGTCGGGCTCGCGGCCGCCGACGCCCTGGCCGGGCCGCCGTCGAGCGTCATCATGCGGATGCCCAGCACCATGCACAGCGGAACGGCAACCTGCGCCGCGACCACCGAGGCGCCGCGGACTGATTCAGTGATCTTCATGAACGCGTCTCCCGTGGCGCTCCCGCGGGCTTGGATGCACCGGGCGCCGAGTCGCCCTGCTTGCCGTCCTTGGCTCGCGGCGCCACCAGTCGCAGGTGGGAAGTCTCGATCGAAGCGCTCACCGCCTGGCCTTCCTGGGCCGCGACCGGCGTCAGCCGCAGCGTGTTGATGCGGGTCAGCCCGTGATCGGCGGCCACGGCCCGGACGTAGCCGGCGACGTTCGAGTACGAACCGCGGACGGACATGGTGAACCCGACCGTTTCACGGGCCGAGTACGCCGCGTGCTTGTTCTCCGCCCCGCCGAGCTTGTTGCGGCGCTCGAGCCGGTCGATCTTGACATCCCATTCCGCCGCCAATGTTCTCAGGCGTTCCTGGATGCGGTTGCCGTCGGGTGCGGCCCCGATCGACTTGAGCCGTTCGCGGTGCTGGGTGGCGAGGGCAAGGTCGGCGTCAAGCGAGGCCTGCTCGGGGAGCGCCAGGGCTTCGAGTTCGCGGATCTGCCGTTCCATCTCGCCGCAGGAGGCGTTCGCCGTGGCGAGCTGCTGGTGAAGCGGGGCGACGCCGAGCTTCCAGCCGGCGATCGCGAGGCCGCCGATCGAGACCGCGATGACGACGCCGAGCCGTGGGTGGATATCGTGCATGTTCAGCGGTCCTCCTTCTCGGCGACACGGAAGGGAATCCCTCGCAGCCGCACGTCCGCCGCGAAGTACTCGACGGGGACGTCACGCACCTGCGTGGTTCGGGTCTCGCCGAGCTCGGCCGACTCGACCGCGGCGCTGCGCCCCAGCAGGGAAACGAACCGCGCGATCGGCGAACCGGAATCACCAGGGTTCCGGGCCGCGTCGCTGGCGGCGGGCATGAGGCCCCGCACGCTGAGCGTCGCGCCACCCGGGCCGGACCCCGCCGAGATCTCCGTGAGCCGCATGTCCTCGAGAGCGGCGGTCGAAAGCTCGGAGAGCACCAGTTTCCAATCGGGCTGGGCGCCCAGTCCGGTCCGGATCGCCCGGTAGATCTCGGCGTTCTCGCGGCGGAGCTCGGTCAAATGGGCGAACTGCGCCGCTCGCTGCTTGAGTTCGTCGAGTCGCGGCGCCATCGCTTCCGCCTTGTCGCGCTGCCGGCTGGTCTGGTGCCAGACCACCGCCGCGTCGGACGCTGCCACCGCGAGCGCCGCGAGCGCCCCGGCCGTCACGCCCACCATCGACCGCCGCGTCTGCTTCGCTCGCCGGTGGGATGCCGGCGTCAGACTCAGCTTCACCGGGTCCACCTGCAGCGAGAGGCCAAGGTCGACCGCCGCGGACTGCTCCACCGCGGCCGTGCTCGAGGCCTCGCAGACCACTTCGAGCTGCGCCGCGAGCGTCTCTCCAAGGCCGGGGATCACGCTGCCGGGGCCGCGCAGCACGAGTGTCGCACGGGCCGCGTCCTGCGGCGTGAAACCGAAGCGCAGCGACTGTCGGATCTCGACGACGTACCGCTGAAGGGCCGGGTTCAGGTACGGCAGCAGGCGGTCCGACCCGTCGCTGCGGTGCGAACGGCCCCCGGTCCCGGTGCCCACGCCGGTCCGGCGCAGCACGTCGTACCCGTTTCGCCTCTGGCCGGCGTCCACCACCTGCCCGGACGTGTTCTGGGCCTCGGCCGCCGCGTCGACCAGAGAGACCATGCCGATATTCACGCAGCGGACAAGCTTGAGCTCGTTCTGGTTGACAAGCACGATCGCGGTTCGCTGCTCACCAAGGTGGATGAAGACTCTCGGCCCGCCGTCGCCCGCCTCGAGCGCTTCCTTGACGACCACCTGGATGGCCGCGGCCTCGACGGGGACGTACGCCAGCGGCTTGAGGCCCGCCTTGATCGCCCACTGCCGCAGCGCATCGGTCCGGCTGTCCTGATCGGCGGTGCACAGCACCAGGTGCTGTGTCGTCGACCCTTCGGTCGTGCAGCCCAGGTGCGCCGCGGCCGACGGGTTGGCGGTCAGATCAATGTCCGACGCCTCGCCCAGCAGCTTCCGGGCCCCCTCGATGACGTCGCCCTCGGGGTGGATTCCGAACACGTCCACCGTCGTGTCGCAGTTGCAGTACTCGATGACCGCGTCGCTGCCCGGCCTTGCGCCGACCGCTCGCATGAGCTGCGCGAGCGTCGCATCGAGCGTGGTGAGCTCGTTCTCCCACGCCTGCTCGACGGTCGACCTGTCGAGCCACGCCGACGACCTGGCCGCGATCTGCCCGCGGTGCAGGCGCGCCGCGTCGATCCGCAGCGGCCCGAAACTCAGGACAACATCTGGAACTGTGCGCATGACGCCTCCAGCCGCCACGGGCGCGGCACAATCTCTTATCGACCGTGCAATCGACCTACTTGCCCCTGGATGGGCTCATCGGGTCAGCAGCGCCCTGACCCGGCGGGTCGCATCGCCGCTGCGGCCCTCGATCACCAGGTTGCCTTCCTCACCCTCGGCGGGAACGTCCACATAACTGGCCGTGGCGTTCCCGAAATCGATCTCGTCACCCTCGGCCGGCGTCCAGACCTCCGACGAGAGGAGACGGCGGCAGACCATCACGCAGCTATCGGTCGCGTAGAAGGCCCGGGTGGTCTCGATGCGGAACGCGGCGGTCTGCGCGTCGTCGGTCGAGGACTGCAGCGTCCCCATCACCGCCAGGTGCAGCGCGGCGATCGCGACCACGACGGCGACGATCGCGGCTCCGCGGCCGCGGCGTGGACGGGTGCTCCGGCTCACAGCGACGCTCCTGCCCGGATGAACGCCGAGCTCACGATCGTCATGTTCGCGGCCCGCAGGGTGATGTTGACGCGGCGCGTCAGGCCCGGCGTGCCGATGGTCGAGGTGACGCCGTCCTCGGCGAGCAGCTGCACCTCAAACTGCTCGACGTCATCGCACAGGACCCCGGTGGCGCCGGTCGCATCCGTCAGCACGATCTGCTGGCCCGCGAGCGCGAAGCCGGATCCGTTCTCGAGCACGACCGAGCTCGACGTCGCCGCCGAGATCGAAACTGTGCCCGCCGTCGCGCCGGGAGGCACCTGGCGGATGAACCGGACGAGCCGCTCGACGGCGAATCCGGCGCGTTCGGTCGCACGGCGGGTCGTCGCGGTGGCGATGTACACCTCCGACGCCGACGACACGACCGGCGCGATCACGGCGGCCACGATCGCCAGCACCATCACGGCGACCAGCGCTTCGATGAGCGAAAAGCCCGGACGGGCATGGCGGGTGCGAAGGTTCATGCGGGATCGGTGATCATCAGGCTGAGAGACAGGTCCAAGGTTCCGCCGCGGGCACCGGGCGCTCTGACGACGATCGTGACACGCCGCACGACGTCCAGCTCTTCGTTGCCCGTCGCCGTGCCCTGCGGCCCGACCAGCGGGCCGATCTGGACCTCGTACGTGAATCCCGCGGCGCTGTACGGCGCGAGCAGCGTCGCGAGGCGCACACGAAGGCCGGTGGAGGGTGTATCGAGGTACGCCGCGGCGTTCGCCATCGCGTCCATGCCCAGGCCCGCGGCCGAGGACACCGAATCGGCGATGATGTGCTCGGCGATCGACGTGGCCATCGCGGAGGCTCGGAGCGAGCTGACGGCGTCGGCTCGGTCGGCCGCCGCCATCTGCATCCAGGAGACGCCGACGGGGACCGCGATGCCGAGCATCGTGACGGCGATGATGGTCTCGATGAGGATGGACGCTCGCCGCGTGTTCATGGAAGAGTGACCGCCCCCGTGACCCGGCGAACCACCACGGTCCTGCCGGAGCTCATCGTGACGACCGCGTCCTGCGTGAAGTAGGCGGAGAAGTCGCCGCCCGTCGTGCGGACGTGCGGACGGGCCTCGTGGTTGAACCACACCGTGCCCGGGCCGTGGTTCCCGTCGCCGTTGACAAAGCCCGTGACGGTGGCGCCGGCATACCGGGCGGACAGATCGACAGGCTGCATCGGCTGGCCGAACACATCGCGGACGACCGCCGGTGCCTGGCCAGGCGCGGCGACCTCGACCACCGAGATCTCGCCTTCGCCGGGGGAAATGGTGACGCCGGTCGGACGGGCCGTGGCCATCGCCCGGGCCCGGGCCGCGAGCAGCACGCGCTCCACCTCGACCGGAGCGGCGGCGATCCGAGCCGACTCGATCGCGTCCAGGGCGGGCACGGCCGCGGCGGCGAGAATCCCGAGCACAACGACCGTCGCGGTCACCTCGATGATGGTGAACCCGCGGCGGCCGCGGACCGAAGTTGGCTGCGTCTGTCGATTCACGTCGTCACAACTGGTTCGCGGTCTTGACGCCCGTCCCGTCGTCGGAGACTTCGGTGGCATCGTCGGAATTGCAGTAGAACACGGCGGTCGGCGGGTCGGCGTCGTTGTTGACGAAGTAGTTCCAGCCGTATGCGTTCTCGTTGCTCACCTGGCGAGCGGTCGCGGCCGCCGCGGAAACAGCCTGAACGGTCCGCAGGCCGTTGTACGGATTGACCGGAACATCGTCCTGGAGCACGGTGCCGGCGGTGGTGAGCTGCTGCAGGGTCGGGAAGGGGTCGTCGCCCGAGATGATCGCCCGGGTGCGGAACGCGGCGATCCCCGTCCGCACGGCGGCCACGCCGCTCTGCACCGCGGCGCTCTTGGCGTGCTGGGATGCCGAGGTCATCTGGGGGACGACCAGCGCGGCGAGGATCCCGATCACGACCACGACCACCATCACCTCGAGAAAGGTGAACGCCCTGCACGCCGACATCCGCTCGCGGTTGAACACTGGTTACCTCGAAATCCTGGCCAGCTGCCACATGGGGAGGAACACCGAGAGCGCCACGAGCAGCACCAGGCCCGCCATGAGGATGGTCATGATCGGTTCGATCAGCGAGCTGGCGCTCTTGGTCAGCTCGGCGGCGCGACGGTCAAAGTGCTTGGCGACCAGCAGCGACGCCCGGGCAAGATCGGCCGAGTCCGTCCCGGCGCCGAGCATCCGCCTCGCGAAGACGGGAAGGTGCGACGCGGCGGCGAGCGCCTCCCCGAGCGATTCGCCCTTGGTCAGACGCTCGGCCACGATGTCGCAATCCCGGGCGAACACGCGTCCACCGGTGGCCCGTCCGCTGATGATCACCGCCTCGACCAGGTCAACGCCCGACGCGACGGTCAGCGACATCACGCGCAGGAACCTGGCCGTGAGCGCCGACACCGCGAGCTTGCCGACCACCGGCGTCATGAACATCAGCCGCTCGAACGCGATGCGGCCGCTCTGGGTCCGCAGGCTCACCGCGAACCCGACGACGGCGGACGTGAGCGCAATCAGGTAGACCCACCACTCGTTGCGAGCCGACTCGCCGACGGCCTGGACGATCCTCGTCGCCATCGGCAGCTCCACGCCGCTGGTCTTGAACTGGCCCGCAAACCGCGGGATGACGAACCCGATGAAGACGCCCATCGCGACCGTCACCGTGCAAAGCACGACAACCGGGTACGTCATGGCCTGGCGGAGCTGCTGGCGCATCTCCATCTGGCGGTCGAGGAGGTCGGCCAGCTCGGTGGTCACGGCCGAGAGGTTGCCGGATTTCTCGGCCGCCCGCATGGTCTCGATGTAAACCTCGCCGAAGACCCCGCGGTGGCGCCCCAGCGCGTCGGTCATCGAGGCGCCCGCCTCGATCTGGGTCGCGACGTCGTCGATGAGGTCGCGCAGCGCGGGCTTTGACTCCTGCTCGGCGATGCTCATCAGGCCCCTGGCCAGCGGGATCCTGGCCTCGACCAGGACGCTGAGCTCGCGCGTGAGGGCGGCGACGTCGGCGGCGGATACCCGCTGGAAGGAGAAGGCGGGCGTGGTCCGCCGCGCGCGGCGGGCCCGGGGCTCGTCGCCGGCCTTCCGGACTTTTCCGACGCCCTCGGCCCGCGCGGTGGTGACCCGACCCACGACAAAGTCGTTCGCCTGGGACATCTGTTCCGGCTGCCGGTTCATGCCGCGATCCCCAGCGGCGCTTCGCCGCAATCGCCCAGGTGCACGGCGTTGACCTTCGCCACTTCCTCGAGCGTGGTCATGCCGCGTCTGGCCTTCGCGATGCCGTCGGCCACCATTGGCCTGTAGCCGCCGCGGCCGGCCGCCTCGCGGATCTCCGCCAGTGACGCGTTCTGCTCGATGCAGCGCTGGACGTCGATGGTCATCCTCATCATCTCGAACACGCCCACGCGGCCGCGGTACCCGGTGTTGAGGCAGGCGTTGCAGCCGGCACCCCGGCGCAGGCCCGCGGTCTCCTCGGGCCGCAGCCCCAGCGACGAGAGCAGCGCCGGCGACGGCGTATCCGGCCCCGCGCACTTCTCGCACACGCGGCGCACCAGGCGCTGCGCCAGCGCCGCGAGCAGGCCCTGGTTGATGCTGAACGCCGGGACGTCGAAGTCGCGCAGGCGCGAGATCGACCCCACCGAGTCGTTGGTGTGCAGCGTCGAGAGCACCAGGTGCCCCGTCATCGCCGCCTGCAGCGCGATCTTCGCCGTCTCCTGGTCGCGGATCTCGCCCACGAGCACGACGTCGGGGTCCTGGCGCAGAATGGCCCGCAGCGCCGTGCCGAACGTCAGGCCGATCTCCGCGTTGACCTGGATCTGACGCACCATCGGCAGCCGCAGCTCCACGGGGTCCTCGATGGTGATGATGTTGCGATCGGGGCTGTTGACGGCCGCCAGCGCCGCGTAGAGCGTGGTGGTCTTGCCCGACCCGGTCGGGCCGGTGACGAGGATGATGCCGTGCGGCTGGCGGATCAAATCCCCGTAGGCGTGCTGGATCTCGCGCGGCATCTGGAGGTCGGGAAGTCCCGTGATGCGCACGCTCGGCCGCTGCACGCGGAGCACCGCGTTCTCGCCGTGGATCGTCGGAACGAGGCTGAGCCGGAAATCCACCGGCTGGCCCTCGTGGAAGATGCGGAACTTGCCGTCCTGCGGCTTGCGGGTCTGGGTTAGGTCGAGCTTGGCCATGACCTTCAGCCGCTGGACGATGCCGGCGTGCAGCGCCTTGGACGGCCCCTGCTGCTTCACCAGCACGCCGTCCACGCGGTAGCGCAGGTGCAGCTCGTGCTCATCGGGGTTGATGTGGATATCGCTCGCCCCCGACTGCACGCCGAGCACCAGGATCTGGTGCGTGGCGGCGACCACCGGCTCCTCGCCGGTCGTCAGGTCGCGGTCACCGGTCTGCCCCGCGTCGGACACCTCGCCGCCGATCCCCAGGTTGTACGCCCTGGCGATCAGCGAGCGCACCTGTTCGACGTCGCCCACGACGGGGTCGACCTCCATGCGCAGGTGCTGGCGCACCAGGTCGATGGCCTGGAGGTTGAGCGGGTCGATCATCGCGACGGTGGCGACGTTCTCGACGATGAAGAGCGGGAAGACGCCCAGCCGCTCGGCCTGCGCACGCGGAAGCCGCGACGCATGGCCGAGCTCGACGTCGTAGTTGGTCAGGTCGACGAAGGGATACTCGCAGGTCTTGGCAAGCGAGATCGCCATGGCCCGCGTGGTCACGGCCCGGATCGCGACCAGCGAATCCAGCAGGGAGCACGACGCGGACGCCGCGTGCTCCTGCGCCCGCTTCACGTCGCGCTCGGTCACGATCCCGTCGGCCAGCAGGCTGCGCAGCAGCAGTTGACTCGAATCTCTCACGGGCTTTGCTCCGCGCTGGTGGGCGACACGTCCGAGCCCCCTTCGAGCCGCGCGAGCAGCTGGTCGACCTGGGCCTGCGCCGCCGTGCTCAGCGATTCGAACGACGTCCCGATGATGTACGCCGGCCGGCGGTCGCTCATCACGACACGCTGCACCCGCACCACCGCGTCCAGCAGGTCCGGCTCGCCGTCCACGAAACCCTGCACAACCAGCCGCAGGCACGACCGCCGCGGGAAGAAGACCATCGACAGCAGCCCGACGCCGCCGCCGCTGAAATCCAGCACATCGACGTCCACAAGCCCGTTCCGAGCCGCGACCGTCGCCGACAGCCTGATCGCCGCCGCGTGTAACTGGGTCGGACCCGCCTTGGCGCGCAGGGCGATGTCGTACCGAGCAGTCCGCCGCACGATGAGATCAAAATCGCTCGGCATACACACCTCATGACGCGCCCGGTCGGACGACGTTCGACCGATATCGTCGACTTATCTGCCGTTGTTCAATGGACGTGCGGAGTTTCGCCGCGGCCCGAACGAATCCATCCCTTCCCCCTGGGCCGCCCGGAACGCAACCTCAACAGGCTCTCCCGGGACGCCCACAGACCCGCGCCGACCGCGTCCTCCCGCCGGTTATTTCAGACGGTCCGGGCGCCGGATCGCATCCATGTGCACACGACCCACGCGGGCAGCATGAGCGTCGTTGCATCGAACGCCGTCGACCGGACCCCTCGCCGGGGCGCCGACCGTGAACAAGTGCCGTCAATCCAGGCCGCTCCCGTTCGGCCGGGTATAAGAGATCGCGGAAGTTTCCGCAACGGCGTCGGCCGTGCAGGCGCGCTATAAGTGCGGTGCGAAGGAGCCAGTCATGGCTGAATCCCGCTCGGATCCGACCGTCGCACCCGCCCGTCCGTACGCATCCGTGATCGTCGGCACCGACTTTACACCGTGCTCGGCGGTCGCCGTCGGTCAGGCAGTTCGCATCGCGGCGTGGCCGGGAGGACGGGGGGCGGCGGCCCGCGCCGTCCACGTCATCGACACCACGGTGGTGGTCGAACTGGAGTCGGTGCTCTCCGCGTACCAGCAGGCGCTCCGCGACAACCTGGTGAAGGACGCGCACGAGGCGTGGCGCGAGTTCGCCGCGAAGATCGCCGGCGCTGCGGAGCTGCCGCTTCATGTCTCGATCAACAACCGCCTCGTCGGCATCCTGAACCATGCTCGCGAGCACAAGGCCGATCTCCTGGTCATGGGGGCCTTCGGCGACCGGCGCCCCGATGTGGGCTTCGGCACGGTCGCCACCGCCTGCGTCCGCAACAGCATGGCCGACGTGCTGCTCGTGCGCGACACCCAGGTCGGCCCCTTCAAGCGCGTCGTGGCGGCGGTGGACTTTTCCGAGACGTCGGCGCGGGCGCTGGCGCGGGCCGCGTTGTTCGCGGCCAGGGACGGCGCCGAGCTGCACGTGCTGCACGTCTTCGACGCTCCGTGGCACCGGCTCCACTACCGCGCCCCCGAGCCCCTGGCCCCGCCCCACCTCCAGAAGCAGTACCGTGATGCGCTGCAGCGGCGGCTCGCCGATTTCGTCCGGCCGATCACCGACACGCACAAAGGTCTGCGGGTTCTCCCCGTCTGTTACGACAACCCCGGTCACCGCTCGGGCATCGTCGACTACGCCAGGAGCGTGTCCGCCGACCTGATCGCCCTGGGCACCCGCGGCCGCACGAACCTGCGCGACATCCTCCTGGGCAGCACCGCGGAGAAGGCCCTGGACGAGTCCCCGTGCTCCGTGCTGGCCGTGAAGCCCGAAGGTTTCCGTCACCCGCTCGCCGCGGGCGAGGAACAGCGCCTCCACGGCCTGCGGCCTGAGTTCTGACGAGCCGGATTCGAGAAGGAGCTCGCCATGGATCGCATCAAGACCATCCTCGCCGCCGTCGACTTCTCGACGTGTTCTTCCGACGCGTTCCGCCAGGCCGCCCGCATGGCGGTGTGGCAGAACGCGGCCCTGCACGCGCTCCATGTCGTCAACATTCCCATGTACCGGCCCGTCCCCCACCCCTTCGTTCCCTTTGACCTGCCGACACAGGAGCAACTGGTCCACGACGCGCACCGGCACTGGGAAAACTTTGCGCCGGCGTGCGAAGGCGGCACCAAGGCCCGGTTCACGGTGGCGATCGGGAATCCCCGAGACGAGATCCTCCGGGCGGTCCAGGCGCTGAAACCCGACTTGCTGGTGATGGGAGCGACCAGCGTGCTCGACCGCCGGCGGGGCATCGGCGCGATTGCCGCCGCGTGCGTCCGCCGCGCCGAAACCAAGGTGCTGCTGGTGCGCGAAGAACGGAGCGGCCCCTTCAAGGACATTGCCGCGTTCGTCGACTTCTCGGAGACCTCGCAGGACGCGCTGGCGCAGGCCGTCCGGGTGGCGGCTCAGGACGGCGCCGCGCTCCACGTCGTTCACATCTACGACAATCCCTGGCGCGGCGCGCCACGCACCGGGGTCATCGCGGCGAACATGCCCGATTTCGACGCGCAGTTGCAGCAGTCCGTCGAACGCCGGCTCCGCGAGTTCTGCGAGCCGCTCGCCCACGAGATGAACGCGCTGAAGGCCCGGTACCACGGCTTCCAGCACGGCGAGCACGCGGAAGGGTACGGGAGCGGGATCGCCGGGTTCATCACCCGCTTCGGCGTTGACCTTGCCGTGCTCGGCGTCCGCTCAACATGGAACGCCCGTGACTTCTTCATGGGTTCCACCGCGGAGCGGGTCTGTCGGGACGCGGATTGCTCGATCCTGACCATCCGCCCCGTGTCCAAGCCGCAGTAGCTAGGTCGCCCAAGTTCGGGCGGAAACGCCGGATGCGCCGCCGGCGGACGCATCCGTCCCCCCTCCGCCACGCGCACCTGGTTTTCCTACGCTCGACCGGATGAACGGACTTCCCTCCCTCGCCTGGCACGCCGTCGCCGCAGCGCAGGTCGTGCGTGAAGTGGCCAGCGACAGCCAGAGCGGACTGGCGGTCACCGAGGCCGCGGCGCGGCTCGCGCGCCACGGCCGCAACACCATCTCCGCCCGGCGGGGACGGCCGTGGTGGGTCCGCCTGCTCCTGCAGTTCCATGCACCGCTGGTCTACATCCTGCTCGTGGCCGGGTCGGTCACGCTCTGGCTCGGCGAGTACACCGATAGCGCCGTCATCCTGGGCGTGGTGGTCGCCAACGCCATCATCGGCTTCGTTCAGGAGCAGAAGGCCGTCGCCGCGATCGACGCCCTGGCCAGGTCCATGCGGATCGAGGCGACCGTGCGCCGCGCGGGCGAACGGCGCAGGATCGACGCGGCGGAACTGGTTGTCGGCGACGTCGTGCTGCTGGAACCGGGCGACAAGGTCCCCGCCGATATCCGCTTGCTCGACGGTGCCGTCCGGGACCTGCGCATCGATGAATCGACGCTCACCGGTGAGAGCAAGCCGGTCTCCAAGGACCCCGCCGCCCTCCCCGAGGCGACCGTGCTGGCCGATCGCCGGTGCATGGCGTACGCCGGGTCGCTGGTCGTCCGAGGGACGGGCGAGGGCGTGGTGGTCGCGACGGCCGACCAGACCGAGGTCGGCCGCATCAGCGAGATGATCTCCACGGCCGAGAGCATCGCCACCCCGCTCACACGCAGGATCGCCGCCTTCAGCCACCTGCTGCTGTGGGTGATCCTCGCGGTGGCGGCGGCGACGTTCGTCGTCGGCATCACCCGCGGACATCCGCCGCAGGAGATGTTCAAGGCCGCCGTCGCGCTCGCCGTGGGAGCCATCCCCGAGGGGCTCCCCGCCGCCGTCACCATCATGCTCGCGGTGGGCGTGGCCCGCATGGCGAGCAAGCGGGCCATCATCCGCAAGCTTCCGGCCGTCGAGGCCCTCGGTTCCACCACCGTCATCTGCTCGGACAAGACCGGGACGCTGACGCAGAATCAGATGACGGTGCGAGCGGCGTGGTGCGCGGCGGCCGGAGGAGCCGAGTACGAGTTCACCGGCGGCGGGTACGACCCGTCCGGCGAGGCGCGGGCCACCGGCACGCGAGATCCAGTGCGCGCCGACGAACATCCGGCGCTGGTGGAACTGCTCGCATGCGGCGCGCTCTGCAACGACGCGGCGCTGGTCGCGCGCGACGGGCGCTGGGAGGTCCACGGCGACCCTACCGAGGCCGCGCTGGTGGTCGCCGCTCGCAAGCTCGCGGGCGTCGATCTGTCCCGCGACGCCCTCGCCGCGCGTGTTCCGCGCCTCGACGCGATCCCCTTCGAGTCCGACCGCCAGTACATGGCCACGCTGCACGCCATGGCGGTAGCCGGCGACGGCGACCCGGACGCACGCGTCGTCTACGTCAAGGGCTCGGTCGAACGCGTGCTGGGAATGTCCGAGTCGTCCATGGACCTTGGCGGCCGAGCGGTCCCGCTCGACGCGGCGGCCGTGCACGCCGCCGCCGCCGCTCTTGCGAGCCGCGGCCTGCGGGTCCTGGCCTTCGCACGCGCCGAAGCCGCTCCCGGCACGACCGACCTGACCCATGAGATGGTCGAACGCGGCCTGACCTTCCTGGGCGTCCAGGGCATGCTCGACCCGCCGAGGCCGGAGGCCATCGACGCCGTCGCCGCCTGCCAGCGCGCCGGGGTTCGCGTGAAGATGATCACAGGCGATCACGCGCTCACGGCGGCCACGATCGCCGGGATGATCGGCATCGATGGTGCATCGCTCCCGGCAGACGGCCCCGGCGCTGCCCCCTCCCGCGTTCTTACGGGGGCAGAGATGGCCGCCATCGCCGATCACGACCTTCCGGCCCACGCCGAAACCACTGCGGTCTTCGCCCGCATGACGCCCGAGCAGAAGCTCCGCCTGGTCAAGGCCCTGCAGTCGCGGGGTCACATCGTCGCCATGACCGGGGACGGGGTGAACGACGCCCCCGCGCTCCGGCAGGCGGATATCGGCGTCGCGATGGGCGTCGCGGGGACCGAGGTCGCCAAGGACGCCGCGGACATGGTGCTCGCCGACGACAACTTCGCCACCATCGAGGCGGCGGTCGAGGAAGGCCGCAACGTCTTCAGCAACCTCACGAAGTTCATTGTCTGGACCCTTCCCACCAACGGGGGCGAAGCGTTCGTCATTCTCGCGGCCATCATGCTCGGCTGGCCGCTGCCGATCCTGCCGATCCACGCCCTCTACATCAACATGATCACGGCCATTCTGCTCGGCATGCCGCTGATCTTCGAGGCCAGGGAACCGGGGGTGATGTCCCGCCCGCCGCGCGACCCCCACCGTCCGCTCCTGACCTTTGAGCTGTTCATGCGGACCGGCCTGGTCTCGCTCCTGCTCTGCACGGGCTCCATGGGACTGTTCCACTGGGAACTCGGCCGGGGCTTGAGCGAGGCCACCGCCCGCACCGCCGCCGTGTCGGTCATCGTCGTCGGCGAGATCTTCTACCTGTTCTCCAGCCGCGCGCTGCTCCGCCCGGCGTGGGCCGTGCCACTCTTCTCGAACATGTGGCTATGGGCCGGCATCGCGGCGATGCTCGCCGTGCAGTTCGCCTTTGCGCACGTTCCGGTCATCAACCGCCTTTTCCACACCGCGCCCCTCGACGCCGGCGCATGGGCGCGCGTCCTGCTGGCGGGCGCCGGGGTGCTGGTCATCGTCGAGGCGGAGAAGGCGATCCGCAGGGCCACGGCACGAGCAGCCCGCGCCGACTCCGCGTGACACCCGACCACGCCGGTCGGAACCTCCCGTCGCGCGCCGGACCAACGGCTCCCGGCCGTCGTCGCGCGGGGGCGTCGCGACTTGGCACCCAGAGACAAAGCCCGGCGCTTCCCGTCTTGGGGGCGGCACCGGGCTCATCAAAGCGGGCGACCGGATTCGAACCGGCGACGTACAGCTTGGAAGTGGGACTTGGCGGCGCGAGCATCCGCTCGACAAACGTCGAAGGAATCGCGCTTTTCGCTGCGAGCATCGCTCAATAAGCGCAGAAAGAGTTTCTCACGTCTAGACGCTTCGCGTCAGCGGTAGTCATGACGAGGCCAACCCGAGGTCGTTTTGGTCTCTGCGATGGCACAAAAAAATCTTGGAAATTTGTCTTCAACGGCGGTGACGGGTGCAAGCACCTGCCTGCGCTCGGTGGCATCCGCGGTCTTGCGGTGTCGCGTTGTGTCGCCTGAGCACGCCTGCGGGATGACATGGCGACGTGGTTATGGGCATGCTACACATGATGGGGGCGAGCGATGCACTGAACTTACGCACATCAACAGGGGCATCCCATGCTCGTGGAACTCAGGCCTCCCTCGTCCATCAAGCCCTACGACCAGAACCCCCGTCGCAACGACGGCGCGGTGGAGGCCGTGGCCAATTCCATCCGCGAGTATGGCTTCCGCCAGCCGATCGTAGTTGATGCGGACGGCGTGATCGTCGTCGGGCACACGCGGTGGAAGGCGGCGCAACTGCTGAAGTTGGACACCGTACCCGTGCACGTGGCCCGCGAGCTCACGCCGGAGCAAGCCCGCGCGTACAGGATCGCCGACAACCGCACGGCGCTGATCGCCGAGTGGGACGAGGACCTCTTGTCGAGCGAGCTGGCGGCGCTCAAGGCGATGGATGTTGATCTGAGCCTGCTCGGCTTCGACGACGCCGAGCTGCAGAACTACCTCAACCCGCCCACGACCGTCGGGCTCGTGGACGAGGACGACGTGCCCGAGCCGCCCGATGAGGCCACCACGAAGCCCGGGGACCTGTGGGTGCTGGGGCAGCACCGGCTGTTGTGCGGCGACTCGTCGAAGGTTGAAGACCTGGACCGCCTTCTCGCGGGCGCGGCAATCAACTTGTGCAACACCGATCCGCCGTACAACGTCAAGGTCGAGCCGCGCTCGAACAACGCGATCGTCGCGGGCCTGTCGTCCTTCTCGCTGGCCAAGAGCAAGGCGAGAGGCGATCACGACTCGCACGACCAGCAGTCGGCCGACCTGAACAGGTACCCCGAGAAGGGCAAGGCCACGCACAAGAAGCTCCGCGCCAAGGACCGCCCGCTGGCCAACGACTTCGTGAGCGACGAGGAGTTCGATCGCCTGCTCGACGCGTGGTTCGGGAACATCGCGCGGGTGCTCGTGCCCGGCGGCGCGTTCTACATCTGGGGCGGCTACGCCAACTGCGGCAACTACCCGCCCTTCCTCAAGAAGCACGGGCTGTACTTCTCGCAGGCCGTGATCTGGGTGAAAGAGCACCCGGTCCTGACGAGGAAGGACTTCATGGGCAACCACGAGTGGTGCTTCTACGGCTGGCGCGAGGGCGCTGGGCACCAGTTCTACGGACCCAACAACGTCCCCGACGTGTGGTCCATCAAGAAGGTCAACCCGCAGTCGATGGTCCACCTGACCGAGAAGCCGGTGGAACTCGCCAAGCGCGCCATCGAGTACTCGTCCAGGCCCGGGGAGAACGTGCTCGACCTGTTCGGCGGATCGGGCTCGACGCTCATGGCGTGCGAACAGGCGGGGAGGCGCGGGTTCCTCATGGAACTCGACCCGCTTTACTGCGACGTGATCGTGCAGAGGTGGCAGCAGTTCACGGGCAAGAAGGCGGCGCGTCAGGCCGCCAGCGGGGCGTGATCGCGTTCCCGACCGGGGTCTTTGACCCCTCCGGAGGTGGCAACCAATGTCATCCGTGGGAGGCGGACAGCTCGAGCCCAAGCAGGAGCAGGCGCTGGTCGCACTGC
>JAJVHS010000044.1 GCA_022072615.1 Phycisphaerales bacterium
CGCTCCGCGATGCCTGCAGGTCCTCGAAAATCTCCGAAAGCAGCCGGCCCTGGAACAGCCGGTACGCCTGCGGCGTCAGCCGGTACCCGTCGGCCGACTCCTCCACGCCCTGCGCCTCGGCCTGGCGGCGCAGGAACTCCCGCACCTGCTCCTGCAGGCGCGCCAAGTCCTGAATCTGGTGCTCGCTCGCGAACCTGGCGAGCTGGTCCATGTCGATCACCGCGGGCCGAGCGTTCTTGAGCGCCTCGCGGAGTTGCTCGAGCAGCCGGTCGATCGCCTCGAGCTCCTCCTTGAGTTCCAGCGCCCGCGGCGCATCGGTCGCCTCGCGCCCTGTGAAGTGATACTTCGAGGCAAGCTGATCGATCTGGTACACGTCCTGCAGCCGCCCGACCAGCCGCATCAGTTCGACGGCAAAGTCGCTGGTGTCGTCGCGGAGCGAGTCGAACAGCCGCTCGAGGTCGCGGATCTGCTGCGAGTCCACCGCCCTGCGGAACAGCGACCGGTGCTCGCGCGGCGGCGTGATCTCCCTCGCCACGCGATCGAAACGTCCCGCCGCGTCCCGCCGCCCGGATTCCACCTCGTAGGTCGACAGGATCTTCCGCTTGCGTTCCTCGAGCAGCGCGATCAGCGAATCCAGCGACGGCCCGAGGCCCTGGATCTGTGAGATGTCGATCCGTACCGCGTTGGCCAGCTCCTCCTCGGTCAGGCGGCGCAGGCTGCCGTACGCGAGCATGTGCTCGAACGCCGCGCCCGCGAGGTCGGGGGGCGGCGCGGTGGGGGATGGAAACTGCCGAGGATCAAAGCCCAGGTACGTGTGAACGACGCCGCCGAGATGGTGCTCACGTTCTTCTGGCATGGTTCGCCGCACAACCCTCTCACTCGCTCGTTCGCTCAATCCTTACTTGCTCCCCCCTCACTCGCTCTACACCTCATACACCACGCGCCCGTGACGCGTCGCCCGTGAGATCTTGTCCATCGCGTACAGCCCCGCGAGCACGAACTCCACGCACGACGCCCGGACCGCCGGGTCCTGCGTCGCGTTCACCTCGAACGCCTTGTCCCACGCCTGCGGCACGCGCCGCAGCAGCTCCTCGTACTTCCTGCTCGGCACCATGTCGCCCACTTCGATCTTCACGCCCTTGGCGAACACCTCCGCGATCTCGGCGATCCCGTGGCTGGTCACGTACTCCTCGAAGACGACCTTGATCGCCTGCGCCGAGATCGCGTCCAGCGCCTGCTTCTCCGTGAGCTGGTGGCTGCCCATGAGGTCAAGCTCGAGCTTCCCCGCCGCCGACGCGTGGAAGTGCGAGAGATCGCTGATCCGCGGCACCGCCGGCTTCTCGCCAAGCGCGATCCCCCTGCGGCGCGCGCTGGCGACCATCGTCCGGTAGTTGGCGATCGAGAACCGCGCGCTCACCCCCGACTGCTGGTCGACGTACTTGCTCCGCCTCGCCTCGATCGAGATCTGCTCGCACACCTCGAGCATGAACGGCGGCACGACCACCGGGAACTCGCCCCCCAGATCAAGCCCGCCCTTGTCCGGCGCCGCCGCGTGCGCCTCCTGCTCCATGATCCGGATCCCCAGCTCACGCTCGCGCGGGTAGTGCGTCTGCACCGTCGTCCCGATGCGGTCCTTCAGCTGCGGGATCACCTTGCCCGACCGGTTGTACGTCGCCGGGTTCGCCGAGAACACCACCAGCACGTCGATGTCGAACCGCACGGGCACGCCGCGGATCTGCACGTCCCGTTCCTCGAGGATGTTGAACAGGCCCACCTGCACCGAGTCGTCCAGGTCCGGAAGCTCGTTCATCGCGAAGATGCCCCGGTGCATCCGAGGGATCAGGCCGAAGTGCAGCGACTCCTCCGTCGACATCGACGCGCCCCTTGCCAGCTTCGCCGGGTCGATCTCGCCGATGATGTCCGCGAACTTGGTCCCGGGCGCAAGCCGCTCGGCGTACCGCTCGTCGCGGTGCCACCACGCGACCGGCGCATCCTCGCCGTGCAGCCGCAGGAACTCGCGGCCCGCCGAGGTGATCGGGTGCGCCGGGTCCTCGTGCACGGGCGGCACGTGCTGAGCGCCCGTGTCGGGGCGGATGTCCAGGTACGGCGTCCACTCGTCGAGGAACTGGACGAGCTGACGCATCAGCCGGCTCTTGCCCTGGCCCTTCTCGCCCAGGAACAGCAGGTCGTGCCCGGCGAGCACGGCGTTCACCAGCTCGGGGATGACCGTGTCGTCGTACCCGACGATCCCCGGGAAGAGCTCTCGCCCCTCCTTGAGCGCCGCGATCATGTTGTCGCGCAGCTCGGCCTTGACCGATCGTGGCCGCCAGCCCGAGGCCCGCAGCTCAGCAAGTGTCGTGATCGTCGGCTTCATGGTCATGGATCGAGAGCGTGATTTGGGTGGGCCGGCACTCCGTGCCGGCTATGATCGATGGTTCGCTCGGTGGAACGGAGTTGCTCCACCAGTCAACTCTACGACCGGAGGCGGTGAATGGCGTGCGAGCGTGCACGCGAGGCTCCGCCTGCAAATCGTGCGCTTCACTCTTCATTCGGATACGCTGGCGATGCGGATGCATCCGAAGCCGCAGGTCCGAGATGATCTTGAAAGGGGGTCGCCGTGGCCGTGAATCGGCAGCAAAAGCAACCCGACAGACTCCGGGAGCTTGTCGAGGCGCTGAAGCGATTGACGCTGGTCGAGAAAGTCGAGCCGCTGCCGGACCAGGCCGAGCAGGTCGAACTGTCGTTGTCCATCAAGTTCCCCGCCTCGTTTCGTACGTTTCATCAACTCGTGTCGGATGTCCATTTCCCGAACTGGGAGATCTACCGGCTCACCATGACGCGGCCCGATGCCGGACAGTCGATCGTCGAAGCAAACCGACGCTGGCGAGCGGACTGGCAGCCCGGGCAATGGTCGCGCCCCGTCATTGCGTTCGCCAATGACGGCATGGGAAACGAGATCTGCTTCGACACCAGCCGAACGCGTGGCGACGAGTACGTCATCTACTCGTGGGAACATGAACGCAGCGCGGACGACGATGGCAGCCTCGGGATAAACGACCTCACGAATGAACTCTCGGACTCGTTCCAAGGGTGGTTAAAGGATGAAGTAGAAAAACTCGAGTGGCTCAAGGACAACCCGTAGCCGCGTGCGACGCATCGTCGGACCGAAAGTCCTGCTGATATCCCTCACTCGCTCCCCCCTCACGCCTTCCGCCCTCCGATCCGCTTGAATTCATCGAGCACCCGCTTCCTCGCCTCCGCGTGATCGACGACCGGCTGTTCGGGATAGTCGATGCCGCGCCTGGCCATCGGCGGCAGCCTCCACGGCTCGTGGATCGCGTCGTCGTCGAGCCTCGCCAGCTCGGGCACGAACCTGCGGATGAACTTCCCCTCCGGGTCGCACGCCCGGCTCTGGCTCACCGGATTGAAGATCCGGAAGTACGGTGCCGCATCGGTCCCCGTGGACGCCGACCACTGCCACCCGCCGTTGTTCTGCGCGAGGTCCCCATCGACGAGGTTCTGCATGAAGAACCGTTCGCCGCGCCGCCAGTCGATGAACAGGTCCTTGGTCAGGTACATCGCGGTGATCATGCGCAGCCGGTTGTGCATCCACCCCGTCTGCACGAGCTGCCGCATCGCCGCGTCCACGATCGGCACGCCCGTCCTGCCCTCGCACCACGCCGCGAACCCCTCGTCGTCCTCGCGCCACCGGAGCTTCTCAGTTTCCGGCTTGAACGCACGGCCCATGCACAGCCGCGGGAACGCCGCGATCAGGTGCTTGTAGAACTCCCTCCACACCAGCTCGCTGATCCACTGCACGCACCCCGCGTTGCCCTCGTCGTACCGGCCCTCGTTCGCCTCGAGCGCCGCCTTCAGGCACTGCCGCGGCGAGATCGCGCCGATCGCCAGGTAAGGCGACAGCACGCTCGTCCCGTTGATCCCCGGCGTGTCCCGGTCCTGCTTGTACGACGCGATCCGCCCGCGCACGAACTTCTTGAGCCGGTCCCGAGCATGCTCCTCGCCGCCGGACCACAGGTCAGGGCGAACCAGGCCCGTGAATCCCGCCACGTGCTCCGGCACCGGCTCGGGCGCGCCGACCATCCGCGCCCGAACCGCCGGCGCCTTCTTCGGCAGCACCCCGCCCCGCTCGCGAGCCGCCGCGATCCACGCCTTCTTGAACGGCGTGAACACCGTGTACGGCCTGAGTTCCTTGGTCAGCACCGATCCCGGCGCCATCACCGTCTGGTCGTCAAACCCCAGGGCCTCCAGTCCGGCCTCCTCGAACGCGCCGATCACCGCTTCATCACGCCGCCGCTCGTTGACCTCGTACTCGCGGTTGAAGAACAGCCTCGTGCACCCTTGCTCCCTCGCCACCTCCACCAGCACGCCCGGCGCATCGTCGAACCGGTCCGCCCGCCGCACCAGCAGCGCGATGTTCAGCTCCCGCAGCCGCCGCGAGAGTTCGCCGAGCGTCCGCAGCACCAGGTCAACCTTCACCGTCGCCCAATCGTGCCGCCTCCACTGGTCGCCCGCGATCAGGAACACGCCCACCACCGGTTCGTCACCCGCGCACGCCAACGCCAGCGCCGTGTTGTCCACCGTTCGCAGGTCCGCTCGGAACCACACCAGCGTCGCCATCGCTCGAGCACCTCCGCCTTCGGCGTGGAGTTCGCCCCCGCCCGCGGGCCGGATGCTCGATCCTTCCCCAAACGAGCATGATCCGTGGCCGGGCGTCGCGGCCCGTGCAAACCCGGTCCTACGTGAATCGGACCCCGATCCACGCCGTCAGGAACGCCGTGATCAGCCCCGGCAGCGCGATCGCCGCGACCATCCCCCGCCAGGCCCTTGCGCCGTGCGCCTGACCGAGCATAAACCCCGCGTTCACCACCCACCACAGGCACGCGATCGGCAGCAGGTACCCGCCCAGGCACGGCACCGACGACACCACCAGCGGCCCGCTCGAGTAGCACATCGCGAGCACCGTCCGTCGCACGTCCCTGGTCGGCCCGGTCAGACGCATCACCGCGTGCGCTGTCAGCAGCCACACCCACAGCGCTCCGAAGATCAGCCCGCCGCAGATCAGCCACGCGGCGATGACCGGTCCCACAGCTTCGACCGGCGGCCCGGAGACCCCGTACTGCATCGCCAGCACGAACGCGATCAGCGACCCGAAACTCAGCAGCGAACTCACCGCGAGCGTCAGCAGGAAGAACGACACCGCCTGCCCGCCACGAGCCGACGCCGGCGCGAGCCTGATCAGCCGCCCCGGCGAGAAACACGAGGACTTCGCCGTCGCGCCCCACGCCCGCAGGGTGCTCCCGCTCCGCTCGATCCACGGGTGACGCTCGCTGGCGGCTTCTGCTTCCGTCAATCCCGCCGTCGGCAGCACGATCGTGTCGTTGATCCCGATCGTGTTCCCGCACCTGACGCACGCGAACTCCGGCGGCACCAGGTGCCCGGTCTGGGGGTCGGTCCCGTAGTAGTCCTGCGAGCAGTGCGGGCAGCGGAACTGCACCGCGCTGGGCGTGAACACGAAATCACTGATCAGGAACGGCGCGCCGCACTCCGGGCACCGCCGCTCCTTCATGTTCCACAGCGGATACTTGCACGTCTTGCAGTGCATCGGTCCCTGCCCCCCGGCCCACCCGCCCCTTGCTGCCCGACTCGCTCACTCCGTGACTCGATCACTTCCACCCCGCCACCTGCTTCTTGATCGGGCCGCGGTTCATCCATACCAGCACGAACACCGGCATCGCCCAGTAGAACAGCAGCATCGCGCACCCGCCCAGCGTGCCCGTGATCGCCATCACCGCGTTCATGGCGGCCGGTGGCGGGGCACCCGGGGCCGACATCGCCCCCGACCTCGACATCGCCTCGAACTGCTCGCGCTGCATCATGATCGTCAGCACCGAGATGAGGGCGGCCGCCGGGATCTTGAGAACCGCCCAGCGGAGCATCCACCGCCGGCCCCACGCCCGCCGCTGCAGCACGCCGATCCCCGAAACCAGGTGCAGCACCGCCACGCACGCCAGAAGCCCGTTCACCGCCGCGACCAGCGGCGCCCACGGCCCCAGGTACCCGAAAAGCGACCCTATGTCCACTTGACCCGGTGCAGGCGCGGCGGCGGGCCGCGCCGACATCGACTCGCTCACCCGAGCGAACATGAGCATCCCCACCGCGTTCCACAGCGATCCCGCGATCGCGAAGATCCCCAGCACGATCGAGAGCACGCCGATGACCGTCGGCCAGTTCGTTCGGCGCTCAAAGGGCTGCGGTGTCGTTGGCGGCGCGGCCCGCACGCTCGGATCGTCCAGCGGCCGCAGGCCCGTCGGCCCCGAACCCGGGCGAGTCGCCCCGCCGGGAGACTCCGTCCCCGGCGCCGGCGCACCGCCCCTGGTCGCGGGCGTATTGCTCGCCACCTGTTCGCCGGCACGGGCGTCGTCGTTGCGAGGGTTCACTCGCGTCAGTGTACAGCCAGACGCAAATCGCGGCCCGGGCCGCCGCCTATCGGAGCCCGTATTCCTTGAGCTTGCGGTAGAGCGTCCGCTCGCCGATCCCCAGCAGCTTCGCCGCGTGCTCGCGGTTCCCGCCGGTCAGGCGCAGGGTCTCGCGGATCGCCCGCTTCTCGATCTGCTCGAGGCTCGTCCCCGCCAGCGACGCCATCTCGCTCGCCGATTCCGGCACCGTCGCGTCATCCTCCGACCGGACATCCTCGGGGATATGCCTCGTGTCGAGCACCGGCGGCGCCCCGCCCGGGCCTCCCGATTTCACGTCCCCGTGCGCCTCGCCCACGGCCGTCACCACCATGTTCTGCACCACGTTCAGGAGCTGCCGCACGTTGCCCGGCCACGAGAAACTCGTCAGCCGCATCATCGCCGCGTCGGTGATGTCAAACGGCGCCGACCCCGGCGCCATCATCTCGACGAACCGCGCGATGGCGTGCCGCACGATCCGCGGGATGTCCTCGCGCCGCTCCCGCAAGGGCGGCAGCGCCACCGTCGATCCGTTGATCCGGAAGAACAGGTCCCCGCGGAACCTCCCCTGCGCCACCATCGCCTTCAGGTCCCGGTTGGTCGCACTCACGAAGCGCACGTCCGTCTTCCGCGGCTCGTTGCTCCCCAGCCGCACCACCTCGCCGGTCTCCAGCACCCGCAGCAGCTTGGCCTGCATCGTCATCGGCATGTCGCCGATCTCGTCCAGGAACAGCGTCCCGTGGTTGGCGTACTCGAACACGCCCTCGCGGTCCCGCTCCGCCCCCGTGAACGCCCCGCGCACGTGCCCGAAAAGCTGGTCCTCGAGCAGGTTCTCCGCCTCGGCGGCGCAGTTGATCGCCACGAACCGGCCCTTGCTCCGCGAGCTGTTGCGGTGGATCGCCTGCGCGATGAGCTCCTTGCCGGTCCCGCTCTCGCCGGTGATCAGCACCGGCAGGCTGCTGGCCGCGACCGTCCGGACCGTCCGCAGGATCCGCCGCATCGGCTCGGAACCCGCGACGATGCCCTCGAACCCCTCGTGCTGGACGAGCTGGTCGCCGTCGGCAAGGTCCGTCGATTCATGCCGCAGCAGCACGGTCTGCGCGGCCCGGTCGACCAGGTTGCGGAACACCTCCAGGTCCAGCGGCTTCTCGATGAAGTCGTACGCCCCGTGCTTGAACGCCGCCCGGGCGGTCGGCACGTCCCCGTGCGCCGTGACCATGATCGTCTCGGCGTGCGGCTGGAGCCGCCTGGCCGCGTCGAGCACCCGGAGCCCCGCGTCCGATCCGTCCGGCATGACGCCCAGCTTCCCGCCCGAGGAGGGCATCCGCAGGTCGGTCACGATGACGTCGAACGACCCGTGCTTCAGCTCGTCGGAGGCCCGCTCGATGTCGGAGACGATCGTGCACACGTGCCCGGGCTTGCGCAGCGCGTCCGCCATGACGTCCGCGTGGTCCGGATCGTCCTCGACGATCAGGACCTGCGCCGCCATCGAATCACTCCGACCTGACTGTTCCGCGTGCGCCATGCGAACCGATCGTATGGGTGGGTCCCCACTCCGTGCCGACATGTCCGCCATGGATTGGGTGGGTCGGCACTCCGTGCCGACAAGTCAGTCCGCCGCCATCGACCGCCGCCGCTTGAAAACCCTCGCCCCGACTTTCCAATAGACTCCCCGCCATGACGGAACCTTCAGCCGCCGTCGAGAGTTCACCTTCCCGCCCCGTCGGCCCGGCGACCGATCGCGTGCTGGCCATCGATGCCTGCCGCGGCTTTGCGCTGCTGGGCATCTTCATGGTCAACATCGGGTTCTTCTCGAGCCCCCTGGGCGAGATGCTCGCCCCCAAGCCGCCCGACGGCGAAACCGTCCCCA
Organism: Phycisphaerales bacterium; assembly: GCA_022072615.1. GTDB lineage: Bacteria > Planctomycetota > Phycisphaerae > Phycisphaerales > UBA1924 > JAEUJB01. The sequence goes on from JAJVHS010000044.1 coordinate 8,344, forward strand.
ATCTCATCGCCTACTACATCACCCACATCTTCTTCATGGGCAAGTTCTACGCCCAGTTCTCGCTGCTCTTTGGCATCGGACTCATCCTGCAGATGACCCGCGTCGAATCCGCGGGCCGGCGCTTCGCCCCCCTCTACCTCCGGCGGCTGTTCTTCCTCCTGGCCCTGGGATTCGCGCACGCCATCTTCATGTGGTACGGCGACATCCTCTTCACCTACGCCGTCGCGGGCGTCGCGCTGCTGATCTTCCGCAAGGCCCGGCCCCGGACCCTGCTGATCCTGTCCCTCGCCCTCGTGCTCTTTACCTTCGTGGTGACGGCCGCGTTCTCGGCGTTGGCGCTCCTGGCACCCCAGCCCGGTGCGGCCGCCGCCCAGGTGGCCGGTTCCGATGCCACCCCAACCGCGGACGCCGGTTCGCCTTCGGCCACCCCGCCCGAGACCGATTCGCCCGCGTCGGAACAACCGGCGACCGGGGAGCAGCCCGCGCCGGCCCCCGGCGAACCGGCCGCCGGGGAGGGGCCGGCGCCCGACGCATCCACGCCCGGGCCATCGCCGCCTCCCGCGAACCCCACCCCCGCCGAGATTGCCAAAGACCCCTCGCGATCGCCCGTTGAGCGCCTGATCGCCGGCTTCAAGTCCGGGCTCGTCACCGACCCCTCATCCCCCATCTGGATGCAGGCCGAGCGGGACGCCTACGCCAAGGGCGACTTCGGCCAGGCGATTGGAATCCGAGCCATCACCTGGGCCAGCATGATTACCTTCGAGCTCATCGGCTTCGGGTGGCACGTGCTCGCGATGTTCTTCCTCGGCGCGGCGCTGCACAAGTGGGGCCTGTTCGACCCTGCTCGAATCGACTGGCACCGCCGCTTCGTCCGCTGGGGGGTCTTCGCCGGAATCCCGATCGCCATCGTCGGCACGCTTGTCCCCAAGTTCACGACCAACGTCTTTGTCATCGGAACGATCGGCGGCGTCTGCCAGTACACCGCCGGGCCGCTCATGGGCCTCATGTACATCGGCCTCATCACGCTGGCCGTCCACCACGGCGTCGCCCGGTGGCTGACCGACGCGGTCTCGAGCGTCGGGCGCATGGCGCTCACCAACTACCTGCTCCAGACCGTGATCGCCACCTCCATCTTCTACTGGTACGGGCTCGGCTACTTCGATCAGGTCTCCGGCCCGGCGTGCATGGGGATCGTCGTCGGCGTCTACGTCGTCCAGGTCATCTTCAGCAACCTGTGGCTCTCGTTCTTCCGCTTCGGTCCCATGGAGTGGCTCTGGCGGACGTTCACCTACCTGCACGTCCCTCCGCTGCTGCGATGAGCCGTGCGCACGTCAAAGGCGGGGGCCGCGCGGCCCCTGCTCTGAACAAAACGTTCACTACCCCTTCGACCGACACCGCTTGGTCCGGCTGCCGAGCATCGCACGCGTTCTTGGCTCCCGCCGTGATGCGGCCAAGAAGTCTCATTCTTGCGAACGCCGGAACCGGAGTTCCGAACCGTCCTCGGTAGGGCCCGCGCACGCTCCCGATCTGGGTTTGAGTTCGTCCACCCGATGCGGGGCGCTAGACGCGCGGCGCAGCCGAGCGGTTCTCGGTTCATCCGCGCCGACGCCGCGTGCCCAGCAGGCACGCAAACGGGCCCGCAATGATCAACGTTGCCGGTGCCGGCACGTTCTCATCTTCAACCACCATGACGTCGTCGTACGAGACCTCGAAGACATACTCGGTGTCATCGTCGGGCAGCGGAATATCGATGTCGAACGACATCACGGTCGAGAAAGCCGAGGCCGGCAGGAACGCGGAAACGACGTCCGAACCGTCCGTGGTCAACTCCCATGGCAGCGAGGCCCAGATACCCGTCGCCGAGAATTCGCCGTCTCCCAGCGAAGCGCCGAACCTGCCGATCGGGTTGGTGATCCAGTCGCTCGTCGTGCCGCCGTTGATCATGATAGAGCCCGTGACCGTCCCCAGGTCGCTGCGCGGTGTCGACAGCATGACACCCGATTCGTCCCAGGTCCACTCGAACTCGCCATCGTCGCGGTCGGCGTTCACCGACAGATCGAACAGGACCTCGCTCCGCAGCAATTCCTCGGTGACCCCGTCGTAGACGTTGAAAAGGATCGGGTCGTCCCAGCCGTTGCGGTGCCGGCCGGGCGCACCAGGAATGCTCTTGCCGTTCTTGTTTGTTTCGTCGACGACGGTCGAGATGCCGACCGTGTTCTTCTTTCCCTTGCCTTTGTAGGAGACTTTCGACCACGCCTCACCCTTCGCGTACGACTTGCCTTGGGGGTCAGGCTTGGCGTCCGCTGTCGCGGTTGCCGAGACGGAACCATTGCCGATGATCCATTTTTCTTTCTTCGCGTCCCACGTCGGTTTGGGGAGGTCCGCGGTGGCCCGTGCCTTGGCTTCCGCGTGAGCCACCTTTGCTTCGATGTCCGTGGTGTCCTGCGAAAGAGCTTCCAGGATCAGCCACTTGCCTTTCAGCGGTTCAGGCGTCGTCTCCACCTTGTTGCCGTGGGCGCAATCTGCGGTCGCGGCTCCTCCGAGTTCGTACGAACCGTTGGCGTTCTTCATGACGTCGTCGTTGCTGATCTCCCAGGTGACCTTCTTGGACCCGCCTCCGGTGACGGCGCCGGACGCGACCGACACCAGCCCGGCGAGCAGGCTGATTCCAAAGAACACCCGTTCCCGTGCCCGATTGCATGGATTCGCGCTCATGTTCATCTCCTGTCGCTTGTGCGGCCGGTGTAGGGGCCCGCGTTCCAGATTGAGGATATGAAAGGCTGTTATGGCAGCTCCTGGGGGTCTAACCCCATGAACCCCGAAAACCGACACTTCGGGGATACTTCCGTTCGCAGTATGATCGGCAGTCTCGCGGTTCTCACCACCTTCCAACCCGTCTGCCGATAATCGCCGAGCTATGGCGAAGCCTGCCAAGTCTGTTTCCACGCCCCGAGCGTCCTCGCCGGGCGTTTCCGTCTTCAAGCGGATGGTCCTGCTGATCGTCCTGGCCGGCTGGACGTTCGTCATCGCCAGCCTCATCGGGTTCGACCCGGCGGACCCGCCGAGTCACCTGGTCTGGCCCCCCAACGAGCCCGTCGCCAACTGGTGCGGGCCCATCGGCGCCCACATCGCCTACGGGCTGTACAAGCTCCTGGGCCTGGGCGCATGGGTTCTCATGATCTTCGGAGCCATCGGCCTGCTCTCGGCCGCCACCGGCCAGCGCGTCTCGCACTGGGTCGTCCGCGCGCTGGGCCTCATCATGCTCACCGCCGCCGCCAGCGGCTTCCAGCGGATCGTCCTGCCCAACTCCGGGCCCTTCGCCAACATGCCCGGCGGCCTGGTCGGCATGACCGGTTCCCAGCGGCTCATCGACTCGGTCGGCCCGGTCGGCACCATCATCCTCCTCACCCTCATGGCGGCGGTGGGGGCCATCGTCGCGATGGACGAGTGGGTCACGGCCCTGGTGAGCTGGATGTGGCGCCGCGGCGCGCCCGCCGCGCTCGCCGCCGGCAAGAACGCCGGCGCCGCCGCGAGCGTCATGGCCTTCGAAGCCGGCAAGTCGACCGCCAAGGCCTCGGGCGGCTTCTTCTCCACCGCCTGGAAGCGAGTCTTCGGCCGCCGGTCGACCGGCATCCGCTACAACGACCTCGACGACGACATGTCATTGCGAAACGGCCCGCGTGGCCGCCGTCCCCGCTCGGCCGCTCGTGCCGCGACGCCGATCTCGCAGGAGGAAGTCACCGCGGCCGCGGTCGGCGTCATCGACCCTGACGAGGAAGCCGCGCAGCTCCCGCCCGAGCCGCCCGCCCCGCGTTCACGCCGCAAGCAGCCGGCCGACACCCCCGCCGAGCCGCCCGCGGCGACCGAGGTCGATGACGAAGACGAGGAAGACGACACCGACGACCAGGGCGACGGTGGAGCCGCCGCGCCCGCCAAGCCGTCCAAGGCCCGCGCCAAGAGCCATCCCAAGTACCCGACGCTCGGTGAGGCCGACGAGCCCGAGGCCGCCCAGCCCGAGCAGGCCGCCGAACCCGAGCACGACCACGACACCCCCGGCGCCGCCCAGGTCTACACCGAGGCCCAGCTCCGAGCCAAGATCGAGAAGCTCCCAATCTTCTTCAACCAGGCCAACAAGGACGTCGCCACCGACGCGGACCTGGCGGGCATGCAGGCCGCCTCCAGCCTCGACGACAACACCTACACCGGCGGCAAGCCCTACCTCTTCCCGGGCCTGGACATCCTCGAGAACCCTGAGGAGAACTTCAACGCCAAGCTCGAGGGTTACGTCCGCGACCAGGCCGTCGCCCTCGAGTCCGCGCTCAAGCAGTACGGCATCGACGGCGAGGTCGTGGGCATCGAGTCCGGCCCGGTGATCACGCTGTACGACGTGCGCCTGGCCCCGGGCACGAAGGTCTCCGCGGTCTCCGCCGTCTCGAGCGACATCGCGCGGGCCCTCAAGGCCGTCAACATCCGCATCGTGCCCAACCAGGTCGGCCGCGACACCATCGGCGTCGAGGTTCCCAACGCCCAGAAGGAGAAAGTCCGTCTCAAGGAACTGATGTCCCAGACGGAGAAGTTCAGCTCGATGAAGCTGCCCATGTTCATGGGCAAGGACGCCTCCGGCGAGCCGCTCATCGAGGACCTGACCAAGATGCCGCACATGCTCATCGCCGGCACCACCGGCTCGGGCAAGAGCGTGTGCATGAACACCATCATCATGGGCTTCCTCTACACCAAGAAGCCCAGCGAGCTCAAGCTCGTGCTCGTCGACCCCAAGATGGTCGAGATGTCCCAGTTCAAGGACATCCCGCACCTGATGTGCCCGGTCGTGACCGAGATGTCCAAGGCCGCGGCGATCCTCGAGTGGGCGACGGTGAAGATGGACGAGCGCTACGAGCTGCTCGCCGAGGCCGGCTGCCGCGACATCGCCAGCTACAACGACCTGTCGTGGGAGGAACTCAAGGAGCGCTTCAACTGCAAGACCGACGAGGAGGCGGCCCGGATCCCGCGCAAGCTGCCCTACATGGTCTTCATCATCGACGAGCTCGCCGACCTCATGATGACCGCCAAGGAGGTCGAGAGCCACATCATCCGCATCGCCCAGAAGGCCCGGGCCGTCGGACTGCACCTGATCCTCGCGACCCAGCGCCCGCAGGCCAACGTCGTCACCGGCCTCATCAAGAGCAACATGCCCTGCCGCGTCACCTTCCGCGTCGCCAGCGGCATGGACTCGCGCATCGTCCTTGACCAGAAGGGCGGCGAGCTGCTCCTCGGTCACGGCGACATGCTCTTCCTCAACCCGCGCACCAACAAGCTCGTGCGGGCGCAGGGCACGCTCGTCGATGACCTCGAGATCCGCCGCGTCGTCCGCTTCATGCGCGAGGTCGCCGCCCCCAGCTTCGAGCGATCGCTCATGACGCTCCGCCGGGCCGACCAGACCGACGAGGAACGCGCCCTGCAGAGCGCCAACAACTCCTCGGCCTCGCTCGCCGCCGCCCAGGAAGACCCGCTCTTCCCCCGCGCCGTCGAGATCGTCCTGGAGACCAAGCGCGGCAGCGTGTCGCTCCTGCAGCGGCGCCTGGCGATCGGCTACACCCGGGCCAGCCGCCTCATCGACCTCATGGGCATCGCGGGCATCATCTCCGACCACAAGGGGTCGGTCGCCCGCGACGTGCTCATCACCCCCGTCGAGTGGGAGGCGATGAAGCAGCTCGCCGCCGAGAAGGGCGTGAACATGTCCGGCGAGGAGCAGGGCGAGCTCTTCCCCGACGGGTCGAGCGCCCAGGCCCCCGATCTGCCCGCGGCCGAGGCATCGGCCCCGCTCATCCCCTCGGGCCCGAACAACACGGTCCCGCCGGTCGACGATGTCCGGGTGCCGACCACGACCTCCGTCGTCCTCGAGCACGACGACGAACCGCCCTTCGATGCGGATGTCGAAGAGGTGGACCAGGACGAAGACGACGACCGTCGGTGAGCGATTTCTCGCCAGGCACGTGACACGGGCGGGCCGCGCCGTGTTCGGGTTTGCTTGTCAAATCCCGACCGTTTCTTGCGTGTAACGACCCGCCTCGTGCGCGCGCTGCACGTCGATGCGCCACGATCCTCCAGGATCGATTCCAGGCAGGTGTCCGGGAGGTCGGATCGTCCTCGCGCGGAACGCGGCAGGCGCCTGGTAAATCGATCTGCGCGGGCCCACCCGAATTCATCCGGTTCCTGCTCGGCCGCGTCGCGGGGGGAGTGCGCCGCGCCACGACGCCCGGTCGCGAGCCGCGATGCGGACGCGCGCGGAAGAGACCCTGCGGCGCCGGGTCGCACATCTTCGGCGCGAAGGATCCGTGATGCACAGTTCGGGTGTGGATGTGCGATGCTGTGGACGTGGCGCGGGCGCCCGCGCCGGCCCCGCTCACCCTGAGCCGGGGACGTTACAGCGCCCGGCCGTACTCGCCCGGTTCGAAGAAGTGCACCTGGTCGATGTCCACCACGAGCTGAACGGTCGAGCCCGCCGTGACACCGTCCCGAGCCGGGACGCGGGCGACGAGCCGGCCGCCCGAGGGAAGCTCGCACGTCAGGTCCATCGAGTCGCCGAGCGGCTCGACGACGAGCACCTTGACGGTCCAGGTCCGCCCGGTGGGTCCGGATGCGTCGGTCGCGAGCGACATCGTCTGCGGCCGCACGCCGAGCACCACGGGCGTGCCGAGGCGGGCGCCGAGAGATCCGGACTTGCTCGCGGGCACCGCGAGGTTCATGCCCGTCGCGGAGGTCGAACTGAACACCAGCCCGCCCGCCGCCTGCTGCACCACGCCGTCGAGGAAGTTCATGGGCGGCGTGCCGATGAACGCGGCGACGAAGCGGTTGGCGGGCTTGCGGTACACCTCCAGCGGCGGGCCCGCCTGCTGGATGAGGCCGTCGGACATGACGACGATGCGGTCGCCGAGCGTCATCGCCTCTTCCTGGTCGTGCGTGACGTAGATCGTCGTGGTCTTGAGGCGGTGGTGGAGGGCCTTGAGCTCGGCCCGGGTGGTGACGCGGAGCTTGGCGTCGAGGTTCGAGAGCGGCTCGTCGAAGAGGAAGCACTTGGGCTCGCGGACGATGGCCCGGCCGACAGCGACGCGCTGGCGCTGGCCGCCGGACATTTCCTTGGGCCGCTTGTCGAGGAGGCGCTCAATGTCGAGCATCCTGGCGGCCTCGCGGACGCGGCGCTCGATCTCGGCCTTGGGCGTCTTGCGGAGCTTGAGCGCGAAGGCCATGTTCTTGTACGCCGTCATGTGCGGGTAGAGGGCGTAGTTCTGGAAGACCATGGCGATGTCACGGTCCTTGGGCTCGATGTCGTTGACGACCCGCTCGCCGATCGCGATCGTGCCCGCGGAGATGTCTTCAAGGCCGGCGACCATGCGGAGCGTCGTGCTCTTGCCGCAGCCGGAGGGGCCGACGAGGACCACGAACTCGCCGTCGGTGATGTCGAGCGAGACGCCCTTCACCGCCTCGAAGCCGTTGGGGTAGACCTTGCGGACGTCGTTGAGGATGACCTGGGCCATTCAAGACAAGAATAGCCGACGCGAAGGGGGCCGCGGATTCGCGCGAATCCGCGCGGATGAGACAAGAAGAGACCTCCTCCCAAGGCCGCCAAGACCACCGAGTCCAGGCTGGGTGGATATGCGTGCTGAGGAATGCGGGCGGCCGTTGCCGGTGAGCGCGGCACTCCCGGCGACCGTGCGCGATCTCCGCTTCCCTTCGTCCTTCACCACCGAGTTCCGTGCTCCCCGGTGCTCGGTGATTTCCTTCCTTGCCTTCTCCGTGCTGATCCGTGGCAATCCGCGGCGTGTTGTCAGTGCGCGTTCGGGTTCAGGAAGCCGCGGACGACGGTGAGCAGCAGGATCCGCAGGTCGAACCACAGGCTCCAGTGGCGGATGTAGAAGAGGTCGTACTGCAGGCGCTTGCGCAGGCTCGTCTGCCCGCGGAGGCCGTTGACCTGCGCCCAGCCGGTGATGCCGGCCTTCACGTGCTGGCGGAGCATGTAGCCGCGCCAGTCTTCGCGGAAGCGGGCGATGAGCTCGGGACGCTCGGGCCGCGGGCCGACCAGCGACATGCGCCCGCCCAGGACGTTGAAGAGCTGCGGCAGCTCGTCGAGGCTCGTGCGGCGGAGGAAGCGTCCGACGGGCGTGATGCGCGGGTCATCGCGGTCGGTCCAGCCGTCGATGCGGGCGGGCGAGGCGGTGCGGCTCGCCTGGGCCTGCGGCGCGTCGGGGGCGGCGAGCGGCTGCTCGTCTTCGACGTGCCCCATCGTGCGGAACTTGTAGATGTCGAACTGCTCGCCGCCGAGGCTCACGCGGCGCTGCTTGAAGATGACCGGGCCGGGGCTGGAGATGGCGACCGCGGCGGCGCACGCGAGCATGACCGGCGAGAACAGGATGATCCCCACCAGCGCGCCGATGATGTCGAGCCCGCGCTTGCTCAGCCCCCCCAGGCCGTACTGCGTGTTCTCGCGGTAGCTGAGGATCGGCATGCCGTCGAGCTCGTTGACGCTCATCCGGGCCGGGATGAAGCGGAGCTGGACGTCGGGGACGATGCGCACGTCGATGGTGAAGCGTTCCAGGCGTTCGAGCACGTCGGAGAGCACCGCGGCTCGGGAGTTGGGCAGGGCGAGGAACACGGCGTCCACGGGGTTGCGTTCGAGCGTGTTCTCGAGGTCGCCCAGGCCCCCGATGATCGGGTGCCCGGACCACTGGCTGCGCTTGGTGTGGTCGTGGTGGGAGATGAAGTAGGCGACCTTGATGCCGGTCCAGACGTTTCGTTCGAGCGTGCGGCAGGTGATCTGGCCGAGCCGGCCGACGCCGACGACCGCGACGTGGCGGAGGTTCCAGCCGCGGCGGCGGATGGCCCGCAGCGCGAGCCGGAAGCACAGGCGTTCGAGGCTGAGCAGCGCGGGCAGCAGGAACGCCAGAGCGCCGATCTGGAGGCGGCCGGCGTCGAGTTCGTAGCCCATGACCCGGGCGGGCCCGTACCCCTCGGTGCCGCCGATGACGTTGTTGCCGATCACCCACAGGAACACCACCAGGGCGACGGTGGCGGCGACGGTCGCGCGGGCGATCTGCGAGATTTCCGAGAGAAGCCGGCGGTCGCGGCGCGGGCGGTAGAGCCCCGCGATCCACATGGCGGCGAGCACGATGGGGACCGCGAACAGGATCAGCGGTTCCTTGATCCAGTTTTCCCAGCTGACCGGCCAGAAGCCCTCGACAAGCCAGCGCCGGAGTCCCCAGGCCGCGCCGCAGGCGGCGCACACGATCGCGGCGTCCGTCGCGCACAGCAGGGTGACAAAGAGATGGTGTTTCTGCCTGAGCAAAGTGCCGGCCTCCGCCCGCCCTCCGGTTGTGACACCCCCGAACGGTCCGCCCACGCTGCGGAAAACCCCCGGCCGATCACGCGTCGAGTGTACCGCCTCGCCGGGCGGGTCGACGTTCGTGCCCGCCGTCCCGGGTCCGAACCGTACCCCTCGGAGCCTGCATCATCGACGCGTGCCGCTGGCGTGCTTGAACCGTCCCTCCTCGGTGACGGTTACGCATTCCGCGGGCTCGGCGCCCGGGAGGAGATCCGTCGCAGGACCTCCCTCTCCTCCTCCCGCAGGTCGGCGGGGGCGGGCGGCACGATCTTGATGACAGCATACAGATCGCCGACATCGCCGCCAGCCGAACGGATCCCTTTCCCCTTGAGGCGCAGGCGCTTGCCGCTCGCCGTGCCGGCCGGAACGCTGACCTCGAGTTTCCCGTCGAGCGTGGGGACGGTGACCGAGGCGCCCAGCGCGGCCTCGGCGAAGGTGAGGGGGACATCGACGAACAGGTCGTTGCCGCGGCCGGTGTTGACCCCTTCGCCCCGCGTGAAGACCGAGTGACCGCCGACGCGGACGGTGAGCAGCAGGTCGGGGCTGCCGGACACGCCCAGCGGGTTGCGCACGCGGAGGGTCGCGCCGTCGGCGATGCCCGCGGGGATGTTGACCTCGACGGTGCGCTTGCCCGATTCGGTCTGGAGCTGGAGCGACTCGGTGCCGCCCTTGACGGCGGTCAGGAACGAGATCTGCAGATCGTGGCGGATCGGTTCGGGCGCGTCCTCCTCGGCGGGTCGGCGTCCGCGGCCGGGCCGGCGGCCGGTGCTCGGGCCGCCCCGGGAACGACCGCCGAACATGGCGTCGAACATGGAGGAGAGGTCCTCGGCGTCGAAGTCAAAGTGCGCGGCCCCCGGGCCGGCGGACTGGCTCGACCAGCGCTGGCGCTGCCCGTGACCGGAGCCGGACTCGGCGCGGGCGCCCGAGACGTAACCCTCGCCGTACTGGTCGTAGAGCTTGCGCTTCTGATCGTCGCTGAGCACGTCGTAGGCGTGCTGGATCTCGGTGAACTTCTTCTGGGCGCCGGGGTCCTTGTTGACGTCGGGGTGGTATTGGCGCGCGAGCTTCCGGTACGCCTTGCGGATCTCGTCCGCGGAGGCGCTGCGCGCGACGCCCAGGAGGTCGTAGTAGTCCCTTCCGGCCATGCGCGATTCTAAGCCTTGAATTGCCCGCGGCTCGCGGCGGAGTCAGGCGCGGCGGCGGCGGCCGGCGAGCAGCCCCGTGGCGGCGAGGCCGATGGACGCGACCGAGGGCGCCGGGATGACCACCATCTCGATGTACGACCCTTCCAGGATCTCGCCGTCGAAATCGAAGCCGGGGGTTTCCGAGCCGTAGCGAGCGGGCACGAAGACGCCGTTGAACAGCGGCGAGTCCTCCAGGTGCCAGGCGAAGTTGCCGTCACCCTTCCAGTTCTCGTCCGATCCGTAGAACACCAGGGCGTTCTCGCTGCCCGGGTCGGGCTCGATCGGGAACGAATGGTCCGTGAAGAAATTGGCGGCGTCGGACCCGGGCCGGGAGAGCACGTACAGGTGGATCGTGGTGCTGACGACGCGCTTGCCGACCAGCGGATCATCCGAGCCGAGGAAGTACGACCGGCTCTGGCCCACCGGCGCGAACTCGAAGCGGACGACCTCGGCCGACGCCGGGGCGCAGGCGAAAACAGTGGCGAGTGACAGGAAACGGATCAGGGTCGTGTGCATGGGTGCATGTACGTCATCCCGGGCGGTTCGGATGCCGAGAAACTCAGTTGGAGGTGCGGAACTGGTACGATGACGGGACTGGAGAACCACCATGTCCAAGGCCGTCGTCGATCCGGGAGAACTGCGTCGCTTCGCGATGGACCTCAAGCGGTTCAACACCCAGGTGCTGACGCAGATGGCCGCCCTGCACGTGCGCTTCAACGAGCTGGGCCAGACCTGGCGCGACCAGGAGCACGCGAAGTTCGCCGAGGAGTTCGAGCAGACTCTCAAGGTGATGACGCGCTACACCGACGCCGCCGACAGGCACATCCCCTTCCTGCTGCGCAAGGCGGAGAAGATCGAGGAGTACCTCAACCAGCGGTGAGTGTGCGGTGACACGGGTTCGCGCGGTGCCGGGCACCGTCCGGGGACGAGCGCGCGGAGCAGTGGGGCAAGGCGAGCGTTTCTCAGGACGTTCGGCGCAGGATTACACGCGGCCTTCGCGTCGGTCCAGCTCGTCGGCGAAGGCGAGCATCGCGTCGGCGAACTGCGCGGGGTGCTCGAACATCGGCGCGTGGCTGCACTCATCGAACCATACGAGGCGGGCATCGGGCAGGCGGGAGGCGAACTCGTGGGCGGCCTCGGGCGGGGTGATGGCGTCCTGGCGTCCCCAAGCGATCAGCGCGGGGACCTTGATCTCGCAGAGGCGGTCGCCCATGTACTCGCGGCGCGAGCTGCGCGTGAGGCGGATGATGGCCCGGGCGCGCTCGCGGTCGGAGAGTTCTGCGTAGACGCGGTCGACGTCTTCCTCGCGGATGTGCTTCCCGCGGTCGTAGAACATGGCGCCGACGCGCTCGCGGATCCACTCGCGCGTGGGCTTCATGGTCATGTCGCCGGCGATGGGTTTCTCGCCGACGCCGGCGGCGCCCGCGAGGATCAGGCCGCTGACGCGCCGGGGGTTCTCGAGCGCGATCCGCAGCGCCACGTGCCCCCCGAAGGAACTGCCCAGGTACACCGCGGGCTCGGGCGCGTGCTGGTCGATGAACTGGTGGGTCAGATGGGTGACGCCGTCGACCGAGCAGTCTTCGTCGCGGAGGTCCAGCAGCGGGAGCTCGAGCATCGTGCAGTGCCACCGGTGCGCGATGCGCTCCAGCAGCGGCTGCCAGTGGACGTTCTGCGCGAGCATGCCGTGCAGCAGCACCGCCCGGCGGCCCTGGCCGGCGCGGTTGAGACGGGCGGGGATGGTTCGGCCCGACAGACCGGTCAGGGGAATGACCTTGTCCACGGGTCCGAGCGTATCGACCGCCGTCCCCTCTCGCGCTGTCATGGACATCTCCATCGGAGATCGAGTGTAGACGCGCGCAGGACCTTTCGCGGGGCTGACAGGGCCCGAATAGGGTGCTTCCAGGCCGGTCGAGGTGAAGGCCGCGTCAAGATTCCCCGGGGCGCACCTTGCCGTCGACCAGCGAGATCACGCGGTCGGCGCGGGCGGCGGTTTCTTGGTCGTGCGTCACGACCAGCATCGCTTGACCGGTCTCGCGGCGGATCTCGTGCAGGAGATCCAGAATCGACCCGCCGGTGCGGCGATCGAGATTGCCGGTGGGTTCGTCGGCGAGCAGCAGCGCGGGACCGTTGATCAGCCCGCGGGCGATGGCGACGCGCTGGCGCTCGCCGCCCGAGAGTTCTGCGGGCCGGTGACGAAGGCGCTGGCCGAGCCCGACGCGCTCGAGCAGTTCCTCGGCGCGTCGCGTCAATTGACCGCGCGAGGCCAGGTACTTCACGGGGCCGACGCCCGCCATGGCGCCGATGACCACGTTCTGAAGGACGGTGAGCTCGGGAAGCAGGTGATAGAACTGGAAGACGAAGCCGACGTGGACGCCGCGGTACGCGTTGAGCTCGCGCTCGGACATGCGGGCGAGGTCCTTGCCGCGGAAGCGGACCGACCCGCCGCGGATGCTTGACCCGCACTGCGGGCACACGTCGGCGGCGACCCCGTTGAGGCGGTGCCCGCACTTGCGGCACTTGCCCCGCGCGTTGCCGTCGGGCCGGTCAAGCCCGCCGATCAGGTGCAGCAGCGTGGACTTGCCCGACCCCGAGGCGCCGAGCACCGCGACGGTCTCGCCCTCGTTCACGTCGAGGGTCGCGCCGCGCAGCACGGGGACGTCCACCTTGCCCAAGCGGTAGGTCTTGAAGAGGTTGGCGACTTCGACGATGGCGGGCATGGGAAGCTGTGGCTCGTGAGCGGTTACGGGTGTCGTGTGGATCGTGCGGTCATTGAAAGGTCATCGTGTACGCTCGGCCGACGTGCCGTTACTCGAACCGCAGCGCCTTGACGGGGTGGAGGAAGGCGGCTCGCAGCGCGGGGATGAGCGCCCCGAGTACGCTGCTGAGAGCGCCTCCGGCCATGACGAATACCGCCTTGTCCGCCTCGACGTGGCTTGGGATCTCCGTGAAGTAGTAGATGCGGGGGTCCCAGATCTGCAAGCCCAAGGCCTCGCCCATCCAGTCGTGGATCGGGTTGATGTTGGTGACGACGGCGTACGCCAGCGCCCCGCCCAGGAGCGAACCGACCACGCCGATCGCCAGGCCGTAGCACAGCCAGACCGTGGCGACGCCGGCGCGCGACGCGCCCATCGACCGCAGCACGCCCACGTCCTTGGTCTTTTCGCTCACCATGGACCAGAAGATCGCGAGCACGAGGAACACCGCCGTGAGCGAGATGAAGCTGAAGATGAACAGCACCAGGCCCGTTTCCTTCTTGACGGCGTTGATGAACGTCGCGTTGAGATCCTCCCACGTCCGGATGCCGATCGACCCGGTGAAGGGGATGATCTCGCGTGATCCGTCCGGGCGGACGCTGATGGTGGGAGCCTGCGGGACTTCCTTCGCGTGGTCGGCGGCGAACCGGGTGTAGACCTCGGCGACCCGGAAACGCAGCTCGCCGGGCGGCACGTTGGGCTTGCCGCGCACGAACACCGCGGTGACCCGGGCCGGGTCCGTCCCCACGACCGCCGGTTCGACGAAGGTCTCTCGCCCATCGGGGCCGACCTGCGTCTCGCCCAGAGCGCCGCCGTCGGTGCGGAGCGCCTCGTCCATCTGGAGACGTTCCTGCAGGACGCCCAGCGGCGCGAGCACCGTGCGGTTGTCGACCTCGAACATGCCCGTCTTGAACTCGTTGGCGACCGCGAGCGACAGCGACGAGACCTCGAGCACGTTGCCCTTGGAATCCATGGGCAGGACGCTGAGCTTGACGACGCCCTCGGTGATCGGGCGGATGCTGAGGTAGTTCACCGACCCGTCGGCGCCCGTCTTGCGGGTCTGGAGCGGGACGTACACGCCCGACGGCCGGCGGTAGTTGTCGCCGATCTCGATGCCCATGACGATCGCGGGGACGCGGGCGCCGGTCTGCGGGTCGCGCCGGGTCAGCGAGAGGCCGTTGTCCAGCGCGGTCTGCATCATCTGGCGGTTGGCGGAATCGAGTCTTTCGTCCGCGCGATCCTTGTCCTTGGGCATCGGCGTGTCGAGCGGGCGCCACCACAGGCTGGAGGCGTAATCGGTTACGGCGGCGTAGCCGACGGGCTCGATCCCCTTGACCACGACGTACTCGGTGCGCCCGCTCGGCAGCGTGAGCAGGCCGTAGGTCTCGATGACGGGCGTGGCCGCGGCGACCAGGTCGTCGCGCTCGAGGCGGTCGACCAGGTCGTCGTAGTGGGCAAAGCCGGTGTTGGGCCAGGAGATGACGACGTCGCCGACGAGCGTCCGCCCGGAGTTCATGAGCTTGACGAGGAACCCGCCCATCACCGACCAGACGATGAGGACCATGGCGGTGCAGAGCACCACCGCGAGCGACGCCAGGAGCGGCATCACCTTGCTGGTGAGGTAGGCTCGGGTAAGGAGGGCCTGATACACGGGCGGAGTGTATCGGCCCGTGGTGGGCCGGCTCGGGATTGGCCCGGGAGATCGGAATCACCGGCGACGAGCGTCCGGGCGACCGTCGTCAAGGAGCGGACGGCGGCCCGGGCGGCTTCGAGCCCTGGGGCGGCTTCGAGCAGTCGGGAGGCTGGGTGCACCCCGGCGGCGTGGCGCCGGTCGCGGCGAGGATGGCTCGGATCAGTTCCTCGGGGACGCGCGGCGGCGGTGCTTGGCACTCGAAGGCTTCGCGGCCGAGGCGGACGGCCTGCTCGTAGGACTGCATGAACGCGACGCAGGGCGGGCAGAGCGCCAGGTGGTACTCAAAGGCCTTGCGCGTGGCGGGGTCGAGCTCGCAGTCCAAGTACGCCATGAGGAAATCGGAGATCTGGCGGCAATTCATGGCTCGCCTCCGATCGTGCGTTCCGCGCCCCCGGCAGTTCCGTCGACGCCGGGTTTGCCGTCGGCGGCGGGCGGGACGCGGGTCTGCGGAGATTCCCAGGCGGCGCGGGCCGCGGCCTGGCGGCGATTGGCCTGTGCGAGCTGGGCATCGAGCCTTCCGCGCAGCGCCAGGCGCGCGCGGTGCAGGCGGGTTTTGACGGCACTCTCGGTGATGCCGAGCAGCTCGGCCGCGACGCGGGTATCCACCTGCTCGATGTCTCTCAACAGAATCACGTCGCGGAAATCCTCGGGAAGCTGGTTGATGGCGTCGCGCACGGCGCCGAGCATCTCTTTTCGTTCGATGCCGTCGGCGGGCAGGTCGTGCCAGGCAATCGGCGTTGAGTCGTGGTGGCCGGACCCGTCAAAGGCCGGTTGGAGATCGTCGATCCGCACTTCCGGGCGCCGGCGGCGTGACCGAAGACGCATCAGGCACGCGTTGACCACGATCCGGTGGAGCCAGGTCGAAAGGCGGGATTCCGAGGCGAATTTCGGAAGGGCCCGGAACGCCGAGAGGTACGCCTCCTGGAGCACGTCGCGGACGTCTTCCTCGTTGGTGAGGAAACGCCGGGCGACGACCAGCATCCGAGGGGTGGTTTCGCGGACGAGCAGCTCGAACGCGGCGGGATCCTGTGCCCGGAGCCTGGCCACCAGCGACGGATCATCGACCGCGTCGGCGCCCGGGGGCCGCGTGGGTTGAGGCTCGGGGGTGAGTCCCCGGGGTGTCAGGGATTGGATATCCGCCGGATCGGCCACACGCGATGGTATGGGGTCCGGTCAGACGAGCAGATTCGGCGAGTGCAGACCTGCGTGATCAGGCGGCGGCGGCGCTGAGCGCGAGGCCCAGCGTGTAGGCCCCGTCGGCGGCGACGCAACGGACGACTTCGCCGGTCCACGAGGAGGCCCGGACCTTGTCGGGGAAGAGCGTGAACCGCGAGCCGACGGGCGCGGGCTTCGTGCAGCGGACGCCAAGACCGCTGACGGACGCATCGATGAACTGAACCCGCCCGGCGACGCTCGCGTGATCGGCAAGGTCGAACTCGATCTGGGCTTCGCCGTGGACGCGGGTTCGGCGGCATGCTCGGCGCTCGATGGTGCCGTTGCCGTTGGTGCCGGTGGTGGGGGGTGGAATCTCCACGCCGCCATCGTCGATGATCGTCGCCATATCCGGACTATCGACCGTCCGGGAACCCGGCTTGATCGCAACGGCGCCCGAGGACCCGCTGCCGACCATATGGGGTTCTCGCCGGTCAATCCCGGCGATGGGCTGACGACGTCATCCGGCAGCGCCCGGCGAGAGCCGGCGGGGCTTCTTTCCGCCGCGGCGGTGATCGGGTGTCGTTCGGTCGGATATTCTGGTGTCGTGACAACCCCTCCGGGGATAAGTTCGCAGGGTGCCAAGGGCAAGCCCATCGGGCTCGGGACGCCGCTTGCCGAGGTGCGCGGGATCGGCCGGGCGCTGGGGGGCAAGCTGGCGACGCTGGGCCTGACCAACGTCGGGAGGCTGCTCGCGCACCTGCCGATGCGTCACGAGCAGATCGAGGCCGAGACGCCGATCGACGAGCTCGTGTCCGGGCAGATCGGGTGTGCCCGGGGCGAGGTCGCCAACACGCGGATCGTCCGGCGCGGCAAGGTGCGGTTCGAGGCGGTGATCGTGGACGACTCGGATCGGCTGGACGTGGTGTGGTTCAACCAGCCCTACATGGGGGAGACGATCCGCCCGGGGATGCGGGTCCGCGTGCAGGGCAAGTGCCAGCGGTACGGCCCGGGGATCCAGATGGTGAACCCGCGGTACGAGGTGCTCCCGCCGCCGGGCGAGGTCCGCGAGGAGACCGGGAACGCCGTGCCCTCGAAAGCCGAGCCGGGGCTCGCGGACCGGCGGCTGCGCCCGGTGTACCCGGCGTCGGAAGAGGTGAACTCACGAGCGATCGAGCGGGCGGTGGCCAAGGTGCTCGAGGAAGGGTCGGCGCTGATCGAGGATCATCTGCCGGCGGCGTTCAGGTCCGCTCGGGACATGCCCGAGCTGGGCGAGTCGTACCGTCTCTATCACGCGCCAACGTCGGCGGCGCAGGTCGAATCGGCTCGGCGGCGGCTGGCGTACGACGAGCTGCTGCTGCTCCAGCTCGGCGTCCACCTTAAGCGGGCGCACCTGCGCGAAGAGCTGCGGGCCCCGGCGCTCAAGTGGAGCGCGGCGATCGACGAGCGGATCCGGCGGCGGTTCGCGTTCGAGCTCACGCCCGCGCAGGACGAGGTGCTCAAGGAGATCACCGCCGACCTGACGCGGCCGACGCCGACCAACCGGCTCATCCAGGGCGACGTCGGAGCCGGCAAGACCGTGGTCGCGCTGTACGCGATGCTGCTCGCGGTGGCGTCGAAGCACCAGGCGGCGCTGATGGCGCCGACGGAGATCCTGGCCGAGCAGCATTTCGCGTCGATCTCGGCGGTGCTCGCGGGGTCGGAGGTGCGGGTCGAGCTGCTCACGGGGTCGGTCGCGAGGCCCCGGCGAGCGGAGCTCATCGCGGCGCTCGCGGCCGGCGAGATCGACATCCTCGTCGGGACGCACGCGCTGCTGACCGAGACGGTGAAGTTCAAGTCGCTGGCGGTGGCGATCATCGACGAGCAGCACCGCTTCGGTGTGCACCAGCGAGCGGCGCTGCGAGCCAAGGCCGACGACGCGGGCAGCACGCCGCACGTGCTCGTGATGACGGCGACGCCGATCCCGCGCACGCTCGGCATCACGCTCTTCGGTGACCTGGATATCTCGACCATCAAGGGCCTGCCGCCCGGGCGGCGGCCGGTGAAGACCGCGGTGATCGCGGCGCGCGAGCGCCTGGGGCTGTACGAGCGGCTGCGTTCAGGGCTCGAAGCCGGGGACCAGGCGTTTGTCGTGGTGCCCGCGATCGATCCGGCGACCGATCCCGATGCGCCCGCGGGCGAGGACATCGTGGACGTGCGCACGCTGGTCGAAGAACTCGAAGCGGGGCCGTGGAAGGGCCGGCGCCTGGCGGCGCTGCACGGGCGGCTCGCACGGGCCACGCGCGACGCGGTGATGGAGCGATTCCGAGGCGGAACGATCGACGCGGTGGTCGCGACGACGGTGGTCGAGGTCGGCGTCGACGTGCCCAACGCAACGATGATGATCGTCGAGAACGCGGATCGATTCGGGCTCGCGCAGCTCCACCAGCTTCGGGGCCGCGTCGGGCGCGGCAGCAAGGCGTCGGCGTGCTACCTGATCTCCGACCCGGTCACGGAGGAGGGCGCGCAGCGGCTGGCGGTGATGGAGTCAACCTCGGACGGGTTCGAGATCGCGGAGAAGGACTTTGAGATCCGCGGCCCGGGCGAGGTGTTCGGGACGCGGCAGTCGGGCCTGGCGCCGTTCAAAGTCGCGGACCTGATGCGGGACCGCGAGCTGCTGGCGATGGCCAGGCGCGACGCGGCGGAATGGGTGCGGTCATCGCCGCGGCTGGGCAAGCCCGAGGAAGCGCTGATCCGGCGCCGGCTGATAAAGGCGCACGGCGAGGCGCTGGGGCTCGGGGATGTGGGGTGAGTGGGGGGGAGTGATGTGGGGGCAACGCAGAGGGTGACCCGGCGACGGATCATCCATGCGGGCGATTCACGCTCGGCGTGACTGTGACGACCGCCGCATCAGCACCCGGCTTCGAACGCCGTGATGAAGCCGTCGAAGTCATCGGTGTCGACGAAGCCCGACTGATCAAAGTCC
>JAJVHS010000091.1 GCA_022072615.1 Phycisphaerales bacterium
CCTTTCCCTGCGCCGGCTGGTCCAGGAACGATCCCAGTCGTCCCGCATGCTCGACCAGCGACCGTACCTCCGCCTGGAGTTCGGCGTCGGCGGCGCACAGACGGGCGATCGCCTCGTCCCGGTCGCCGGGCGCGAGGCCGGCGACCTCGAAATAGACCTCCTCGGCGCGGCGGAGCCGTGCGGCGGCCTCGCGGGTTCGCGGCCCTCTCGTGGGCGATGGCGGATGGTGCTGTTCGTCGGACAACGTGGGGCTCCGGAGGGCTGTTTACCTCGACTCGCTCAGCTCGCGGCTCAGCCACACGCGAGCAAACTGCCAGTCACGAGCGACCGTGCTCGTGGAGATCCCGAGCACCAGGGCGGTCTGCTCGACCGTCAACCCACCGAAGAAGCGCAGCTCGACAACGCGGGATTTCTGGGCGTCCACGGCCGCAAGCTTGTTGAGGGCGGCATCAAGGCCGACAAGATCGATTTCTTCAGGAGCCACCGCCGCCAGGCCGTCGTCCAGGGGCACCCGCTTGGCGTTGCCGCCCCGGCGCACGCGGCCGCGATGCCGGGCATGATCGATCAGGATCCGGCGGATCGCGGTCGCCGCGGCGCCGAAGAAATGGGCCCGGTTCTCCCACGGCGCCTGGTCCGGCCCCACCAGCCGCAGGTACGCCTCGTGGACCAGGGCCGTCGGCTGCATTGTCTGGGCGTTGCTCTCGCCGCGCAGAAAGCCCGCCGCGATCGAACGCAGCTCGTCGTAGACGATCGGGAAGAGTTCCTCCGTCGCTCGGGGTTCTCCCCGCTGGGCTCGATCGAGCAGCTGAGTCACCTCGGCCTGGCGCGTCGGATGGTCGGGCTGATCGCTCATGCGTGGTTCCTGATTGAAGCCCCCGGGCGGGCGGGACTCAAGCGCGTGCAAAGAGCCCGGGTGGCCCGGGCTCCTGGCGCCCGGCGAGGGACGCGGAGGGAGAGGAGTCTTTCGGTCTGTTCGACACCGTTTCATGCGTTGGTTGCGCGTCCGGGCTGTCAGCAATTCAACGGACGTCCGCACCGAAACGAGAGGCCCCCGGCACTGGGCCGGGGGCCTTCGGAGGTGATTCCAGCGCGTCCGTCGACGCTGCGGGAGAGGAGTGTGCCCTGCTCAGCACCCGGCTTCGAAGAACCTGACGAAAGTATCGAAGTCGTCCGTGTCCACGAACCCCGAACCGTCGATGTCGGCGTTATCCGTGCCCGCCTCGAACGCCACGACGAACGCCGTGAAGTCGTCGGTATCGACGAAGCCCGACTGGTCGAAGTCCGACGGGCAGAAGCCGGCCGACAGGTTCTCGGTCACGGTCACGGTGTTGGCGTCGCGGTTGGCGACCACGATCTCGGCGGTCAGTTCGCCGAAGAGGTTGGCGACTGCCATCCCATCCGGGGTTGCACCGGTCGAAACAACCTGCGGGGCCGCGAACGACGCCGCGCCGGTGTTCGTGAGCACGCCGATGGTGCCCGAATCCTGGTTCGTGGCGACGGCATCGAGATCGCCGTCCGCATCCAGGTCGGCCAGCTTCACCGACCCGGGGTTCACGCCGCCGGTCGTGAAGTTCACCGGGCCGGAGAACGACCCGCCCCCGAGGTTCCGCAGCACCGTGACGAAGTTGAGCGTCGTGCCCGAGTTGGTCGTCACCGCCAGGTCGAGGTCGCCGTCCGCGTCGAGATCGCCGGCCGCGATCCCCTCGGGACGCGTGTTCGCGCCGGTGCTCACCGTGGAATGGAACACGAACGCGCCGCCGCCGGCGCCGCGGTAAATCGTTGCGTTGCGGTCGTCGTGATTGGTCACGGCCAGGTCGATCACGCCGTCGCCGGTCAGGTCCCCGGCCGTGACGACGCGCGGCTCGCCCCCGGCCGTGAGCACCGCGGCCGAGAGCGTCAGGCCCTGGTCGTACACCAGAGTGACGGTGTTGTCGTTGCGGTTGGCGACGGCAAAGTCGGTGTCGCCGTCGGCGTCGAGATCGGCGGCGGCAAGTCCGCGGGCTTGATCGCCGATCGCAACGCTGGCGCCGCCGGTGAACGTCCCGCCGTTGTTGACAAACACGCGGAGCACGCCGGCGTTCTGGAGCACCACCGCAAGATCGAGGTCGCCGTCGGCGTCGAAGTCGACCGCGGTGATGTCCTGCGGCCCGGACCCGGCGCCGGTCGGGTGGTTCACGCCGGCGCCGAATCCGCCGGCTCCGTTGCCGGGGAAGACGGTGATCTTGTCGGGCGTGTCGGTCGTCACGGCCAGGTCAACCTGCCCGTCGCCGTTGAAATCCCCCGTCGCCACGCCGGAGGGCCGCTGGGGCGCCGGCAGCGAGGTTGTCTGGCCCAGCGAGATGTCCGCGGCGGCCGAGCCGCAGACCAGCACCAACATCGAGCAAGCAGAAAGCCATGTGCGGTTCATATGATGACTCCGTGAGCGCGCCCGGCACGCGGGCGTGAGAATCGCAAGTGGGCACCGGTGCAGGGTCTGCCCGTCAATCTCAATCCTCGGACACGTTGCCGGAGGATGTTCCCTGCTGTTGAACCGAGCCCCGACGCCGTCCATGCGTCACCCGGGCGCGCGGCGTGTCACCATTCGCACAACTTCGTGCATGGCACCTCACCGGCGACTTCACTCTTGTTCCGTTACCGAACACGACCAGCCCGTCGTCGGAGCTGCCGACCACGTGCAATTCAGTGGGATCCTGAGGCGGCGACATTCTCCGCGAGCGTGGATGAATGGCGTCGGCGCGGCGGTGGAATGCGATTCATGAGAGGACCGGCATTCATCTGATCATGAACACGGGTGAGTGCCCGGACCAGGTCACGCCGGCCGCCGCAAGACAAACATCTGATTGACGGTGTCCGCCAAGGCCAGGTCAGGCGCCAGAGCCGGTTGAACCGCCGCCGCCGATCCCGCCCGGACGCGTGTACGCCGACACCAGCCTCGCCAGGATCGTCATCACGAAGAACGACCCGGCGATCGCCTCAAGCACCGCGACCGTCCGAGCCGTGCTCGACCGCGGCGTGATGTCGCCGTACCCGGTGGTCGTGAGCGTCACGAAACTCAGGTAGAACGCCTGCTGATCGCCGAGCTCGGCGACGGGCGTGCCGAACTCGGCGAACGAGCCCGGCGCGAGCTTGTCGACCACCAAGTAGGCGAACATCCACGTGACGCCCAGCATCATGTAGGTCGCCAGCCCGGCGCACACGGTTTCGCGCTGGACACGCTCCGCGCGCACAACATGCAGCAGCATCTGCGCCGCGATGAACGCGGAAAAGATGGCCGCGAGGATCGCCTCGAGCGGCGGCCACAGCGTGCCCGGCAACCCCCGCTCGAGCCACGCGCACGCCAAGGCGCTCCCGCCGAGCACGATCGAGACGATCAGCGCTCGCCGGCTGCTCCGCACCGCGAGCGCCCCTGTGAAGGCGACCAGCGTGAACGCCGCCGCGGCGACCAGGTCGCCGATGGGCGGCCGGTCGACGATCGGCGTCACGACGGTCAGGATGCCAAGCGCGATCAGGAAGTGCGTTGCCGAGTAGCTCGCGGCGCCACGAGCGGCAAGCTCCCGGATCGCCGCCTGCCGCCGTCCCGCGTTGCGACGCGGTTGGTGTGTCATGTCCGCAATGCTCCCGCCCCGGCCCACCGGCGATCCCGCGCGGCGCTGCGAATCAGTGTAGACGCCGGTTACAGCCCGGTGCCCCGGCCGGGTTGCGGCAATCGCAGGGTTGCGGCCTGGACTCCGGGCGGCATCGTCAGCGCACGGCACTGGCTGTTGCCGCCCCGCTCTTCCACCAGCACCTCGGCCAGGGATGTTTCCCGGAACGCCCTTTCGATCTCGCCGATCGCGTTGTCGAGCCGCTGGTGCAGCGAGCACAGCCGGACGTGATTGGGATTTCCCATCGGGCACTGGGTGATCCGCTTGATCGGGTCCACCGCGGTCACGATGTCGAGGATGGAGATGTCGGCCGGAGGGCGGGCGAGCGTGAAGCCACCGTTGGGGCCGCGCTGCGATCCGACCAGCCCGGCGACCACCAGGTCTCGCATCACCTTCGAGAGGTACCCTCCCTTGAGGCGGGTCCGCTGGGAGATCTCATCGGCGGTCTGCGGACCCTGCTCGCTGGTCGCAAGGCAGACCATCGCACGCAGCGCGTATTCAACGGTTTGTGAGAACATCAGGGGTCCTTGAGACGTTCACTTGCTACCCGGCCCATCGCCACCCGGCAGCGCAGGCTTTCCGTACCGCGACTCCATCCACTCGCGGCGCGACGCGCGAACCTCGTCCCATGCCTGGACCTTGACGCCCAGCCCCCCGGCTGATTCGCCGGCCGCTTCAAGAGTAGCAAACCCGGCGATCCCCGACGCCATCGGAGTGTGCACCTGCGCGGACATCACGAACGACGCCCCGGCCGCCCGCACCCACTGGCGGGTGATCGAGTCGCGCACGTACTCCTCCACGAACTCGATGTCCGGGTGGAACCGCGAATGGTCGAGCAGGCAGCCGATGTCGTCGTAGTGGGCGTGCTCGAGGCGGCCCTGCTTGCGGATCACGGCGCCGGCGGCGTACCGGTCGTCACTCACGATCATGTCGCACTCGGCGCACACGTCGCGGCCAAGACGGGTGTTCGGCGGACCGCTCACGCTGCGCTCCCCGCAGCCGCCGACCAGCCCGGCGCACACCACGCACGCGGCCATCATGGATTGTCGGTGCATCACTGTGACCTCCGCGTGAAGATTACCCACGCCGCCGCCAGCGGAAGGACGATCCACGCCGCCATCGCGCCCGAGAACAGCCAGGGCAGCCTCGCGCCGAACGTGTCGGTCGCGTACAGACCGGCCGGCCCGAGGATATCCAGCGTCGCATCCGTCCCGCACAGCGCCCACATCTTGAACACCTGCAGCGGGCTTGCGAGCCCCGCATAGAACAGCTCCTGCGCCCGCAGGTGCATTGCCCCGGCCGCGGCCATCAGGCCAAGGTCCGAACCGAACACCAGCGCCAGCCACACGAACACCGCGATCCCGGAGGCCACCGAGGAACGCCGCGTCATCACCGAGATCGCGATCCCGGGCGCCACCATCGCCATCGCGAGCACCACCGCCAGCGACGCCAGCCGGACCAGCGACCCGGGGTCCGCCGCGCCCCCTTTGAGCGAAAGTATCAGCCCGCTGAGGCCGAAGCCCAGGGCGATGCTGGCCACCATCGCCAGCGAAAGACCGACGAACCGAGCCCCGAGCACCTCTCCCCGCGACACCGGCTGCACAAGCAGGTACGCGAGCGATCCGCGCTCTCGCTGCGGGGCGATCGCCGATGCTCCCGCCGTCAATGCCATCAACGGCACGATCAGGATCACGAGGTTGATCAGGCCCGCGCTGGTCCTGCCGAACCCGTCCAGTCCGGTCGAGCCCGCCGCCATGGCCGAGACGTAGGAGATCCCCAGGCCGAGCGTGACGAACGCCGCGGTGTACAGCACGAACCATCGTGCCAGCAGGGCCTGTCTCAGGTCCGCGATCGTCAGACGCAGGAACGTGGAAGCGACCGACGGCGGCCGGCACGCCGAGGCCCTCGCCATCGTGACGCCAAGCCCGCGGGTGTTGCAGATCGTGCTCATCGTTCACCTCGCATGTTCGAAGCGGCAGCCGCACTTCGAGCCGCCGTCATGCACGGGCTCGCCGGCTCCACGAACTCAAAGTCCTTCACCGGGATGTCGGCATGGGCCAGGATCTCGAAGGGCGCTGCCCTGCGCGGAGACGCCACCGCGACCAGCACCCCGACCCCGTTCAGGTAGGCCTCGTGCCCGCGGTCGCGCAGGATCTGCAGCGCCCGCTGCGAGGTCGGCTGGTCAACCATGAGACGCAGCACGACCTCCTCGTTCGCCGGCGCCGCCGGGCCGAACAGTTCGGCCGGCGCGACCCGGCGATCCACGCGTCCGCGTTCGAGCACCGCCACGGTTGTCGCAAGCCGCATGACCTCTTCCTGCCGATGGGAGGCGAACAGCATGGTCCGGCCGCTGTGCGCGAGGCGGCTCAGCAGCATCACCAGCTCCTCACGCCCGGCGGCATCGAGACTCGCGGTGACCTCGTCAAGAACCAGCACCGGGGGATCGCCGAGCAGCGCCAGGCACAGCGCGAGGCGTTGCTTCATCCCGCCCGACAGTTCGCGCAGGCGCTTGTGACCCTGCCCGGCAAGCCCGACCGCGCCCAGGCACTCGTCAAGACGCGGCACGGCCACGCCCTTGAGGCCCGCAAAGAAGTCGATGGACTGCTTCACCGTCGCGTCATCCGAGAACCCGAGCTCCTGCGGGACATAGCCGATCAGCCGCCGAGCCCGGCGGCCCTGCCGCCGCACATCCAGCCCGTCGACGGAGATGACGCCCTTGAAGCGGTGCAGGCCGAGCATGCAGCGGATCATGGTGGACTTGCCCGCGCCGTTGGCGCCCCACAACGCGAGGCATTCGCCGCGACCGACCTCGAGTGAAACGTCGTCCACCGCGGTGAAACGCCCGAAGCGCTTGGTGACGCGATCAAACCGGATCATGACTCACCTCCTGCGCGAAACGCCAGCCGCCTTGCTCCGCTCGCCGCTCGACGCAGCGAACTCGCGATCGGGGAAGATGCGAACGCCAGGCCGGCGATCAACGCCGCGACGGCGGTGAGCGCCAGCCCGGTCCGCACGGTCGGTCCGCGTGCCGAAAGCGACGCCACGGCCGCCCCCGACGGCGGGGGGGTCGTCATCGGGTACCAGTCGACGAACTTCGGCTCGGGCCGAACGGCCGGCACGGCCCGGGCCACGAACTCGATCGCCTCGTGGACAGGGCCGTACCTGAACAGCCGCAGTTCCGGCCGGTGGTCGGTCAGGTTCTCGAACAGCTTGCGGGATTCGAACTCGGCCTCGCCGATGCCGTCGCCGTCGGCGTCGTAGCCGCCGTAGTCGCTCCAGTAGTTGCCGCGCTTCTCGACATCGAAGTCGTTGTCGATGAGCTCGCCGCGCCCGGCCACGGCCACCTGCTCGGCGTTGTCGATGAAACTGTTCCCGTGGACCCGGTTGCCCTTGACCGACGGGAGCATCGTCATCCCCACGTCGTTGCACGCGAGCAGGTTTCCCGTGAAATCCGCCGGTCCTTCCACGGTGAAGGGCGATCCGTCCACGTAGACCCCGACCCGGTTTGCGGTCATCGTGTTGCGGCTGATCGTGTAGTCGTCGGATTCCTTGAGCCCGAGGCCGTACCCCGACGGCCCGCGGTTCTTCGCGAGCAGGTTCTCCCGGATGGTCAGCCCCTTGCTGTACATGATGTACACGCCGACCGAGTTCTCCTGCAGATCGTTGCCCTCGATCGTCACATCGCCGCTGAACATCAGGTGGAAGCCGTACCGGCACCGCCTGGAGGTGTTTTCCCGGACGACCACGCCCGTGGAGTACCACAGGATGGCGTCGCGCCCGTCTTCGAGGACGTTCCCCTCGATGGTGGCCGCGTCGGATCGGTACAGCCTGATGCCGTCGCCGCGCCGCGCGATGTCCAGGTCCTTGCCGCCGATGTAGTTGCGGGCAATGACGCTCCCGGCCGCGTTCTTCAGGTCGATCCCGAAGAGCACGTCGTACAGGATGTTGTCCTCGATCACCGCGCTGCCGGCGTTGACACGCACCGCGCAGTTCTCCCGCTCGAGCGAGTCTCCCGTGGCGGCCAGGAGGAACCCGCTGATCGTCACGTTCGCCGCGTTGATCTCGAGGATGTCGCCGCTCCCGCCGCGGAGCGTCGGCCGGTCGACACCGATCAGCGTCAGCGGCTTGTCGATGACGATCGGTCCGTGATAGGCGCCCGGCGGCACGAGGATCGTGTCACCAGGCGACGCGTCGGCGATCATGCACCGCAGCGTCACATCGGGGTCTTCGCAGCCGCAGGACTCCCCGTGGCCGTCGCAGGCCGCGGTCGACCCCGCTGCGACGCCGAAGAGGACGACCGTGGCGATGACGGTACTCACGCCGCACATGTCGCCACCTCCTGCCGAGCGGAGTCCCGCAGAGGCTTGTACGCCCGGCGGTGGAAGATCAGCGCCACCAGCGTCAGCACCGACCCTCCCAGGCTCAGCCACCAGCCCGACCCGAGCGTCGCGATCGTCTTGAACTGGCCGATCACTCCCGTGCCGAGCGCGGGCGGGACGAACGGCTTGACGGAGGACGACAGCGGCGCCTTGGGGTCAAGGTTGTGCCCGTGCGATGCCAGCCAGAACTGGAGGTCCGCGATGAAGCCCGCCGGGAAGAGAACCGCGGGCAGCACCAGCACCAGCGCCCAGGGGCTGTGGACCGCCGCGGCGCCCTCCATCAGCAGCGTCATCGCCAGGATCATCCACACCGCGGTCGCCCGCTCGAGAGACGCGGCGTCCTCGAGCTTGCGCATCCCGATGTAATGGTTGAGCCCGTCGATCTCGTCCACGTCGCCGCTGAGGTAGTTGACGTGCGCGGTGAGATACAGCCCGTCGGGGTACTGCGGCGCCTGCAGCTCCATGTGCCAGTACGGGAAGAAGATGGACACCAGCAGCAGGACCCGCGCCAGCGAGAGGATCAGGTTCGGCACGACGTACCGGCCCCGGTGCGATTCCAGTTCCTGCGCGGGCACCCGAGGGCCGAGGATCGATTGCAGGATACCTTGCATGAAAAGCTCCCTGGAACGCCGCGCCACCGAGCCGCGGCGGGAAAGCGCGGGGCGCCCGCTTCCGCGGACGCCTGCGCAGGAGAGGTCTACTTGGAGGCCGGTTCGGCCGCCGCCGACTTGGTCGCCGGCGCCACGCGGAAGTAGCCCACCATCTCGAGGTGGAGCGCCGAGCAGAACTCGGTGCAGTAGTAGGGGAACGTGCCGGCCTTGTCCGCGGTGAAGCTCACCTTGCAGTACTCGCTCGGCTCGAGGCTCAGGTTGATGTTGTACCCGCCGATGCAGAAGCCGTGCGTCGCGTCCGGCGTCGTCTCGAGGTTGGTCAGGTGCAGCGTCACCTCGTCGCCCTCGCGCACCTCCAGGTGCTCGGGGGTGAAGTGGCTCCGCACCACCGTCATGTAGAC
Organism: Phycisphaerales bacterium; assembly: GCA_022072615.1. Lineage (GTDB taxonomy): Bacteria > Planctomycetota > Phycisphaerae > Phycisphaerales > UBA1924 > JAEUJB01. The sequence goes on from JAJVHS010000091.1 coordinate 9,036, forward strand.
GTCGACCTTGTTGCCGTTGCGGACGACCTTCTCCTCGCCGGCCTTGGTCGAGTTGGGGTCGATCATCCCCGTGTGCGGGTTCCAGCCGACCTTCGGGTAGACCGCCCAGGGCTTGAGCTTGTCGGCCTTGATCATCTGGGCGTAGTGCGGCTCGCCGACGCCGATGGGCGAGTCGTAGATCACCGGCAGCGGACGGTCGGCCGCGGGCGTGATGTCCATGAGCTGGAAGTTCTGCGGGAGCAGCGGCCCGGTCTGGAAGAACCGGTCGATCGACCACTTGTTCATCGCGATCAGGTACATGCCGTCGGGCGAGACCGTGTCGCCCTCGGCCGAAACGATGTGGCCGACGTTGTATTGCACCGAGGTCTTGCTCATCAGCTTCCAGGGCTGCACGCCGTGCTTGGAGGCGTAGTCGCCGCCCAGGGACCAGCGCGCCACCGCCGAGTCGAGGAACAGGGACGTGTACGCGAAGCCCTTGTCGTCGAACTGCGTGTGCAGGGGCCCCAGGCCCAGCTCGACCTGCGCCTCCTTCACGGCGTCGAATTCGAGCACCGGCACGCCGTAGGGGTCGCTGGTCGAGATCTTCTTCTGCGCGATCGCCTGCTTGATCTTGTCGATCGAATACACCGTGACGTGCGGGTCGAGCTTGCCGGCCACGACGATGAACTTGCCGTCCGGGGTCACGTCAACGCCGTGCGGGCTCTTGGGCTCGGGAGCGAAGAACAGGATCCCCTCGCTCACCGCCGTCTGCAGCGTGATGACCGGGAAGCCCTCGATCTTCGTGGCCTTGCCCGCCTTGAAGACCTCCTCGGCCTTCTTCCAGTTGATGATGTGGAGGTAGTCCATGTCGCGGGTGGTGGTGGACGCCTCGAAGTTGGCCTCCTTCTCACCCGTCTTGCCGACCGCGAGCTCGGTGTTGATCGAGTTGCCGAAGACGAACCCGTCGCTTGCAACCTTGCCCGAGTCGAACAGGTCCTGCCAGTACGGGGGGAGCTCCAGGCCGAACGACTGGCCGACGTCGATCCGCCCCTTGGCGCGGTCGAACTTCCACGCCGTCACCATCCCGCGGTACTTCTCCTTGTACTCCTCGATGTTCGCGTACCCGACCCCGAGCGGAACCGCGTACTGGCCGCCCTCGAACACGTAGTCGGTGTTCGGAGTCACGAACGCGCACCCGTGGTCCGAGATGATCAGCGGGTTGCGGACGATCTGCTTGGTCTCGAAGTCCCTGAGGTCGATGACCGCGAGCCGGGCGTTGGCCTTGTCCCCGATGAACAGAAACTCCCCGTCATACTCGCCGCCGGTCTCCGAGAGGCCCGGATGGTGCGTGTCGCCCCAGCGCAGCTCCTTGTCCCCGAAGTCGCCGGCCTTCAGCACTTCCTCGCCCGTCCCGTAGCCGTAGCCCTGCCACGGTTCGGGGGTGAACACCGCGATCGTCCGCAGCAGCCGCATCGAGGGCACGCCGATGACGAACACCTGGCCGCTGTGGCCGCCCGACGCGAAGACCAGGTAGTCGTCCTTGCGCCCGCTGGGCAGGTAGGTCTTGGCGGCCGCGACCAGATCGTCTGGCGTGAGCTGGCGGTCGTTGATCAGCTTCTGAAGGTCGGCCACCTGGTTGGGCGACAGCTCGACCGGCTTGAACTCCTGCTCGCGCCGCTTCTTGCGGCGGACTTCCTTGTCCTCGGGCTGCGACGCCCCGGCGGCGGGCACCAGGGAGTGAACGCCGATGTCGGTTGCCAGCCCCGCGGCGACCAGCACGGCGGCGACGGCGGGATAGGTGCTTCGTTTGCGATTCATTGAGGCTCTCCTAGTGGATGCGGTACTTGGCGGCTCCGCACGCGCGCGAGCACAGCCCTCGTCCGCGCGTCAGTGGCTCTTGGCGGCCAGCGCCTGGACTTCACGCAGGTACACGGTGATCGACTCGAGCTTCTCGTCGTCGAGCGCCGGGTTTCCCCCCTTCGGGGGCATGTCAACCTTGGTCGTGTTCTCGGGGTCTGAGACCGGCCGTCCCTTCTTCAGGAACGCGATCATCTGCTCGTCGTCCAGCTTGGCGACAAACCCGCTTTGCGCAAGGTCCTTGCCGAGATTCGGCAGCCCCCGAGCATCCGCGCCGTGGCACGACACGCACGATGACTGGTACAGCGCGCGGCCCTCGAGCACCCACGAAGCCTCGTACCCCGAGGCCGTCGGGTCGACGATGTCGTTCGTGGCGGGCGCTGATCCCGGCCGGTTCGACGCCAGCAGCATCGTGGGGGCCTGCTCGGGCAGGTCCGCCGGGATTCGGCGCGGGTCCTGGAGCCCCCGGATGTACACCACGATCTGACCGATCTGCGCGTCCGTGAGATCGGCGCGTCCTCCCTTGGGAGGCATCGGGATCTTCGTGGTGTTCATCGGGTCCGTGACCGGCCGCCCCGCGATGATCTGCTTCGCCAGGCCCGTGTCAGACAGCGCGAGCGGGAACTTCCCTCGCACCAGGTCTTTCCCCAGGTTGGCGACGCCCTGCCCGTTCGCGCCGTGGCACGCCGAGCACGCCGCGTTGTACAGCTCACGCCCGGCGAGATAGTCGGCGCCGTTCAGCAGCGCGCCGGCGGGCTTCTCGGACGTCGGGAGCACCGTGCTTTCATCCGACGGCGTGAAGCGCTGCTGAGCCTGGGACATTCCCCAGCCGGCGGCGAGCGTGAGGATCACGGCGCCGATCGAAACGACCCCGGCGAGCGCCAGACCCGCTGGGGTGGTGTTGGGTTGGTTCCGGTCCGCTTGGGTGTGGTTCATCATGGCTTGTCCTCGAACAATCGAGAAATCGATAGACATATCGATATATCGACTACTCGGCTTGAGTCAAGGACAAGTCGGTCACTTTTTCCAATATTCAGGCGGCTTTTGCCACTCCCAGGCGCAGGCCCGATCCACGACCGTTTCTGGCTGCACTACTGGGAGGTTTGGGCGAGCTGAACCCGTACAAGAACCTGACCAAAACGGATTGCCTCACCTTTGTGCACGGCAATCTCTTTCACGACCCCGGCTTCCAGCGAGCGGACGGTTCCGACCGCGGGGGTGTCGGAAGGCGAGACCACGTTGGAGATCTCGATCCGAACCAGCGGATCGCCGGGCTTCACCGCGTCGCCCACTTTTGTGCACACCTCAACCACCGTCCCCGGGACTGGCGACACGCACTCGCCGGGCTTGCCAACCGTCAGGTCGTGCCACGGCTGGATGGGCTTGCGCTCCGCTTTCTCTTCGGTTGCCTCCTGCTTTCGAGCCTTCGAAGGCGTGCGGGCGGAGCCCAGCCCGTTGGTGTGCTTGATGGGCGGGAGCGGAGCCTTGAGCGGCAGCCCCTCGACGCGGCTGGCCGCCGACGTGATGTTGACGGGATCGATGACTTCGACATCGACCTCGTAAGACTTGTTTTCGATGGTGATTCGAAGCTTCATCTTGAAGAACCTCGGAAGGCCGCAAGGTGATCAGCGGCGGGGTGGCCGTGGGGAGGGGCGGCTCGGGAATGCCGGGCGGCCCGCGCCGGGACGTGCCGGTGCGTGCCCGTGACCCGCTCTGTGGCCTGGCGGATCGTCGAGGAGCAGCACGGAGCGGACTCGTGCGCGACCGCCGAGCAGCGCCGCGGCCGTGGCGGTGATCACGACAAGGTGTTCCGCCGGCACCGGGCCGCCGCCGGCGTCCTGGGTCGACTGAGCTGGGGGTTCTGGCGGGTACGTGTTCACAGGGGGATGAGTCCGTGCTTCTTTTCGGGTCGCGGCTCTCGTTTGGTCGCGGTCACCGCGAGCACATGCGCGATGAAGCGCCGCGTCTCCGCGGGTTCGATGACGTCGTCCACCATGCAGCGTCCGGCGGCGACAAGCGGGTTCGAGAACGTTCCGCGGTACAGGTCCACCAGTTCACGGCGCTTGGCGGCCTTGTCGGCGGCGGCGGCGATCTCGTTGCGGAAGATGACTTCCGCCGCGCCCTCGGCGCCCATCACGGCGATCTCGGCGGTCGGCCAGGCGGCGACGGCGTCGGCGCCGAGCTCCTTGCTCGACATCGCCACGTAGGCCCCGCCGAACGCCTTGCGGACGACGATCGTGATCTTGGGCACCGTCGCGGCGGAGTAGGAGAACAGCAGTTTGGCGCCGTGGCGGATGATCCCGCCGTACTCCTGCTGCACCCCGGGGAAATAGCCCGGCGTGTCCACGAGCGTGAGGATGGGGATGTTGAAGGCGTTGCAGAACCGCACAAACCGCGCGGCCTTGTCCGAGGAATCGATATCCAGGGCGCCGGCCTTGACGCTCGGGTTGCTGGCCACGAAACCGACGGTGCGGCCGGTGATCCGACCGAAGCCGACGATGATGCTGCCCGCGAATCCCGACTGCACTTCGAGGAAATCCTCGGCGTCGACCAGTCGGCGGATGACCGCGTGCATGTCGTATGTCCGCCGCGAATCCTCCGGCAGCAGCGAGTTGAGCGGTTCGTCCCGGTCGACCGGCCCGGTCCAGGGCAGCCGCGGCGGATCTTGGTAGTTGTTGCAGGGCAGGAACGAGAGCAGTCGCCTGCAGAGCTGAGCGGCGTGGCGATCGTCCTCGGCGATAAAGTGGATGTTGCCGGCGTAGTGCATGTGAGCCTCGGCGCCGCCCAGCTCTTCGGCGGAGATCTCCTCGTGGGTGACTTGCTTGATCACCTGCGGGCCGGTGATGAACATCTGCGCCCGCCGGGTCTGGATGACGAAGTCGGTCATCGCGGGGCTGTAGGCGGCGCCGCCGGCGCACGGCCCGCAGATGAGCGAGATCTGCGGGACCACGCCCGAGAGAAGGGTGTTGTGGAAGAAGACCTTGCCGTAGGCGGCGAGCGAGTCGATGCCCTCCTGGATCCGGGCGCCGCCGGAGTCGTTGATGAAGATGAACGGCGACCCGCTCTTGAGGCTTGCCGACATCACCTGGACGATCTTCTCGCCGTGCACTTCGCCGAGCGCTCCGCCGCCGACCGTGAAGTCCTGGCTGGCGACGTGAACGATCCGCCCGTCGATCGCTCCCGACCCCGTCACCACCCCGTCGGCGGGCAGCTCCTTGTTTTCAAGGCCGAAGTGCGTGCAGCGGTGGCGGCACAGGCCGCACCGTTCGACGAATGTGCCCGGGTCGAGCAGTTCGGCCAGTCTCTCACGGGCGGTGAGGTTCCCGGCGGCGTGGTGCTTGGCGACCCGGTCGGGGCCGCCGCCGGCCAGCATCTTCTCCTTGGCGGCCCGGATCGCGGCGATCCGCTGCGTCATCGTGCCCGATGAGAGCACCGACGACGCTGATTGAGGTGGGGAGGCGGGTTTGGAAGGAGCTGAAGGGTTGGCGGACACGTGTGTGCTCCTTTGGTATCAACCTGCGTGGGCCGGCAGGGGTTCGCACAGTTCGGTCAGGATGCCCATGGACGCGGCCGGATGCAGGAACCCGATGCGTGATCCGTGGGCGCCGGGTCGGGGACGTTCGTCGATCAGCCGCACGCCCCGGGCCTTGAGATCGCGGAGCGTGTCGTCGATCCCGCTGACCGTGTACGCGACGTGGTGCAGCCCTTCCCCGCGCTTCTCGAGGAACGCCGCGATCGGCGATTGCCGCGACGTGGGCTCGAGCAGCTCCAGCCGGACGGGCCGGTCGGCCGGGCCGATCGAGTAGAACGCGACGCGGACGTGCTGGTCGGCAACGACCTCCTCGCCTTCGTAGCGAGCGCCCAGCACGGACTCGTAGTACTCGCGCTGCGCCGCCAGCGACCTCACGGCGATGCCGATGTGATTGATGGCTCGAGGGTTGATCATGTGGCCTCCCCGCACCGGTCGGCCGGGGCGCCGCGACCGGACCGAGCAATCTCGTCGAGCAGCGCCGACACGACCGCGTCCGCCGCGACCGTCGGGGGAACGCCCCGCCGCGTCACGTCCTGCCGAGCACTCGCGAACGCCGACGACGCCGAACAGGACCGCGCCAGAAGGTCGTCGAGCCTCTCGCGCACGAGTGATTCCAGCCAGACGAGCCGCTGCCTGCGCCGCCGGTCGTCGTACTCGCCGGTGGTGATTCGATCGGCGACGGCGTGCTCAACGGCGTGCCACACGTCCTGGATGTGGTAGCCCGTGCGCGCGCTGCACGCCATCACTGCCGGCCTGCCGGCGGGCACGGGGTGGAGGACCGCCATCGCGGCGGAGAAATCCGCCGCGGCACGGTGTGCGGGCTTTTCGTTCTCGCCGTCCGCCTTGTTGATGGCGATGACATCCACGCATTCGAGCAGCCCGCGCTTGATGCCCTGGAGGTCGTCCCCGGACGCCGGCAATATGAGCGCTATGACGCCGTCAACCAGATCGGCGACCGCCGCCTCCGACTGGCCGATGCCCACCGTCTCGACGATCACCACGTCGAATCCGGCCGCCTCGCAAAGGAGCATCACCTCGCGGGTTCGCCGGCCGACCCCGCCGAGCGTCCCGCTCGTCGGCGAAGGACGGATGTACGCGTTGGGCTGCGATGCCAGCTCGGACATGCGGGTGCGGTCGCCAAGGATGGACCCGCCCGACACACTGCTGGAGGGATCCACGGCGAGAACGGCGACTCTTCGTCCCTTGCGGCACAGGTCGATGCCGAGCCGTGAAATGAACGTCGACTTGCCAGCGCCGGGCATCCCCGTGATCCCGATCCGCAGGCTGCCGCCCGTGCGATGGAGCAGTTGCTCAAGCAGTTGCCTTGCCGGGCGGGCGTCGCCGGGCCGGACCGACTCGATCAGCGACACGGCTCGGGCCAGCACCCGGCGGTCACCGGAGACGACGCCGGCGGCGAGCTGGTCGACCGATAGTGGTGGGGGCGTGCCGCGCCCGGCGCGGCCGCGTGATCGAGCGGTCCGCGGGTCGGCGGCAGTCGGTGATGGTGGTGACGGGTTGCTCATGTGGACGATGGCTCCACGCACGCCGGCGTCAGCCGCGCCTCGAGTTGCTCGAGCACCCGCATCGCCGCCGGCGCGATGGCGGTGCCGGGGCCGAAGACGGCGGCGACGCCCATCTCCATCAGCGGTTCGTGGTCCTGCGGCGGAATGACACCGCCGACAACGACCATGATGTCCGGTCGCCCGGCCTGTTCGAGCTCGTTGAGCAACGCGGGCACGAGCGTCAGGTGCCCGGCGGCCTGGGATGACACCCCCACGATGTGGACGTCGTTCTCGACCGCCTGGCACGCGACCTCGTGCGGAGTCTGGAACAGCGGCCCGACGTCCACATCGAAACCCAGATCGGCGAACGCGCTGGCGACGACCTTCTGGCCGCGGTCGTGGCCGTCCTGGCCCATCTTGGCGACCAGCAGGCGGGGCCGACGACCGTGGCGAACCAGGAACTGCGCCGTGTACTCGCGGACGTCCCCGATGCGCGGGTCGGCGCCCTGCGATTGCGAGAGGTACACGCCCCGTGCCGACGAGACGGAGGCTTCGTGCCGTCCGAACACCTTCTCGAGCGCCAGCGAGATCTCGCCGACGGTCGCCTCCGCCCGTGCCGCGTCGATCGACAGCTCCAGGAGGTTGGCCTCCCCGCCGGGCCGCTGAGCTGCGGCGGTCAGCGCTTCGAGCGCCCTCTGCGTCGCGGCCTGGTCGCGCTCTTTCCTCAGGGCATTCAGCCGCGCGATCTGGGCTTCGCGCACGGCGGAGTTGTCGATGCGGAGCACGTTGACCTCTTCGGGCGTGCTCGGGATATACCGGTTGACGCCGACGACCATCCGGCGCCCCGAGTCGATGTCCGCCTGGGTCCTGGCGGCGGCCTCCTCGATGCGCATCTTGGGGATGCCCTTCTCGATCGCCCGGGCCATGCCGCCCGACTCCTCGATCTCGATCAGGTGTTCCCACGCTCGGCGGGCGAGGTCGTGCGTCAGCCGTTCGACCGCGTAGGAACCGCCCCAGGGATCGATCACGCGACAGGTGTCGGTCTCCAGCTGGAGGAAGAGCTGGGTGTTGCGGGCGATGCGGGCCGAGAACTCCGTCGGCAGCGCGAGCGCTTCGTCCAGCGCGTTGGTGTGCAGGCTCTGCGTGTGCCCCTGCGTCGCCGCCATCGCCTCGACGCAGGTGCGGACGACGTTGTTGTAGACGTCCTGAGCGGTGAGCGACCAGCCGCTCGTTTGGCTGTGGGCCCGCAGGCACAGGCTCTTGTCGCTCCTGGGGTTGAAGGTCTTGACGATGCGTGCCCACAGCATCCTGCCTGCCCGGAGCTTGGCGATCTCCATCAGCAGGTGCGTGCCGATTCCCCAGAAGAAGCTGATGCGAGGCGCAAAGTCGTCGATGTCCAGGCCGCGGGCGACGCCCGTCCGCAGGTACTCGAGGCCGTCGGCGAGGGTGTAGGCCAGCTCGATGTCCGCGGTCGCGCCGGCCTCCTGCATGTGGTACCCGCTGATCGAGATGCTGTTGAAGCGGGGCATGCGCCGGGCGCAGAACTCGAAGATATCGCCCACGATCCGCATGCTCGGTCCCGGCGGATAGACATACGTGTTGCGGACCATGAACTCTTTCAGGATGTCGTTCTGGATCGTCCCCGAGAGTTCCTCCGTCCTCACGCCCTGCCGCTCGGCCGCCACGATGTACATCGCCAGTACCGGCAGGACCGCGCCGTTCATCGTCATCGAAACGCTGATCTGTCCGAGCGGGATCCCGTCGAAGAGACGCGCCATGTCGCGCACGCTGTCGATGGCGACGCCGGCCATCCCGACATCGCCGGCGACACGCGGGTGATCGCTGTCATACCCGCGGTGCGTTGCCAGGTCGAAGGCGATCGAGAGGCCCTTCTGGCCGGCGGCCAGGTTCGCTCGGTAGAACGCGTTGCTGGCCTCGGCGGTGCTGAAGCCGGCGTACTGGCGGACGGTCCACGGCCGCAGCGCGTACATGGTGGCGTACGGTCCGCGAACGAACGGCGGCAGGCCGGGCAGGCTGGACAGGTGCCGCACCGGATCAAGGTCGGCCCTGTGATACTCGGGCAGGAGCGTGATTCCTTCGGGCGTTTGCCAGCCGAGGTCCGCCGGGTCCTTCCCGCGTGCCGCGCGGACCGCATCGACCCACGTTTCACCCGCGGGCTCGCGGGGCGCCCCGCCAAGTTTCACGTCGCCAAAGTTCGGGATGCGGCTCACAGGTGCACCCCCTCTTCCGCGAGGAGCGAACCGAGCAGGCTCACCATGTCGCACTTGATGTAGACGAACAGGTCGACGCCGGCCTTGCGCAGCGATGGCTCGCGCGCGCCGGGATTGCCGGCCAGGATGATCCGCCGGGCCCCGGCGCTGCGCAGCATCGGCCCGAGGTTCGGAACGGCCGCGTCGCATGCGTCGTCGGGGCCGCAGATCACCACGATGGGTGCAGGCCGCTTCTCGAACTCGGTTCGCACCGCGTCGATGGTTCCGTCTGAGTCGGGCGAGTCGATCACCTCGAACCCGCCCGCTTCGAACAGGTCACGGCAGAAGTTGATCCGCGCGAGCCGGGCGGCGAGCGGCCCGATCCCCGCCAGGAACACGCGGGGACGGTGGCCGTGGTGCTCCGCGAACTCGTCCGCGGCGTCGCGGAGGTGCTCGAACGGTTCGGCGAAGGGATGCACGTGAATCGCCGACGGAAGTTGCGTCGGCTCGGTGCGGGACGAGCCCAGCAGGATGGAAAGCTCGGCGACCGATGCGCCCTCCGCGGCGGCGTTGAGCAACGTGGCGAAGTCGACTTGTCCGGCGTCGCCGGCGCTCGACGGGAGCCGCGGCGTCCGCGGCCGCGACGCAAGCCGGCGGCAGGCGTCCGAGGTGATGGCGGCGCGGTCGACGGGCCGTGCCTGACGGCGATGTTCGCCGGGATCGGGGAACTCGCTGACGCCGACGATGACATCCTTCCGCGTGGCGAGATTGCGCAGGCGCGGCTGAACCGCCGAATCGATCTGCGCCTGGATCCAACCGTCCTCGAGCGACCGACTCATGCCGCCGCGCCGCTCGATGGCCTGGAAGATCACCCACGCCTTGTCGCACAGCTCATCGGTCAGCGATTCGATGTACCAGCTTCCGCCCGCCGGGTCGCACACCCGGGCCAGGTGGCATTCGCCCAGGAGCAGGTGGTGGGTGTTGCGGGCCAGGCGGCGGGCCAGCGGAGATGCATCGCCGCCGGGCGAATCAAAGGGCGTGCACGCGATCGCGTCGGCGCCGGCGATCCCCGCGGCGAGCACGCACGCCGTAGACCGGAGCATGTTGATCCACTGGTCACGCGTCGTGAGCACGCGCTTGCTGGGCCTGACGTACATGCTCATCCGTCGCGAGTCTTCGCTGCCGCCGCAGGCCTCGACGACCCGGGCCCACAGACGCCTTGCTGCCCGCAGCTTGGCGATCGCGAGGAACATGTGGCAGCCCACGGCGTACGAGAACAGCAGTTGAGGCGCCGCGGCGTCGATCGCGAGCCCGTGGCGTTCCGTGGCCCGCAGGTACTCGACCGCGGTCGCCATCGAGAACGCAAGGTCCTGCGTCGCCGTGGCGCCGGCGTGGTGGTACGCGGCGGTGCCGACCCGGAGGGACTGCACGAGGGGATAGCGTTCCACGCTCCACGCGCACAGCCGGCCAAGGCGGTCGAGCCCTTCGGCGGTGGAATACGGGAGCGACCCGTCACGCGCGAGCACGGCGAGCGGGTCTGCCTGGAAACCCCCGCGAACACCGCGGTCCTGGAGTCCGCGGCGCCGCCATACGTCGCCGAGCAGCGCAGCGCCTTCCACGAACGCGGAACCACATTCAAGGAACACGGGCGTCGCACCAAGGTCGCAGTGCTCGAGGACGCGATCGAGGTCGTCCGATGTATACGCCGCGATGCCGTCCCGTCCGGCGAGGTTCGCGCCGGTCGGGTTGCGTGGATCAAGCCCCGATCGCGCGCAGGCGTCAAAACGCAGCACGACCGACCGCACGCCGCCATCGAGATCGTCGCGGATCGATTCCGCCGCCGCGTCCGGGGCCGCGTCGGAATATTCCTGGCGGGTGTCCCACCCGCGACCGACGTTGCCCAGCGGGCGAGCGGCGCGGGTCAACGACCCGACGCCGCTGGAGCCGCCGCCGCGGTCCCAGTCCGCTCGCGTGTACAGCGGCCGGACGTGGATCCCCTCGTAGGTGTGCGTGACCAGGCGGCGCTCGAACGGGGCGCCCTTGAGATCAGCCTCGACGAGAGCTCGCCATTGATCGGGTTCGGGCGCCGTGAAGGCATCCTGAAGATCGAGCGTGCGAGGAAGCATTCTTCCGCTCCCCGGGCCCGGTGCGGAGTGGGGAAACCGCACCAAAACCCCGCGTATTCGAGTATAGGAAGCAAAAGAAGAGTTGATGGTTTGATTTAGTCGGAATACTGTTAATGCCGCCGTGTGGCGAGCATCTGGAATGAGTTCATCCGAGGGTCTGGGTATGCCATCGGTTCAATCGGCGCACGAGGCTGTTGCGGGAATCCGCAGCGGAATGAATGTGTTCGTTCACGGCGGTTCGGCGACGCCCAGCGCGCTCCTTGACGCGCTGGCGGCCAGGACCGACCTGTGCGACGTCACCCTGTTCCACCTCCATACGGACGGGTCGACGAGTTTCGTCTCGCCCGAGGTTTCGCAGCGGATCAGGTCGTGCTCGTTCTTCACGGGCGCGGCGGCGAGGCCCGCCGTCCAGGACGGCCGGGCTGATTTCATGCCCATCTTCCTGTCGGACGTGCCCGGGCTCTTCTACTCGGGGAGGATCCGCCTCGACGCGGCGATCGTTCAACTTTCTCCCGCCAATCGTCACGGGCTGCACACCCTGGGCACGTCCTGCGACACCGCCCGCGCCGCGGTCGACGTGGCGCCCATGGTGATCGCGGAGATCAACGCGCAGATGCCGCGCACCAGCGGCAACACGGTGGTCGATCCGCGGCGGCTCGCGGCGTGGTACACGAGCGATCGGCCCTTGCCGTCGCACCCGCCCGGAGAGATCAGCGACATCGAGGCCCGGATCGGCGAACTGATCGCCGGTCTCGTCGAGCACGGGGCGACGCTCCAGATGGGGATCGGGGCGATTCCCGACGCGGTCCTCGCCCGTCTGGGCAACAAGCACGACCTGGGCATCCACACCGAGATGTTCACCGACGGCCTGATCCCGCTCATCGAGGGCGGCGTCGTGACCAATCGGTTCAAGAGCGTGCACCCCGGCCGCACGGTCACGAGCTTCGTGGTCGGCTCCAGGCGGGTGTTCGACTTCATCCACGAGCATCCGCAGGTCGAGTTCCACGGCTGCGACCGCACCAACGACACCGCGCTCATCCGCAAGAACCCCAAGGTGACGGCCATCAACAGCGCCCTGGAGATCGACCTCACCGGCCAGGTGTGCGCGGACTCGATCGGTCACCGCATCTATTCGGGCATCGGCGGGCAGATGGACTTCATCCGCGGCGCGGCCCTCTCAAACGGCGGAAAGCCGATCATCGCGCTGCCGTCAACCGCCGCGGGCGGCAAGATCTCCCGCATCGCCGCCGAGCTCACCGCCGGCGCCGGCGTCGTCACCACCCGCGGCCACGTGCACTGGGTGGTCACGGAGTACGGCGCGGTCAACCTCTACGGGCTCACGCTCCGCCAGCGCGGCGAGGCGCTGATCTCGATCGCGCACCCCGATTTCCGATCCGAGCTGGCTCGCAAGCTCAACGCGACCCGACACTACAGCGTGAGGGTCTAGGGGAACGGCGGCCGGCTCCGGGTCTGCAGCAAGGCAACCGCTGAGATGGCGGTGTTGTCGTTGACTTGTGCGCTCTCTTTCAGGTAGGTTAGACACGGGGAGGGCGCGCCCGAATGTTATCCCATACCGTTGTTGTCCTGGGCCTGGTCTTGGATTCGGGCCTGGTTTTGGGCCTGGGCTTGGCGGAACCCCACGGAGCCGCCGGCGTTGGAGTGAACCGGCCAGCAACCGGGATTCAGCGGACGGATCATGCGAGCGGATCGGTGATGGTGAGGTTCGAGGACGACGTTACCGCTGACCAGCAGGAGAAAGCGCTGGGCACCGTGGGCGGACACGTCCGTCGCCGCTATCGAATGCTGCCAGGCGTTGTGTGCGTTGAGATCGCCGGCCCGGTCTCCGAAGCGATCGCGGCCGTGATGGGCGCGCCCGGCGTTCGCTATGCCGAGCCGAATTACTTCGTGTACGCCGCAGACATTCCCAACGACGCGAAGTTTTCCTGGCTGTGGGGGATGCACAACACCGGCCAGACCGTCAACGGCGACCCAGGCGTGCCGAACGCCGACATTGATGCGCCCCGAGCGTGGGATCTTTTCACCGGCAGTCCGAGCACGGTGATCGCGGTGCTCGACACGGGCGTGAGCTACCTGCACCCGGAGCTGGCGGGCAACATCTGGACGAACCCCGGCGAGATCGCCGGCAACGGCGTCGATGACGACGCGAACGGGTACGTCGACGACATACACGGCTGGGACTTCTGGAATAACGACGGAGACCCACTCGATGATCACGGCCACGGGACTTTCTGCGCCGGCGTCATCGGTGCCCGGGGAAACAACCTCGCCGGAATCGCCGGGGTCAACTGGCAGTGCCGGATCATGGCGGTCAAGTTCTTCTCCGCGAATATCCAAGCCACGATCGAGGGGGCCGTCGCGGCGATCGATTACGCGGTGTCCAACGGGGCTCATGTTTCCAGTAACAGCTGGTACGCCGGCGCCTCGGCGATCCTGGACGAAGCGGTGCTCCGCGCGCGCGGGGAAGGTCATCTGATCGTTGCCGCGGCGGCGAACTTCGCGACCAACAACGATGTTGTTCCGTACTACCCGGCGTCCTACCCGTACGACAACATCATTGCGGTCGGCGGGAGCAACAATGACGACGCGCTCGCGTGGTTCTCCAACTACGGAGCCGTCAGCGTGGACCTGTTGGCCCCGGCGGTGAACGTGTACAGCTGCTGGATCGGCAACGGTTACCTGTGGGGCGACGGCACTTCGGCCGCGACGCCGCACGTCGCGGGTGCGGCAGCGCTGCTGTGGGGCAAGACTCCTCAGAAGACATACCTCCAGATCCGGGGCGAGATCCTCTCGACTGTCCGGACCGTGCCCGCAGCGCTGGGACGGTGCGCGACGGGAGGGGTGCTGAACGTCGGTCGCGCTCTGATGAGGTCGTTGTGCCCGGCGGACTTTGACTTCTCCGGCTTTGTCGACACCGACGACTTCGACGCCTTCGTGCAGGCTTTCGAAGCCGGCGCCGGAAGCGCCGATGTCGACTCCTCGGGATACGTCGATACCGACGATTACGACGTGTTTGTGCGGGCCTATGAGCAGGGATGCTGAGACGCGCTCCTGGACATTGCGCCGGTTCGGACGACCGTCGTCTTGAGCAGACTACCGCTCAGCGCCGGGTCCGGTCGGCACGTCGGCGGCGGTGCCGGCGATGCCGAACCGTTTCGCCACGCTCAGCGCCCGCAGCATGGGTCGCTTCTTGGACTGGTGCGTCTGCATCCGCCGAACCAGGTTGTCCAGGAAGCGGACCGCCTCGGTGATGTGCGCGCCCTTGTTCAGCATCACGCACTCGGCGCGCTCGCCCATCGCGGCGTCCGTCACTTCTGCTCGCGACGGCCGGCCCGTCTTCGCCATCGTCTCAAGAACCTGCGTGGCCCAGATCACCGGCAGGTGCGCGGCCTCGCACAGCCAGAGGATCTCTTCCTGGACCTCGGCCAGTCGCTCGTACCCGACTTCCACGGCCAGGTCGCCGCGAGCGATCATGACCGCGGCGCCGGGCCCGCGCAGGGCGGCCAGGAGCAGGCTCGGCAGGTTCTCGAATGCCCGGCGCGTTTCGATTTTCAGCACCGTCCCGATGTGCGCGCCGCCCAGTTCGCACAGCCGCCGGTGAACGTCGGCTACTTCCGCCGCTTCGTGGACGAACGAGATCCCCACCATGTCGGCGTGGCGTGCCACGATGGGCAGGACTTCAAGGTCCTGCTCGGTGACCCCCGGCAGCCGCACCTGCGTCTCCGGCAGGTTGATGCCCTTGTCCTGGGCGATCCGATCGCCGCTGGCGGACGCATGCGTGACGACCAGTTCCACGCGGTCGCCGAGCACCGCCGAGACCGACGTGCCCACCTTCCCGTCGTCGAACCACACCGGGTCGCCGACCTTGATGCTCCGAAACGCTTCGGGCAGCGTGCACGTCACGACCGCCGGAGAAACGGCGGACGATTTCTCGCTGCTGCCGGGCTGCGCCGCGGCCAACGCCGGGCGGCCGACTTCCTGTTGAAGCGCAAGGATCATCCGGTCTCCCGGGCGGACCACGATCGACTGCCTGATCGGTTCGAGCCGCCCAACGATCGCCTCGCGCGAGCGCGAGCCCGCCTTCAGCAGGCGCAGCGGCATGCCCGAGGTGAAGTACACCGTCCGATCGCTGACCGCGATCAGACGACCGTCCTTGAACCGAGAATCGGGCATCAGGACGCGGAGCATCCGCCGACGGCCGCGGGTATCACGGAGCTCGATCACGTCACCCGGGCGCAGCGTGGCCAGCCAATCGCCGGGCACCGGGATCTCCGCCCCCGATCCGGCTTCGGAAGACTCGGATCTGAGCACCACCTTCCCCGGCGTCACCACCCGCCCGAGGTCATCGCGCACCGGACGGATCTTTACGACCTCCGGGCCCGGCTCGATCGGACCGGTGCGGAGCTTGGGGCCGGCCAGGTCCATGAGGATCCGGCAACGCGACCGACCGTCTGCGCCGGATTCGGCTTCGAGCTTCTCGCTTTCGGTCCTCACCAGGCGGCACATGCTCTCCCAGTCCTCGGGAGTGTCGTGAGCGGTGTTGATCCGGGCGCACGTCATGCCCGCGTGGAGCAGCGACCGCACGAGCGCCGCATCGTGTGCCGCCTCGGATGGCAGGGTCACCATGATCCGCACGTCGGCGGTACGTCCGGCCCGCCCGGCGCCGGCCGCGGCGGGGTCGGCCGATCCCCGCCGTTCCCGTGACGGTCCCAGCAGCGCGGTGGTGCGCTGCTCGAGCAGCATCCGGGCTTGCGAGAGCGTGATCGGGGCCGGTGGAGGGGGTTCGAGCGCGATCTCGCGGACCGGAGGGACGGGTCCGACGATGCGTGCCAGCGCGTCGATCACCGCGTTCAGATTGGCGAGTACATGGGACTCGATGCGACCGAGCGACGACAAGCCAAGTTCAGCCAGCGGTGTGTGCAGATCGCGGAGGTCCTCGCTCCGCATCGCGAGGTAGTGGAGCAGGTTCCGGGTGCTCGCCAGTGCCCCGGGGACGACTCCCGCTCCACCCTGTTCGGCGGCGGCCCGGCTCAGCCGCTCGATTTCGCCGAGAGACTCCTGGTAGCGGTGTTCAAGGGCCAGGCACGCCCGGCGAAGATCGTGGAGGCGTTTGAGGTGGTGGTGTGCGTGCGGGGCGTGCCCGCTGATTGCGGCCATAAACGTCGGCATTCTAGTTGGGCGAGGTGCCGGATTCCGGCGATCGCAAAGGATGACCAGAAAGACCCTGGACGCCAAAAAAGAAGCGAACCCGAGCATCGCTCGGGTCCGCTTGGTCACGTAAGGAGGGGAACTGGCTCAGGCGCGACGGCGACGCAGTGCCGCAAAACCGCCGATACCGACCAGCGCGAGGCTGGAGGGCGCCGGAACGAGTGTCTCGATGTACACGGTGGTATCGAGCACCCAGTCAGACGCGTCGGCGACGATGAACGTCAGCTCGTTGATGCCCGGATTGACGGGGACAACGAACTTCATCTTGGGGCTGCCGGTGGCGCCGACGAGCACGCCGTCAAGCTCGGTCTCGACGATCCCGGCCATGCCCGGGTGATTGATGTTGATCGGCAGGCCGGACTCGAAGGCGACGTTGACGCCGTTGACATAGAGACCGAAGCCGTCGATGAACGACGATCCGACGTACTCGGACCATTCTTCGGAGCCGAAAACGACGTCGAAGGCAATGACGGTGGCGTTGGGGCCCGCGTCGACCAGCAGGTCCAGGCGGGTCACGTCGTAGTGATCGAAACCGCCGCCGGTGATCGGGTCGAGCAGGGCCTCGTCGCTGGCGTCAGCAGAAACGACGCCGCCCGTCGAGAAACCGGTCGAGGTGTTCGGACCAGTGCCGTAGAACGGCACAGCGCCGCTGGAGAGGACGATGCCCGTCGCCCCCAGGTCGTAGTTGTCAGCGCCCGAAATGAAGTAACCCGCGCTGGCCAGGCCGCTGCCGGACCACGCGTCGTTGTGGTACTTCAAGCTCGCGCCGACCACGGAAACCGGCGAGCCGGTCGGGACCAGAATGTCCGCGAGCGTCATCGCGTTGGTTTCCTGCGCCGTAATGATCTGGGCATTCGCGCCCGCGGCCACGCCGGCCAGCACCGCAAGAACGGCAAACCTCTTCATGTCTTGTCTCCTCAGAACTGCACAAACCCCATGCCCAGAGACAGTCTCGGGGCAAAGAAACAACGAGAGCCGGATGCGGGAACGAAAACCGCGGGCGGGAAACCGCCGCAATTCCGGGTTGTGCGTTGTGAGTTCTCTTGTCCTCTCCCCACACCGCACGAGCACGTAGCTTACTCAGCTGGCCCGTTGCGTAGCAAGCACGATTTTCTTCAAATTCCACAAAGATGTGGGTTGATCGTGCTTCGTCCAGAACCCCTCTTGATCGACCGTGGGATAGCTACACCTTGATGGCGTAGGCGGCGACCTTGAGAGCGGCCTCGGCGAAGAGGGTGTTCTGCTTTCGGCTTCGGAGCGTGCTGCCGCTG
>JAJVHS010000102.1:0-25199 GCA_022072615.1 Phycisphaerales bacterium
CGGCGCGGCGGCGGGGGCGGCGGCGACCGCGGCCGGGGCATGCCAGTGGGCCCGGGAATCGCTCCGCACGCCGGCGGCGGGCCAGCCGGTGGAACCGGCGGTCAAGGCGGAGCCGCAGGCCTCGCACGCGTTCAAGCGATCGATGGCCGGCGCGTGCTCGGCGGCTCGGCGCGCCTGGCACTCGATCGGCCGGCCGCGGGCATCATCGAGGACGGCGGCCTGAGCGGTTTGAGCGTGTATCTATCCGATCCTGAAGCCCGCCGGCGAGTGGCGGGCTTTGTTGCGTCGAGTCGGCGGGATCAACGTCCGATGGAACGCGTACGTATAGTCTGCCCGGCTGGCGCCGTGCCGGGAGTGGCTCGGCCGGGAACGCCGGCGCTAGAGAAAGGACCAAGTTCATGCCGGTTGCTCCGAAGTGCGTGCGGTTGACGCGGACCGCGTTTCTCATGGTGGCGTGCGGTCTTGCGGTGTCCGCCCGGGCGGACCTGCCGCCGGCGATGGACAGGACCCCGGCCGATGCGCTGGGCGTCATGGCCGTGCGCAACCTGGCGGCGTTCCATGACCGGGTGTCGCAGTACGCGGAGATGTTCGCGATCGAGATCGAGGGCTCGCCCCTGGAGAAGTTCGAGCAGCTTCTCTCGACGCCGGGCATGAAGAAGGACGGGTCGGCCATGATTGTGCTGCTGGCCCCGGCCGAGGGATCGGAGGAGCCGCGGGCGGTCGTGGTGGCGCCGGTGTCCGACGCCAAGGCGTTCGCCGGGGCGCTCAACGCCGAGGGCGAGGGCGTCATGACGGCGCAGCTCGAGGGCGAGACCGTCCACATGAAGGACGCGGGCGGCGGCTACATCGCCATGAGCCCCGACAAGGAGCTGCTCTCGGGCTTCACGCTCGGCCAGAACGCCCAGGCGGCGCTCAAGACGGCGATGGGCCCGACGGCGGCCAAGGCGTCGGACCGGGCCGACCTGGTGATGTACTTCACGCCGGCCATGGTCGAATCGGGCTTTACCCAGAGCCGCGAGCAGATCGAGGAACAGGCCGAGATGATGGCGGAGATGGGCGGGCCGCAGGCGGCGCCGGCGGTGGCGCTCAAGAACGCCGTGGGCATGATGGACGAGCACTTCAAGGCCGACGGGCAGGCGATGGTGATGACCCTGGGCGTCGAAGACCTGGGCGTGGTGTTCGACATCGTCGGTCAGTTCAAGGAGAATTCGCCCACCGCGCAGCACCTCCAGCTCGAGGGCAAGTCGGGCTCGCTCTCCAAGATGCTCCCCGACGGCAACTTCCTCTTCGCGGGGTCGGTCGACATGTCGTCCCCGATGGTGAAGTCCTGGATGCGCGAGGCGCAGGCCGGACAGGCCGCGGGCGAGAACCTGCCCTTCAAGGCGATGATGGGGTCGCTGGACAAGATGGACGGCGTCTCGATGGCGATCGGCCTCCCGCCGGCGGGCCTCATGGGCGGGCTCATGACCGCGTGCTCGGGGGTGATCAAGACCGAAGACCCCAAGGGCATGCTCAACGCCTACAAGGCCACGTTCGAAGAGCTCAACGGGACGGAAGTCGCGGCCTCAAAGATCCAGGCGACGTACAAGTCCGAGGCGGTGGACGTCGGAGGGTCGAAGGTCGATTCGTGGCAGATCATCCTGCCCATGAATCCCGACGATCCCAACGCCATGCAGATGCAGCAGATGCAGATGATGCTCTTCGGGATGGCTCCCGGGCCGTCGGGCCTGATGGCCGCGGTCCCCGAGGGGATCGTCTGGACCATGGGCAACAACTCGCTGCTCATGAACGCCGCGATGGAGTCGGCCAAGTCGGGCAAGGGGCTTGCCGCGCAGGAGCTCTTCGGCGCGGTGCACGAGCGGCTGCCCGACGACCGGCTGTTCGAGGGCTACCTGGGCGTCAAGGGCCTGATCGACATGGTCGGCCCGTTCATCGCGATGCAGACCGGCGGGGCCCCGATGACCACGCCCGACAAGCTCAGCCCGATCGGGTTTGCGGGCACGATGAACGACGGCGCGTTCGGCATGCGGATCGTCGTGCCGCGGGATGTCCTGGAGACCATCTCCGACATCATGGCGGACATGCAGGCCGAGGAGGAGATGCCCGCCGACGAGGACGCCCCCGAGGGTGAGAACCGGCCGCCCCGCTTCTGAGCCGGTCCATACCACCGGCCTTGGTGGTCCGTAGGAATACTCAATAGCTCCGCCTCCGCTTTGGGGGCGGAGTTTTTTTATTGAGAATGAGTCTCCCGGAATGGCGCGATCAGCCGACCGGCGTGATGGCCCGTCGTGCGGGGCGTGATACCCTCTCCCCTTCCCCGGGGAGAAAGCCCCGTCGGGCGGACGCGGGGACGCGCGGTTCGGTCGCGTGACGGAGTAGCGGATGTTCTGGCTCTGGGCCGGGTTTATCTCGTTCGTTCTCTCGCTGCTGCTGCTGGACCTGGGCGTTCTCAGCCGCCGGGCCGAGACGGTCAGCGTGCGCCGCGCCGTCGGCTTCACCGTGTTCACGGTCGTGCTCGCGCTGGTGTTCGCCGGCGCCGTGTACTGGATGTACGACACGAACTTTCAGAACATCTCGACGCTGCACCCCGAGGGAAGCGGCCCGGGGGTCGACCCCAAGCCCAAGACGGGGCTTCAGGCGACGGCAAAGTTCCTCAACGCGTGGGTGATCGAGTACGCGCTCAGCATGGACAACATCCTGGTGATCGCGATCATCTTCAAGTACTTCAGGATCCCGGCGAAGTTCCAGCACCGGGTGCTGTTCTGGGGCATCCTGGGCGCGCTGGTGATGCGCGGGCTGATGATCGGCGCCGGCACGCTGCTGGTCCAGACCTTCAGCTGGGTGCTGTACATCTTCGGGGCGTTCCTGCTCTACACCGCGGTCAAGCTGCTGGTCGCGGGAGATGAACCGCCCGACCCCGAGAAGACGTTCGCGGCGAGGATCGCCCGCAAGCTGTTCCCGCTCACGCAGGAGCTCGACGGCCAGAAGTTCTTCACGCGTCGCAACGGGGTCCGGATGGCGACGCCGCTGTTCCTGGTGCTGCTGGTGATCGAGGGAACGGACGTGGTCTTCGCGGTCGATTCGATCCCCGCGGCGTTCGCGATCACCTCCGACCCGTTCCTTGTCTTCACGTCCAACATCTTCGCGATCCTAGGGCTGCGGTCGATGTACTTCGCGCTGGCGGCGGTGATCGACCGCTTCCATTACCTCAAGCTGGCGCTGGTGATCGTGCTGGGGTTCATCGGCCTCAAGATGCTCGCGGCGAACTTCTTCCACGTGCCACCGCAGTGGTCGCTGGGGATCGTGCTGACGGTGCTGGGCGCGGGCGTGGCGGCGTCGCTGCTGCACAAGCGAGCCCCCGCCGAACCGGCCGAGCTGCTGGGGTCGGGGTCCCTCCACCTCCCGCACGGCGCCGACACCGACGCCGCGACCGTGGCGGGTCCGGCGGAGCCGGGGTCCCCCGAGGATGGATCCCCCGAGCCGGGCGCCCGCGGGCCGGTATGATGCTGGAATGATCCGATTTCATACCTGGAAGACGGTGCTCCACGCGGCGATCGCGCTTGCGGGAGCGATGCTGCTGAGCGCGTGCGCCTCCGCCTCGCGCTCGGAGGATGCCCCGGACCGCGATCCGCGGGCGGTCAGCGTGTACAGGGACGGCGCGACGCCGGCCACGTGGCAGGAGATGGTGGACGCGTGCGCGGCGGCGGACGCGGTGCTCGTGGGCGAGAACCACGGCCATCCCATGGGGCTCGCGGCGGCGTCGGCGCTGTGGGAGGACATCCTGGCGAAGTCGTCGGGGTCGGGGACGCTGGCGCTTGAGTTCTTCGAGCGCGACGAGCAGGTGGCGCTGGACGACTACATGAACGGGGTGACGGACGAGGAGGCGTTCCGCAAGGCGGCCCGTCGGACCAACTCCAACTACCCGCCGGGGCACCGGTCGATGGTGGAGGCGGCAAAGTCGGCGCAGCGGCCGGTGATCGCGGCGAACGCGCCGCGGCGGTACGTGCGGATCGCCCGGCTCGACGGGTACGAGAAGCTCCAGGGGCTGTCGCCCGAGCAGAAGCGGCTGTTCCGGATCCCCGACTCGCTGCCGACCGGGCACTACCGCGACGCGTTCAACAAGATCATGACCAGCGAGGCCGACCACAAGGACGGCGAGCCCGAGCAGACGGATTTCTCGCACCTGGACAGTTCGTTCCGCAGCCAGTCGCTGTGGGACTGGACGATGGCCGAGTCGGTGGCCCGGGCGCTTGAGGCCAGATCCGGGCCGGTGCTGCTGGTGATCGGCCGGTTCCACGTCGATCACGAGGGCGGGACGGTGCTGGCGCTGCGGCAGCTTTCGCCCGGCTCGGAGATCAAGACGGTGAGCTTCGTGAACACGGACGCGCCGTCGGACGACGACCGGAACCGAGCGGATTTCGTGGTGTTCGTCGGCCCGGGGCCGGAAACGGACTGACCGCGCCGCGGGTGAGCGAGGGGCGAATCAAAAAAAAGCGGAGCCGCGCGCTGCAAGGCGTGCGGCCCCGGGGAGCAGATCGTCTGCGTGGTGCGTGAGCAACCGTCAGCGGTTGTTCGGGCTGGTGCCCGCGGGGTTGATGCGGTCGGCGCCGATTCGCCCGGGTTCGTCCATCCGCAGGACGTCGCGGGCGCGCTCCATGTCGCTTCCCGAGAGCTTGGTGTAGCTGGCTCGGTAGAACATCGCGCCCATGGCGTCGTCGCGGTTGGCGCCGCCGGTGCGGTCGCCGGGCTTGCTGTTGGGCTCGTTGCCGGGCGTCGAGTCGGTGGTCGTCGTGCCCGACCCGCGGTACATGGTCACGGTGTAGCGGTCGTCGCCGCTGAACTCGAGGACGATGCGCGTGGCCTTGTCATCGGCCTTGGCGCGGTTGCCGGCGCCGGTGTTGCTGATGCCGTCCTTCGTGCCATCCTTGTGGCCGTCACCGCGGAAGACGATGCGGTTGCTGGTGGCGTCGAAGGTGCCGGTGTGGGTGTGGATCTTGCCGCTCTGGTTCTCCATGAACACGACGGTGTAGTTGCGGGAGCCCTCGTCGAAGGCCAGGAACATGCGGCCGACCATGCCGCTCGTTCCCATGCCCGGGCCGCCGATCCGGGTGGGGGAGTCCAGGTCGCGGTCGCGCGGGGTGGCGTCACGATCCGCGGGGCGGTCGGTGTCGCGATCGGGCTGGCCGGGCGCGGACGAGGGCTGGTTGGTGCGATCGGGCGTGGTGCCCGAAGGCTGGTTGGTGCGGTCGGGGCTGATTCCCGAGGGACGGGTCGTGGTGTCGCGGTCGGGCGTGCGCGTCGTGTCGCGGTGGTTCATGTCGCCCGCGCCGCCCATCGCCATGTTGGGAATCCGGATCGTCTCCTCGAGGATCTGACCGCCCATGATCAGGCGCGTCTGGGCGAAGCCGGTGAAGCCGGTGGACGAGCTGATCGTGCCGGGCTGGCCGGGCTGATTGGGCTGGTTCGTGCGGTCGGGCTGGCCGGGCACGTTGGGCCGCTGGTCGTTGCCGGGGCGGTTGGTGCCGTCGCGGTCGGCGGGGTTCTGCGGGCGCGAGGGGTCAAGGGGCGTGGTGGTGCGGTCGCCGGGCGTTCGCACCTGCGGGCCGCCGTGGTGCTCGGCCCAGAATTCCGGGCTCACGGTGACGTCCACCTTCCACGTGCCCTCGAGCTTCCGGAGGAGGGAATCGGGCTGGGTGCGCAGGGTGGTGCGGTCGATGGGCGTGACGCGGCCGGGCTGGTTATCCCGGGGCTGGGTGTCACGCGGCTGGGAGGGGTTGGTCTGGCCGGGTTGTTCGCCCGGTCGCCTGTCGGGCTGATTGGCGGGCTGCATCGCGGCGGCGAGCGACATCGTCGAGCCGCACACAAGGACCAGGAGCGTCGTCTTCATACCGGATTCCTCTTGTTGTGGGGAGAGTGCAGGATTCCCACAGAAGCGGCTCCGGGCTGAAGCATCGCAGTGGATTGGATGAATCAATCCTCACGAGCGTGGGCTCGTGGCGGAGGGCCATGATAAGAAAGGGCCCGGAATGCTTCCGGGCCCTGATCGGACAATCGAGTTGAGGGGCGGCTCAGCGGGCGAGCCGGCGGAGGAGTTCCTCCTGCTCCTCGAAGAAGTCTTCGTTGAGCTCGTAGAAGAGGACGAAGATGGGGTACTTCTTGGCGATGGTGCGGAGCGAATTGAGGTGGCCGCGGGCGCGGTTGATGAAGCTGCCGCGGGTGGTGCGGTCCTGGGAGCTCTGGGCCTGCTGGAGCGCGGCGCGGTAGCTGATGACGATCTCCTGGAACCTGGCCTGGGCCTCGCTGATGCCCTTGCGCCACTCGATCTGGTACTCCTCGGCCTTGGAGACGGGCCAGGCGTAGCCCTTCATCGGCTTGCCGACGAAGACGTACTCGGTGTAGCCCATCTGCCGGGCGAGCTCGTCGTGGGTGGAAGCGGTGCCGCGGGAGAACTTGAACTTCTCAGCCTCCAGCGCGTCGAAGGTCAGGATCTTGACGCCGTGGCGGGGGTTGAGGATGAACTTGCCGGACTGGTCCTGGAACCAGGTGACCTCGCCGGTCTGGGGGTCGATGTTGGCGGAGAGCTCGCCGGAGGGCGGGGCGATCTCGAGCTCCTGCATGACCGAGGGCGACCCGCTGATCTGCATGGCCCGCATGATCTTGGGGTCGCGGTTGGCGCTGGCGGAGATCTTCTCCATCATGAGGAGGACTTCCTCGAGGCCGCGGCCCTTGACGGCCTGGAGCGCGCCGGACCAGCCGGTGCAGCCGCCGAAGTTGCCGTTGGGCATGAAGTAGATCTCCTCGAGGCAGTAGGAGCTCATGGCGGCGGCGGAGATGGCCGACTCGATCCACGCGACGGTGCGGAACTTGGGCTTGTACTTGAAGTGCAGCACGTCGCTGATCTTCTGGATCTCGAGCAGGAACCCGCCGCCGGAGTTCACCTTGTAGATGACGTCGGTCACGCCGTCTTTCTCCAGCAGCGGGATGGCGTCCTCGAGGGGCTTGGCGGCCATCTGCATGCCGACCATCTCCTCGCCGGTGAGGATGGCGAGGCGGCGGACGTTGGGCGGGAACCTGGCGGCGTCGTTCTCGGCGGGGTCGGCGTCGGTCTTGGCCCCGGCGGGGGTTTCCTCGGCCGCCGCGGGCGCGGGGACGGACGCGGTCGCGGGATCGGTGCGGATGAGCTGGATGATGTCCGCGGGCGCGAACAGCTTCTCCTGCTCGAGCTCCCCGACCTTGTACTTGAACCAGATGTAGCCGTCGACCTCCTTGGTGACGGTGCCCTCGAGCGTGCGGCCGTCCTTGAGCTTGAGGGTGTCGGCCCGGGCGACCATGGCCGCGAGCATCATGGCGATGGCGGCGGCGGTCAGGATCAGTGAGCGGAGCAGTTTCATCGCGGTTCCTCCGTCGCGGCCGCGGGCGTGCGGCTGCGGCTGGTCTGTCTGTCAACGTTCAACGCGTGGAGCGGTTCGTCGGGCGGGCCGGGTCGTTGCGGGCCGATCAGCGGCCGCGGCGCTTCTCCTGGGCTTCGCGCTGCTGCTCCTGCTCGATGAGCTCGATCTCGGTGTTGAGGCGTGAGATCTCCTGGAGGGCGGTCTCCTCGCCGAAGATTTCCTTGTACTTGCGGTAGATGCCCTGCATCTCCTGGAGGATGCGCTTGCGCTGGCCGCGGGCCTTGGTGCGTTCCTCGTAGGTGCCGCCGCCCTGGACCTCGCTGAGGCGCTGCGGGAGGCGCTGCTGGAGGTCGCGGAGGGCGTCGGTGAAATCCTGGCCCCAGCGCTTCATGATCTGGGTGCCCTTGCCGTCCTTGAGCTCGACCCAGTTGCGGGAGTGGCCCATGGCGACCATCAGGTCCTCGAGCGAGTCGACGGTGTCCTTGGAGACGCCCAGGTCGCGGGCCAGGCGCGGGTTGAGCGTGAGCACGTCGTTGCCCTCGCCGGAGACGATCTGCTTGACGGTGTCCCTGTTGGTCTCGCTGCCGTCGTCGGTGAGGAGGATCTCGTCGGGGCCCTCGGGCATGCGCTCGAAGTAGGTCACCCGGCCACCCTCGATCTTGGCGCTGAGGACGTACTTGGTGACGGTCATGGCGTTGATGATGCGGAAGTCGTAGCCGTACTTGTTGGCGACGCCGCGGGCGTGGCCGAGGCGCAGCGAGTACTGCTTCTCCTGGACGACGTCGTCGCCGACGCCCTCCATCATCTCCTCGAGGTAGCCGATGCCGCCCATGCGTCCCTCGGAGGAGAAGTAGATGTCGCGGGAGTAGAACGGCAGGAACGCCGCGCCGCCCATGGCCTTCTTGACCCACATCACCACCTGGGGCTTCCTGGGCCACAACTCGATCTCGTCGGAGACGACCGGGCCGATCTTCTCGGCTCGGAACACCTCGTCGAAGTTCGTGGCGTCGTCGCCGGCTTCCTCGCCCTGGAACTTCCAGGCGGCGTCGACGGAGATGACGACGATGTCGGCGCCGAGCTTCTGGGCGTCCTTCATGGCGTCGCGGAGGGGGGTCTCGGAGATGTCGCGGCCGAAGCGGCCGGTGAGCTCGATGGTGTAGACCTTCTTCTTGCCGGAGGGGTCCTCGGGGGTCTGGACCTTCGCGGGGTCGGCCGCGGCGGCGGGCGCGATGGAGGTGGGGGCGGGGGCCACGGGGTTCTTGCTGTCCGGCTTGCCATCCGTTTTGCCGTCGGGTTTGGCGGTGGCCCGGACGACCTTGAGGATCTCGGACTTGTCGTACTCGGTCTCGAGCGGGATGCCGTTGACCTCGGCCTTGAAGCGGATCTTGGTCGGGGTTTCGGAGACGATCGCGCCGACGAGCGTGCGCCCGTTGCGGAAGATGAGCGTGTCCTTGGTCTTGTCGACTTCGGGCTCACGCTGGGCGAGCGGCGCGGCGGCGCCGGCGGACGAAATGCCGAGCCCGCTCAGGGTGCCGCACGCGACCACCAGGGCGGTGAGGGAGACCATGGACGTCCAGCGGTGCGACATGAAAACCTCCTGACACAAAGTCGAACGATCGAACGGTTGATTCGACCGGCGCCGGGACGGCGCGGCCGGGACCTGCGGAACCTTCCGCGGGGATCAATCGGGGAACGATCCGCGGGCCTCCGGACTCGCCGTGCGGGATGGTCCAGAACGGACCCGACCTCCGCGGCACGGGAGTTCAGACGCCCAAGGACCGTGCGAGTTCCAAACCCTGCTCCCTCGACTCGATCCGGGACTCAAGCTGGGCATCGTAGAGGGCTTCCAGCAGCCTGCGGTACCCCGGCCCGGGGACAAAGCCCGCAGCGGTCAGGTCATCGCCCGAGACCAGGGGGTCGGGGGCGAGGCCCGCCCCGGTTGTACGAAGCGTGTCCGCGTCGGTTCGGACGCGTTCGAGGGATGTTCGGTCGGCAAGGCCGGCGGCGCTCATCGCCTCGACCAGCACCAGGCTCGGGCCGAACCAGCGGCTGGCGGCGGCGCGGCGGCGGTGCGCTTCGCGGAGATCGTCCCAGCGCGCGGCGACGAGCCCGGCCCACGCGAGCACGTTGAGCAGCGCGTCGCGCTCGTCGTTGCTGAGGCACAGCGCGGTCCGCCAGCGCGAGCACAGGTCGCGGACGGCTCGGGTCGGGCCCCCATGCCAGCAGTCGGGGAGCGTCTCGTGCAGAGCGGCGGCGGTGGCGAGCGGGCCAGCGGGCGTGACGACGCCGCGGTCGATGGCCCACGCGGCGAGCGAAAGGGGGTAGCTTGCGTCCGCGGGGAGCGCCGCGAGCACGCTCGCGGAGGCGCGGGGGCGCGGCGGGCGGGCGTGAACGGTTTCCATGAGCACGGCCGCGTCAAGGTGGAGGTCGTGCAGGCAGGCGACGGCGTCTGCTCGCTGCGGGAGGCCGAGCATCAGCCGCAGCTCATCGCCGATGCGTTCGCGGCTGACGCCGCCGAGCTGGGCCGCGTGCCGCCTGACGGCGTCGGCGGTGGCGGGATCGATCCTGAAATCGAGCTTGGTTGCGAGGCGCGCGGCCCGGAGTGCTCGGAGGTGGTCCTCGGCGAGTCGCTGATCGGGGTCGCCGACGGCTCGGAGGAGCTGGCGCGAGAGATCGGCTCGGCCGCCGACGAAGTCGACGACCGATCCGCCCAGCGGCGCGGGGGAGATGTCGGGCGTTCCCGGGAGCTGGACGTGCCCGGGCCACGTGGGGTCGTTGACCGGGTCCAGGAAGAGCGCGTTGACGGTGAAATCGCGGCGCTGGGCGTCGGCGAGGGGGTCGCTGAAGTAGACGGCATCGGGGCGGCGGCGGTCGGAGTAGGAGCCGTCGGAGCGGAAGGTTGCGACCTCGATGGTGCCGGCGCTGCGGCCCTGCCCGTACTTGACGAGCACGACGCCGAAGCTCGCGCCGACCTGGCTGGTTCGGCGGAAGAGGGAGGAGATGCGGTCGGGCGTGGCGTCGGTGGCGACGTCGTAGTCATCGGGCGAGCGGCCGAGAAGTTCATCGCGGACGCAGCCGCCGGCGAAGTAGGCGACGTGCCCGGCGGTTCGGAGCGTGCGGACGACATCCAGCGCGGCCCGCCGGGCCGACGCGTGGTGGGGGTGTGGGGAGCTGCTGTCTTCCAGACGGAGGTCCTCGTGTCCGCGGGCGTGATCCTCGCGAGATCGAGCATAGTTGGCCCGGCAGGGACGTGCGGGATTGCGGGCTGCTCGCGCGATGGCGGGGGGAGCACGGGCGCGGCGTCGGTCACCCGGCGGTGGCGCGGTGGGCCCGGGCCTGGTCGAGGAACTCGATCCCGCGGCGGAGGTGAGGGATGACGATCGAGCCGCCGACGATGAGCGCGACGTCGAGGGCCTCCCAGAGCTCCTCGTCGGAGCAGCCGAGGTTGACGCACTGGTCGATGTGGTAGGCGATGCAGTCGTCGCAGCGCAGCACGGCCGAGGCGACGAGCCCGAGCAGTTCCTTGGTCTTCACCGGCAGGGCGCCGTCCTGGTAGGTCTGGTGGTCGAGGGAGAAGAAACGCTTGGTGACGAGGGTGGCGCCCTGCGCGACCGAGCCGTCGGGGCGGGTCGCGCCGGCGGCGGCTCGGGCGGCGTCGTCGCCCAGGATCCGGCTGTTCATCTTCGTGCGGTAGGCGTGGAACTGTTCATAGCGGGACATGGCGGGAGTGTAGAGCAGAGAGCGGGGAGCAGACAGCAGACAGCAGACAGCAGACAGCGGGGAGCAGTGAACAGTGAAGAGTGAACAGTGAAAAGGTGCGCGGGTGGGGCCCTTGGCACCTCGACACCTTGACACCTTTCTTCAGCAGCCTGCTTCGAAGGCCAGGACGAAGGCGGTGAAATCGTCGGTGTCGACGAAGCCGGTGCCGTCGAAGTCGGCGTCGTCGGTGCCCGCTTCGAACGAGGCGACGAAGGCGTCGTAGTCGTCGGTATCAAGGAAGCCCGAGCAGTCAAAGTCGGCGGGGCAGAGCGAGATGGAGGCCGGGTCGGACCAGACCGTGCCGCAGCCGTTGGTGAAGGACGCCCGGACGTTGTAGGGCGTGGTCCACTTCTGTTCGCCGCGGTCGAGCATGAGGGTGCCGGTGTCGGCGCCGGTGGCGTTGAAGAGGAACGAGTCGCCGTTGAAGTTGGGGCCTTCCTCGATCGCGTACCACTCGCCGGGCGCGACTTCGTATTCCCATCCGGATACGAGCGATGACCCGGCGGCCTGGGCGCTGAGCACCGCGGTGCCGGTCGAGCAGATGGTGATGGGGAAGGGCTGGCTGCTGAGCATGGGGCAGCAATCGCCGGAGACGCAATCGCCGGACACCACGACGTTGTCGTAGCTGTGCCCGCCGGTGGTGAAGTCGTAGAGGCCGACGCGGCCGCTTGGGTAGGCCGAGGTCGTGAGCGTGGTGATGGGCGTGGACGACCCGTTGAGGTACGCGCGGTAGGTGTCGCCGACGACCGTCAGGCGCAGGTGCAGGTTCTGCCCGGTCGAGAAGGCCGGGGCGGCGTTGAGCGAGCCGGAGAACGACCCGTTGGTGACGGTGTGCCAGTAGGCCTGCTGGTGGGCGAGGACGAAGAGCACGCCGGTGTCCCCCGCGGCGTTGGTGCGCAGCCACACGCCGCCGTCGTTGGTGGCGAGCACGTCGCACTCGACTTGGGTGCTCGTGAAGTCGTACGGGATGCTCGAGTAGGTGCAGGGGTTGTTGCTGGGCTGCTGGGCGAAGTAGACGCCGCCGGAGGCGATCCACAGGCCGCGCTCGTTGCCCCAGAGGAGGGAGGGCCCGTTGTCGAAGAGGTCCGAGAAAACCGCCTGGGCGGCGGCGTGCGCGGTGATGAGCAGCGCGGGGGCTACCGCGGACGCAAGGCGCATGGACCTGGTGGAACGCATGGATGTTCTCCCTCGGGCGGCGGGAACGCTCGCCGTAACTGCCAGCGTACCAGCGGGATGTGGCGGATCCAAGAGGAAATCACGCCCGGGTGAGGCTGGGGCTGCCAGCGGCTGCGCCGCTCGGCAAACAACGCTCGCCGCTTTCAGCGGCGAGGGGGGTGGGAAGTCCGAAGAACGTGGAGATCGGCGAGCATGATGCTTCGCGCAACGAGCGTCGGCGCGAGGAGCTTCCCGAGCGTTTGTCGGCACGAGTCTGTCGCCCCGTTGGGGCTTTGTGGTTGGGGCGCGAGTGTGATGGTGTGTGCTCGGTTCCTGGGGCGTGCGCCCCGGGCTGGAGTCTGTCGCCGCGTTGCAGCGAGAGACGAGCGGCCCAAGGTCTGCGTGGTGCAAAGGCGCGGATTGAGCGCAGCGCTCGCCCGTTTCACGGGCGAGGGGGAAAGAGTGTGTCAGGGATTGGCGAGATCAGCTCCCAGCGGCTGCGCCGCTGGCAACGACCGCTCGCCGCTTTCAGCGGCGAGGAAGGCGTGTCGAGCTGCGTTTAGTCGTCGTACGCCTTCATGAGGTAGTCGCGGAGCATCCGCTCGGTGGTGAAGTGCGACCCGTTGATCGAGATGGCGGACTTCATCATGTCGATCCACTGGGCGCGGCGCTTGTAGTACATCGGGAGGATGGTGTTCTCGAGCTTGTCGTAGAGCTCGTGCGCGTCGCGCTGGAAGAGATCGGCGGAGGCGGCGACGCCGAGCTTGTGGCCCGCGAGGGACCCTTCGATCTTCATCTCGCGTCCGATGCCCCAGCCGGTCTCGCCCTCGACGCAGCCCTCGATCCACCAGCCGTCCATGGTCGAGAAGGAGGGCACGCCGTTGATCGCGGCCTTCATGCCGCTGGTGCCGGAGGCTTCGAGGGGCGGCTCGGGCGTGTTGAGCCACAGGTCCGACCCGGCGACGAGGACGCGCGCCATGCCGATGTCGTAGTTGGGCAGGAAGACCATGCGCAGGTCGGCGCCGTCGGTGCCCATGATGCGGGCGATGGTGTCGTTGACCTGCTTGATGATGCCCTTGCCGACGCCGTCGTGGGGGTGGGCCTTGCCGCCGTAGACGACCTGGAGCCTGCCCGAATGCTTGAGGATGGCTCGGAGCCGGTCGTGATCGCTCAGGAGCATCGCGGCGCGTTTGTAGGCGGTGGCTCGGCGGGCGAAGCAGATGGTGAGGACCTCGGGGTCGAAGGTCTCGCCGGTGGTGCGTTCGACCAGGTCGATGAGGGCGTGCTTGCACTCCTGGTGGGCGTGCCAGAGGTCCTCGGCGGGCAGCCCGCGGGCCAGGCGCAGATCGGAGTTGATGGTGCGCCAGGTGGGGATGTGATGATCAAAGAGCCTGGCGATGGGCCTGGCGACCCAGGACGCCGCGTGCACGCCGTTGGTGATGGCGTCGATGCGGTGGTGGGGGAACATGGCCCGGGAGACTTCGCCGTGCTTGCGGGCGACGCCGTTGGCGAAGCGGCTGAGGTTAAGGGCGAGGATGGAGGTGTTGAGGACGTTGTCCTTGCCGTAGAGATCGGGCCGGTGGAAGGCGGGGTGGTCGCCGATGATGGCCCGGACGCGGTCGATGGGGAAACGGTCGTGGCCGGCCTCGATGGGGGTGTGGGTGGTGAAGACGCACTGGCGGCGGGCGTAGCGGAGGCACTCCTCGTCGATGACGCTCTTGTCGAAGCGTGAGAGGTGCTCGCTGAGGAGCTCGATGGTGAGGAAGGTGGCGTGGCCCTCGTTCATGTGGAAGCAGGCGACGTCGTGGGTGAAGGCTCGGAGCATGCGGCGGCCGCCGATGCCGAGGATGGCCTCCTGCTTGATGCGCCAGTCGGAGTTGCCGGTGTAGAGGGCCTGGGTGATCTTGCGGTCGTCGGGCGTGTTCTCGGGGACGTCGGTGTCGAGGAAATAGACGGGGACGAACTTGCCGGTGACGCCGCGGAGCATGAGGCGGTAGGCGCGGACGTGGACCTGGCGGCCCTCGATGGGGACATAGCCGCG
Source organism: Phycisphaerales bacterium (assembly GCA_022072615.1). Lineage (GTDB taxonomy): Bacteria > Planctomycetota > Phycisphaerae > Phycisphaerales > UBA1924 > JAEUJB01. The sequence goes on from JAJVHS010000102.1 coordinate 14,347, forward strand.
CTGGGGCATCTGCTCGAGGATCTCGTCGGGGTTCCAGCTGGTGGGCTGCTCGACCTGCTCACCGTGGACGAGTTTCTGGGTGAAGTAGCCGTTGCGGTAGAGCAGGGTGACGCCGGCGTAGGGCAGGCCCATGTCGGCGGCGGCTCGAAGGGTGTCGCCGGCGAGGATCCCCAGGCCGCCGGAGTAGGTGGGGATGTGCGGCTCGAGGCCGATTTCCATCGAGAAGTAAGCGATGAGTCGATTGGCGTCGCGCACGGGGGACTCCGCGGGTCTCTTGGTTCAGGCGAGTGGTGGAACGGTCGTGCCCGGCGATCGGCCGACCCCGGCGGGGGACCTTCGGGCGCGATGATCCTACGTCCTTGGGGCTTATCGGAAAGCGGCGGACGGGCCGTTGGCTCGGCCGGGCGAACGCGGCGTGATTAGCGCGGCGTAAACGTTTCCGGCGATGGGGCGGGCGGTTATCCGGCCGCAGAGCGGGGCCTTCAGGGGAGGAAGGTGTAGTCGGGGGTGGTGTTGACGACGCCGGGCGGGACGTTCACGCGGAGGCGAACGTGGAAATCGAGGTACAGGAGGTTGGCCTGCACCTGCACCGGGCCGAACCAGCGCGACTGGCGGTCGCCGTCCTGCTGGTAGTTGTAGATCGTGTGCGTGCCGACGACCCAGGTCTTGGTCGTGTCGAGCACGGGGGGCATCTTGCCGCCCGGGCCGTTTGGCGTCATGGGGACGAGCGTGGCGTACTCCTCGCCGTCGAGGGTGTGGTCGTTGAGCGTGTAGCTCGACCCGATGAACTCGTAGTACGAGTCGGTGCGATCGAGTCCGGTGACGGGGATGCCCGTGTTCTCGCAGCCGCGGTCGACGGGCGACTTGAACTCCTGCATCTCGACGACCTGGGGTTCGGCGTCGGGCGCGGGCTCGCGCGAGGAGACGTACTTGTTGAGCGGTCGGCGCTCGGCGCCGATCTGGTCGATGCCGTAGAAGGGAAGGATGCCCTTCTTGCCGGCGAAGAGGGCGCCGATGACGGACTCGCCGCCGCCGGGGAGCGGGCCGCGGGCCTGGGGGAGCGCCTCCTTGAAATCGGCCAGGTAGCTGGTGAGGCCGACGCCGATCTGCTGGAGCCGGCTGCCGCAGACGGTGGTCTTGGCGGCGAGGCGGGCGTGCGACAGCGAGGGGAGCAGGATGCCCATGAGGATCGCCATGATGGCGATGACGACAAGAAGCTCGATCAGCGTGAACGCTCGGCGCATCGGGCGAAGTTTAGCAGAGAGCAGGGAGCAGACAGCAGACAGCAGGGAGCAGACAGCAGTGAACAGAGAGCATGCCGCAACAGGAGCGCCCTGTCCGCTATGTGGGCGATGCGCTCGCACGGAACTCGTGCTATCAGCTGTCCGCTGACTGCTCTCTGCTGTCCGTTTCCCGCTACTTCGGCAAGACGATGGTGCCCGCGTCCTTGATCTCGATACGGTCGCTGGTGCGGTCCCAGTAGAGCACGCGGGCACGCTGGGGGACACCCTGGGCGGGATCGAAGTAGACGACGGAGTTGCCCTCGTTGGCCATGGCCTTGATGACGCTCGATTCGGCGTCGTATTCGACGCGGTCGGCGACGAGTTCCTTGTTGTCGATCGACCGGATCCAGACGTTGCCGGCGGCGTCGGCGCCGAGGAACTCGGCTCGGAGCTCAAGGTCGCGGCGCTGGGCCTCGCTGACCTGCATGTTGCGGAATCGTCCGACGAGCAGGTCGGCTTCGATGTCGGTGGGGCCGCCGTCGGAGAGCCGCACGTGCCGCAGGTTGGACTTGCCGGCGATGGTGATGATCCCGAGCCGGCGATCGACGTGCATGCGGTCCTGCCAGATGAAGCGGGCGTCGCCGCGCTCGTAGCCGCCGCCGAAGGGATTGGCGTCGCGGGAGGCTTCCGCGGCCTGGCTGGCGGGCTTGCCGTCGTTGTTGCGGCGGCGGTCGGAGAAGTACATGCGGCCGGACCCGGGGACTTCGAGCGTGCCCGCATCGTCATCGGCGATGATGTGCCGGCCTTCCAGGAACGCGACGCGCGAGGGGCGTTCGCGTCCGGCGGCGAAGGGACGCTCGTAGGAGCGGGTCTCGAGCTGGGCGGGGCTGGACGGGCCGGACCCCCAGGCGAAGGCGCGGAGCAGGCGGCGCGGCGGCGCGTCGGGATCGACGGGCGAGCCCTCGGGGAGCGGTTCGAGTTCGAGGCGGGCGCGGTCGGCTCGGAGCGTCTGGAGCGTGAAGGCGTCGGGCGTGTTGGTGGCGACGACGGCGCCCTGGCACTCGACGATGCCCGACTCGTCGTCGTAGGTGACCGAGCGGTTCCAGGTGACGGTGGCCTCGCTGACGGCGCCGCTGTCGACGGCGGCGCCGCGGTGCTCGAAGCGGCCGGCGCCGAAGACGTCCACGATCCGGCGCATGCCGTCGATGCGGATCGCGTCGCCGGTGAGGCGGCTGGTGAGGTTGCCGACCGACGACCCGGGTCCGATGAGTTCGACGATCTCGGCGTCGATCTGCGCGGTGATCTCGCTGGACCGGGCGTCGATGACGTTGAAGCGTCCGCCCGATTTTTCCTCGGCCTTGGTGAACCGGGCGTTGCCGGCGGCGGCCACGGAGGCGACCTCGGGGTTGCCATCAGCGCCGGGGACGATCATCACGTGCAGGCTGTCGGCGGCGAGCGAGGCGCCGTCCTTCTGGCCCAGGACGTCGTCGAAGGCGTCGAGGGTCTGGGGCACCGGGTTCTTGGAGGTCGCGGTGGCGCCGAACGACACGTCCATGGACCCGGCGGAGAGCTCGCCGCCCTTGCCGTCGGCGGCCTGGGCGTCGCCGCGCAGCACGAGCTTGAAGACGTCGGACCGGTTCTCGCCGACGAGGAAGCCGGCGGTGAGCTCGGAGGCTCGGAGGCGCGAGGCGCCCTGCACGGCCTCGACCGAGCCGGAGGCGGACGCCGTCTCGATCATGGAGGTCATGCCCTCCTTGTCGACGTGGAACTGGAACTCCGCGTCGTCCATCCAGGTGATGTAGCGGTCGACGCGGTCGCGCAGGGCGCCCGGGCCGCTGATCTTCGTCAGCCCGGAGCCGAGGTCGATCGAAAGGGTGGTGGCGATGGCGCTGCCGGACCCGTCGGCGGTGAGCACCACGCCGTCGGTGGCGATCGAGGCCATGCGGAGCAATTGCGAGGTAGCGCCGTAGTCGATGGTCGACGCGGTGCCGCGGGCGCCGGCCGCGTCGTCGCGGAACACGCACAGAGACTCGGCGCTCGTGGTGAAGCGCACGGCCACCTGGTCGCGGGCGAGCTGCGCGGGCTTCTCGGGGGTCGCGGTGATCACCAGCGCGCCGGTCCACGTCAGCTCAATGACGTCGGAATTCTCGCTCTCGCCTTCGAAGGGCGGGGCGGCCAGGGGCGCGTCGGCCTTGGCGAGCACGGGGTCGGCGGCCAGATCGGGCGTTTCGGCGGCGTCGGCCGGAGTCGCGGGCTCTTGGGTGGACGCGGCGCGGTCCTCGCCGGCGAGCGCGGCAAGGCCGGTTGAGATCTCAGCGCCCTCGTCCGGCGCCGCATCGCCGGGCGGTGTCTCCTGCGCCGTCCCGGCGGCCTTGGTCTTGGACGGGTCGGTCTTGGCGATCCGCACGGGAGCGGGCTTGATCGCGTCGTCGGCGAGATCGTTGTCGACCAGGCGGACCCATCCGTCGAGGGCGTCGGCTTCGATGGACTGCGACCCGCGCTTCACGAGCACGCCGCCGGTGAGCTGCGCGGTGTAGAAGGTTTCGACGGGCTTGGGCTTGGGTGGCGGGGGCGGCGTGCCCGGCGGGAGCGGCTTGGGCTCGGGCTTTGGCTTGCGGCGCGTGAGCAGATCGTCGCCGGTGGTGAGGTAGCGCAGGTGCCCGTCGCGCTGGATCTCGCAGTACTCCAGGCGGTTCTGTTCCTGGTTGAAGAGCACGCGGAGGCCGACGGCGGTGAAGCGCGACTGGTCGGTCGAGACCGCGAAAGCGTCGGGCGTGGTCACTTCGCCCAGCGTGCCGTCGTACTGCAGCGAGTGAACCTTGAAGGTGACCAGCGGCTGGATGTCGGCCGCGTCGGGGTCGAAGTCAGCGCCGCCGGGCGGTTCGTCGTAGGCTCGGATGAGCACGTTGCCGACGAGCGAGGCGGCCTCGGGCTGCATCTGGCGGTTGGGCATGTAGACCGAGCCTTCGTCGGCTCGGACGTGGTAGACGACGCCGCTGCGGTTGTAGATGAAGGCGTTGGGCTTCTTGAGCAGGTACCTGGCGTTTTCCTGCGGCTCGGATGATTCGGAGAGCAGCCGCATCGTGACGCGAGAGGGGTCGCGCTTGTCGATGAGGCGGATTTCCATTTTCTTGCCGGCGCCCAGGGGCTGGCCCGGGGCGGCGGCTCGGATGTCGGGCGGGGCCTGGCCGGCGGAGGGCTGCGAGGCGGACGCGACGACCGGTCCGCCCGCCTTGCCGCGGAGGTAGAAGTAGCCGACGAGGGCCACGAACGCGAGGGCCGTCACGGCCGAGACGGCGAGCCCGATCGTGCGTGCCGATCCGCGCCGCATGATCGGGCGGGATCGACCGGCGGGGGCGTGCTGGTCGTTGGACGTGTTCGTGCGTGGTCTCACCATGGACTCCATCAAGCCATCGTACGTGCCCGGGCGAGCGAACTTGTGCGGCGGCGACCGGTGGAAGCGGCGCGGGATGGCGCGGGGTGCCATTCCTCGGCGGTGATCGCCCAGTGCTCGTGGTCTTCCCATCTTCCCGCGATCTGCAGGTAGCGTTTGGCGAGGCCTTCGAAGCGGAAGCCGAGCTTTTTGACGAGTGCTCGGGACGGCTGGTTGCGGGGCATGAGGTTGGCCTCGATGCGGTGCAGCTTCATCTTCGTGAAGGCGTGCGTGAGCACGAGGGAGAGGGCCTGGGTCATGAAGCCCTTGCCGGCGTACGGCTCGGCGATCCAGTACCCCGTGTAGGCGCTCTGGAAGGGCCCGCGGAAGATCTGGTTGAGGCTGATGAGGCCCATGATGGCGCCGGTCGAGCGATCACAGACGAGGAATCGCTGGTTCGTCTCGGTGTTGGTGGTCTTGAGGATGCGGCTGAAAGTCCGCCCGGGCGGCGAGTGTTTGCCGGAGGCGGACGAGGGCTCCCACGGAAGCAGGAAGCGGGCGCTGGCGGTGCGGAGGGCGATGAACTCGCGGCGGTCGGCGGGGACGGGGCGGCGGATGAGGACGTGCGGTCCGCGCGCTATCGCCCGGGGGCGGGTCTGGCCCTTGACCGCGGACTTGGAGGAATGAGCCGGTCTGCTCATACGCAGTCTTGAATCAACGATCCTGGGGGCAATACCAGCGGCAATGAGGTTTATCGGCCGTCACAGGTGCCGCCGTCAGCGCCGGCAAGGCCAACCAAACGAGAATTTGATGGGAATCCGCTTCGGAAGGGCCTGCGGTAGCGTGCACTAACATGGTAGCATGCTCGGATGATTGCTGCGGGTGCGTATGTGCTGCTCGTCGCGGCCACTGCCGGGTTTCAACCTGGTGCTGAGCCGCCTCGCGCCGCCCCGGACGAGCCGACAGCCTGGACGTTGGTCGATTCACGCTTCGACGCCGAGCGGATCATTGTCACGTGCATTCTCGAGCCGGATGTCCCCATCGAAATGTGGCTGGGCCCGTTGAGCAAGACTGAGCTCTATCCCGACATTGGCGACCGAGCGAAACTCGCGCGGAGACCGAGTGGAGAACTCTCGCCGGTGTCGATCCAGTTCGGCGGCAGGTGGCAGCGCGATGTCTGCGGCGAATCGGCTCGACCCCTGCGCGACCTCGTTCGAGCGCCCGCGCACGGATGCCTGGGGTTCAACATCCTCAGTCGGTCGATCACCAGAATCGACTACGACCGGCGGCAGGTTCTGGTGGCTGTCGATCTTGATAGAGCCCGGGCGAGTCTGCCACCCGTGGCGATCGAGGGAGCGATTGATCGCTGGTCCTGGCGCGTACGCGTCGCAGTGCCGACGGCGGACGGAACTCCGATGACGCTCATGGGGCTCGTTAGCATGGAATTCCCCGATGCGCTGGCGCTCACGGCGGCTTCGGCACACAAGCTCGGGCGCCAAGCAGACGATGACGCGGCGGTGCCGTCGCTCACAATCGGCGACTTCGAACTACGCGATGTACCCGTGCGAACGATCACAGTCGATGACAGCTATTTCGACGTTGTCATCGGCCATCGGGTGCTCGCGCAGTTCACCGTAACCCTGGACGGACCAGGAAAGGCGGTTTATCTCGAGCCCAATTCCGCGTTCGGCAATGATTGCCGTGATGCCGATGTGGGTTTCGCGACTTCACACCGGATTCCTCCCGTCCGCGAACAGGACCGCGGCGTTCATGTGACCGACGTGCACCCGGATTCCCCGGCGTCGCGAGCGGGCATGTTGGCTGGCGATCGTCTCATTGCCATCGAAGGCCTGCCCGCGGAGTTGTGGACTCCTCCGGCGATCGCGGATTGGTTCTGGCGCAACGTGAACCGTGAAGTCAAGGTGACGGTGCGCCGTGGTGAGCAGCAGATGGCCTTGACTGTCGTGCCCGAAACCAAGCGCTGAGACACGCCTCAGCACCCTCGGTGCCTTCGTGCCTCAGTGCCTTCCCCAGTTCACGCCGCCTTGGCGGGGGTGGCCTTGCTGGCCTTGACGGCCATGGAGCAGAGCTTGTCGAAGAGCTTGGGGTCTTCGATGGCGATGTTGGAGAGCATCTTGCGGTTCAGCAGCACGCCGACCTGCTTGAGCCCGTTGAGGAACAGGCTGTAACGGGTGCCGCGCATGCGGCAGGCGGCGGTGATGCGGGTGATCCACAGGGCGCGGTAGTCGCGCTTGCGCTGACGGCGGTCGCGGTAGGCGAAGACGCCGCCGCGGATGATGGTGTTCTCAGCGCGGTACTTGTGGAGGTGGTTGGTGCCGTAGTACCCGCGAGCGGCTCGGAGGATTCTCTTGCGGGCCTGGGCTCGGGCGGCGCCTTTGCGAACGCGTGGCATGCTTCAAACTCCTTTGGTCCTGGCGGGGCAGCGACGGGGTCGCTGGCTTGGTGGCCCGGCGGACACAAGTGGTGTGCGGCGGTGGATTACTTCTTGGCGGCCTTCTTCTCGGCCTTGAGCGCCTTGCTCTGGGCCGGGGAGGGGCTGGGCTTGATGGCCGAGCGGGGCTGGGTCCGTCCGCGGAGGCGGCGGAAGAGCAGCTTCTCGATGCGCTTGGCATCGGGGCTGGCCATCATGGGGTCCTTGCGCATCTGGCGGAGGCGCTTGCCGCCCTTGCCGGATCGCAGGTGCTTGTGACCGGCCATCTTGTGGCGGACCAGGCCGGTCTTGGTGATCCGGACCCGCTTGAGCAGGCCCTTGTGGGATTTGTTCTTCATGGCGACCTTCCGGCGGGCGTGGGCCCGGTGCATCGTGCGCAAACAAACCCGCCCGGCGAGGCTGGGCAGGGTCGGAATCCTAGACCGGACCCGGAACAGAGGCAATGCGGGGTGGAATGCGGCGCCGCCAGGGGGGCGGGGGCTTACGGCCCGAGGAACACGTCGGAGACGTCCGACGGCAGTTCGCGGCCGGTGAGGTTCAGGACGACATCGCCGTCTTCCTGGCGGACGAGGGTGCCCTCGAACTGGAAGCGGGGCGGCCGGGGGAGCCAGATGCAGTCGCCGGTGCCGTCCTCGCGCTTGACGCACGCGGAATCGAGCCACTGGGCCGAGCCGTCGGTGAAGAGGCCGTGCTGGCCGGCGCCGTGGTGATTGGGTGAGTTCTCGGCGGCGATGGGACGCTCGCCGCGAACGGCTCGGAGCACGGCGGGCGAGCGGTCGGCGAGGATGAGGCGGCGTTCGGAGGCGCTCCAGCGCTGGGGCCGTTGTCCGTAGACGAGCTGGTAGCTGTAGGAGATTTCATCCAGCGAGCGCCAGTCGCTCTGCTCGGGGCCCGCGCCGGCGCGGGCGGCGGTGGGGTTGCCGGGGCAGGCGAGCGAGGTGAGCTTGGTGTAGCCGTTCTTGACGAGGGTGAAGAGGTTCGAGGAGTTGGCGACGGGGCGCTGGGCGTCGACATCCCACCAGCGCTGGGGGCCGAAGGAGGCGACGGCCACGGGCAGCGAATCGTCGTGCTCGCCGGCGTAGAGCGACATGGCGGAGGCGACCTGCTGCATGTTGGAGGCGCACTGCACCTGCATGGAGCGTTCGCGCATACCCGCGAGAACGGGCCACATGATGGACGCGGCGACCAGGAGCATGGCGGCGGCGGCGACGGCGTCCCAGGTCCGGCGGCGCAGCCACGAGCCGCGCGAGATCGGGATGGGCGCCAATTCGTCGGCGACCGGGTTCTCGACGAGTTCGACCAGTCGCAGCGTGCGCGAGGCGAGCGAGCCGTCGGTGGCGATGGATGAGGCGCGCACCAGGGACGCGATGGCCGCGTGTTTCTCGGCTCGGGCGCGGTGCCCGTCGGGAACCGCGGCGGCGTCGTAGCCGGCGGCGATGAAGGCATCGGCGGCGGCGGCATCCGCGGGGCTGAGGGACGCGGGCACTTCGTGCGCGGTGAGTCGATCGAGGATGCGGGCGGCGAGACTCCTGCCGGGCGAGGCCATGGAGGGGGCCGGGGCGACGAGCGGCTCGAGGGTCGCCGCGAGCCGCGTGGCGGCGGGGCGAAGTTCGGCTGGGACCTGCGCGACATCCCATCCGGCGTCGACGAGCGCTTCGAAGGCGGCGAGGCTGGCCGGGTCGAAACGGTCGGACGTCGAGGAAGGATCAGCGTTGCCGGAACGATCGCCGGACTGGTGAACGTTCATCGGGATGCGTCCTGGTTATTGAGCGACTTCCACTTCTTGGCGAACGATGCGACGGCCGCGTGCAAACGGCTCTTCACGGTGCCGAGGGGGATCTCGAGCTCTTCTGCGATCTGTGCGTAGCTCAGTTTCTGGAAGTACGACAAGAGAAGGATCTCCCTGAGCGACAGCGGCAGCGACTGCACGGCTTCCTGCACGCGTCGATCTCTCTCCTGGGCATCCAGGGCTTCTCCGGGCCCTGGCAGGTCGATCTCCATGAGGTCCACGAACGTGGCCCCCGATGGATCATCCCCCGAAACCCCCGAACCCGAGATGGGAGCGGACAGGTCGACGGTCCGCTGCCTGCCCTTCTTACGGAGGTAGTCCCGGCCCTTGTTCGCGGCGATTGTGAAAAGCCACGGACGGAACGTCCGTTCGACGTCGAAAGACCCGATGGACTGGTGGACCTGGAGGAATGCCTCCTGGAAGACGTCCTCGGCGGCCGCGCGGTCGCCCACGAGCCGGATGAGGAAGTTGAGCAGCTCGACCTCGTAGCGTTCGATGAGTGTTCGGAATGACTCCCGGTCGCCCGCCCGGACGCGTCGGATCAGTTCTTCGTCAGTCGGTGGCTGCTGAGATACCAAGAGGAAGTCCGGGAATCTTGCCGGTGAACGTACGGGGGAGTTGCTGGCGTGCGCGGCTCCCTGAGGGGGGACGGGCACACGATAGCCAAAAGCCGGGCTGGCCGTGAAGGCGGTCACGAGGGCCTTACGCCGGCCTGGTGCTGGAAGATCACCGAACCCTGTCGACGCGTGAAGGAAACGCCGGGCAGGTCGCCGAATCGGCGCAGGCCGTCGGCTCGGAGCCTGGGCGCGTGTTCACGGACGTAGGTTTCATAGGTGGAGCGGTCCGGGAAGAGGTAGGTCGTCTCGACCTGGACGGCATGGTCCGATTCAAGTTCGACGACGCGGGCGTCGTGCGCGCCGCCCTTGAGGACTTCCTGGACGTGGCCCTCGGTGAGCCAGCGGAGGTAGCGGTCGGCGGCGTGGCGGTCGGGCAGGGTGGCGGTGACGGAATAGCTGATCTGGGGCATAAAGTGCTCCAACGGGCCGCCTTACAGGACCCTGGCATTCTTCGGCCGGGAGTGGCAATCCGGAGGGGTTGCGAGCGTTGAACATGAAGGATGTACGCGTTGGCGAGTGCCAAGGACCCAGAATCCGCGGTTGACGAGGCCCGGCTTTCCGGGCTGCTCGGCCGCGCTTCGACCGGCGACGCCGACGCGTGGCGAGAGATCGTGCGTCTGTACGCTCGGCGGGTGTACGCGATGGCGTTCAGCAGGCTGCACAACCGGGACGTGTCGGAAGAGATCGCCCAGAGCGTGCTGGCGACGGTGGCGGTGAAGGTCGGAACGGGGGCGTACACGGAGCAGGGCCGGTTCGAGCCGTGGCTGATGCGGGTGACGATGAACCGCATCCGCGACGAGGCGCGGCGGCGGGGCCGGCAGGCGACGCCGACCGATCCGGTGGCGCTGGCGGACATGCGCGAGGACGACGGCGCGGCGGCCGGGGCGGGTGACTCGAACCGGCTGGGCGCGCTTCGGGCCGCGATCGAGACGCTGCCGGACGCGGACCGCGAGGTGCTGATGATGCGGCATCACGGGCAGATGGGATTCAAGGAAATGGCCGAGATGCTGGGCGAACCGATGGGCACGCTGCTGGCGCGGCATCACCGGGCGCTGCGGAAGCTGAAGGATCTGCTGGCGGTGCAGGAAGATCACGGGACCCGGGGCGCGGCGCCCGGGCGTGTGGAGAAGGCGTCATGACGAACTCGAATCATCGCAACAGCTTCAACCCGGCGGGGGATGACCCGGCCGCGCTCGAGCCCGAGCTTGCGGCGCTCGATGCCGCGCTGGACGAGCTGGCCCGGCGGGACGCGGCGTCGACGGGCCCGGGGTTCGAGGACCGGATCGCCGTCGCCGCAATCCTCGTAGTTGATGCGGCTGGTGTTGTGCTCGAACCAGGACATTGGGTGCCTCCTTCTGCGTTGGTTTGCGTGTCGCTGTTCCTGGTTTGAGCCTACGCT
>JAJVHS010000102.1:25209-26696 GCA_022072615.1 Phycisphaerales bacterium
GGACCGGATCGCCATGGCGACGATGCCGCGGGCAGGCGGCCGCCGCGAGGAGTCGGCGGGGGTGGTGTACACGTTCGCGGGGAGCCGGCGCGACGTGCGCTTCACGGCGATGCGGCTCGCGGCGATGGTCGCGCTGGCGGTGGGGGGCGTCCTCGTGTGGACCTCGATGCGTCCGGCGCCGAGCGTGACGGGGCCGGCGATCCTCCGGGCCTCCACCGCCGAGCAGGATCTTTCCGCGTGGCTGGCGATGACCGAGTCGACCAACGACCTGTCGGAGCTGGCGCTGGATTCGGAATCGATCGATCAGTCGCTCTCGTCCGAGCCGGCGGCGGGGGCGTGGTTCCTCGAGGGAGAATCGCTGTGATGTACCGCAAGCCCGGACGGAATCTGGCGTGGTGCTCGGCGATCGTGATCGCCGGGGCGGGCGTGCTCGGCTTCTCGCAGGTCGCGGCGCAGGATTCACCGGCGCGCGAGGGCCAGCCGGAGCAGGAGCGTCCGCGGTTCGAGCGCCGCGGTCCGCGGCGCGACATGGAACGCGAGCCGCTGACGCGGGAGGAGCTGACGCGGCGGCTGCAGCAGCGGGTGGAGGAGCTTGACTATCTGAAGCAGCAGCTTGACGGGCTGCGCACGAAGCTTGAATCGGCCGACGTGACGGACCAGCAGCTTCAGGAGATGTTCACGACCATGCGCCCGGGGGCGCGCTGGTTCCTTCTGGGCGGGCTCGGTGAACAGCGGGGCGAGGAATCGGAGGGCGAGGGCGGGCGCGGGCGGCCGTGGGGCGGCGGGCCGTGGAGCGCCCGCGATCACGCGGAGTTCTCCAGGCCGGTGACCGACGAGGACGTGACTCGCATCCTGGCGTGGATGGACGAGCACATGCCGCGGCTCTCCAAGCGGGCGCACGAGCTGCAGCAGACAGACCCCGAGGCGCTCAAGCGCATCGTGCAGCGCATGCGGCCGCGGGTGGGCGAGCTGGAGCGGCTGGCGAAGGAGAACCCGCAGGCGGCGAAGATCCGCATCGAGGAGTGGCAGGCGGGACTGCAGGTAGTCGAGGCGGGGCGCGAGCTCCGCGACAAGATCACGTCCAACGCGCCCGGTGACCAGGTGGAGGCCGCGCGCGAGCAGGTGAAGGCGGCGCTGGCGGCGCAGTTCGATGCGCAGCTCGAGGTGCAGGCGTCCGAGGTCGCGGCGTTCACGGCTCGGGTTGAGCGGGCCAAGGTCCGGCTCGACGAGCGGCGGGCCTCGCGTGAGGCGTGGCTGAAGGAGCGGCTCGCGGAGATCGAAGCGGGCCAGATCGAGAAGCCCGGCAAGGGCAAGTGACCATCGGCGGGTGCTTGGAAAAAAACAACCGGCGCTGTGGGCGCCGGTTGTGTGTACACATCGTGTTGTGAGCGGACCGGGTGGTTTACCAGCCGCCGCGGCCACCGCCGCCGCCGCCGCCGCCACCGAAGCCGCCGCGGCCACCGCCGCCGCCACCGCCACGGCCGCCG
>JAJVHS010000020.1:0-13069 GCA_022072615.1 Phycisphaerales bacterium
CCCCCTCCGGCGGCGCGTGGCACGACTTGCACGAGGTCGGCGCCAGCTTGGCGTGCTCGCTCACTGCGCCGGCGGCTACGGGATCCTCGCCGGCCGGGGGCGCGGACTCGGACGCGGGCGTCTCCCGCACCGCCAGGCGGATGGTCGTGACGACCGCCGCGCCGCTGTCGGCCGGGGCGGCCGCGACCAGCCGGTCCGCCGGGTTCTCGATGAGATGGCACGTGATGCAGATGCTCGTGTTGACGGTGAAGTGCTCCTCGCCCTTGACGTGCGAGTGGCAGGTCCCGCACTGGACGGCGACGCCCTTGTACTCAAGGCCCAGGTGCTTCTCGTGCTTGAACTTGAAGTTGCCCTTGCTCTTCTCGGTGGCCTTGACCTTCTCGATCGTGTGGCAGCCCGCCCGCGTGCAGGCGAACTGGCTGACCGAGGCCGACGGCTTGGTCGACGTCCGGTGGAGCAGGTCGTCGACCACCTGGCCCAGGCCGTTGAGCTTGGCGGCGATGAAGTTGTCGACCCCGGGCGAGATGTGGCACTCGACGCACTCGACGTCCTTGTGCGTGCTCTTGGTCCAGCTCGTGTAGTACGGCTCCATGATGTGGCAGGAGTTGCAGAAGAAGCTCTGCGACGTGAGCTCGACGCTGCCGACCCCGAAGGCGATGAGCACGATCGGGGTGGCGATCAGCCACTTGCGGAGTTTGGGTTTTGCCAGGTACCGGAAGATCGCACGCATGGAGTCCATCCTGCTGGGCGAAGATGAGTCGAACATCACCAACCAGACCAGATACCAGCATTAACCCCTGGCATCCGGGCGGTTCTCGCAGCCGAGAATCCCAGAGTTCCTTTGCATTCGGCGTGCCACTGCTGGAATGGGTAAAAAGTGACAAAAAGACTCGATATTCTCATTGTCAAGAAATGCCGACGACGATATCCTCTCATTCTCAGGAATGGGAGGTGCGACGTGTTCCCGTTCTCACCCGGCGAAAGGTCATTTCGGATAAAGGCACGTTCTTTGCACTCAAGCCCTTGCCGTCTCGGCGTCAGTCCGGGACGCGGGAGTACCCAGCGATGAATCGCAGCATGACCCTCGGCGTCGTCCTCGCTTCCACGTTCATCCTCGCCGGCCTGGGCGTTCTCCAGCCCGCGTCGCAGGACCAGCCGGGCGAGGAGCATCCTCCCGCCGGGCATCCGTCGTTCCCGGAGCTCGCGGCCGACTGGCCCAAGGCCAAGGCCGAGGACGTCGCGTCGGTCGACGCGATCGTGAAGGCGATGTACGAGTCCACGGCGGGCGAGAAGGGCCAGGCCCGCGACTGGGACCGTTTCCGGTCGCTCTTCCTCCCCAATGCCCAGCTGGTGGCGACGCGGCCGCGCCCCGACGGGTCGTGCGGCGCGGTGTTCCTGAAGGTCGACGAATTCGTCGCCCAGAACCGCCGGTACATCGAGAAGGGCGGGTTCGTGGACTCCGAGATCGCCCGGCGGACCGAGACCTTCGCGCACATCACCCAGGTGTGGAGCACGTACCAGACGATCCAGAACAAGAACCCGACGCCCTATGTGCGCGGCATCAACAGCATCCAGCTGCTCAAGGACGGGAACCGCTACTGGATCGTCAGTCTCTACTGGGAATGCGAGCGAGAGAAGACCCCGCTGCCGGAGAAGTACCTCCAGTCCGCTCAGAACTGAGCACGCCCGAGGGACGAAGCCATGACCAAGTCGATCCTCCTTGCCGAAGACGAGAAGCTGCTCCGCCAGTCCATGGCCGAACTGCTGCGCGAGGAACAGTACGAAGTCGTCGAAGCCACCAACGGCAAGGAAGCCTACGACCAGGCGCTGCGCCGGACGTTCGACATCGTGATCACGGACGTGCGCATGCCCGAGATGGACGGGATCGAGCTGCTCGCCCACCTCCAGCAGGTCGCCCCGCAGACCCCGGTGATCGTGGTCACGGCGTTCGGGACGGTGGAGAGCGCGGTGGCCGCGATGCGCGGCGGCGCGGTCGATTACCTGCTCAAGCCCGTCCAGTTCGACGACGTGCTCATGCGGGTCAAGCGGGCCCTGGAGCTGGGCGAGCTCCGCCGCGACCAGCACGTGATCACCGAGCAGCTCGCCGCCGGCAGCACCTTCCAGAACATGATCGGTGAGTCCCCGGCGATCGCCAAGGTGTTCGAGCTCGCCCGGAAGCTCTCGACCGTCCGCAGCAGCGTGCTCATCATCGGCGAGTCCGGGACGGGCAAGGAGCTGTTCGCCCGGGCCGTCCACTACAACGGCATCACCCGCGACAAGCCCTTCGTGACGGTCAACTGCGGCGCGATCCCCGAGAGCCTGATCGAGTCCGAGCTCTTCGGCCACCGCCGCGGCGCCTTCACGGGCGCCGTCAAGGACCGCATCGGCTACTTCGAGGCCGCCAACGGCGGGACGCTCTTCCTCGACGAGATCTCGACCCTCCCGCTGGGCGTGCAGGCCTCCTTCCTGCGCGTCCTGGAAGAGCGGGTCGTGATCCCCGTCGGCGACACCCGCCCGCGCCCCGTGGACGTGCGCATCATCGCCGCCAGCAACCAGGACCTGCACGAGCTGTGCCGGGCCGGCAAGTTCCGCGAGGACCTGCTCTTCCGCCTGGACGTCGTGCGGCTGGTGCTCCCCCCGCTGCGCCAGCGCCAGCAGGACATCCCGCTGCTGGTGCATCACTTCCTGGACAAGTTCACGCGCGAGATGAACAAGAAGGTGCTGGGCATCACCAACGGCGCGATGCGGGCCATGCTCAACCACGAGTGGCGCGGCAACGTCCGCGAGCTCGAGAACGTCATCGAACGTGCGGTGATCTTCGCCGAGGGCCGGCAGATCGGCGTCGGCGACCTTCCGTTCGCGGGGGCCGACGCCTCCGACGAGGACGGCGAGGACCTGAAGCTCGCCATGACCCAGTTCGAACGCCAGTACATCATCTATTCCCTCCGCCGGCACCGGTACGACAAGACCCAGACCGCCAAGCACCTGGGCATCGGCATCTCCAGCCTCTACCGCAAGCTCGAAGAACTCAAGATCCCCAAGGACCTGGAGCACGTGGACGCGCCCCAGGTCGGCCTGCTCTCCTAGCACGTCCGCGGAGTCACACCGCCAGTGAACGGCGAACGGTCCAACCTGCGGAAGAAGCTCCTGGCGAGGCTGGGGCTGCTGGTCGTCGGCTTCGTCGCCGGCGCCGTGATCGCCATCGTCCTGCTCCAGGCCGTGCTCCGCGACCTTGACACGATGAACGCCGACGCCGCCGCGCTCATCGACGGCGTCCAGAAGCTCAGCGGCGAGGTCGCCCGGCTCGAGCAGGCGATCCCGGGCGCCACCGCCGACGCCGAGGAGGCGATCCGCCGCACGTCCGAGGAACTCTCGCGGCACCCGCTCCTCGCCGCCCCGGCCGGCGCCGCCGCCGGCGAGATGCAGCGCGTCAGCGACCTGGTCGCCAAGTCGCTGGGCGCTAGCGACCTGGTCGAACGCTCGCTCGCGCTGGCGCAGCTCCGGTCGGCGGTGATCGACCTGGGCCGTGAGGCCCGTCAGTTCATCGCGGCCGAGCAGCAGGCGGTCTCTTCGGACCTGCGCTGGCTTGTCATCGGCCTGACCGTGGCGGCGCTGGTGATGGTCAACATTTCCTGCGCCGTCCTGGTCGGGACCGCCAACATGATCCTGCGGCCGATCGGCGAGCTGGTCCGCATGTGCCGCGACCTCTCCGCCGAGCGTTTCGACAGCCGCGTGGCGATCGACCAGGACGACGAGTTCGGGGAGCTCGCCCACGCGTACAACGCGATGGCCGTCGAGCTGGGCGCGCTGGAGAGCCGGAAGATCCAGGCCATGCACCAGCTCGCGGTGACGCTGAACCACGAGCTGCTCAACGTCATCTCGGCGATCAACCTGCAGCTCCAGCTGGTCGACCGCCGCAGCGGGTCGGACCCCGCGACCGCGGGCCGCCTGCGCGACATCCACGAGGGCCTCGACCGCCTGGCCGCGACCATCTCCTCGCTGCGGAACGTCCGCCGCATCGTGCTCACCGACTACATGCCCGGCGAGAAGATGCTCGACCTCACCAGGTCCGTGGCCGACGACGACGCCGGCCAGCCCGACCCGCCCCGCGTGCAGACGACCAGGTCCTCGGCGCCCGGCAAGATCACGGGGGCGGCGCCATGAGCAGGCAGGTGAAGCGAGCCCGCGTCATGCTCCTGTACTCGCAGCTGCGCTGGCTGCTGAGGCTGCGCTGGATCGCCGCCACGCTCATCATCATCGCGGGCGTGCTCAACCTGCAGTGGCTGAGGCTCTACCCGCACGGCAGCCTGCCGATCATCGCCGGCGCGGCGCTGGGGGCGATCAACCTCGTGCTGTGGATCGTCGACCGCAGGCGGCCGCGGCTGCACGAGCGCCTGGACCTGCTCTACTCGCTCGCCACCGCGCACCTGGCCATCGACCTTTCCTTCCTCCTCGCCCTGGCGCTGTGGACCGGCGGCGCCGCCAGCCCGGTGCTGGGCTTCTTCATCTTCCACATGGTCTTCGCGAGCCTGCTGCAGCCCGGAGCCCGGGCGTATGTCACCGCCGCGATGACGATCATCGGCATGGCCGTCGGCGTGTGGGCCACCAACCAGTGGCCCGATACGGCCGGCGAGTCGCTGACGGGCATCGGCTGGGCGGTCACGGCGCTGGGCACGGTCTACCTGTCCAACCGCATCGCCCGCGCCCTGTACCGGCGCGAGATCGCCCGGGATCGCCAGAACCGCCGCCTGCGGGCCATGACCGACAAGCTCCGCGCCCAGCACGCCGTCCTCGTCCAGCAGGACAAGATGGCCGCGATGGGCCAGCTCGCCGCCGGCGTCGCGCACGAGATCAACAACCCGCTCGCGAGCATGGACGGCGTCCTGCAGCTGCTCCAGCGCAACCCTTCGCACCCGCGGCCGGAGATGATCGCGGCGCTGCGCGAGCAGGTGCAGCGCATCCAGCGCACGGTGCGGCAGCTCACGGCCTTCGCCCACCCCGGCGACGGCCGGCTGGAGTACCTGCCCGTCAACGACGTCGTGAAGGCGTCGATGGAGATGCTCGCGTTCGACCGTCGGCTCAGGCAGACAACGGTGGAGACGTCGCTGGACGAATCGACGGGGTCCACCCGGCTCAACCAGCACGCGCTGGGCCAGGTACTCGCCAACCTGCTCCGCAACGCGCTCGACGCCATGGAAGAATCCCCGACGCGGCGGCTGACCGTCTCGACCAGGCGCGCCGGGGGCGAGTGCCGGATCGAGATCCGCGACTCGGGCTGCGGCATCGAGGCCAAGAACCTCCAGAAAATCTTCGAACCCTTCTTCACGACCAAGTCCGTGGGCCGCGGGACCGGCCTAGGCCTGCCCATCAGCGCCAAGCTGATGCGCGAGCAGGGCGGGCGCATCGAGGTCGAGAGCCGGCCGGGCGAAGGGACCTGTTTCGTCGTCAGCATCCCCGCCCGTGACCGCGCCGTGCGCGAGGGCGAGAACGGCTTTGATCCGGCACTCAGAAATTCAAGTCGCTTTGCGCCCGCCGGGGGCGATTCGGGAGTGAACGAATGAAGGCAACGCACAGCTGGCACCGCACGCCGACCGGGGCCGCGATCCTGTGGCTCGGCAGCATCAAAGTGGCCATCCCGCTCCTGGCGGCGGTGACCGTGGCGATGGTGTGGGGGACGTACCTGGAATCGACGCAGAGCGCCAAGGTCGCCAAGGCGGTCGTTTACGGGTCGTCGTGGTTCATGGCGCTCATGGTCATGATCTGCGCGAGCCTGATCCTCGCGGTCGTGACGCGGTTCCCGTGGAAGAAGAAGCACATGGGCTTCATCACCGTGCACGCGAGCCTCGTCACGCTCATCGTCGCCGGCTTCTGGTCGCTCTACGGCCGCATCGAAGGGCGCATCAGCCTCGATGCCGGCATGGAGGCCGATCACATCGAGACCGACGAGGAGATCCTGGAGCTGGTCGAGCACACGGGCGGCGTGTTCACGGTGCTCGGCGCCGCGACCGCGCCGCACTCCTCCGCGACCGTCCGCCTCGGCGACCTGTCGGTCAAGGTCACCGAACGCTGGAGCAACACGCGCGAGGTCGTCGAAGTGGTCGACGGGGGTCCCCAACCGTTCCGGGCCATCGAGCTCTCGCTCGACCCGTCGATGCCGCGGACGTTCTGGATCGGCGAGGAGGGCCAGGGCGGCGCCGCCGACCTCGCCGGGCTCAAGGTCCGGCTGCTGGGCCCGGATGCAACCTGGGACCCGCCGGCGACGGCGAGCGCCCCGTCCGAAACGCCCGGCGGGTACGTCTTCGTGGTGGACGGCAAGCGCATCCCGCTGGCCGACCAGGGCCAGGAGGCCTTCCCCGGCTGGACGATCACGTCGATCAAGAAGTTCCAGTACGCGATGGTGTCCGGCAGCGGTCTCGAGGAGACCACCCCGACCCCCGGCGCCGAGCCCAACCCCGCCATTGACGTCGTGATCACCGACGGCAAGGGAACATCCGAGCGGCACACCGCGTTCACCAAGTTCGCCGACATGGTCCTGGTCAAGACCATCGAAGGGACCGCCAAGTCCGGCGCGCACCTCACGCCCGCGGCCGGGTCGCAGCCCAAGGGCGGCGAGACCGTCGTCGTGTACGGCAAGCCCGGGGCGCTCAAGGTCGGGTACGTCTCCCCCGACGGCGCGGTCCACACCGCGGAGCAGACCGGGCCGCTGCCGTGGTCGTTCACCGTCGGGACGCGCAACCTGTCGATCCGCCAGGACATCGCCCGGGCCCGCGAGGTGTCGCACTTCACCGAAGCCCCGCCCGCCGACGAGTACCGTCCGGCGATGGTGGTCGACCTCGGCGACGGGTCGGGCCCGCAGCCGGTAGCCTGGAAGGCGATGGTCCCGGTGCCCGCCAAGGGACCGGGCGTGATGATCCGGTACGGCCCGCGCACCCACCCCCTGCCCTTCTCGATTACGCTGAAGGAGTTCCGGAAGATCGACTACCCGGGAACTGAGATGGCGATGGCCTACGAGTCGGACGTCTCCGTCACGTCGCCGCAGGGCAACCTCGACAAGGTCCGCATCCACATGAACTCGCCGCTGGAGCACTCGGGCTGGAAGGTGTACCAGTCCGGGTTCGTCGGCAACTCGACCTCGATCTTCAGCGTGATGCGGGACCCCGGCCTCCTGCTCACCTACATCGCGTCGATCTTCCTTTGTCTGGGCATCGCGATCACGTTCTATAGCCGAGGCTGGAGCTGGGGCCATCCGGGCATTCCCACCCCGTTCTCAACGAAGGAGCAGAACAGTGTTACGTCCATTCCTTCTTAAGTCGGTCGCGTTCATCGCCGCGGCGGTGCTTCTGGTCGTGGCGGCGGCGCCGGCCCGGGCGGCATCCGCCGAGGACGCGTGGATGAAGAAGCTCGGCGGTCTTGCCGTCCAGGACGGCGGACGCGTCATGCCCCTGGAGACCTACGCCGATAACCTCGCCGCGCAGGTCACCGGAAGGACGCGCTGGTCCGCGTCCTCCGGCCCGGAGGCGTACGCCGGACGCACGTCGACCCAGCTCCTGTGCGACATGATGTTCAACTCGCACGACCTGATCGGCAAGCCGCTCTTCGGCATCGAGAACCGGCCCTTCAAGCGCAAAATCGGCCTGGACCCGGAGAAGCGGTTCTTCTCGGCGACCGAGCTCGTCAACTGCAAGGGGCTCAACGACCTGCTCGCCGAGGTCGAGAAGGCCCGCCAGCTCAACGGCAACGCCCCTACCACGCGCGAGCAGAACCAGGCCCTCGACGTCCGCGGGGCCATCCACCGGCTCAGCATGTTCATGGACGGCGAGCCGCTGCTCATCGTCCCGCAGCCCAAGGGCAAGACGTTCCTGGTCGCGGGCATCCGCGGCGGCGATCCGGGGACCGAGCAGGTCCAGGCCGCCTTCACGAACCTGTCCAAGGCCTACACCTCCGGCGGCGACATGAACGCCGCGGTCGATGCCCTGGTCGACGCGATCAACGCCGCCGGGTCGATCGACCCCGCCGACCTCAAGCGCGTCAACTACGAGCTGTTCTACAACTCGCACAAGCCCTGGCTGATGACCGCCATCCTCTACGGCGTCGCCATCGTCCTCTTCGGCGTCTCGCGCATCGCCGGCGCGGCGCTGCGCAAGCCTCTGGTCATCCTCGCGATCCTCTGCGGCGTCGCCGGCATCGTTGAGCACTGCCTTGGCATCACCCTCCGGGTTCTCATCCTCGAGCGCGCCCCGGTGAGCAACACGTACGAGGCGCTGCTGTGGATGGGGCTGACGGGCATCCTCCTGGGCGGCGTTGCGCAGGCGATCAACCGCAAGGGCTGGTACCTCTTCGGCGGGCTCGCGGTCGCCGAACTCTCGGTGCTCTTCTCCTACCTGGTCCCGCTGGAGAGCCAGACCAACTCGCTCCCCGCGGTGCTCCGCAGCAACTACTGGCTCATCGTGCACGTGCTGACGATCGTGGCCAGCTACGGCGTGCTCGCCGTCGGGTCGCTCCTCGGCCACGTGTACCTGGTCAAGGAGGTGCTGATGGCCAAGACCGCTCCCTCGCCCGACGAGCGCCTCTCGCACCCGCTGGTGGCGCAGCTCTACCGGGCGCTGCAGCTCGGCGTGCTCCTGCTGACGGCGGGCACGATCCTCGGCGGCGTGTGGGCGGCGGATTCCTGGGGCCGCTTCTGGGGCTGGGACCCGAAGGAAACCTGGGCGCTGATCAGCATCGTCGTCTACTTCATCATGCTGCACGCCCGGTACGTGCGCTGGCTGCACGACTTCGGCCTCGCGGCCTCAGCGGTGCTCGGCTTCGCCGCGATCGTGTGGACGTTCTACGGCGTGAACTACCTGATGGCGTCGGGCCTGCACAGCTACGGGTTCGGCAACGGCGGCGGCGGCTGGGTCGCCATCTGGGCCGCGGCCGAGATCGCGTTCATCGCCGTGTGCAAGCTCAAGCACCGGGCGCTGCTGAAGGCCGCCACCCCGGCCAGCGAGGTCTCGCCGATCCGGGCCGCGACCCCGCGCTCGGCCTGACCGCTGCACCCGACGGCCCCTCCCGGTGCCGCCGCCAAAAGGGGCGCCGGGAGCAGGGAACGGTCGGCAAAGAGTGCCGACCCACCCATAGACGTGTCTCTCTCTCCTCTGTCGCCCGTGATCATGACGTGGTCACGGGCGATTTGCTTTGGCTCGGTGTGGCCGCGCCGCGGAAGGTCGCAACACGTCGCCGGCCGGCGGTGCGAATCCGCCTGCACGGCGCGCACGACGAGCGTGCTCATGCCCCGCCCGCAAGCCCGCCGAACTTGCGGTTCCGCGACGCGTACTCCCGCACCGCCGCATCCACGTCCGCCGCGGTGAAGTCCGGCCACAGCACCGGCGTCACGCACAATTCCGAGTAGCTGATCTGCCAGAGCAGGTAGTTGCTCACCCGCATCTCGCCCGCCGTGCGCACCAGCAGGTCCGGGTCGGGGATCCCCGCCGTGTACAGCCGCGACGCCACCATCGCCTCATCGATCTGGTCCACCCCGAGCCGGCCCGCCGCCACATCCCTCGCCAGCGACTTCACCGCGTCCACGATCTCGCCCCGCGACCCGTAGTTGATCGCCAGGCACAGCGTGATCCGGTTGCCGCCGGCGGTGGCCTGCTCGACGAAGTCCAGCGCCCCGAGCACATCTTCCGGCAGGCCTTCGCGCCTGCCGATCACCTTCACCCGCACGCCCGATGACGACAGCTCGGCCTGCTGGCTGTGGCAGTTCTCGACGCACAGCTCCATCAACGCCCGCACCTCGTCCTCCGGCCGACGCCAGTTCTCGCTGGAGAACGAGTACAGCGTGAGGTACTCGACGCCCAGTTCGGCGCATCGCACCAGCGCCCGACGCACCGATGATGCGCCCGCACGGTGGCCGTCGCTGCGCGAAAGCCCGCGCGAGGTCGCCCACCGGCCGTTGCCGTCCATGATGATCGCGATGTGCCGGGGGATCCGCATCACGGGCACATCGGGCAGAAACTTTCGGGGATCGGCGTCGGGGTTCCGCCGGCGGATGGCCTCGAGCGCCTTGCGGTCGGCGTCGTTCATCGCCTGGTCCGCGGCGACAGGAGCTTGTGACGGGCTGGAAGCTGATGGCACGGGGATTTCCACTCTCCGGCTCAAGGCCCCACGCCCGCCGGTTCAACAGCTACGTCCGACGAACGGTGATGGTTTGCTCCCGGCCCGGGCCGACGCTCACCATTTCCACCGGCACGCCCGTGAATTCCTCCACGAACGCCAGGTACGCCCGGGCCGCCGCCGGAAGCTGGTCCATCGACCGGCAGCCCGCCAGGTCTTCCTTGAAGCCCGCGAGCGTCTTGAACACCGGCCGAGCCGTCGCCAACTGACCCCCGTCCGCGCAGAAGCGATCGGTGGTCTTGCCGTCGACCTCGTACCCCACGCACACCTTCAGCTCGTCGATGCCGCCGAGCACGTCCAGCAGCGTCACCGCGATCCCGGTCGCGCCGTTGAGCATGCACGCGTACTTCACCGCGACCAGGTCAAGCCAGCCAACCCGCCGCGGCCGGCCGGTCGTCGTCCCGTACTCTCGGCCGCGCTCGCGGATGCGGTGCGCGGTGTCGTCGTGCAACTCGGTCGGCATCGGCCCGGCGCCCACGCGCGTCGAGTACGCCTTCATGATCCCCAGCACGCGGCCGATCGCCGACGGCGGCACGCCCGTGCCCGGCGAGATGCCCGCCGACGTGCATGACGACCCGGTCACGAAGGGGTACGTCCCGTGGTCGACGTCCAGGAGCGACCCGTTCGCACCTTCGAACAGCGCGGACCCTCCGCCCGCGAGCACTTCGTGCAGCAGGTACGTGGTGTCCTGGATCATCGGGGCCAGCCGCACGCCCTGCTCGAGCGCCTTGGCGAGCAGCGTCTTGGGGTCCAGCGCCACGCCCGCCTCGGCGAGCGTCGCCCGCTTCATCCGCAGCGCGAGCTCGATCTTCGGCCCCAGCGTCGACGCGTTCAGCAGATCGCCCATCCGGACCGCCGACGACCGCTGCACCTTCTCCGCGTAGCACGGGCCGATGCCGCGCCGCGTCGTCCCGATGTGCGACACTTTGGTCGAGTCCCCGAACTCCTCGTCCTCGGCCGCTCGCTTCAGAATATCTTCACGCAGCCCGTCCTCTGCCTGGTGGTACGGCATGACGACATGCGCCCGGTCCGAGATCACCAGCCCCGACGTATCGACCCCGCGGCTCGCCAGCCCGTCGATCTCGCGGATCAGGGCCTCGGGGTCGACCACGACGCCGTTGCCGATGACGGCCTTCTTGCCGGGCGTCAGGATGCCCGCGGGGATCAGGTGCAGCGCGAAGCGCTGTCCGTTGATCACCACGGAATGCCCGGCGTTGGCGCCGCCGTTGTACCGCACCACGGCGTCGAACGACTCGGCGAGCGTGTCGACGATCTTGCCCTTGCCCTCGTCGCCCCACTGCAGCCCGACGACGGCCATGGTCCTGTTTCGCACGCTGGTGCCGGCAACTGCCATCGATGTCCCTGCGTTTTGGTGCCTGCTCGATGCCCTCGGGCACGGTCCGCGAACCTCGCCTCGCTGCGCGCAGCGCCTCGGCTGGCACATTTTAGGACCAAGAACCGGCGGCACCAACCGTCCTGCCGCCGGTCGCGATCAAGATTGATGCCCGTCGGTCCGATGGAGCATGCACAGGAAACCGCCCATGAGCCCCGCCGACTCCGTCAAAATCATGTGCCCGAAGCTGACGTGCCGCAAGGTGCTCTCGGTTCCGGCGACCGCTCGGGGCCGGACGGTCCGCTGCCGCGTCTGCGGGACCGCGATCCGCGTGCCCGCGGCAAAGCCCAAGTCCGCCGACCCGGTGCCGGACCCCAAGAAGCCCTGATCGCGGCCACCTCACCCCGACGGCTGGCCGCCGGACTTCCCGAAGCGCTCGCACAACCCACGCTTGAGCTCCTCCCACACCTGCTCCGGGGCTTTGGACGCATCCACGACCAGGTGGTGCTCGGGATCGAGCCGCGCCTGTTCGAGGTAGCCCGCTCGGACCTTGCGGTGGAACTCGAGCCCCCTGGCTTCGATGCGGTCGAGCTCGGCCCGGTCGCGGGTCGGCGCCCCGCCGTTCTGAGCATGCAGGAGCGGGTTCATCCTGGCGGCGGCGGTGACCTCGTCGACGTCAAAGATGATCACCAGGTCCGGGCGCAGCCCCTGCAGCGCGCAGGCCGCGACCGCCCGGATCTCGTCCTGCGGCAGGCCGCCCGCCGCGCCCTGGTACGCCAGGGTCGAGCTCACGAAGCGGTCGGCGATGACGAGCTTGTTCTTCGCGAGCGCCGGCAGGATCTTCTCTTCGACGAGCTGGGCCCGGCTGGCCATGTACAGCAGCATCTCGCAGCGCATCGCCAGCTCGCCGGTCTCCTTGTCGAGCAGCACCTCGCGGATGTGCTCGCCGATGTGCGTGCCGCCGGGCTCGCGGACCTCGATGAGCTCCACGCCGGCGGCCTTGCAGCACTCGACGACGCGGCGCAGCTGCGTGGTCTTGCCGGACCCGTCGGGACCTTCGAAGACCAGGAACTTGCCGGCAAGGGCCGCGGACCAGTTGTGGGCGTTGGCGTCGGGCACGGGGGCAGTTTAGCTGGTTTGCAGTGAACAGTAAGCAGTGAACTGACGGATACCCGAACGTTCAAACGAGACATCGGTCGCAGTCATTTCACGGGCGGCGCGCCCAGTCTTCTCACCAGTCCCGTGGACATGCGGGCGATCTCTTCGGCGAGCATGTACGACTCTCGAATGTTTTCCTTTTTGATGAGGCCGTTGCGCACGGCGATCTCAAGAAGTGTTTTCACTTCGCACACTGACCCGCGTGCAATCTTGACGAATCGACAGAAATCCCGGCGCGAGCCGCGACCATGACCCTCGGCGATATTGCATGCGATCGAAACCGCCGCCCGGGTCAACTGGGACCGGAGCCCGAAGAGCTCCTCCTTGGGCAACCGGCGGCACACCCCGTACACCAGGTCCACAAGGTCCATAGCTTTTTGCCAGATGACAAGATCCCGGTACGAACGACCGCCCCCCGGC
>JAJVHS010000020.1:13079-26200 GCA_022072615.1 Phycisphaerales bacterium
CATGACGTACCTCCCGCCTCACGCTGTTCACTGCTCACTGTTTACTGTCCGCTAGCTCATCACCCCCGCCGCGCTCGACACCATCCCCATCCCCTGCTCGTCCATCGCCGCCGCGTAGTTCACGATCTCCACCGTCGACGGCTCCACCGCCTTCATCGCCGCCACGATGCACCCCACCGAGCACCACCGCGTCGGGTTCTGCTGCCACGCCATTGACGACACCAGTTCGTCGGGCTTGTTCTCACGCACCAGGTTCAGCATGTCGCGATCGTGCTGGAACACCTTGTTGCGGAACTCGACCGCCGGGCCCTCCTCGCCCGCCAGCGCCTGCTGGTCGCCGAACGCCGGGCCCACGTGGCTCAGGTCCGCCGACGCGATCACCAGCGTCGTCCCCCCCGCCTCCTCCAGCGACTCCCGCAGCGCTTCGATGAACGGGTCCAGCGCCACACCGTTGCCGTCGTACGACTCGCCCGCGTTCACCGTCGGGTCGTGCACGAGCACGCCGTACACCTTGCAGAAGTTGCCCGCGTCGTCGCGCCCCAGGATGTGCTGCACCCACGGGATCTGCAGCTCGATCGAGTGCTCGCGCTCGTGGTCGTAGCGGTTCTGGTACAGGCGGTCGCCCAGCCGCTTCCTCATCGCGCCCACGAGCACGCCGTCCACCTCGCACGTCCCCAGCGGCGTCACGTACCCCTTGTCGCAGCCCACGACCCCCGTTCCCTCGCCGAAGTGGTTCGTCCCCAGGATCACGACGCGGTCCGGGCGATCGACCACCCGCAGCCGGCCCCACACCGACGCGTAGTTCAGCCACCCGCGCGGGTAGTCGATGTGCGGGGCGAGAATCGCTTTGGGCAGCGTCGACAGGCTCGGGTTCTCGACCTTCTCAAGCGCCTTGTCGACCCACTGGTCCAGCAGCTCGCGCAGCTTGGTGGCGCCAACCTCGGCCTTCTGCGCCTCCGCGGCGCTCTCGCCCAGCTCCTTCACCGCGAGCTGCTCGGCCAGCGCCGCCGTGGACGCCGGCGGCAGGTTCGGCGTCGAGTCAAAGTCGTGCCGCATTTTGACGACCAGGGCATCGAACACCGGGCCGAAGAGCAGCCCGGCGTCGTCAAGCTGCGCGACCAGTTGCTCGACCACCGGCCGCGTCAGCCCCCGCCCCACCGCCGCCACGACCTCGTCGATCGACCGGTTTCCGTCGAGCATCGGCAGGATGAGCTGCGCCGCCGGCATCGTGAAAACGACCTTGTCGGAGATCTGCCGGGCATCCGCGAGCCCGAGCACCATCTGCTCGCCCGCCTTGGCGGGGAAACCCCGCACGGGCCGCAGCTTGGGCTTGGCGTGGTGCGGCAGGTTGGCGTCAAACGGAGCAGGCTGGGAAGCGGGGGTGTCGGTCATGCGGCGAGTGTAGTCGACGTTGCACGGAATTCTGTCCGTTTTCGGAGCCTGATCGCCCTGCGTGGCGGGTTGCCTTGGCATCCGGGTCGATATCGCGGCCGGTCCAGGGCTTCCAAGCCTCCTCCGCCCGAAGTTTCCCGGTGACCGCACCCTGTCTATCATCTCGACCCCCACCCCGGGGCTCGACCCGGCCTTGACAGGCCGGGTGCCCGAATTCGAGGTACACGCCCATGACCGCCGCCGCCACCAAGAAGTCCAGCCCGTTCGACTCCCTCAAGCCCGGGCAGACCATCACCTGCACGATCACCAAGGCCCCGCGCGGCGAAGGGCGCATCTCCACCCTCGAAAGGCTCATGCGCCGCGACCCGACCAACGCCAAGGCCCTGCGCCGCGGGCACAAGCTCCGCCAGCAGAACCTCAACGTCTACAACCGCGGCAACCGCGACTGGACCAGCCGCGTCAAGTGCGCCACCGTCGTCCGCGTCGCCCAGGGCGAAGCCTGGACCATGACCTTCACGCCCGACCTGGTCCCCGACTTCCGCAGCGTCGAGGGATACGTCAGCGTCAAGCCCGCCTGAACCCCTGGTTCAGCGCACCCGCAACACCGCAGAACCAACCTCTCGCCCGAGCCTCGTGATTTCCTGAGGCGCCGGGCCGCTGTCGCCGCGCGGCTATTCTGAAGTGCCATGAAGCCTTTGACTCTTGTGCTCCGCGCCCTGGTCACCGCGGCAATCGCCGCGACGTCGCTTGTCGCCTGCACCAGGAACACGTCGCCGTCGCTGCCGCCTCGGTCTTCGGTGGCGGTCAAGTCGTACACGGTCAAGGGCGTCATCGAGGCGATGCCCGCAGCCGACCGCCCGGGCAGCCAGTTCATCGTGCGCCACGAGGAAATCCCGGACTTCGTCCGCCAGGATGGCACGCTCGGCATGAAGAAGATGGCGATGCCCTTCCCGCTGGGCCCGGGAGTCACGCTCGACGGCCTCTCGGTCGGCGATGCCATCGAGTTCGACTTCACCGTCGACTGGAACGCCACACCGAGCTGGTGGGTCACCGCCATCAGGCCGACCACCCAGCCGCCGCAGTAGCCGCTCGCCGCCCGCGCGAGACGCTCACGGCGAGCGCTTTCTGCCAGGCCTCACGACGGGCCCGTTGTGACCGTCACACTTGAAGTCGTTGCGGGAATTCCAACACGCCGCCGAGCCGGTCGGATCGCACCCAAAGAAAAAACCCGGCACTCGGACGAACCGAAGCACCGGGTCTCGTGGGGGTCAGTGTTGAAGCCGAGCACACTCTCCGGGCGGTCCCGGGTCACTCACATCTCAAGCTTGCTCGTTGGCTCACATGCGGTTCCTTTGAACGCCGATCATGGTTCGCCGTTTATTGATTCGCGGCAAGTGTTGCGCGGGTTCCCGAGGGCCAAATAAATTCGAAAAGGTGAATTCCTTATCGGCCGGGCGCACAACTCCGGGCCCCGCTGCCTACGCCCTCCGTCACGCCGATCCGCCCGTCGCGGCCGGCCGCGGCAGCCCCAGTCTCTCGATCACCATCTGAAGATCCGACCACACCTTGGCTCGCTCCTGCAGCGTGTAATTGCGCAGCAGGTACGCGGGGTGATACGTGGGCATCACGGCGATCTCCGCCGGCGCCCCGATCCCGCCGCAGTTGAAGACCGCCCACCGGCCCCGCAGTTTCCCCATCGCCTCCGTGGTGTTGAGCAGCGTGCGCGTCGCCGGGAGCCCCAGCGTCACGATCACCTGCGGGCCGATGATCGAGATCTGCTCGTACAGGTACGGGGCGCACAGCCGCGCCTCGTCGAGCGTCGGCGTCGCGTTGCCGGGCGGGCGCGTCTTCATCACGTTGGCGATGTACACGTCCTCGCGCCGCAGCCCCATCGCCACGATCATCTTGTCCAGGAGCTGACCCGCGCGCCCGACAAACGGACGACCGGTCCGGTCCTCTTCCTCCCCCGGCGCTTCGCCGACGAACATCAGCCGCGCGCACGGATCACCCTCGCCGAACACGATGTTCGTGTGCGCGGTGACGAAATGCTTGTGGGGAGCGTCCGCCTCGTACCGCGCCCGCAGCTCGTCGAGCAGCTTCTGGGACCGCGCGCGGTCGCGAACCGCGGCCGCCACCGCGGCCGCCGCCGGAGCCGCGGACGGCGCCACGCTCGCCGGCGTCGTCACCTCCACCGTGACCGCAGCAGTCGGCGCGGCCGCCGGAGCGTCCGCGGGCTTTGCTTCCACCATCGGCGCGGCGCTCGAGGCGTCGCCGCCGTCCGATCGCCGGTACACGGGGACGAAGTCCACGCCCATCAGCCGCGCCGTCTCGGCGTGCTGGCGAACAAGGCGGGCAAGGCTCGGTTGGGAGGAAGTCATCGCGTCTCGGCTCATCCTATGGCCGGCGCGCACGGATCCGTGTCATCGACAGCTTGTCCAGACGTGACCGCCGCCGAGCCTCGGTGTTACTTGGGCTCGATCGGCGTCGCGCCCGAATTGTCGCCCTTGGGCTCGGCGTTGCCCGGCTCGGTGGGTGCCGGCTCCGTGGGCGCAGGCTCGGTCGGCGGCTGCTGCGGCTGGTCCGAGCCTTCCGCGGGCGGCGGTGTCGGATTGGCGGGATCTTCGCTCGGGCTGTTGGGGTCGCTCGGCGCCGCTTCGGCCGGCGGCGCGGCGTCGTCCACGGGCGGAGGCGGCACGTCACCCTCGCGCGGACGCGAGGCCCCGACGGTCGAATCGCCCGTGGAGGTCACCGCTTTGACCGTCCCCGGGCCGCCAAGCCCGGACAGGAGCGCGCCCGCAAATCCACCGATCACGAGCCCGACGATCAGACCCGGCAGAAACGCCCTCACGAACGTTCCGCTGTTCTGGGGGTTGTTCGAAGACATCAGCACACTCCAAGGAACCGTTTTATGGGACCTGTCGCACCCTGGGTCCGACACGAGCGGGAACCTACAGGATACACCCCGCACGGCCTCCGCCGCCCGGACGAGCGATCGGATCAACCGGATCGGCATTGTTTTCGGGCGTCTTTGACAAAGTCTTATAAGTCAGGGGCCTTTGCGGGGGTCGCCTCACCGGCCCCGCCTCATTCGGTAGATCCACCGCCCGTACGCCAGCACCGCTCGGATGGTCTCCCCCCGCCCCGGCATGCCCCGCCCGAACGCCGTGTGCATCCGCCAGTTCCAGTACGGGCCCTTGAAGCGCAGGCGCGTGATCACCGCCAGGCGCCCAAGCTCCCACAACCCGCCGGCTGTCTCAACAAGCCACCGCATGCATCATCATGACCGGCCCGTCTCACGAGCCGCGGCCCCCGCCGGGAAAATCGACCTGTAGTACGCCATGGTCTCGACGATCCCCGCCTCGAGGCTCGTCACCGGCTCGTACCCGAGCATCTCCCGCGCCCGCCCCAGGTCTGCGAGCGAGTCGCGCACGTCGCCCGAACGCTCGGGCTTGAACTCGGGCGGCCGGCCATCCGCGCCGCACGCCTTGGCGATCATCTGCGCCAATTCGAGCACCGACGTCCGCCGCCCGGCCGCGACGTTGATCGCTTCGCCCCGGAACGGCCAATCGGCCACGCCCGCCAGCAGGGTCCCGAGCACCGCGTTGCCCACGAACGTGAAATCGCGGCTCTGGCGCCCGTCGCCATAAATCAACGCCGGCTGGCCCCCGAGCACGCGCTTGGCGATCGCCGGCACCACCGCGGCGTACTCGGAGTCCGGCGATTGCCGCGGGCCAAAGACGTTGAAGTACCGCAGCGCCACCGTGGACAGCTTGTAGCAGGTCGTCCACGGCGCGAGCACGCTTTCCGCCGCAAGCTTGCTCGCCGCGTAGGGCGACATCGGGCGCGGCAGCATCGTCTCAACTTTGGGAAGCGGCGGCAGCGAAGCTCCCACCGAGACCTGCGGATCGCCGTACACCGACGACGACGACGCGAGCACGACCCGCTCGACCGGCACCCGCGGCCCCGAAGGTGGCTTGGCCGTGGCCGCCACGAGCACCCGGACCGTCCCCGTCGCGTTCACCGACCAGGACCGCTGCGGGTTGGCCACCGACCGCGGGACCGATCCGATCGCCGCCAGGTGGAAGATGATCTGGCAGCCCTCGCCGGTCGCGCCGCGACCGACCGCTTCCAGGAGCGCATCATCGTCGAGCACCGACCCGTGTACGAACCGCACGCGCTTGGGCTCGAGGTCCATCAGCGAGGCGATGTGCTCGGCCGTGCTGTTCGAGAGATCATCAATGACAGTGATTGACGCACCCAGCGAAAGCAGGGCATCGCACAGGTGGCCGCCGATGAACCCGGCCCCGCCGGTGACGCACACCGAACGCCCCTGGTACTTGCCTCGAAGGCGAGCAACAACATCCGCTGGAAGCTTCATCTGGTCCGGAGTCTACCAGACGAACGGATAAGGTTCGCGGTTGACCACTTCCCGCGCCCGCCGCGTGCGTTCCAGCGCAACAGAAACCCCCGCGACGCGCGGGGGCTCTGGTGGGAAAGAACTGACTGTCGAATGGAGCGGGGCCGAGCAATCGAACCCGCTGAATCGGACGTTTCAGCGTATGAGTGACACTCAACTTGCCGTCACTGAGTGACAGTCTAATGACAAATCGCGCGGGATGCAACTCAAATCAAGGTGAAACGGACCGACTTCTCGGTTAGGCTTTCCCACTCGGAGACTGACACCGAACCGTTCGCTGTTTGAAAGGTATCTGTGCCCAAGTATCCCTCGGTACTCTCGCCCCCGGACCTCGTGCGGCTGAAACTGCTCGGACGGCGGCTGTCCGGCGAGCTCGCCGCGCTGATCGACTCGACGCCGGAAGCGATGCGGTCGGCTCGGGGGCTGGCCAAGCTCCTAGGGGTTGATCGGGGGACCGCCCAGCGAGCTTTGGTCGCCTCCCGGCTCGGGCACGAGCCGGTCGAAGCCCTGGCCAAGGGGCCGGGGGTGGCGGGGCTCCGGCAGATCTCCCGTGGCGCGCTCGAAGCCGGGATCGGCGGCGAAGGAGCCACGGGCCTCCCCAGCGCCATCGACCAGTTCGAAGCCGCGCTGCGCGAGCTTGGCATCAGCCAGGCCGCCCTGATCCGAGCACTGGAGCCCGAGGAGAGCGACGCCGACGAGCGCTCCTGGAACAGCGGGGCCGCGTTCGATCACGTCGATCGCCGCAGGCGACTCTTCGAGGCCGCCGCCGAGGCCATCGGCCGCGTCATGGACACGCGAGCCATCATCGTGATCCTCCGCCCCAAGCCCGCGAACCCCGCCAAGGTCGAGGTCTTTGGCGGCCACGCGGTGCTCGGGTACCGGGCCCGTCCCGACGCGATGCCGCTGGTGCTGGGCCGCAGCGTGGATTCTCCCGAACGGCCCGGCGCGGGCGAGGGCGTTGGCACGCCGGCTCCCCCGCTGCTCTCGGGCGAGCGCGTGCTCGTGGATTTCTGCACCCAGCCGCTCGCGCTGGTGACCAGCCGCCAGCACAAGCGCGAGCTGTTCGCCGTGGTGGAGCCCCGCAGCGCTGAGGAAGCGGTGGACGTGGTGCTCGCGTCCAACGCGCCCGACGACGACGAGAACTCGCAGCACTTCGGCCGGGTGCACGAGACGCGCTTCAACATCCGCGTGCCGACGCGCGGCGCGGTGTTCGACGTGTACCTCGAACGGTCGCTGGCGCAGAACTGCGTGCCGTCCCTCGACCTGTTCCTGTGGCCGCGCGAGGCGCACTCGCTCCGCCCGGGGAACTGGTTCGACACGCTGCCGGGCGCCCCGCTGCTGCAGGTGCTCGGCCCGGGCACGCGCAACGCCGCGACGGAGTACTACCCGCGCCACGCCGAGCTGACCCGGACGCTCTTCGCGGCCTCTGGCTGGAACGCCGACCAGTTCGTGGGCTTCCGCTGCCAGACCGCCTACCCGCACTGGGCCGCGTGCTACTCGGTGAACTTCGACTACCGGCCACGGGCGGAGGAATAAGGCGAGTGGTTCCGCGGCGCGAGCAGCAACCCGCCGCATGAGTACCGGATTCTCCAGAGTCCGCTACCATTTGCGCATGATTCCTGAGGCGATCAAGAGTCGTCTGACGACATCCCCGTTCAAGCCCTTTGTGCTCAAGATGGGCAGTGGCGACGAGTATGTCATTCGTCATCCCGCGTTCGTCTCGATGTCGCCCGGTGGCCGCCGGCTGATCCTGTGGATCAGCGATGAGGAATCGGTCGACCTCGATGTACTACTGGTTGAATCTCTGAAGGACGCCAAGCAGAACGGCAACGGAAGGCGGCGTTCGGCGTGACCACGACGTCGAAATACGACACCTACACCTCGCCCCTCGCCGAGCGGAACGCCAGCGCCGAGATGCTCCGCCTCTGGTCGCCGCGGCACAAGTTCAACACCTGGCGCAAGATCTGGCTCGCGGTCGCCGAGGCCATGCATGAACTGACCCCCACAGGTAGCCCGAGCGTCAGCGAGGGCTTGCAGACAACGCACGCACCCGGCGTCCCAGCGCCGCAAGCCCTCCCTGACGGTCGGGCTGCATGTTCCACGGGCTCGTCCAGACCCCTCGTTACCCGCGAGCAGGTCGAAGAGCTCCGAGCCGTCGTCAACCGCACCAACCCCGACGGCACCGTCGGCATCACCGACGACGAGATGAAGCTCGCGGAGAAGTACGAGCGTGAACTCCGCCACGACGTGATGGCGCACGTGCACGCGCTGGGCGATTCGTGCCCGAAGGCCAAGGGCATCATCCACCTGGGGATGACGAGCCAGGATGTGGTGTGCAACGCGGATTTGGACATTCTTTGGCAGGCTTTCCACCTGATTGAGTCCAAGGTTGCACGCGCGGTCTTCTCGCTCGCGGGCCCGGCCGAACGTTGGAAGTTGTTGCCAACGCTCGGATTCACTCACTACCAACCGGCGCAACCTGTTACCGTCGGCAGACGATGCGCCATGTGGGCGTGCGAACTTGATCTTGCCCGCCGAGCGGTCGGGGAGCGCGTCGGTTTTCTCAACTTCAGGCGGCGCGGCCTGCGCGGCGCAACCGGAACGCAGGCGTCGTACCTCGAATTGCTTGGTGGAGACGGCGAACTCGTCGATCGCCTCGAGGCCGGGATGCTCTACGAGCTCGACGAGAGAGGGTACGAAGTCTCGCCGTGGATGAGCGATGCCGAGGCCGACGAGCAGCGGGTACGAACCGCGGACCTCCTGGAACGACGGGCGAAGTACGTCGGGGCGATCCACACCGCTTTCAGCAATGCGGACAACGCGTTCTCAACTGAGTTGGACGAAAGTGCCGGGAAGAACAAAGGATCAACCGAGGACAAGCTGCTTGAAGAGGCCGCGCAACTTCGTGCGATGAGCACTCGCGACTATCAGAACAAGCAAGCCCGCGCCTACTCGTGGCGCGTTTTCCCTGTGATGGGTCAAACCTACCCCCGCGTCATCGACACCTTCATCCTCGCCGACCTCGCCTCCACCGCCGCTGTCCTCCACAAGATCGCCACAGACATCCGCCTGCTCTGCAACCGTAAGGAGCTCGACGAGCCGTTCGAAACCAAGCAGATCGGTTCCTCCGCGATGCCGTACAAGCGCAACCCGATGCGCTGCGAGCGGATCTGCGGCCTTACCCGCTTCGTCATGAACCTCGTCGGCAACGCGTACGACACGGCCGCCACGCAGTGGCTCGAGCGGACGCTCGACGACTCCTCCAACCGCCGCCTTTCGCTCCCCGAGGCCTTCCTCGCCCTCGACGGTGCGCTCGACCTCATGCACAACGTCGCCAGCGGGATCATCGTCCACGAGGCGATGGTCAGGAAGAACCTCATGGCCGAGCTGCCCTTCATGGCCACCGAGAACATCCTCATGGCCTGCGTGAAGCTCGGCGGCGACCGGCAGCACTACCACGAATTGATCCGCGTGCACGCGCAGGCCGCGGGCATGCGCGTGAAGCAGGAAGGCCTCGACAACGATTTGCTCGACCGGCTCAGGAACGACACGAACTTCTGGTCCAAATCCCGCGGCGGGCCCCTCAGCGCCGAGCTCGATTGGGACAACCTCATGGACCCCATGAAGTACGTCGGCCGCAGCGTCGAGCAGACCGAACGCTTCATCAAAGAAGTCGTGGAGCCGCTCCGCGAGCAGTACGGCGACGCGATCGCCAAGCTCGGCGAGTCGAGTCCGAAGGTCTGAATCCGAAAAGTTCACCACAGAGACACGGAGAGCACAGAGAACCGCGAGAAACGGTGGCAAAGACCAGCTCGCTCTGCTGCCTGCGGTCTTTTCTGCACGTGCCCCGACTTTCCCGCTCTGTGACCTCTGCGCCTCTGTGGGGAGTCTGTATTCCGGACGATTCACCACCGAGAATCCCGAATCTCGCGCTTTTGTATTTCTTCATCTCCGCGTCAGCCGCCGCTCACGCCGGAGCCCGATCCCGTAGCGGAGACAGCAATGGCACGTGAAGACGGCAAATCACGCGACGCTGAGATGAGGCGCAACGAGTTCAACCGCAACCCCGCGGGCACCGGAACGCAGCGGGACCAGCCCGCGGATTCGTCGGGAATTTCCTCTTCACGCTCGCGGAACAACAACGGCGCCGAAAGGCGCGAATCGACATCTTCCGGACGCGGCGGCGCCGGGGCCCCGAGCGGGACCTCGTCGAGCAACGCGGCCGAGCACTACAAGCCCGGCTCCTGAGGTCTTTCCAACCTTGCCGGAACGTCCGCACGCCCGGTCACGGCCGGGGTGCGGGAGGATCAGAGGAACGAGTCCCCGAGGTCCTGCGTCCTGAATCGCGACATTCGCTCCGGCTCACCCCGGAACCGAAAAGAACGATCCAGGACCCAGGACCACGAGGATTCGAGAGGATCGAATCCGCCGAGCATCGAGTCCCCGAGGTCCTGCGTCCTGAATTGCGACATTCTGTCCGGCTCACCCCGGCACAGAACAGAACGATCCAGGACCCAGGACCACGAGGATTGGACTGCTCCAAGGGCCCGGGTCCGCCAGATCCTGCGTCCTGCACCGCACTGTTCGTTTCCGGAAATCCCGGATCCATCACGCGGCGACAGGACTCAGGATCACGCGGATCCGGGCTTTTTGTCGTGGTCTTATTCGCTCGGCGGCGAGATCACCCGGACGACCGGGAAGTCCTCGCCCGCCTTGACGCCCGCGTCGAAGAAGTTCCACCGCGCGAGCCCGTCGTCGGAGTGCGGCTCGAGCAGGTACACCGCAAGGTTGCCCAGCGTCTGCCTCCCGCGGACCAGCACCCATCCCGCCGGCAAGGTGCGTTTTTCGCGCCGTGGCGTCACCGAGAGATCGACCAGGACGTGACCTTGGAACTCGCGCGACGCGGGCGTCGCCGAATCCACGCGGTAGACCTCCGCCTCCACCTCCACGTCGCGGTCGAGCGTGCTCGCCCAGAGGCCGTGGCCCTTGAGCGTGTCGATCGCCCGGGTGTACTGGGGCGGGATCGCGTACGCGTACGGGCGATCAACCTTGAGCGCCGGCTCGTAGCGGTCCCAGAGCTCGACCGTGTATTCCCGCGGCTGGGACGTCGCCCGCCGGCGGCCGTCGACGACTTCCTCGACGTACCCCGCGATCTCGACCTTCTCCGGCCACGGCGATTCCTTGGCCTTGATCGCGATGGCGTCGGGCCCGGCCTCGAACGATGCGTCCACATCGACCCGAGCGAGCAGCCGCTTCACTTCATCCGCCCGCGCCGCCGCGACGTTCAGCGTCGAGCGGACGAATTCCTGCGTGGCTCGGACTCGCTCCTCGAACGGCGCGTAGGTGTACGTCTCGACGAGCACGCTCAGCCGGTTCCTGAGCCCGACGTAGTTGGTCCCGAAGCGGCCCTCGGCGGGGAACGTCTCCCAACGCGTGTGCTCCTGGCTGTGGTCGCTCCACTCGCCGTTGAAGTTGCCGTACCAGAAGCTCTCAAACTCGGTCCGCCCGGCGAAGTCCGACGAGATCTCGGGGAACAGCCGCTGGCGCGTGTAGTCGACCACCCGGGCATCGCCCGCGGGCAGCTTGGCGCCGGCGTAGGTCACGATGTACCGGTGGAACGACCCGTTGGTGATGTGGCAGTCGATGAACAGCGCCGGGTCCCACTGGTTGATCACGCTCACCAGGGCCCGCGTCTCGGGCGCGGCGAGCTTGATGAAGTCGCGGTTGAGATCAAGGCCCTGCCCGTTTTCCCGGGCGCCCGTCACCCGGGGGCCGTTCTGCGGCCCGCGCGATCCCTCGGCCACGCGCTCGTTCCCGTCGCAGTTGTAGATCGGGACCACCAGCAGGATGAGCTTGTCGAGCAGGGCCCGGTTCTCGGGCGCGTCGGGCCGGGTCAGGATCTCCCGTGCCAGCATCGGCAGTGCTTCTTTTCCATCAACCTCACCGCCGTGGATGTTGCCGATCGCGAGCACGGTCAGCCGCTCAGGCCCCCCGGGCGCGGTGTCCGCGTCGACGCCGCGATCGATCCGGTCGATCTCCACCGGCGGGTCGGCGATCACCAGCATCGGGATCGCTCGCCCCTGGGTCGTTTCTCCGATCGTCGTGTACCTCGCCAGCGGCGAGAGCTCGTCGAGCCGCTTGAGGAGTTCGACGACGTCGTCGTACCGCGCCGTGGCCTCGAAGGACGTCCGCTCGGCGACCGTGAGGAGCGACGTGTCCTCACCGTGCCCGGCGTCACCCTGGGCCGATAACGCCGGCGCCGGAGCCGCGGGCGGCTGGCCCGCCGGTTGTCCGCCCGCGATCGCCGTCGCTGCGAAGCACACCAGCCCGCACGCGATGGCCCGGACTGGGCGTCGGCCCGGCAAGGCCATCACGCGAGCATGGCCGCCCGTGCCGCCGTTCTTACTCTCCAGCCTTCCGCGAAGCATCAATTTCTGCATGAAGGTCCTGCCCTGAGAACATCTGTCGTGCGAGCGTACGCGATCCGACGAGGATCGTGCGCGCATACAACTGAATTCAACGCCCCGACCCCGACGCCAGGAGCAGCCATGCACGTCAACCCCGCCCGACCTATCCGCAATCTGCCGAGCCGTTCCCCGCGCACGCTCGCCGCCCAGCTGGCCACTCTGCTCGTCGCCGCCTCCTCCGCCACGGCCCTCGCCCACGACATGATGTACGTCGGACGGACCTCGACCGGCAAGCTCACGGTGTACATCGAGGACGGCCTGCTCCCCAACATGATGTTCCAGTCGCCCTTCGAGGAGTTCCCGGGCTGGATCCAGACCGAGTTCGGGTTCGAGACGATCGGCGAAGACGTGCCCGACTACAACCTGTACACCATCTCGTCGGCGGCCGACGTCGAGCTCGTGCTCGTGGCGACCGACCCGGGCGTCTGGGTCCAGAAGGACGGGTTCGCCGGGCCGCTCGGACTGGGCGAGGGATACCCGCTGGGCAATCCCTTCTTCC
The DNA here is from genome assembly GCA_022072615.1 of Phycisphaerales bacterium. Lineage (GTDB taxonomy): Bacteria > Planctomycetota > Phycisphaerae > Phycisphaerales > UBA1924 > JAEUJB01. The sequence goes on from JAJVHS010000020.1 coordinate 25,855, forward strand.
ACGTCCATCCGATCTGGCACATCACGGACGTCGAGATCGGCCGCGAGTACGCGATGACGTTCGTGCTGCACGACAGGAACGGCGTCTACGCGGACAGCGCGCCGTTCACGCTCACCTTCGGCTGCACGCCCTGCCCGGCCGACTTCGACCGGTCGGCGTTCGTTGATCTCGATGATTTCATCTCGTTCGTGCTCGCGTTCGAGGCGGGCACCGACGACGCGGACTTTGATCAGTCGGGCTTCGTCGACACCGATGACTTCGACGGCTTCATCACGGCGTTCGAAGCCGGGTGCTGATGCGGCGGTCGTCACAGTCACGCCGAGCGTGAATCGCCCGCATGGATGAT
>JAJVHS010000071.1 GCA_022072615.1 Phycisphaerales bacterium
CGTCGGCATAGTTCCACAACTCGGCACAGGCGATGAAGAACGCGCGCCACCGGTGCAACCAGCGAACGGCACTTGCAGGCCCGTACGTTGCGGCAAGAATCGGCAGCACCCGTGCGCGGTTGCGATCCAGATTCGCGAGCCAAGCCTCCGACGTGCGTCCGTAGTGTGTGCCGTTGACGCGCCAGTGCTCGAGCAACCGCAGATGGTCCTGGAAGTACAGCAGCAGGTGGTCGGAGGGCATGATGCCGCCGGTGAAGAAGTAGCGTCCCATCCAGTCGTCGTCGCCGGTGGTCTCGAAGGGGTATGCCACCTCGCGATGCGTGAAGATGTGAACGAAGAACCGCCCGCCGGGCGCAAGCCAGGATGCCACGCGAGCCAGCAGCGTCTGGTAATTGCGCATGTGCTCCAACATCTCAACCGAGACAATCCGATCAAAGGCCTCGCCCGGGTCAAACTCGCGCATGTCCCGGGTGACCACGCGGAGATTCGAGTAGCCGCGATCGCGCGCCACACCTTCGATGTACTGACGCTGTGTCGCGGAGTTCGAAACCGCCAGGATCTTGGCGCGCGGAAACCTCTCGCACAACCAGAGCGACAACGAACCCCAGCCGCACCCCATGTCAAGGATGCGCTGCCCGTCACATAGTCCGGCCCGCTCGGCATACAAGGAGAGCATGGCCTCCTCTGCGTCGTTCAGCGACGTCACCCCCGGGGCGTAATAGCCCGAACTGTACTTGAGCCGCTTGCCGAGACAAAGCTGAAAGAACTCCGTTGGCAGTTCGTAGTGCTGCTCGTTCGCTTCCTCGGTGTTGATCGCCACCGGGCTCTGGCGAAGCTGATCAAGCAGTGAACGGAACCGCTCGTGCATCGCCTCGACGCCGTCGGCGTACTCCTGGCGCAGGCGTTGAGCAAGCAGACGCCGAACGCCGAGCCGAGTGGCGAACGTCGGCAGAAGTCCGCGATCCAGGAGGTGAAATCCAAGCGAGGTAACACTCATGCTGAGGAACTCGGTGGTTCTTGCTTGGGAGGCCAGGGAAAGAACACGCTGGTGGACTGTTGGTAGCGACGATAATCATCGCCGCGCGACCGGATCGCACGAGACTCCGTCGGCGGGATGCCCGTCACCTTGAGAATCAGGAAAAGCATGACCGCCGGCGCGATCCAGGCGAGCCAGCCCCACGGAGCGGCCGTCGCGATCGTCGCGAACGCGCACCAGACGAGCCATTCGCAGAAGTAGTTGGGGTGACGCGAGTACCGCCACAGTCCCGCGCGACACGTCCGCCCTCGATTGCGCGGATCGCTCCTCCATGCGGCCAGTTGTCGATCCGCCAGCGATTCGCCGAGCAACGCGAACAGCCAGAGCGCGCCGGATGCATAGTCAAGTATTCGAAGCGGCGCGTCACTGAATGCCGCCATCGCGAACGGAGCCGATAGCGCGGCCGCGAGTACGCCCTGAGCCTGAAAGAAAATGAAGAAGTTCCGGTTTGCCATCCCGCCCCACGCGGCGCGGAGCTCCTGGTACCGGCCGTCTTCGTGCGTGGCCTTCAGCACCCGGTCCCTCAGGAGGTACAGCGACAAGCGCAGTCCCCAGACACCGCCCATGACGCCGACCAGCACTCGGCGCTCGGTCGCGCCATCGGCAAGCGACGCGTAGGCAATGGCCAGAATGCCCAGCAACCCGGCCCACGCGACATCCACGATCCCGGCATCCTTCTTGACGGTGGCGTACCCCCAGAGCGCGGCCATCACCGCGACGCAGAATGCAAGCGCGAAGCCGAGCGAGATCCATAGCTGCTCAAAGCTCATGCTCGATGCGCCCTTTCTAAGCCAATCCTGCATTCCGGGTGCGTCCAGCCGCCCGCGGCGTACGAAACCACGGCTTGCGGGACGCGAAGCCACGAAGGGTGGCCGGTCCTCGGTGGCGGAATCTCTCGAGCTTCGAGGGCAGTGCAGCGAACGAGTACAATCAGCGGCCGCAAGCGACGAGCGGCAGCGGGAGCGGCTGACATGAGCATCGGAGCCAAGTGGTACGCGGCGTTCTTCGCTGTGCTGGCCATCGTGCTGATTATTCTGATCGTGTGGGCCTCGCTCGAGAAGCACGTTCTCGAGATCTTCAAGGTCATGCTCGCGGAACGCTGGGGCATCGTGACGCTGATCGATCTGTACGGAGGATTCGTCGTCACCGCGACGTGGATCTGCGTGCTGGAGCGACGCGCGTGGCGAGCAGTCCCATGGCTGGTCGCCATGTTCTTCCTTGGGAACCTCGCGACGGCGATATACGTGGTGTTCCGCGCGTGGCGCGCTCGGAGCATTCGTGACATCTTCATCGGCGCACCTCAAGAACCCGGCCGTTGACCCCGGTGCTGGCAATCGCCCCGTCCGGTGCCGACCGGTCGACACTGAAACGCGCCGCGATCGCCGCGACGACCGGGGTCAGGATCGCCCATTCCAACGCCAGCACGACCAGCGAGGATTCGAGGGGGAGAGCGACCGCCCCGAGCCTCTGGCCCGCCAGATAGGCCAATGGCGCACCAACCGCGCCGAAGAGGATCGCGACCAGCACTCGTCGGTGCCGAAGCCGCGTCAGCCACGACATCGATGAATTGAGCGTGGTTGCGAACACGATCCATAGCGAACCGAACCACACGGCCGTGGTCGCCATGCCGAACGCCTCGTGACGCATGCCCACCACGCCAGTTGCCACGAGCGCCATGTCGGCCGCGATTCCCATCGACGCGACCCCGAGTAGAACGAGCAGCTCCGCGCGGCGCGAGCTCGTGATCGTCAGATGAACCGCCACGGCGACGAGTGCGGCGGCAGGAGCAGCCCACAACCAGCCCCGGGCCGCACCGAGTACGCAAGCGAACCACGCAGCCTGAAACACTCCGAAGTTGATGCATCGAACCGCCAAGCCTGGACCGGCGCGGCCCTGCGAAGCCTCGCTCCCCGTTCCGGGCCTCGTGGCGGCGGCATCCATCCCTTCGCTCGCGTTCGATTCGGCGGTGCTCACGGCACGGTGCCCAGGATCGGCGCGGGCCGTGCGCCCGGCTTGGCAAGCACCAGTTGAGAAACGCCGATGTGTCGCTCCGCGAAAGCGCCCTCGCAGTACGCAAGGTAGAACTCCCACATGCGGCAGAATGTCCCGTCGAAACCCATGGCACGCACCTGCGGGAGCCGTTCCATGAACGCATCCCGCCAGTGACGGAGCGTGACCGCGTAATGTGCCCCGAAGTCTTCGGCGTGAACGACGCGGAGGTCCGTGACGCGCCCGAGGGAACTGTGGATCGCGCCCAGCGACGGGATGAACGACCCCGGAAACACGTGCTTCTGGATGAAGTCAACGTTCCGGATCGCATGGTCGTAATCGCGATCGCCGATGGTGATTGCCTGGAGCGCCATGACGCCATCGGGCTTGAGCAGCGAGGCGCAGGAGCGGAAGTAGGAGTCGAGAAACTGGTGGCCGACCGCCTCGATCATCTCAATCGAGACGAGACGATCGAACTGGCCGCGAAGATCGCGATAGTCCTGCTCGAGGATCGTGACGCGATCGGTAAGTCCGAGCGTCTCGACTCTCCGCCTGGCTTCACGGGCCTGCTCGCGTGAGATGGTCGTCGTGGTGACGCGGCATCCGTACCTGGACGCCGCATGGATCGCAAAGCCACCCCACCCGGTCCCGACCTCAAGCACGTGCTGACCCGGGCATAGACTCAGCTTCCGGCAGATCCGCTCGAGCTTGGCGAACTGGGCCTCCGCGAGCGTCATGCCGGGGCGCTCGAACACGGCACCCGAGTACATCAATGTTGGGTCGAGGAAAAGGGAGAAGAACTCGTTGCCCAGGTCGTAGTGCGCCTTGATGTTGCGGAGCGACCCCTCGCGGGTGTTCCGCTCGAGCCAGTGAAGGACTCGATGCGCGGGAAGCGCCGCTCGACTCCAGCCCGAATCCATCGCCCGCATTGCCCCGCGATTGAGGACGAACAAGCGGATCAGGTCCGCGAGTTGATCGCAAAGCCACCAGCCGTTCATGTAGGCCTCGCCGGCGCCGCGAGTGCCGTCGAGCAGGCAGGCGGTGTAGAAGCGAGGATCGATAATCTCGACCGTCGCCGAAAGGGCACTCGCGGACCGACCACCGAACGTCCGGGCCCCGTCGGCATCACAGATCGTGAGGGTGCCGACGCTGAAGCGGGCGAGAGCCGAATGCAGGGCGCGCCTGGCGATGCGATCGATCCACCGCGGCGTTCGCGATGGAGAGGTTCGCTCCGTCGGAAGATGGTTATCGTAGGGGATGCTGGTCATGGAACTCCCTTCGCCCGGCCGTGCCCATGCAGTGCATGGTCGGGTTTCGTCCCCGGGTGCGGGTTGGATTCAGCCCCGCCCGTCAGCCGCGTCTCCCGGGCGCGGAGCGGCGGTGCGCCGGGATGCGGATGGAAGGGAACCCGCTTGAGCCTCAGAAGCAGGGCATTCCAGTAGATCGCCGCGATCACGCCGACCGTCATCACCGGATACTGGACCAGAACCCGCGCAAGTGATGCGCCCGTGATCGCCGTCCGGCGCAGGGAGAGCGTCGCATCAAACGCTGGCCGCGACGGTGATTCGCTCCGGTTCGACGCATCGCCCTGGGTACTGTCGAAGTTCTCCATGTGGACCAGCACGCGGTCCCCGGGCTCGGAGAAGCGCCAGCGATAGCGCTGCTCCATCGGCATGAAGGGCGAGACGTGGAATTCCTTGGCAAACTCGAAGGGGTGGTGCACCGAGAGACCGCCGCGCGAACTCGCGTCCAGCACGTATCGATGACGCTCCTGCCACGGCGTGTTGGTGATCTCGGCGACAACGGCGTCGACCCGTCGACCGTCAGCGTCGAAGCAGTAGTAGAAACTCACGGGATTGAACGCGTATCCGAACTGTCGCAGGTGCGTGAGCAGACGGATCGGCCCAGAAGGTCGCCGGCCAAGGTGGTGCTCGACGCAGTCACGCACCGCCGCGTCGAGATCAACGGCCGCGTCGCCGAGATAGTCCGCACGCCGGAACCACGCGACGTTGAATCGGCGGGCGGACCAGAGCCACCGCCCCCGGAACACGGTTGCCAGTTCGGAGAGGTCGAGATACATCATGTAGAGCGGCATGCGCAGATCGTGCCGGCGCGGCTGGAAGCGCCGGTGCCGCACCCGACCCTCGTAGATCGCGCTGGCACACGGAGCACGGTTCCCGCTCAGAAAGGATGCCGGAGTTGATGGCGTCGCCGTCACAGCGAGACTCCGAACGTTCTGCAGGCCGCCAGCGCGCTGTTCACCCCGTCTTCGTGGAAGCCGTTCCCCCAGTAGGCTCCCGCGTAGTGGGTTCGCCCGCGGCCGCTGATCTCGGCGTGGCGTGCCTGGGACGCGACCGCGCGTGTGCTGAACACCGGGTGGTGGTACACGATCCGCCGGATGACCTTCGCCGGATCGATGTGATCATCGCGGTTGAGCGTGACCAGGAACCGCGCGATCGTCGCCAGCCCCTGCAGCGCCGTCAGGTCGTACGTTACCGTGACCGGCGCATCCGGCGACGGAGGTACGTGATAGTTCCACGCCGCCCATGCAAGTGTCCGACGTGGAAGCAGCGACGTGTCCGTATGCAACACCGCGGTGTTCCGCTGATAAGAAATCGACCCGAGGATCTCGCGTTCCTGAGGTGTCGGGTCCGCGAGTAGCGAAAGCGCCTCATCGCTGTGGCAGGCTATCACCACGTGGTCAAAGTGCTCGGTGCCGGCATCGGTGGAAACCGCGACATGCCCGGGCGCACGAGCAATCCGGCGAACCGGTGAGTTCAGCCGGATCCGACCCGCGAACGGCTCGGTCAGCTTGCGTGCGTAGACGCTCGAGCCGCCGACGATTGTGCGCCAGACTGGGCGGTCGTTGACCGACAGCATCCCGTGGTTGTGCAGAAAGCGGACGAAGAACCTCAAGGGAAACTCGAGGATCACGCGCTGGGGCGCCGACCAGATCGACGCCGCCATGGGAACGATGTAGTGGTCGATGAACCGCCGCGAATAGCCGGAGCCGTCGAGATAGCGTCCAAGCGAGACGTCGGGCGTCCGGGCCGCCGCGGCGATCGCGTCCCGATTGAACCGCAGGATGTCGGTCAGCATCCGATAGAACCCGGGGCGCAGCAAGTTCGAGCGCTGGGCGAACAAGCTGTTCAGCGTCGCGCCGTTGTACTCAAGCCCCGTCCGATCGCAGCGCACGCTGAAGCTCATCGTCGAATGGCGCCACGGCACTCCGAGACGATTGACGAGCTTGATGAAGTTGGGGTAGGTACGGTCGTTGAACACGATGAACCCCGTATCGACAGGGATCGTCCGACCTGAGTCCTCGCATTCGATCGTGTGTGTATGCCCGCCGATCCGATTCTGGGCCTCGAACACGTGGATGTCGTGCCCGTGGCATAGCAGGTACGCGGCGGTCATGCCCGCGATCCCTGTTCCAACAATGGCAATCCGCTCGCCCACGCCGATCGATACTCCCGACGGACCCGCTCAGGCCGTCTCCCGCGTTCCGCCGGGTGATGGACCGCCGGCGCTCCGCTTGGCGTGCTCGTACACCCGCGCCGGCACCGGGCGCAGGTCGGAGATGAGCCCGAACTTGCCCATCACCCACAAAACGTAGTAGGTAACGTCGATCTCCCACCAGAAGAAGCCCTGTCGCACCGACCCCGGATTGAAGTGGTGGTTGTTGTGCCAGCCCTCGCCCAGCGTCAGCAGCGCAAGCCAGAAGTTGTTGCGGCTGCTGTCGCCGGTGCTGAAGCGTCGGCTTCCCACCATGTGCGACAGCGAGTTGATGGTGTAGGTCGCGTGGTACAGCACGATCGTCGAAATGAAGAAACCCCAAACCAGCATCTGCCACGCGCTGGTCCCGAGCTGCGGCGCCGCGACCTCCAGCAGCCATCCCAGGCCGAACAGCGCCAACGCCAGCAGGACCGGCACCAGAATGTCGAAGCGATCCAGGAAGCGCAGTTCCGGAAACTTGGCCAGGTCGGGGACCGCTCTCGCGTTGGTCGCAAACGCCTCGCGGGACGTGAACCAGCCCATGTGGCTCCACAACACGCCGTGCGTGTGCGGAGAGTGCACATCCTCCTCCGTGTCGGAGTGGCGGTGGTGATGACGGTGGTGGGCGGCCCACCACAGTGGCCCGCGCTGCACGGCCGTGTTGCCCAGCACCGCGAACAGAAACTGCATGAAACGAGATGCGCGGAACGTCCGGTGCGAGAAGTAGCGGTGGTAGAACGCGGTGACCGCGAACATGCGGACCAGATACAGCCCCGCCGCAACGCCGACCGCGACCCAGCTCCAACCCACCCAGATCACGCCCAGGCACGCCAGATGCATGGCAATGAAAGGCGCCAGCCGGCTCCACTCGGGCTTGTGGGGGTCGATTTGCGGGGCTTCATCCGGGACAGACGTGTCGAGCCAGCGGGCGACGGTCTTCCCAAACCCCTTGCAGCACAGGAATTTCTTCACGGATGTCGACACGCGGGTTTCCTTGTCGGGACCAGACTCCGAACGAGCTTGGACGGTCGGGCCCACCTCGTCAGGACCAGCCGACCAGACATCCCGATGGTTCCGCGTCGCCACCCTTCCGGGGTGGTTCGCCGAATCGTACCGGTCGGATTCACTCCCTCTCCCTCAATATCACGTTGCCGCTGATTGTCGCTTCAGGCCCGCGACGCCAGGGGACAACGACCCATCGACCAGCCACTCGAGCGGCATCCAATGCCGCCTGCTGATCGTGACCTTCCCCCGTTTGTGCGTACCACAGTCTATGGCAGTCGATCCATCGATGCGCCGTCCCACCGCGACGACGGAGTGCATCGGACCGAGCCGTGGCAGCAGGCCTTCCTCCTGGTACTGCCGCGAGCGACCATCGAGCTGTACTCGGGAACGAGACGATCGAGAATCCTGCGGCACAAGCAACGACGACGCGGTGACTTCAGACCGAACAGCCGCCTTGGGCTACCATTTGCCAACGGATGCGGCGCGTTCTCCACATACTGATGACGACGCTCACCCTCGCGGGCTTCCTGTTCCAGAACCTCTGGACGGGGGTGCCCAGGGGGCACATTCTGTGCATCGGGTATGAGACCGGGGCGGGATGGACCGTCAGCGAGCCGTGCGACCCGGCGGCACCCGATTGCTGCGCCGACGAGCCGGAGGCGGGCACGCCGTCCGCCCCCGTCGCCGTGATCGCCCGCGGCGCCGATCCGTGCGGTTGTATCGATCTCCCGGTCGGCGATCCGACCATGACCGCGTCCGTGCCGGTTCGTGCCGACGGCCCGGCAGCGTCGTGGCTCAAGTGCGAGCGCGTCGAGCCGGTCTTGGCTGTCGCCGTGGGGCGGGATTCGACCGAGCATCCTCCCTGGTGGTGGGGCCGTGCGGGGCCTCGCTGGCAGGGTGGTGAGCCGCCACGGATGCTTGTGCCGATGGCTCGCTGCACCGTGCTGACCGTCTAGCCCGATTGTTGTCACACTGTCCCGCGCCGCACCTCTCCTGCGGCGCGATGATGCCGCATTGATGGCGCGTGGTCACGCTTCAACATGGAGCGATGCCCGTTCCCGTGTGAAACCGTCGGAGCCTCGGTCATGCCACATGCGGTCGGCCCTCACCGGGTCTGCATCATCATCGCGTGCTCGTGCCTCGCGGGCTGCGCCGGCGACTCGTCGTTCTCTGGCCCGTCGATCATCGCGGACCTGGAACGGCATCGCATACCGGTGGCCGATGACGACGGCCGGGTGCCCGCGTCGCCCGACGAGTACCGGCTTCCGGCCACGGGTCCGATCACCCTCGCCGATCTGCTGGCCGTCGCGGAAGTGAAGAATCCGGATCTGGCGAGCGTCCGCAGCGGGGTCGGCGTGGCGGCGGGCGCTCTATGGCAGGCGTCGATGTACCCCAACCCGCGTGGCGACGTGCTTTCGGAGGACATCTCTCGAGACGATGGCTTCTCCGGCAGCAAGACCACCGTTGGGATCACCCAGCCGATCATCCTGGGCGATCGGCGAGGCGCCGCGATTCGAGCGGCGGACGCGGAGCGTGCCGCTCGGCTCGCGGCGGTGGATGCCCGCCGGCGATCGCTCTTCGGTGAGATTACCACCGTGCATGCGCAGCTTCTGGTTCTGCGTGAGCAGCACCGGCTGTACACGGAACTCAGGGGCGTGGCGGATAGGACGCTCGCCTCGGCCCAGGCGCGATTTGAAGCCAAGGCCGCACCCGAGACGGACGTGATCCGCCCGCGGGTAGAGGTCTACCGGATCGACGCCGCACTCGGCCGTCTGGCGAGCGAGCAACGAGCATCCGCCAAGCAGCTCGCCCTTCTGATCGGCGGTGTTGATGTAGACCCGGCGCGTCTGGATGGAGCGGTCGATTTCAATCCGCCTGCACTTGACGCGCTTCAGCTCGAATCGGTCGTGAAGGCGAGCCATCCTGCGCTGGTCGTGGCCGACAAGCAGATTCAGGCCGCCGAGGCTCGACTGGAACGCGAGCGAGCCGAGCGAACGCCCGACCTTGATGTACGCGTTGCTGCCGGCTATCGGGGCGAGACCGATGACGGGGTGCTTGAACTGGGGGCCGGCATGACGATCCCGCTCTGGGACGCGCGGGAGGGGAGCATCCTCTCCGCTCGCTTTGAGCTCATGCAGGCGAGGCAGGATCGACTCGCGGTCGAGAACGACCTGCAGTCGAACCTGTACGCGGCCGCGGGCGAGTACGAGTCGGCCAAGGCGCAGCTCGATTCGTTCCGCGACCAGATCGTTCCCGACGCCCAGCGAGCATTCGACCAGACGACCGAGGGGTACCGCGCGGGCCGCCTGTCGTTCATGGACCTGCTTGATGCGCAGCGCACGCTCACCGAGGCCCGTGTCACGTTGTCGGAACTGGCGGGCGCGGTCGTCGCGGCTCGCTCACGGATTCTTCAAGTTGTCGGCCCCGAAGTGATGAATTCAAACGCCGCAGCGACCGTGCCGGCGGCCACCGAAGTTCCTTTCACAACCCCCGAGCGCCTGACGGGCGCGGAGGTATCACGATGAGCGGAAGAATGTGGATGCTGGTCCTGTTGCTCGCCGGCATTGGCTTTGTGTCGGCGTGTGAAAAGAAGCCCGTGGAGGCCGGCAAGTCGGGCACGACACCGGCGTCGACGACGGCCGACGGTTCCGGCCGGTGTCCGCACACCATCAAGCTGGAGAAGTGCCCGTTCTGCAACCCCGCGCTGATCGAATCGGAAGGGTTCTGCGGCGAGCACGGTGTCGCGGAGGCGCTCTGCGTGCAGTGCCGCTCCTACCTCAAGGCCGCGTTTCGCGCCAAGGGCGACTGGTGCGCCGACCACGAGGTTCCAGAATCCCAGTGCGTGCAGTGCAATCCCGAAATCAAGGAAAGGATTCGGCCCGGCGAGCACGGGACCCCGACTCCGGCCAACGACGGCAAGACCACCGAAGCCGGCGCGTGCGAGCACATGATCTCGCAAGCGAAGTGTCCATTCTGCACGCCCTCGCTCATCGAGAGCGACGGCTTCTGCAAAGAGCACGAAGTGGCCGAAGCCCTGTGCGTGAAGTGCCGCCCGTACCTTGAAGCCGCGTTCAAGGCCAAGGGTGACTGGTGCGCCGAGCACGGCACGCCGGAGTCACAGTGCGTCCTGTGCAATCCCGAGTTGAAGGACAAGCCCAGGGGCAACGGCTAAGGAGGCGGCTGTGAACACTGCATTGCTTGCGACCGTGCTGAGTCTTTGTGCCGTGGGACTTTCCGCCGCCCGTGCGCAAGCACAACCGGCCGCCTCGCAGCCCGCGGCGACCTGCCCTCATGCCATCGAGGCGGCCAGGTGCCCCTTCTGCGATCCCAGTCGCATCGAGCGGCTGGGGATGTGCAGGGAGCACGGCGTGCCCGAGGCGCTCTGTGTCAAGTGCAAGCCGTACCTCAAGGCCGCGTTTGTGGCGGCCGGCGATTGGTGCGGCGAGCACGATACTCCGGAGTCTCAATGCGCCATCTGCAATCCGGCGGAGGCCAAGGCGACGATGGACCGCGCCGCGTCTGCCGGCTCGGAACTCCGGTGGCGGCGTGAACCCTCGCTGACGTGCAGCACGTCGGCAAGTCCCATCGTGCTGGCGTCGGCACAGGTCGCTCAGACGATCGGACTCGAGTACGAGAAGCTCCGCGCGGCTCCGCTCGTTCGCGAGATCGAGCGCAACGCGGAACTCGCGTACAACGGCAGCCGCTACGCCCGACTTTCGTCCCGAGCACCGGGTGTACTCGCGGAGATCAGGAAAGACCTGGGAGAGTCGGTCACGAAGGGTGACGTGCTCGCCGTCGTGGATTCCACCGACCTTGGGTCTTCCAAGAGCGACCTGCTCCAAGCCATCGAGACGTTCAAGCTGTGGGATACCAACGCGGCCAGGGAACGGGCGCTCGTCGAGAAGGGCGTCGGAGTGGAGCGGGAAGCGCTCGAAGCCGAGACCAGAGCGTCCGAGAGCCGCATCGCCGTGAACCGGGCCCGCCAACGCCTGCGGAACCTGGGCCTCTCCAAGGAGCAGGTGGCGGCGGTCGAACAGGATGGCGATACGTCGTCGCTGCTCGAACTGGTCGCGCCTTTCGATGGCACGGTCGTGGAACGGGCCGCGGTGGTGGGGGAGGTGGTTGAACTCTCCAAGCCGCTGTTCGCCGTTGCCGACATCAGCACCATGTGGGCCCAGGTGGACCTTGCCGAGGCGGACCTTGCGGTAGTCCGGACAGGCCAGGACGCAACGGTTTCTGTCGATGGCCTTCCGGGCAGGTCGTTCACGGGCCGCCTGACGTGGATCAGCACACAGATCGACCCCAGGACGCGCACCCTCAAGGCGCGGGTCGAACTCAAGAACCCCGAAGGACTTCTGCGGGCGCACATGTTCGGGCGCGCGCGGATCGACGCCGGTGAGAGCAGGCAAACGGTGACTGTCCCAAAGGAGGCCGTCCAGTGGGAAGGTTGCTGCAACGTGGCCTTCATCCGGTCCGATGACGCCGGTGCGACATTCCGGCCCGCTCGGCTGGTGCTCGCGCACGACACCGGAGACCGGTACGAGGTGGCCGACGGACTGCAGCCCGGTGACACTGTTGTGACGCGCGGGAGCTACATCCTCAAGAACGAGCTGCTCAAGAACTCGGTCGGAGCTGGTTGCTGCGACGTGGACCACCTCAAGAAGTAGCCGGAGCTTCCGCGTGCTCAATTGGATCATCGGCTGGTCGCTCGGCAATCGGTTCCTCGTGATCCTGGGGACCGTCGCGTTCGTGGTCTGGGGCGTTTACTCGCTCTCGCGGCTGCCAATCGACGCCTTTCCCGACACGACACCCGTGCAGGTCCAGGTGAACACGGTGGCGCCGTCGCTCTCGCCCGAGGAAGTCGAGCGGCAGATCACCCAGCCGGTGGAGGTCGCCATCTCGGGCCTGCCTCGGCTCGCGGGTGTGCGGTCGATCTCCAAGTTCGGCCTGTCTCAAGTCACCGTGACGTTCGAGGACGGCACGGACATCTACTTCGCTCGACAGCTGATCAACGAGCGGCTCGGCACGGTCGAGCTGCCCGAAGGGATTGAGCATCCGGAGATGGGACCGGTCGCCACCGGCCTCGGCGAGGTCTTCCACTACCTGGTTGTCGGCAAGGGCGACCGGCCGGCGTCCCTGACTGAACTAACGACCGCCCAGAACTGGATCATCGCGCCACAGCTCCAGCAGGTCCGCGGCGTGGCCGAAGTGAACACCTGGGGCGGATTGGTCAAGCAGTTCGAGGTCATCGTCGAACCGGCTCGCCTGATCCAGTACGGCTTGACGCTCGACGACGTGGCCGAGGCGCTCGCGAGCAACAACGCCAGCGTCGGCGGCGGCCAGATCACGCGCGGCGGAGAGTCCATGCTCGTCCATGGCGTGGCGCTCACGACGACACTGGATCAGATCGCAGATGCGGTCATCAAGGCCGAGGGCGGGACGCCGACCCGCGTGCGCGACGTTGCCGAAGTCCGGGAGGGTCACGAGATCCGCCGGGGCGCGGTGACCGCGAGCGGCAAGGGCGAGGCCGTGCTTGGCCTGGGCTTTATGCTCATGGGCGAGAACAGCCACGAGGTCACCAAACGGCTGGACCAGCGGCTCCAGGAAGTGCGGGCATCCCTGCCGGCCAACGTCGATGTCGAGGTCGTCTACCGGCGGACCGACCTCGTGAACCACGTGATCCACACGGTGCAGGAGAACCTCCTGCTCGGGGCCCTGTTCGTCATCGCTGTGCTCTTTGCGTTCCTCGGGAATATCCGGGCCGGCATCATCGTGGCGCTGGCGATCCCGCTCGCCATGCTCTTCTCGTTCAGCATGATGATGCAGTTCGGCATCGCCGCGAGCCTCCTGAGCCTCGGCGCGATCGATTTCGGTCTTGTGGTGGACAGCTCGGTGATCATCGTCGAGAACAGTGTCAGACGGATCGGACACGACAACGAACACGGCGGGAAGACGCCCATTCTCGACATCGTCCGCGACGCGGCCGTTGAGGTTCGCAAGCCGACGATGTTCGGCGAGCTCATCATCATGATCGTCTTCCTGCCGATCCTGCTGCTCGAAGGCGTGGAGGGCAAGCTGTTCCGGCCGATGGCCCTCACGGTTGTCTTCGCACTCTTGAGCTCGCTCGTCTTCTCGCTGACCCTGACGCCGGTGCTGTGCAGCTTCATGCTGAACCGGCGGATCAGGGAGCGGGAAAACTGGCTCGTGCGCGGCGTGCAGCTGGTGTACAGGCCCTTTGTTCATTTCGCCCTTCGGTTCCGCTGGCTGACCGTGGCTGCCGCCGCGGCCATCGTTGCCGTCGGCGTTCTGCTGGGCATGCGCCTCGGGACGGCCTTCGTCCCGCGTCTCTACGAGGAGGCGCTCGCAATCAACGTCGTCCGCCTCGCCGGCGTCTCCATCGACCAATCAACCGACTACAACACCCGCATCGAGCGGTACCTGCTCGACGAGTTCCCCGACGAGATCGCTCACATCTGGACCCGTCTGGGCACGCCCGTCGTCGCCACCGACCCGATGGGAATCGAGCAGAACGACGTGTTCCTGACGCTCACGCCGCGCAGCCGATGGACCAAGGCCCGCACCCAGGCCGAGCTGGCCGACCGCATGTCGGCTGCCCTGGAGAAGCTGCCCGGGCTCAAGGTCATGTTCACCCAGCCGATCGAGATGCGCATGAATGAGATGATCGCCGGCGTCCGGTCGGACGTGGGTGTCATGCTCTTCGGCGACGACCTCGACCAGCTCGGAACGCTCGCGTCCCAGGTGCAAGGAATCCTCGAATCAATTCCGGGGGCCGAGGAGGTTGCGACCGAGCAGTTGACCGGTGCCCCGGTGCTCCAGGTCCGTGTCGATCAGGATGCGATCGCACGGTTCGGCATCCCCGCGCGGCACGTGCTGGAGATTGTTGAAGCGCTTGGCGAGGTGAAGGTGGGGCAGGTACGGGATGGTCAGCGGCGATTCGATCTGACGCTGGAGCTGCCCGATCGCTACCGCAGCGACCCCGACGCCGTCGGCGGGATACTGGTCCCGACGCTCGCCGGTGAGCGCATCCCGTTGTCGCGCCTCGCGCACATCGCTCTCACCGAGGGCCCCAACGTCATCAACCGTGAATGGGGCAAGCGCCGCGTGGTGGTCCAGACGAACGTCCGCGGGCGTGACCTGGGCGGCTTCGTCGCCGAGGCCCGGGACCGCATCGCAGAGGACATCAAGATGCCGGCGGGCTACTACGTCCGCTTCGGCGGCCAGTTCGAGCACTACCAGCGGGCCACCGAACGGCTCTACGTGATCATCCCCATCGTCTTCGCCTCTATCGGCCTGCTGCTCTACTTCAGCGTCGGGAGCTGGCGCGACGCGGCCATCGTGCTCACCGGTGCACCATTCGCCGCACTCGGCGGAGTGCTCGCCCTCATGCTGCGTGATCTCGACTTCACCATCTCCGCCGCTGTCGGCTTCATCGCCGTCTCCGGCGTCTCGATGCTCTCGGGCCTCGTCCTGGTCTCGACCATCCGCCAGCGCATCGCCGCCGGTGTCGCCGTCAACGAAGCCATCGAGCAGACCCGCCTCATCCGCCTGCGCCCCATCCTCATGACCGGCCTTGTCGCCGTCCTGGGTTTCGTTCCCATGGCCCTCAACACCGACGTCGGAGCGGAGGTGCAACGCCCCCTTGCGACCGTCGTCATCGGGGGCATCATCACCGACAACCTGCTGACGCTGTTCGTTCTCCCTGCGCTGTATTCCCTATGGGGAGGGCGCGACCTTCAGAGGAACTCGCCATCTGGTCTCGGCCCCGCGTAACTCAGCCTCGGGTTGGTCGAGTAGAACTAGCCGAGGAATGGAGTGACGGGCCGGCGATGCGAACGACGCCATGGAGGAAGCCTGGTAGCCGAACGAGTGCCCCGCACAGATTGCTGAGGCGTCTCGGCGTCACGTTGCCCAAGATACCATCGGGCATGAACAAGCTCGTGCGATTGGCGTGTCTGGGCATCGCCGCGATCTGCCTGCTCGCGCTGCCCGCGGGGGCCGCAGATCCGACCGACGAAGCGGCGGAACTGGCCCGCTGGAGCGCGAACCGCGACCAGCGCATGGCGTGGTGGAGGGAGGCACGCTTCGGCATGTTCATCCACTGGGGGCTGTATTCCGGCGCCGGCGGAACATGGAACGGGAAGGTGTACCCGCAGCACTACGCGGAATGGATCCAGCACTGGGCCGCGGTGCCGTGCGACGAGTACGCCCGGGCCATGAAACCGCTCTTCACACCCGACCCGGGCGTGACCGACGCATGGGCCGACCTGGCCAAGGGCGCCGGGATGCGCTACGCGGTGATGACCTCCAAGCACCACGACGGGTTCACCCTCTTCAACTCCGGGCAGGAGTACTCGCGATCCAACCCGGTCACCGGCGGCACGAACATCTCGCCCGACGGACGCGACCTGGCCCGCGAGTTCGTCGAATCGATGCGCTCGCGCGGATTACGTGCCGGCTTCTACTACTCGCTTCTGGACTGGCAGCACCCCGACGCCTACGAGATGGCGCTCCCGGCCTACCCCCGGTCGTCGCGGCCGCGGGACCACGCCGCGTACATCGCCTACGTGCGCGGCCACGTCAATGAACTGCTCTCGAACTACGGGCCGCTCTGCACGATCTGGTTCGACTATTCGGACAAACAGCGCCAGGGTCCGGCGTGGGGCGCTGCCGACCTGCTGGCGGACATGCGCGCAAAGCAGCCGGACATCCTCGTCAACAACCGGCTCTTCGACGGGCTCGAGAACAGGAACGGGGACTACGGCACGCCGGAGAAATACGTCCCGCCCACCGGCCTCCCCGGCATGGACTGGGAGGTCAACCACACGCTCAACGAGTCGTACGGCTACAGCTCGCACGACGCGCACTGGAAGGACACGACCACGGTCGTGCGCCTGCTCTGCGACGTCGTCTCCAAGGGCGGCAACCTCCTGCTGAACATCGGCCCCGACGCGCGCGGGCACGTGCCCGATGCGGCCCAGGCGGCGCTGCGGGGCGTTGGAGACTGGATGCGAGTGAACTCGGAAGCGATCTACGGCACCACCGCGACCCCGTTTTCTCGCCTTCCGTGGGGACGCGCCACGCGGAAGTCCGGGGTGCTGTACCTGATGGTCTTCGAGTGGCCCGCGGACGGGCGGCTGAGTGTGCCGATGCAGGGGGTGGTCAAGAGCGCCCGCCTGCTCGGGCGCGACGGCGACCTCAGGTTCGGCGCTGCCGCGACGGGTGCCGGCGGCTTGGTGGTACACCTGCCGGAACGCCCGATCGATCCCGCGTGCTCTGTCGTGAAGCTGGAACTCGAGGGAGACGTGTTGCCGATGCCCTTCCTGCTGTCCCCCGGCAGCGACGGCGTGATCACCCTCTTGCCGCACGACGCTGTGATCCAGGGGCCGTCACTCCGCGTCGAGCAGGTGGGAGCGGTCGAGGACGTCAAGTACAACCTCGGTTACTGGCTCGATGCGACCGCGACGGCAAGCTTCCCGGTCGGGATCGGCGCCGATCAGGAGGGCGAGTACGTCGTGGAGGCCGAGATCGCGTGCGCCGACGCCTCGGCCGGGGCGAAAATGAAACTCCGCACGCCCTCGGGCGGCCTGGAGTTCACGGTCCCCGGCACGGGCGGATGGCAACAGTACCGCGTGCTCGAACTCGGCCGTTTGAATCTGGCGCCCGGCGCACACACCCTCGTGCTGGCGGCGCTCAGCAAGCCGGGAGAAGCCGTCGCGAACGTTCGGTCGATCAAGCTCCGAGCTCAGGAGCGCAAGCCCGCTCGCATCGATCTGGACGCGGATGCCGCTCGCCAGGTCGTCGTGGATCGCGAGGCCGGGGTGTACCTCGGCCACCCATCGACCGTGCTCCTTGACGACCGGACCACGATCCTCGCGGCCTACCCCAAGGGGCACGGCGCGGGCCCGATCGTTCTCAAGCGAAGCGCGGACGCGGGCCGCACGTGGAGCGGTCGCCTGCCGGTGCCGGAGTCGTGGGCGACGAGCAAGGAGACGCCGACGCTGTTCAATCTCGGCGGAAACCGCCTCATCCTCTTCTCCGGCCTGCACCCGATCCGGGCGGCCCGGTCGGCGGACGGGGGCGGCACCTGGAGCGAACTGTCTCCGATCGGCGAGTTCGGCGGCATCGTGGCCATGAGCGGGCTGGCGACGCGGCACGATGGCTCGCTGGTGGCCTTCTTCCACGATGACGGCCGGTTTATCGCGGCGGAGGGCAAGGCGACCGGCACTTTCACGCTGTATCAGACCGAGTCGAAGGACCGGGGAGCCTTCTGGTCGCCCCCGCGAACGATCTGGAGCGGGTCCGCCGTGCACCTGTGCGAGCCGGGCTTCGTGAAGTCGCCCGATGGATCGACCTGGGCGCTCCTGCTTCGAGAGAATCGACGGGTCAGGAACTCGCACGTCATGCTCAGCCGCGATCAAGGGTCGACGTGGACCGAGCCGCGGGAACTTCCGAGCTGGCTCACCGGCGACCGGCACGTTGCGGCGTATGCGTCCGACGGTCGTCTCGTGGTGACGTTCCGCTGCATGGTGAACGGCGACCCGTGGAAGGGTGATTGGGTCGCGTGGGTCGGTACGTGGGATGAGATCGCGGCTGCGGCGGACCGACCGGCGGAGGCGTCGGGGGGTCCCGTCCCGGCGCCCGACGAGCCCGGAGCCCCGGGCGGGCCCTACCTCGTCCGCCTCAAGAACAACCTGACGGACTGGGACTGTGGGTACGCGGGGCTGGAGTCGCTGGCCGACGGAACGCTGGTGGCGACGTCATACGGAACATGGGAGAAGGACGCGAAGCCGTTCGTGCTGAGCGTGCGCTTCACGCTGCGCGAGCTGGACGCGGCGAAACGTTGAGCTCAGTGGGCGCCGCCAGTCGCGAGGTCCGCGTTCAGGCATCGCAGAGACAATCCACCAAACCCGGCGAACCGGTCAAGGGCGAGCAGGGGACCGAACTAGTCAGCGAACTGACCGCGGCGCGGCGTCTGGATGCGACGCCCGAAGAGATCAACTGCTTGATGCACGCGCACGCGACGATGCACGAGACGGCTTTCTGGCGAGCGAGGGGTGGGTGGTTAATACCTGATGTCGGAAGTGGGAGGTGCCACTGGTGGCTTGTCCACCAGTGGCGGATGCGGCGAGCGTGGTCTGATGCTCAGCGAGCCTGTCGGTTCACGAGTCCTTGACAAGGTCATTGAATTCGCCACCGGATGGCCGTCGATACGACAGGTTCCCTTGCAATGGGCGTGCTGTGCCTTGAAGGTTTGTTTCTCTGCGAAGTCGATGCGTCTCGTCGCCAGCTGGGGGGATGAATATGGCGGTGTGAAGGCGATGCCGCAAGGCCCCCGAGAGCAACCCTCCTGTTTACCTCGGAGGGGGCGTCAACCAGAGACCGCGAGAGTCCGAGAGGGTTGCCGCCGGTGGGGCGAGAGCAACCGTGGGATTGCGGTCGGACCCCAGGATTCGACTTCAAGACCGAAAGCGCGACGGACGGGGTGGGTTTCGGCTCCGGCGTCGGAAACCCCCTTCCTGGCGGGACTTTCCGCGAGTCTGGCCGACCACGGCCCGGGGCGGCAAAATCGCCCGATCCGTAAACCAAAACGCCCTCGCGTTTCCGCGAGGGCGTCGGTAACTCCCTGCACAAGACCGTCTCGGAGGGTTGGCGGACGACTCTCGGGGTGGCCCGATAGGTGTGCGATTGACACGGGTCGTTAACGGGGACGGGCGGAAGCCGCATTTTCAGGGCCTCCAGCGGGGTACACCAAACTCCAGATCTACTCGAGGGCGTCGAAGAGGAAGCCTCGCGTAGCGCGCAGGGCCCGCAGGGGTGGGGCGGCGGCGCAACCACCGGTGGCGATCGGCACAGCCCGACGCCACAAGTCGAATATTGGCTTGCCCGTGAGCGGATGGTCTCACGCCGAGGGCGAACTGAAAAGCCAAGTCATCCAGATGTACCGCGAGCGCCCAGTCGCGGTCGCAGAGTCGCTGGTTCGAGTCGCCGCAGCGTACGATTCGCCAGACGCGGCGATGAAGACTCCTTCCCAGCAATCCGGCCTCCCCGAGCAAGAGCGTGCGGCGGTGGCCGAACTCGGGGAGCGGGTCAAGGAGCTCAAGTGCCTCTACGAGGTCGCGGCGGTCTTTGCCGACCGAAGAGAATCGCTGCGTGAGTGCCTGGCGCGGGTGGTCTCGGTCCTCCCGGCGGCGTGTCGCTTCCCTGATCGGGCTGTGGCGAGCCTGCGCCTCGACGGGCTCGTGGTCGCCTCGCCGGAGGCCCCGCTCGCCTCCGCCGCGCTCCGGATCAGTGCCCCCCTTCGAGTGGCGGGCCGGGAACGCGGCGAAGTGATGCTCGGCTACTCCGATCCACCGGCGGCCGATACGCTCCCACCCGGGGCAAGAGCTTCGGGGCACTTCCTCGCCGAGGAGCACGCCCTGCTTGAGGCCGTCGCCCGCCAGGTCGGCGTGTTCGTCGCCGGCGTTGAGGCGGACCAGCACCGCACCGATATGGAAGCCACCCTGCGGCATGCCGACCGGCTTGCGACGATCGGCCAGCTCGCCGCGGGCGTCGCACACGAGCTCAACGAGCCGCTCGGGAACGTGCTGGGCTTCGCCCAACTGGCTCTCAAGGCCGCCGACGTGCCGGCGCAGGTCCGCACCGATCTGGGGCGGATCGCGGAAGCGGCGCTCCGCGGGCGTGAGATCATCCGCAAGCTGCTGGTGTTTGCTCGCCAGGCGCCGGCCTCCAAGCAGCCGACGGCGATCAATGCGGTCGTTGAGGAGGCCATGTTCCTGCTCGAGGCCGGGTGCGAGAACCCCGGTGTCCGCTTCGTGCGCGATCTTGGCGCGGGGCTGCCGGATATTGCGGCCGACCCGGTGCAGGTCCGCCAGGTCGTGACCAACCTGGTCATCAACGCGATGCAGGCGATCTCCGGGGCGGGCACGATTACGGTGCGCACCGCCGTCGTGGACGGTGCCGTTGTTCTCAGCGTCGCCGACACCGGCTCGGGCATGACGCCGGAGGTTCTTCGCCGCGTGTTCGACCCGTTCTTCACCACGAAGGATGTGGGACAGGGGACCGGGCTGGGGCTCGCGGTCGTGCAGGGCATCGTCGCCGGGCACGGCGGGAGTATCGAAGTGGAATCGGAGCCCGCGCGCGGGAGCGTCTTCCGCGTGCGGCTGACCGTCCACGCGGCGGCATCCGCCCGAATACGCTGATGTGACGTGATGACCGACGCCGCCCGCATCCTCATCGTTGACGATTCGCCCGCGACGCGCGAGGTGCTGGAGCGCAACCTGCGTGCCGAGGGGCATGAGGTGGCTTCGGCCGCGAACGTTGCGGCGGCGATGGCGAACTTGCACCAGGGACCGGTTGACCTGGTCATCACCGACCTGCGGATGCCCGGCGCCGACGGCATGGAACTCGTCCGCCACATCCGCGACCACCACCGAGGCACCGGCGTCATCATGGTCACAGGGTTCGCCACCGTCGGCGGCGCGGTCTCTGCGATGCGGGGTGGGGTGGACGATTACCTCCCCAAGCCGTTCTCCGATGAGGAACTGCGGCACGCCGTCGCCGCCGCGCTCGACAAGGTGCGCCAAAGGCGGGAGATCGAGGCCCCCGGCCCGGTCGAGGCCCCCGACGGCCTCATCGGCGCTTCCACCACGATGCAGCGCGTCTACCGCCTCATCGCCCGGGCCGCGAGCGCGAGCGTCCCCGTGCTCATCACCGGCGAGAGCGGCACGGGCAAGGAGCTGGTGGCGCGGGCGATCCATTACCGCGGCCCCCGCGCCTCGGCCCCGTTCCTGGCCGTCAACTGCGCCGCGATCCCGGAAACGCTCATCGAGAGCGAACTGTTCGGGCACGCCAAGGGCTCGTTCACGGGCGCTACCGCGGCGCGGCAGGGCTTCTTTGTCGCCGCCGACGGCGGGACGCTGTTTCTGGATGAAGTCGCCGAACTCTCGCCGATCGCGCAGGCCAAGCTCCTGCGCGTGCTGCAAGAGCGGACGGTGCAGGCGGTGGGATCGGACCAGCCCCGCACCGTCGATGTCCGCGTGATCGCCGCGACGAACAAGGACCTTGAGGGGCTTGCCCGCGAGGGAGGGGGGGGGAAGTTCCGCGAGGACCTGTTCTTCCGGCTGCATGTGCTGCCGATCGAGATTCCGCCGCTGCGCGAGCGCGAGGGTGATGTGGTGCCGCTGCTCCGGCACTTCCTGGCGGCCGCGGCGGAGCAGAGTTCAACTCCCGTGCCCCACGTCACGGACGGCGCTGTGGAGGCGCTGCGGCGCTATTCCTGGCCCGGCAACGTGCGCGAACTCCAGAACCTCGCCCAGCGCCTGGTGATCTTCGCGGATGCGGGGGTGATCGACACGGTGGACTTGCCGACGGTGATGCGCTACGTCGCCCCGACGATGAACGCACAAAGCGAACCGTCGGGCAGAGGGCACCGCACGCTCCGCGAAGTGGAGCTGGCCCACATCCGCGCGGTGCTGGAGAGCGTGGGCGGGAACAAGACCAGGGCCGCGGCGATCCTCGGCATCGACCGCAAGTCGCTGCGGGAGAAACTCAACGCGGCGGAATCGGCGCGGGCCCATCGAGACGATGGGCAGTCCGGCGCGGGTGCTTGACCGGCCCCCCACACATCCGCCGCGCCCTGCGCGGAGGGCCGTGCTCATGCCAGCAGCGTCAGGATCACCCACACGCACGCGGCTTCGACGCCGAAGCGAGCGTCCACGAGGTCGCGAATCTTCGCGGGCCGCCACCAGCGCAGGGCGATCGTCCCCGCCGCCGAGAACCCCGCCCACGCCGCGCGTGCCGCGAAGGGGCCGACCGGCCAGAGCAGCAGCGAGGCAGCAAGCGCCAACCGCAGCCACATGGCGATATCCCACGCGCGGTCGCCGCCCAAGCGCGTCGGCAGCGTCCGCGTGCCGTGGGCGCGGTCGGAATCCTCATCGTCGATGTCGCACAGCACCGCATCGGCGTAGACACGGAGCGTGAGGTACACGAAGACCAGCACGAGCAGGAGCGGCGGGATCGGCGGCGATGCAAGCCGCGCGAGGAGGCCCGCCGCATCCGACGCCGCGATTCCTCCATCGCCCGCGCCCCCACGCCACGCCGCGGCCAACCACACGATCAGCACCGCGAAGCCCGCGATCCCCGCGCCCACGAAGAGGTTCTTGACGACGAAGCGGTCCTTCACGCGCGGGCGTGCGCCGTGCGTGCGAGGCCGCCCCGCGTAGAGCAGCACGCCCGCGATGGTCGCGACCGTCCCCGCCGTGGCGACCGGGGGGGTGGGGTGGAGCATCCAGCCCGACACGAGCGACACGACGCCCGCGCCCGCCATGAGCAGACGGGCCGCGCGCCGGTGGGCGTACAGGAACGCGAAGCGGTCGGGGTGGGCCTCGCGGTCGGCGGGGTCGAGCCAGCCGTCGCGGAGTTTCACGCGGTCGAGCAGGTACGCGAGCAGGGCCGTGCTCCAGGCATAGAGCAGGACGCCGGGGGTGAGGGCGGCTTGCGCGCTTGTCAGTTGCGCTGCGCACACCACCGCCGCCGCGACGTACACGGCGGCGAAGAGCGCGAGGTGTGCCAGCGATCGGATCATGCGCGTGTCCACAAGGCGACGCGTGGCCTGTCGCGGAGGACCTGTGCAAACGACGCTCGCGCGGGCGGCCCTCCGCCGACGAAGCGTACGTCCAGCGCGGGGTGAAACACCCCACCGGTTCGTTCCTCCTCGCGCCCACAGAGGTGCGAACCGCGTTCCCGCTGCGCTGAACGCGGATCGGAGCTGGCACGCGGATTGCAATGTCTCCGGTGTCTTATCAACCCGGAGAAGCACCACCATGACCAGCGCCACCTTCGCCGCCCCGTCCAAGCCCCAGCAGTCCGTGCCCGTCACAAACGGCTCCGCGCCTGCGCACAACGGCGAGCACCCCAAACTCTTCCAGCGCGTGCGCGAGCAGATGGACCGCGCCGCCGAGGCCGCGGGCCTGGCCCCGGAGGTCCGCAAGATCCTGTCGTCGCCCGCGTGCGAAGTCGCCGTGAACTTCCCGGTGAAGATGGACGATGGGCGCGTCGAGATGTTCTCCGGCTACCGCGTGCAGCACAACAACGTGCTCGGGCCGTTCAAGGGCGGCATCCGGTACCACCCGGACGTGAGCCTCGACGAGGTGCGCGCCCTCGCGGCGTGGATGACGATCAAGTGCGCGTTGGTAGACATCCCGTTCGGCGGCGGCAAGGGCGGCGTGCAGGTCGATCCCGCCACGCTCAGCCGGCGCGAGGTCGAGCGGATGACGCGGCGGTTCGTGTACGCGTTGGGCGCGAACATCGGCCCGGGGTACGACGTGCCCGCGCCTGATGTCAACACCGATGCCCGCACGATGGCGTGGATCGTGGACACCTACGCCGCCACGCTGCCCCCGCAGGAGCGCTACCGCGCGCTCGCGGTGGTCACCGGCAAGCCGGTGAGCGCGGGCGGCTCGGTGGGGCGCGAGAAAGCCACCGGGCAGGGCGTGGTCGATCTCATCGGGATGTGGGCGGTGGATCACAACTGCAAACTCTCCGACCTCTCGTACACGGTGCAGGGGTTCGGCAAGGTCGGCTCGTGGGCGGCCCGCATCCTGAAGGACAAGGGCGCGAAGCTGATGGCCGCGCAGGATGTGACCGGGGCGATCAAGGCCCCCACCGCCGCGGGGCTGGACGCCGATGCGCTCGCCGAGCACGTCAAGAAGAAGGGCGGCGTCGCGGGCTTCCCCGGTGCGATGCCGATCACGATCGACGCGTTCTTCGGCGTGCCGGCGGATGTGTTCATCCCCGCGGCGCTGGAGAACCAGGTGACGGGGCAGTCGGCGCGGAAGCTGAGCGTGCGGCTGGTCGCCGAGGGCGCCAACGGTCCGACGACGCCCGAGGGCGACGCCATCCTTCGCGAGCGCGGCATCGACGTGCTGCCGGATGTGCTGTGCAACGCGGGCGGCGTGATCGTGTCGTACTTCGAGTGGCTCCAGAACCGCGGCGGCGCGGCGTGGAACGCCGCGGAGGTGGACGAGCGGCTGCGGGAGATCCTCGAGCGCGCGTACGCCCGCGTGAAGGGGATGGTGGACGAAAAGTCGCTCGACTGGCGCACGGCCGCGTACGCCGTGGCGCTGCGGCGGATCGAGCAGGTGTACGCCGAGCGCGGCATCTTCCCGTAAAGCGTGATGGGAGTGGACCGGAGTAGTAGCCCCATGCCGCTGGAGAACACCATGAACGATCGAACCATTCACGTCACATACCAGGATATGGAGCGATTGCGCGCCCTGATCGCGTCATCCAACGCCAGCGCGGGCGGCGACGACCGGGATCGGCCCTATCTGGTGACGCTCGCAGCGGAGTTGAACCGCGCGGTCGTCGTTGGGCCGGACGAGGTGCCGCCCGATGTGGTCACGATGAACTCGCGCATCCGCCTGCGGGACGGGCGGCGGACGTGGATCATGTCGCTGGTGTTCCCCGAGAACGCCGACCCGGAGGACGACCGCATCTCGGTGCTCGCACCCTTGGGCGCGGCGATCCTGGGGTGCCGCGTCGGGCAGAGCGTCAGGTTCCGGGTGCCGGGCGGCGCGGAACGCTCGTGCGACATCCTGAGCGTGCTCTACCAGCCGGAGGCCGCCGGCGACTTGCACCTGTAGCGATTCGCGATGGTGTGTTCCGACCTTGATCCCATCTCTTCTTTCGCGTGCCGCGCACGCAAGGAGTGCTTCATGACCGCGCAACCGATCATCAACTCCCTAGACTTCGCCCGGCTTCAGCCGCTGCTCACGGGCGCATTTATGGACGCTGCGGTGCTGCGTCTCCGCGCGTTCCTCGACCAGGCCCGGAAGGTCGCGCCGCGCCGGGTGCCGCCCGATGTGGTGACGATGAACTCGCGGGTGCTGGTGCGCCACCCCGGCGATGAAGAACCCGAAGCGTACGAACTGACCTACCCGGATTCTGACTCGGGTGGGCTGTCTGTTCTCTCGCCGCTCGGGGCGGCGCTGCTGGGCGCTCGCGAAGGCGCCAGCGTCGAGTGCGCGGGCGGCCGTGTGTCTCGGCGCGTGACCGTCGAGCGGATCGAGTACCAACCCGAGCGTGAGCATCACTTCGATCGGTGAACCCAGATCATCCCCACCAGAAGGCACGATATGCCCCCGAAAGCCTCCGACCTGCCCATCCACATCAAGCCCGGCAACCTCCAGACCAGCGCCGCGATCGAGGCGTGGGTTCGCCGCAAGCTCGTCGGCGTGTTCCGGCGGTACGGAGCCAAGATGACAGCCATCGAGGTCCACTTCGAGGATGTCAACGGGACCAAGCACGGCGACAACGATGCCCGCTGCGTGATGGAAGCCCGCGTCAACGGCCGCGAACCCGTTGCGGTCAAAGCCCGCGCCGACGATCTCTACGCCGCCATCGACGCGGCCGCTCGGAAGCTCGATGCGGCCATCTGCAGGGCCGTCGAGCGCATCGATACACGGGCACGTCGGCGGTTTCGGCAGGACCGGACGGGGGATGTGGGTCCCCGGCGATCCCAGGCGAAAGGCGCGTAAGCCGCCGAGTCCGTGTATCCGCTGTGTAGGCCTGACCTTGG
>JAJVHS010000099.1 GCA_022072615.1 Phycisphaerales bacterium
GCCGCCAAGACCGCGTGAACCCGAAGATCGCCGGGGTGTCGCTTCGACGGTGAAGCCCCGGGTCACCGGTATACTTGGCCCATGCCGGGCCCCGCCCCTCGACCGATCCGTCTGATCGCCCTGATGAACCAGAAGGGCGGCGTTGGCAAGACCACCACCACGGTCAACCTTGCCGCCGCGTTCGCGCGTTCCGGGCGGCGCACGCTCATCGTCGACCTCGACCCGCAGGCCCACGCCTCGCTGCACGTGGGCGTCGACGCCGCCACCGTCGAGTCGTCGGTGTACGACGTCCTGCTCGACCCCGCGTTCGACGTCACCCGGGCCATCCGGGAAGTTTCGCCGAACCTGTTCGTGCTCCCGGCGCAGACCGACATGGCGGCGGCCGAGACCGAACTGGCGACCGAGCCGGACCGCTTCCACCGGCTCTCGCGGGCCCTGTCGAAACTGGGCGACGCCTACGAGTTCGTCCTCATGGATTGCCCGCCCTCGCTGGGGCTGCTGACCATCAGCGGCCTGGCGGCGGCGCGTGAAGTCCTGATCCCGATGCAGTCGCACTTCCTGGCGCTCCAGGGCGTGGGCAAGCTGCTGGAGACCGTGTCGATCGTCACACAGGGCCTCAACCCCAGGCTGCGGGTGTCGGGCGTCATCCTGTGCTCGCACGACCCGGCCACCATGCACGCCCGCGAGGTCGTGTCGGACCTCGACCAGTTCTTCGAGCAGGCCCGGTCGGGCGACACGCCGTGGAAGTTCGCCCGGGTGTACCGGCCGGCGATCCGGCGGAACATCAAGCTGGCGGAGTGCCCGAGCTTCGGCAAGACGATCTTCGAGTACGCGCCCGACGCGCCGGGCGCGGCGGATTACCTCGCGCTCGCGAAGGTGCTGCTGACGGATTGGGACGCGATGCTCGCCCGGCTGAATGATCCGCCGGCGGTCGTCACGGCGGCGCCGGTCAAGGTGCGGGCGTGAGAGGATCGATCGTTCGGCGCGCGGCGGCGGCCTTCTTCGGGCTGTACGCGGGCATCACGTTCATGCTCACGCATTACCCGCAGCTCGCGATCCCGGTGCCGGGCCGGCCGGACCTGGTCGCGCACATGGGGCTGTTCGGGCTGTGGACGATCTTGTGCTGGTCGTGCGGCTGGTTCGGCCCGGTGCTGTCGGAGATCAACACCTGGAGGTCCCTGGGCGTGTCGCTGGTGTACGCGGCCGTGGACGAGGCGTCGCAGATGGTCCCGCAGATCAGGCGGGTCGCGGCACTGGATGACTTCGGGGCCAACGCGCTGGGCGTCATGGCCGCCGGCGCGCTGATCCTGGCCGTGACGGGGCTGGCCCGGCGGGGCGAAGCTGGTATCATCCGCCCGCGCGGGGGTTGACTTCCAGGAAGAGTCTCCATGGCGGATCACGGGCACAAGAAGCAGTTCGAAGGCCCGCTGTGCTGGGCTGCATCGACCATCGCCGGGGCGCTGGTGGGGTTCCTCGTGGCCAAGCTCGCGCCCGCGGTCTACGAGGCGGGCCACCCGATCGTGCCGCTGTGGCTGGTCGCGCCGTTTGCGCTGCTGCTGCTGAGCATCGCGGTGATGCCCTTCATCAGCACGCATTTCTGGCACCACCATTTCCCGGACATCTCGTTCTTCCTGGGCGCCTTGGTCGCGGTGTACTACATGGTGGCGTACGGAGCGGCCGACGCGACGGGGCATTCCTACGGCCTGCACACGCTCGGGCACACGCTGATCGAGTACTACTCGTTCATCGCGCTGATCGGATCTCTTTACGTGGCGTCGGGGGGCGTGGTGATCGATACGCGCGGCCGGGCGACGCCGTCCTGGAACACCGGCCTGCTGGCGATCGGCGCGGTGCTCGCCAATGTCATCGGGACTACCGGCGCCTCGGTGCTGCTGATCCGCCCGTTCATCAGGTCCAACCGCGGGCGGATCCGGCCGCTGCACGTGGTGTTCTTCATCTTCATCATCTCCAACTGCGGCGGAGCGCTGACGCCCATCGGAGACCCGCCGCTGTTCCTGGGCTACCTGAAGGGCGTGCCGTTCGCGTGGACGCTCGTGAACCTGTGGAAGCCGTGGCTGCTGGTGGTCGGGATCCTGCTGGCGATGTTCTACGTATACGACCGCCGCGTGGGCCCGGGGACGCCGCCGGAGATCCCGGATGACGCGTCGACCCACCACCACGGCCTGCGGATCCGCGGCGCGACCGGCGTGGCCGCGCTCGCGGTGATCGTCGCGGCCATCTTCATCGACCCGCTGCTCAGCCGGCGCTTCGGCGTTTCGCTCGCGGTCCCGATCGGGCCGGTGGTGCAGATCGCGGTCGCGATCGCCGCGTACATCATCGCCGACAAGGCCAACCATGCCGCCAACGGGTTCTCGCTGTTCCCGGTGAAGGAGGTCGGGCTGCTGTTCGTCGGCATCTTCCTGACGATGATGCCGGCCCTGTCGTACCTGTCCCACCACGCCCCCGCGTGGAATATCACCAGCCCCACGGCGTACTACTTCCTGACCGGCGTGCTGTCGGCGGGGCTCGACAACGCGCCCACGTACCTGAGCTTCCTCCAGGTGGCCTTCGGCGACCAGGCGATCAATCCCGAGTCGGTGGCGGCGTTCCTCGCGATGCCGCAGGGACCGCAGATCCTCGAGGCGGTATCGCTTGGCGCGGTGTTCTTCGGCGCGATGTCGTACATCGGCAACGGCCCGAATTTCATGGTGCGCTCGATCGCGCAGGCGTCCGAGGTGCGGATGCCCTCGTTCTTCGGGTACATCGGGCTCGCGTGCGCGATCCTGCTGCCGGTGCTCGTGGTGGCGTGGGCCGTGTTCATCCGGTAACCCTCGTAGAGTTCGGGCATGAGCCAGCGCACGTGTGTCATGATCTCTTCGTGGAACGGCGTGCCCGCGGCCTTGCGAGCCGGTGAGGTCATCGCGGGGGGCGGCGGGATGCTCGAGGCGCTCGTCCGGGGCATCGGCGTCGTCGAGGACGATCCCGAGGAAATGTCCGTCGGCTACGGCGGCCTGCCCAACGAAGACGGTGTGGTGGAGCTCGACGCGGCGGTGATGGACGGTCCCATGCACCGCGGCGCGGCGGTCGCCGGCCTGCGGGGCGTGCGCTCCGCGGCCGCGGTGGCGCTCGAGGTGCTGCGGCGGACGGACCACTCGCTGCTGGTGGGCGAGGGCGCCCGGCGATTCGCGCTGGCGCTGGGATTCAAGGACGAGGACCTTTTGACGCCTCGGAGCCGCAAGGCGTGGCTCGATTGGAAGGCGTCGCTCTCTGACCGCGACGCGTGGATCTCGCCCGACCAGGCAACCTCGGGGTTCGGGCGTGCGCTGTGGGCGGGAGCGGCCGATCCGGGCACCTCGCCCGATTCGCCCGATTCACCGCACGCCGTGCCGCCGCCGGGCCAATCCCGGGCAGCGGCGCCCAACGTGCCCTTCACATTCGGGACGATCCATGTCTCGGGCCTCGACGCGAACAGCGACCTCTTCGCCTGCACGAGCACCAGCGGCCTGAGCTACAAGATCGCCGGCCGAGCCGGCGACTCGCCCATCATCGGCGCGGGGCTCTACTGCGACAACGCCGTCGGATCCGCCGGCGCCACCGGACGGGGCGAGTCGGTCATGCAGGTGTGCGGGTCGCACGCCGTGGTCGCGGCCATGGAAGCGGGCCGCTCCCCCACCGACGCCTGCCTCTTCGTGCTCAAGAAGATCGCGGATCGAACACGGGAGAAACGGCTGATCGACGAGCACGGCCGCCCGAACTTCAATGTGACGCTGTACGCGCTGCGGAAGGACGGCGAGACGGGTTCGGCATCGATGCACGAGGGGTACGAGCACGTTGTGGCTCGCGGGTCGGCGGTCGAAACCAGGCCGTGCGCGTTCCTGTTCGAGAAGAGAACGCAGAGGCACTGAGAGATCTGAGTTTCACTGAGAAGAAGAAGAAGAAGAAGAAGAAGAAGACTTGAACGCGGAGGACGCGGAGGTCTCTGAGAGTCAAGTAACGGCGGCGAGGGGGATCTGGATGAATGCTCGCAGCGCCAACGGCCTGACGGTTGCCTCCGTTCAGCGCGACCTCAGTAGTCGGCTCGTCACCGTCGCTGGCGCTCGATCTTCACCCGCCCGTTGCTGGTGATCTTCACCGTCGCGCCCTGCATCTCGCCGTCGAGCGTGAACTTCTGCACCTGCTGCATCGAATCCAACGCGCCGGCCTCGGTGTCCCAGATGTACGACCCTTCGTACCGCGTGTCCTTGAGCTTGATCGACTGGTCCTGCACGCCGGTCTCGGTGTCCAGGTCCATCGTGCCGCGGAAGTCGACCGTTGCCTTGCCGCGCGAGGCGGACTTGAGCGTGTAATCGGTGGTCAAGCGGAGCTTACCGAGCATCGGGAACTCCAGGCGATCGACGTGCTGCCACTTTTCGCCCGGCGCGGCGGATGGCTTGGCCTTGCGGAGCGAGAAGATCGGGCCGAACAGGTCCTTCACCCCTTGCGGGTCCGCGATCGGCCCGGCGTAGCGGCCCACAAGCGCGGCGGCGAGCTCGCTCCCGCCCGTCACCTGGGTGATCGTGCCGTCGGGATCGATCGTCAGCGTGAGCTTCGATCCGGCGATCGGCGCCAGCGCGTCGGTGAGCGACTCCGCCGGATCGGCGGGTTCGCCCAGGGGGTCGGGATCGGTCGCCCGGGCCGGCTTCTGGTTCTGCTTCCTGGCGGGGCTCTGCTTCCTGCTGTCGAACTCGACCTTCTGATCCCCCGCCTCGAGCGACACGCGCAGCGAGTCGTAGATGAGCTCGACCACGGACCCCTTCTCCGAATCGGTGGAGATGGTCTTGAGTCGGAACTCGATCTGCTGGCGGCTGGTCTGGCTGCTGGGCTCGAGCGGCGGTATCTGCGTGGACCCGTCGTTCTCCAGGGTCATGACGTACTTGAGCTCATCCCCCACGCGGAACCGGGGCCGCAGATCGACCTCGCCGGGCGCGAGCCGGACGGCCTTTTCGTTCGGCTGGGTCGACTGGGCACGGGCGGCGGGCGCCAGGGGCATCGCCGCGACCATGCACGCGGCCGCCGCCGTGATGAACCTGCCTTGAAACGGCGTGAGCATCGCAAGATCCTTCACGAAAGAAGAGCCAACAGGTGCTACCCCCGCACGGGGAGCAGGTTCCGTAATCCGGCTCGATCGGGCCGCGAATCACCGTCAGAACCGCTTGTGAGCCGGTCGTTCCTCCGGGCCCCGGACGGTGGGAATCGACCTTGCCATGTGGAGGTCCGCGGGCCGGGTGATCTTGATGTTCCGCACGTCGCCGTCGAGGACGACGACTTCCTTCCCGAGCCGCTCCACCAGGCTGGCGTCGTCGGTGCTGGTCAGGTCGGCCTGCGCGTACGCGGCCTTGAGAAGCGCAAGCTGGAAGACCTGCGGCGTCTGGATGACATACAGCCCCGACCGATCCAGCGTCCTGGCGACCACGCGTTTCTTCCGCGGCGCCGCGTCGGCGTCGGTGCCCAGGATGGCGGCCAGCGGGTCGTGATGCCCCGCGTCCTGGGTCTCCTCGACCTGCTTGAGGGTGTCGCCCACGGGGAGGCCGGGCACCAGCGCCGGGAAACGCCCGGCGGCGTCGAAGAGCCGCTCGATCATGTCGAACGGCGCGCACGGCCGAGCCGCGTCGTGGACCGCGACGTGCGTGTGGTCGTCACCGATCATCGCCAGCGCCGCGGCGACGGTCTCGTGGCGGTAGGTCTTGCCGCCCCGGCACAGGGTCACTCCCAGGAAGCCCAGGCGGTCACCGTGGCGGGTCCGGAATTCCTCGAAGGCGGCCGGGTCGTGCGGCCCGGCGACCACGACCGTGCCGACGGTCCAGTCGGTGGATTCGACCTTGCTGAAGAGCTCGACGCTGCGATGGAGGACGGTTTTTCCGCCGAGGTCCTCATCGAGCTTTGACCTGACGCCGCCGGCCTGCTGGTAACGCTCGGAAGCGCCGGCGGCGGGAATGATGACCGCGATCCGGTTGCTCATGCGGGAACCCTAGCCGGGTTGGATGCGCAAGGTCCGCCGCCGGGCGAGGTCGCCGGGGCGGGAGCCCCCGCGCTAATAATGCCCGGGTCGGCTGACGCCGGCCGTGTCGGCCCGGAGGCGGGACAGGACTGGAGCGCGCGATGACCGAAACACCACCTCGACCCGCGCCCTGGCTGATCGCGGCGTGGCCGGGCATGGGGAACGTCGCCGTCATCGCCGCCGGGTACCTCGTTCGGATGCTGAACATGAAGCAACTGGGCGAGCTGCCCGGCCGCGAGCATTTCGACATCGCGGAAGTGGAGGTCAAGGACGGCCTCGTCCAGCCGGTGCAGTACCCGCGCGGCGTGTTCTTCAGGTGGGCAAACACCAAAGGCGGGAGGGACCTGGTCGTGTTTCTGGGCGAGGCCCAGCCGACCGCGGGCGTGTACCGCTACGCGCAGGAGCTGATGGAAGCCGCCGCGGGGATGGGCGTCGAGCGGGTTGTGACGT
Organism: Phycisphaerales bacterium; assembly: GCA_022072615.1. Classification (GTDB taxonomy): domain Bacteria; phylum Planctomycetota; class Phycisphaerae; order Phycisphaerales; family UBA1924; genus JAEUJB01. The sequence continues at coordinate 6,488 of JAJVHS010000099.1, forward strand.
TCGCCTCCATGGCCTCGGCCCTGCACCCCGCCAAGGACCCCAAGGTCTCCGGCGTCGCCACCGATCCCGTGATCCTGGAGGAACTGCGGCGCGTCGAGGTCTCCGCGGTCTCGGAAGGACAGATCGGCGGGCTCAACGGCCTGGTTCTGGCCACCGCGATCGAACGCGGGCTCTCCGGGTTCTGCCTGATGGCCGAGATCCCCTTCTTCGCCGCCGGCGTGCCCAACCCCAAGGCTGCCAGGGCCGCGCTGAGCGTTTTCACGATCATGACCGGGATCGATGTAAGCCTCGACGAGCTCAACAAGCACGCCGAGGCCGTCGACCGGGCGCTCATCGAGGCGTTCGAGCGGATGAACGCCAACCGCGACGATGACGAAGACGAGACCGAGGCCGAGGAAGCCGGCCCCTTTCCCGCGGGAACGACGGACCAGCCGGCCGCGGAACCCCCGGCCACCCCGCCCGCGAGCGCCCCGTCTCCGGAAGGTCCGCCCGAGCCCGCGCCGGCGCCCAAGCTCGACCCCGCGGCTCGACGGCGCATCGAGGAGCTTTTCGAGGCGGCAAGAAAGAGCCGGGGCGCGGCCATCGCACTCAAGAAGGAGCTCGACAAGCTGGGCGTGTTCAAGGAATTCGAGAACCGCTTCCTCGACCTGTTCCGCCGCGCCGACTGAGCGCGACCGGGCAGTTCGCGGCGGGCGGCGACCACAGCCAAGACCGACAGGAGCAGGAACATGAGCGAGTCGAAATCGATCCTGGTGGGGGTGGATTTTTCCGACTGCTCGCGTGCCGCGCTCGCGCAGGCGCTGCGGCTGGGGAAGGCACGCGGGTGCCAGGTGCACGCGGCCCACGTGGTTGACACGCTGGTGGTCGTGGCGTTGCAGGAGGTGCTGCCGCCCGAAGCCCGGGCGATCCACGACCAGTCGATCAACGAGGCCCGGCGCGCGTGGGAGCAGTTCGCCGCGGCGGTCCCCGGCGGGGGCGGCGCCACGTTCCACGTCGAGATGAACAACCGCATCGCGGGCGTGCTCGGCCTGGTCGAGAAGACACACGCGGGGCTGCTGGTGCTGGGGTGCTCCGGCGACCCGGAGACCGGGATCGGGACGATGACGACCGAGTGCATCGGGCGCAGCCCCGCGGACGTGCTGCTGGTCCGCGAGAACCACTCCGGGCCGTTCAAGCGGGTGGTCGCGTGCGTGGACTTCTCCCAGACGTCTCGCGGCGCGCTGGACGCCGCCGCCCAGATCGCCGCGGCGGACGGCGCGCAGCTGTCGGTCGTCCACGTCTTCGAGGCGCCCTGGACACGGCTCTACTACCGACTCCCCGCGCTCGACGCCGCGGATGCGTTCGAGGGCGACTACCGGCGCGCACTTGAAGCACGGCTGCGCGAGTTCGTCGCCGAGTCGGGGGCGAAGGTCGCGGCCGCGTCGCCGACATGCGAGCTGTTCGACGGCGGCGGGCACCGCAGCGGGATCGCCGAGTACGCGCGATCGCGCAAGGCCGACCTCGTGGTGCTCGGCACGCACGGTCGTTCGAACCTCCGTGACACGCTGCTGGGCAGCACCGCGGTCAAGGCGCTCCAGAAAACCACGTGCTCGGTACTCGCGGTGAAGCCCCGAGCGGTCGCCGCCCGGGTTTGAGCGGATCCACCGCCGGAAGCCGTGTGCTCGGCGCGGTCCCGATCGGCAAATTCTCGCGCCGGGGGGCCAACCGCGCGCTGAAAAGGACATTTCGGTGATATATTGATGAGTCCACGGGGGAAGTCACGCCGGGTACGAGCGGAGGATCCCATGGAACTGGTTCGATTGCTGGAGGCACTGGTCAAGCTCGGTGGGAGCGACCTCCACCTTCAAGCCGGATCGGCGCCGATGGTGCGGCTGGGCGGCGACCTCAAGCCGCTCGAGGCCCCGCCGCTCGAGGACTCGAACATCCGCGAGTACATGCAGCAGATGTCGCCCGCGCACGCCCAGATCCGCCTGGAGGAGCACCGGACCGCGGACTTCGGGTTCGAGATGGCGGGCGCCGCTCGGTTCCGGGTCAACGCGTTCTACGAGCGTCACCGGCTCGCGCTGGCGTTCCGCCGGATCCCGCTCCAGATCCCGCAGTTCGCCGACCTGCGTCTGCCGAAGGTCATCGAGGAGATCGCGATGGCGCCGCGCGGCCTGGTGCTGGTGACGGGAACCACGGGCAGCGGCAAGTCGACGACGCTCGCGGCGATGATCGACCTGATCAACAGCAAGCGCCGGGACCGGATCATCACCATCGAGGACCCGATCGAGTTCGTCCACGCCAACCGCAAGTCGCTGATCGCGCAGCGCGAGCTGGGCCAGGACACGCCCTCGTTCCTCGATTCGCTCCGGGCCGCGCTTCGACAGGACCCCGACGTGATCCTGGTCGGCGAGCTCCGCGACGCGGAAACCATGCGCACGGCGCTGCAGGCCGCCGACACCGGCCACGTGGTCTTCTCGACGATGCACACGACCAACGCGCCGCAGACGGTCCAGCGCATGATCGCCCTCTTCCCGCCCGCCGAGCGCGACCTGCTGCGGATGCAGCTCGCGGCGAACCTCGAGGCCGTGATCAGCCAGCGGCTCGCCCGTGCAAGGAACGGCCGCGACCGCGTGCCCGTGGTCGAGGTGATGCGGAGCACCGCGGTGGTGCGCAAGATCATCGCTGAGCAGGAGCCCACGCTGCTCACGCAGGCGATCGCCAACCAGGACAGCGGGATGCAGCTCTTCGACCAGCACCTGGCCAGGCTCTACAAGGAAGAGCTCATCGCGGGCACCGAGGCTCTGCGGCTGGCCACCAACGCCGAAGCTCTGGCGATGATGATGCGCGGGCTTTCGACGCGCGACCTGCAGACCTCGCTGGTGAGCTGACACCGGCGGGACGGCTCCCGGCAGATCCGTCAACCGGCCAGCGGCGGGCTACTCCTTCAGCAGCCCCTGTTTGCGCAGTTCTTCCTTCACAGCCTGGCCCACGTCCCGCACGAGCTCCTGGATGCCGCCGGGGTTCACGGTCTGCGTCTCGCCGGACCAGATCAGCCGGTCATCGGCCACCGAGTAGATGCTGAACTCGCCGTAGAAGTAGGTGTCGGTGACCGTCTCGGTCCGGTAGAGCGTGTACGCGCCGTAGCGGTCGTAGATGCCGGCGCCGACGTAACCGGGCGCGGGATCGGGCGTGGAGACCACGCGCGTGCGCGTTTCGGAGTTCACAAGGCGGAGCACGGCCGCGCCGTCGACACCGTGCTTCTCGAAGTCGGCCCGCATCTTCTGGCGGTCCTTGAGGTCTTCATCGGGCACGATCGAGTACGCGGGAACGCCGCGGTTGCCCGAGATCATGGAGGCGAGCTGGTCCTCGGCCGCGCGGCGCTCGCCCGGCGTGGCATTGAGCACGAGCGCCACGATCTTCGTGAAGGGCTCTTTCGGCGGGTCGGGGGTCTTCCACGTGGTGGAGACAGAGGTGGTGCCGCAGGCCGAGAGCGCGAGCAGCACCGCCGCGGCGGCGAGGTGGGTGATGATCTGTTTCACGGTGCGAGCTCCGATGGCCGCGGGCGCCGTTCGATGCGCGAATGCGAAGCGCGCCCGGGCCGCTGGTTAGAGTACGACCTTCGAGATGACGAGGCCGATCAGGACGGCCGAAGCCGTCGCGACCAGCCCCGGACGCATGAAGCTGTGGGCGAGCACGAACTTGCCGATGCGGGTGGTTCCGGTCTGATCGAAGGCGATCGCCGCGACGATCGTTCCGTAGGTCGGCAGGAAGAAGTAGCCATTGACCGCCGGGAACATCGCGATCAGCGTGCCCGCCGGCAGGCCCAGCGCGATCCCGACGGGCATCAAAGCCGCCACGGTGGACGCCTGGCTGAAGAGCACGACCGAGAGACCGAACAGCCCGAGCGCGAACATCCACGGATGGTCCGTGATGATCTCGCTCAGACCGTCGACGATCTGCGGCTTGTTGCCGTCAAAGAAGCAGTTCCCCATCCAGCCCAGGCCGGCGATGGACACGACCGCGATGACTCCCGCGATCGCGACCGGCGTCTTGACCGCATCGGCGGGCCTGGCCCCGAAGAAGAGCATCATGATGCCCGCGGCCGTGAGCATGATGATCTGGATCAGCGTCGCCATCTCCACGCGGACGGTGCGCGGCTGCGACTGCTCGTCGCGGAGCTGCTCGATCCGGCTCTTGAGCTCCCCGCGGGTGAAGCTCTCGTCCAGGCGTTCGGGGTCGCTGAGATTGGTGATCGCGCTCGAGACGATCGAGGCCGGGATCCCGACTTCCTTCGAGGGCGTCACCGTGAACGTGGGCCGCAGGTTCGAGAAGAGCCCGAACGCGACGATGAGCGCCGCGGCGGAGAGGAACGTCACCACGGACCCCACCGCCCGGCGACGAGCGTCCGCCTCGAGCTTCACCGGCGGCGCCGGGGGCGCCACCTGTCCGGCGGCCAGACGCTCCTTGTACGCGGGGTCGTCCGCCAGCTCCGGGCCCATCCTGTAGACCGACAGCGCCCCGAGCATGCAGCCCACGAACGTCGATGGGATGCAGATCAGCAGGATTTGCTTGAGGCCGATCGTGCCGTCCTTGTCCAGCAGCGCCAGCAGCGCGGCGGTCGCCGCGGCGAGCGGGCTTGCCGTGATCGCCTGCTGGGACGCGATCACGCTGATCGACATCGGACGCTCGGGCCGGACGCCGGCCTTGCGCGCGACCTCCGCGATCACCGGCAGGATCGCGTAGGCGACGTGGCCGGTTCCCGAGCAGAACGTGAAGAGGTACGCCACCGCCGGCGCGACGAACGTGATGTATTTCGGCTTTGCTCGCAGCGCCCGGTCGGCGATCGCGACCAGCAGGTCCAGCCCGCCCGCGGCCTGCATGGTCGCGGCGGCGGTCACCACCGTGAGGATGATCGCGAGCACCGCGGCCGGCGGCGATGAGGGCGGCAGGCCGAAACCGAACACCAGCACGGCCAGCCCGGCGGCGGCGACCGTGCCCAGTCCCGCGCCGCCCACCCGGGCGCCGATGACGATCGCGGTGATGACCACCAGGAACTCGACCCAGATCATGGAGCGGTCTCCCTTTACCGCGCGCCCGCGGTCTTACCGAGCGGTTCCCGCCATGCGCCGGGGATCCAGCACGCGGCGAATCTCCTGGTCGGTCAGCAGCTTCTTCTCGCGGACGAGGTCGACCACGCCCTTGCCCGACCGCAGTGCCTCGGCCGCGAGCTGCGTCGCGGTGTCGTAGCCGAGCACGGGGTTGAGCGCCGTCACGATGCCGATGCTCTGCTCGACCAGCCGCCGGCACACGTCCTCGTTGGCGGTGATCCCGTCGATGCAGTTGACGCGGAGCGACGCCGCGGCGTTGATGAAGAGCATCTGCGACTCGAAGATGCACGCCGCGATCACCGGCTCCATCACGTTCAGCTCGAGCTGGCCGGCCTCGGCCGCCATGGAGATCGTCATGTCGCTGCCGATGACCCGGAAGCACACCTGGTTGACCACCTCGGGGATGACGGGGTTGACCTTGCCGGGCATGATGGACGACCCCGGCTGCATCGCGGGCAGGTTGATCTCCCGCAGTCCGGCCCGCGGCCCGGACGAGAGCAGCCGCAGGTCGTTGCAGATCTTGGACAGCTTGATCGCGAGGCTCTTGAGCACGGAGGAGTACAGCACGTACGACTGGGTGTCCTGCGTGGCCTCGACGAGGTCGGTCGCGAGGTGGATCGGCTTGCCCGTGATCCGCGCGAGGTGGCGGGCGCATCTGGCCGCGTAGCCGCGCGGCGCGTTGAGCCCCGTCCCGATCGCGGTCCCGCCCATGTTGATCTCGCACAGCACGCGCTCGACGGCCTTCAGCCCCCGCACCTCGTCCAGCAGGCTCTGCGCCCAGGCGTTGAACTCCTGTCCCAGCGTCATCGGCACCGCGTCCTGGAGCTGCGTCCGCCCCATCTTGATGACGCGGGCGAACTGCCGGCCCTTGCTGCGGAACGCCCGGATCAAGCGGTCGATCTCCGCGATGAGCCGCTCGTTGCCGAGCATCATGGCGACGTGCAGGGCGGTCGGGTACGCGTCGTTGGTCGACTGCGCGAGGTTCACGTGATCGTGCGGGTCGCAGTGGTCGTACTCGCCCTTGCGGCGGCCCATGTGCTCGAGCGCCCTATTGGCGATGACCTCGTTGGCGGCCATGTTGGTCGACGTGCCGGCCCCGCCCTGGAAGACGTCGATGTCGAACTGCCCGTGAAACCGGCCGTCGATCAGGTCCTGGCACGCCGCCTCGATACCCCGCAGCACACGCCTGGGCATGGCTTTTCGGTCGCAGTCGTGGTTGGCCCGTGCGGCCGCGAGCTTCACCATCGCAAGGCCGCGGATGAGGTCCGGGTAGAAGTGCAGCTTCACGCCGGAGATGGCGAAGTTGTCCATCGCCCGGGCCGACTGCACCCCGTAGTACGCCGCGGCCGGGAGCTTCCTGGTCCCCAGCAGATCGTGCTCGGTCCGCCACCTGGATGGACGCCGACCCTTCTTCTTCCCGCGTGCCATGAGAACTTCCTTTCACCGCTGCGCCGCCCCGGCGGGCGTGTGTCAAAAAGAGATCCTGAGTCGAACGGAGAACACGCCGAGAACGTCGTCGCCCGGCGCGTTGCTGGGATCGACGATCGTCTCGACGTCGAATGTCAGTTGAGCGGTCTCGGTGATCTGGAACCGCTGGAACACCTCGAACACCTTCTCGTCACGCTTCCCGTCGGCCTCGGGGTTCGACCACGCCCCCGCGATCCCGAGCATGTTGTCCTTCCCGAGCACGTTCTTGATCCCGGCGCCGGCCTGGAAGGAGTCCGAGACCCCGGTCACATCGCCGTCGGACCAGCCGTAGCGGGCGAACACGATCAGCGACTTGCCGACATCCTGGTCCCCCGAGACCGTCACGCCGCGATCCGACGGCTTGCCGGCCTCTTCACGATGATCGACGTGCCACAGCGCCACGCGGTAGCGGCCCGGGCCCAGCCCGTCGATCTCCGGCGTCAGCCCGCCCTCCGTGAAGAGCAGGTACTCGTGGTCCTCGAAGAATCCTTCGAAGTTCGAGACCGTGACCTTCCCGTTGGCGTCGGTGATGCCGCCGGTGAGGTACGTCCACGCCACCGGCTTGATCTGCGCCGCGGCCGCGAGCCCGGACCCGGGGTAGACGACGGTCGGGTTGCTCGAAAACGCCTTGTTCAGGAAGTACAGGTTCGCGCTCTGGAGCCGGTGGCCGCCGAAGAGGTTTTCGGGGTCGATCCGGCCGAGGGCGTAGCGGAAATGATCATCGAATAGCCGCTGGTCCCAGTAGAGCTCCTTGACGACCATCGGGCGCTCACCGAAACCGTTGGTGGTCGGCAGGAGCGTCCCGATCTGCCCGCCGAGCTCCGACGGCGGCTGATCGCCGATCTGGTAGCGGTACTCGGCGGCGAACGCGGCGATGCCCGTATCGGGCGTGCCCGCGCCGATCGCGGTCCACTTCGCGAGGATGTCCAGGTCGCCGCCCGCGGCGGTCCGCCTTCCCGGGCCGCCCGTCGCCTGCTGGAACAGCAGCGTGTTCGCGAAGCCGATGCGCAGGTTCGTCTGCTCGGCGAGTTCGTCGAGCCGGCGCTTGATGGCGACCCCGGGCCGGATCAGCGCGAGTTCCTCGCTGACGCCGGTCGGCGGACGCGGGTCACCGGGCGGGATCTCACCCGCCGCCGCGGTCTGCACGGGGTCCTGCGCTTGTGGCGGTGCGGGCGGGGGTTCAACGCGTGACACGCGAGGGGACCACGCCGCCGCGCGCGCCGACGCGACCGCCAGCGCCAGCGTGCCCGCGACGCGCGCGAGGGTGCACGGTCGTCGATCACGGACCTGGAACGGCAGACTCAACCGGGCTCCCCCCTTTCGTCGGGACCGCGGCCGGACATTCTCGCACAAGCCCGCGGCGCGACGTCAGTTCGCGGCGCGCTTGAACTCGTAGCTCGCGAGCACCTTCGAGTCGCCGGTGTCCGCGTCGCGCAGCTCGGCGATCCAATGATCATCGCTGCGGAAGTGGATCGAGATCTGGACGCGCTGCCGACCGGCCGGGGTCGCGGCTTCGTCGAACACGAACGACGCGCCCGAACCCTCGGTTCTGCCGATGAGCCGGCCGACGGAGGGTGACGCGTCTCCCCACGTGGTGAGGGTGACGCCAAGCCCCGGCTCCGAGGCGAGCAGCATCGATCCCCCGCGGCGCAGGGCTCGGCCGGCCATCTGGCCGCTGGTCGCCTGGAGATCGATGAGCACGAAATGTTCGCGCTCGATGGTGGCGGCGGCGCGGCCCGACACTGACTGCTGGATCCCCGCCGAATCCACCGACCAGCCTTCAAACTGCCAGATGCCGACGAACCGCGCCAGCGACGCGCGATGAGCGTCGGCGATCGATCCGCCCGCCGGCGCCGTGATCGCCCGGAGGTTGTGCGCCGCCGGCGCGGGCGGACTTTTCTGCGGCGCGTTACACGCAACAAGTGTCACGGGCGCTGCACAAAGGCATGTTGCGAGCAGTTTCCAGGTTCGTTTGTAACAGTGATGTTGCGAGTTGTTCATCACATGCCTCCGTAGCGCATCTGCTGCTGGCTTTCAGACGCCCGTCGGTTCTGATCCCCAATGATTCCACCGGCGATTGCACCGGAGATCGCGCCGATGGCGGCGCCGGCGCCAGCATCGCCGCTGAGCGACCCGATCGCAAGGCCCCCGAGCGCGCCGATCGCACCGCCCGAAACGGCACCCTGGCCCGCGTTCTCGCAGCCGAAGATCGACGCGCCGATGAGCGCGGCGAGCATGCACCGCGTCACGCGTCGCATGTGGTGTTTCATAATCATGTTGTTGCCCTCGCGCTTCTCGAGCGTGGATTTGATTCCCACCAACTGCACGCGACATCCTATTCCGGATATCATGGTTTGTCCAAGCTTGGGAACCGCTGCTGGCAGACGGAGGGTGATCGATGTCAAAGCAACGTGAGTCGCGCGACACGCTGGACCGCAAAACCTACGAGAAGGAACTCCGCAAGCTGCAATCCGAGCTGTGCGTGCTCCAGGACTGGGTGAAGCACAAGGGACTCCGCGTCATCATCATCTTCGAAGGCCGCGACGCCGCGGGCAAGGGCGGGACCATCAAGGCCCTTACCGAGCGCGTCAGCCCGCGCGTGTTCCGCACCGTCGCGCTGCCCGCGCCTTCGGACCGCCAGAAATCGCAGATGTACATGCAGCGCTACATCGAGCAGTTCCCCTCCGCGGGCGAGGTCGTCGTCTTCGATCGAAGCTGGTACAACCGCGCGGGCGTGGAGTACGTCATGGGCTTCTGCTCGAAGCAGCAGCACCGCCGCTTCCTCGAGCTGTGCCCGGTGGTGGAGAAGTTCATCGTCGAGGGCGGGATCCAGCTCATCAAGATCTGGCTGGAGGTGAGCGACGCCGAGCAGAAGCGGCGGTTCGAGGCCAGAATTGACGACCCGCTGCGGCAGTGGAAGCTCAGCCCGATGGACCTCCCGTCGCGCAGCCGCTGGTTCGACTATTCGCGGGCTCGCGACATGATGCTCGACGCGACCGACACCAAGCACGCGCCCTGGTACATCGTGCGCTCCGATGACAAGAAGCGGGCCCGGTTGAACGTGCTGCGGCACATCGTGGAGCAGATCCCGCACAAGAAGTTGCCGCGCGAGAAGGTGAAGCTTCCCAAGCGTTCGATGAAGGGCGCCTACGACGACCAGGCGACGCTGAAGAATCGACGGTTCGTCAAGGAAGCGTACTAGCACGGGTGGCGGGGCGATGGAGGATTCGGTGTCAGAGTCGCGGTGCAACGGCCCCAGCGTGGGCCGGCTGTGCCCCGCGCTGGGCTGGTTGCGGCGGTATTCTGGACGGCTCTTCCGAGCCGATGCGCTCGCGGGGCTGACGCTCGCGGCCTACCTGCTGCCGGCGGCGATCGGCGATGCGTCCCTGGCTCGGCTGCCCGCCCAGGCCGGGCTCTACGCGTGCCTCTTCTCCGGCCTTGTGTTCTGGCTGTTCTGCGGGTCTCGGCACACGGCGGTGACGGTGACGTCCGCCATCTCGCTGCTGCTGGGAACGTCTCTTGGCGAACTGGCGAACGGGGACACGACCCGATTCGGTGCGCTCGCCGCGTGCACGGCGATTCTTTCGGGGCTTCTCTGTCTTGTGGCCTGGCTCGTTCGAGCCGGCGCGCTTTCGAGCTTCATCTCGGAAACCGTGCTGATCGGCTTCAAGTCCGGCGTCGCGCTGACGCTGGCGAGCACGCAGCTCCCCAAGCTCCTCGGCACCAGTTCGGCCCACGGCGGCTTCTGGGAGTGCGCCCGCCACCTGTTCGATCACCTGCACGAGGCAAACACGGCGTCGATGCTGATCGGCGCCGCGGCGCTCGCCGTGCTCCTTGCGGGCAAGTTCCTGCTGAAGAACAAGCCCGTCGCGCTCCCGGTCGTGGTCGGCGGGATCGTTCTTTCCGCGCTGCTCGGGCTTGAGGGCCGGGGCGTGCACATGCTCGGGGAGGTTCCGCAGGGGCTGCCGGTACCGGGCGTTCCCCCGCTCGCCGCCTCGGACATCAACCAGATCCTTCCGCTCGCCATGGCGTGCTTTCTGCTGATGTCGGTGGAAACCGCCGCGATCGGCCGGGTGTTTGCGGCCCGGCACGGCTCGCGCTTCGATGCGAACCAGGAACTGCTCGCGCTGGCGGGTGCGAATCTCGCGGCGGGGCTGGGGCAGGGGCTGCCGGTAAGCGGGGGCATGTCGCAGTCGCTGGTGAACGAGAACGGCGGCGCTCGCACGCCATTGTCTGGCCTGATCGCGTCGCTGCTCATCCTCGTGGTCGTGCTGTTCTTCTCGGATCTGCTCCGCACGCTGCCGCAGCCCGTGCTCGCGGCGGTGGTCCTGACGGCGGTGCTCGGGCTTGTCGACGTCGCCGCCCTGCGGCACCTGTGGAAGACCGACCGCCAGGAACTCGTGATCGCGGCGGCGGCCCTGGGCGGCGTGCTCGCATCCGGCCTGCTCCGCGGGGTGTTGATCGGGGCGCTGATCTCGCTGGGGCTGCTGATCCACCGGGCGGCTCATCCGCACGTCGCGGTGCTCGGGAGGATCCCGGGGACACGGCGGTTCAGCGATCTGCAGCGCCATCCCGACAACGAGGCGATCGAGGGCGTGAAGATCTTCCGGCCCGAGGGCGCCCTGGTGTACTTCAACGCCGACCACGTGCTCAACACGGTGCTCGACCAGGTGTTCGCCGTCCAACCCGCTCCAAGATCGGTCGTGATCGACCTCTCCGGTTCACCGCGGGTGGACCTTGCCGGCGCCGAGATGCTCAAGGCCCTGCACCATCGGCTCGCCGCGGCGGGAGTCAGCCTGCACCTGGTCGAGGCTCGATCTTCGGTCCGTGACAAACTCCGTCTCGAAGGATTGCACGAGCTCACGGGATCGATCAACCGGTTTACCGACATCGCCGACGCCGTCAACACATCGCGGAACAGCCAGCCGCCACTGGGCCGGACCAATTCGAGGGCAGCTTCCGGAGACCTCGCGTGACGCGCACGATGCACAACACCGCTCGCCTCAGGCTCGGTTGCACGCGATCTGCAATTCCGGCTGGTATGATCCGAGTAGTTCTGAGCAATCCATGTCGCTCAGAGAGGGATGCATGGTGAACTTTCGCGCGATGACTTCACGGACTCGGTCGGGCCGTCGGGATTTCCGTCCCGGCTTGGCCGCCGGCGCGGCGATGACCCTCGCGCTGCTGGCGGGCTGCAAGGTCGGCCCGGAATACGAGCGTCCCTCCGCCGATGTGAACGATGCCTGGCACGCGCCAACCGGCACATCGCCGGTTGATGTGAGCTGGTGGGAAAAGTTCGACGACCCCGTGCTCACGTCGCTCGTCGACGCGGCGTACTCGCAGAACCTCACCCTGCGGATCGCGGGCCTGCGGGTCATCGAGGCCCGGGCCGCTCGCGGGATCGCCGTCGGCCGGTTCTTCCCGCAGCTCCAGGAAGCCTTCGGAACCCTCGAGGCCGACCAGCTCAGCGCCAACGGCCCGAACGCCGGCGGCGACCGATCGTTCTCCGCCGGTTCACTGGGCCTGCAGGCGGCGTGGGAGCTTGATTTCTGGGGCAAGTTCCGCCGCGGCATCGAAGCCGCCGACGCGGAGCTGCTCGCGACGGTGGCCGACTACGACACGGTGATGGTCTCGCTCGCGGCGGATGTCGCGTCCAACTACATCCTCGCACGGTCGCTGGAGGAACGCCTGGTCATCACCCGCCAGAACGTGGATCTCCAGACCGAGACCCTCCGGCTCACCGAGGCACGGTTCAAGGCCGGCGCCGTCTCTGAGCTGGACGTGACCACCGCGCGAGCAACCCTCGCCAACACGCAGGCGCTCATCCCCGATCTCGAGAACTCGCTCCGCCAGGTCACGCTGGCCCTGTGCGTGCTGCTCGGCCGCACGCCCTCCGCGCTCGAGACCGAAATGGGCATGGCGACCTCCACCGCGACGGTCCCGCGGGCGCCCGACGAGATCGCCGCCGGCATCCCCGCCGACCTGCTCCGCCGCCGGCCCGACGTTCGAGCCGCCGAGCGCATCGCCGCGGCGCAGAGCGCCCGCATCGGCCAGGCGACCGCCGACCTCTACCCCAGCATCTCGATCTCCGGCTCCACGGCGTTTGTCACCAGCACCTACGAAGGGCAGCGCTCTCCCTCGCTGGGCAACATGTTCGACGCCGACTCGTTCCAGGGCTTCATCGGCCTCTCCATCAACTGGCCCATCCTCAACTACGGCCGGATCGAGGGCAACATCCGCGTGCAGGATGCTCGGTACGAGCAGGCCGTCGCGGCGTACCAGGATTCAGTCCTCCGAGCCGCCAGCGAGGTCGAGTCCGGGCTTTCGGAGTTCCTGCGGTCGCGCGACCGGACCGCGTTCCTCGCCCAGGCCGTCGACGCGTCGCAGCGAAGCGTCGAGCTGTCCCTCATCCAGTACCGAGCCGGCGCCGTCGACTTCATCCGCGTGAACAACGCCCAGACGCTGCTGGTCGAGCAGCAGGACGGGCTCATCCAGTCCAAGGCGTCGATCGCGCTGGGCGCCGTCAAGACCTACCGCGCGCTGGGCGGCGGATGGGAAGTCCGAGGCGATCGCGAGTTCATCGACGAGGAAACCGCCCGGCGGATGCGCGAACGGACCGATTGGGGCGACGTGCTCAACCCCGGCTGGGAGCAGCGCAAGGACCTCGGATTCCAGCGACCGGCGGAGGACGCCGTCGATCCAGGAGACAGCAAGTGATCCAGAATTCCCCGCTCGCGTCGAGCCGTGCGGTCACCCTCGTCGTCGCCGCGGCGGCCTTGACGTTCCTGCTCGGCGGCTGCGAGAAGGAGGACGAGGCCAACAAGTACGTGCCCCCGCCCCCGCCCGAGGTCATCGTCGCCAATCCCGTGCAGCGGGAGGTCGTCCAGTACGCGACGTACTCGGGCATCATCGAGGGTTCCGAGACCGTCGATCTCCGAGCGAGGGTCCAGGGCTTCCTCGAGAAGATCAACTTCCAGCCCGGCCAGCGCGTCTCGGCCGGCGACGTGCTCTTTGAGATCGACAAGCGCCAGTACATCGCGAACGTCGACCAGGCCAAGGCGCAGGTGCAGGCCGAGGAAGCGGCGCTCGTGGGCGCCGAGAACGACGCCCGGCTCGCTCGGGAGCTCGCCGACCAGCGGGCCGGCCCCGAGATCGACGCGGTCATCAAGGCCGCGCGCCGCGACGTCGTCAAGGCCGACCTCGCCCGCGCCCAGGCCACCCTCGCCGAGGCCATGCTCAACCTCGAGTACTGCACGATCCGGGCCCCCATCAACGGGCGCGTGACCCGCAACTTCGTCGACGCCGGGAACCTCGTCGGCCGCGGCGAGCCCACCCTGCTCGCGCAGATCGTCCAGGCTTCGCCCGCGTACGTCTCGATCGACGCCAGCGAGGCCGACGTCCTCGCCGTGCGCCGCAACCGCATCCAGGAGGGCGCCGGCCAGGAGGCCGAGCCCGGCCAGGTGTCGCCGGGCAACTGGCGCCCGAGCGAGCTGGGCCTCACCGACGAGAAGGAATTCCCCTACAAGGGCCGCGTCGACTACGTGGACCCCAAGCTCGACGCGCAGACCGGCACGCTCCGCGTGCGCACCCGCTACGAGAACCAGGACGAGACGCTGGTCCCCGGCCTGTACGCCCGCGTGCGCTTCGCCATGTCCACGCGCGACGCGATCCTCGTGCCCGACGCGGCGCTGCTCTCCGATCAGCAGGGCCGCTACGCGATGGTCGTGAACGAGAAGGACGAGGTCGAGCCCCGCCGCGTCACCATCGGCCCGCTGGACGGGACGATGCGCGTGGTCGAGGAGGGCCTCACGCCGCAGGACCGGGTGATCGTGCTCGGCGTACTCAAGGCGCGGCCGGGCTCGAAGGTGTCCCCGAAGATGCAGCAGTTGCAGAGCACGGCGCAGGCGCCGGCCGCGGGCAGGTGAACCGCTTGAGGAGTGCGCATGCTCGCTGAATTCCCAGTCAGGCGGCCGATCGTCGCGATGGTGGTCTCGATCCTGATCGTGATCATGGGCGTGGTCTCGTACCCCACCCTCCCCATCGCCCAGTACCCCGACATCACCCCCCCGGTCATCCAGGTCACGACCAACTACCCGGGCGCCAGCGCCCAGGTCGTCGCCGACACGGTCGCCTCGCCCATCGAGCAGCAGGTCAACGGCGTGCCGGGCATGATCTACATGGAGAGCACGTCGGCCAGCGACGGCTCCTACACGCTGAAGGTCACCTTCGAACTCGGGACCGACATCAACATCGCGTCGGTCCTCGTGCAGAACCGCGTGAGCATCGCGACACCCAAGCTCCCCGACGAGGTCAAGCGTCAGGGCGTCACCACCGATCGCGTGTCGTCGAACGTCATCACCGTCTTCTCGCTCGCCCCCAAGGACGACCAGGCCGCCCGGAAGTACGACGACCTGTTCATCGCCAACTACCTCACCATCAACGTCTTCGACGAGATCAAGCGCATCCCCGGCGTGGGCGACGCGAAGATCTTCCCCGCCAAGGACTACGGCATCCGCCTCTGGCTCGATCCCGACAGGCTCAAAAGCCGCGGCCTGACCACGATGGACGTCATCAACGCCCTCAGGGAGCAGAACGTCCAGGTCGCCGCGGGTTCGATCGGCCAGCCCCCCGTCCCCACCGGCCAGGCGTACCAGTACAACGTCTCCACCCTCGGCCGTCTCAGCGATGTCGCACAGTTCGAGAACGTCATCGTCCGGGCCGACGGCAACCGCATCCTCCGCGTGAAAGACGTCGCCAGGGTCGAGCTCGGCGGCAAGTCGTACGACCTGCTGGCCCGCTACATGGGAACGCCCGCCGCGGCCATGGTGGTCTACCAGGCCCCCGGCGGCAACGCCGTGCAGGTCGCCCAGGACGTCGAGGCGCTGCTCGAGGCCAAGACCGCCGACCTCCCCGACGGCCTTGAGTTCGCGACGGTCTACGACACGTCCAAGTTCGTCCTGTCGGCGATCGACGAAGTGTACAAGACGTTCTACGAGGCGCTGGCCCTGGTGCTCGGCGTCGTCATCCTCTTCCTGGGAAGCCTTCGGCTCTCGGTCATCCCGATGCTCGCGATCCCCGTGTCGATCATCGGCACGTTCTTCTTCGCCAAGCTCTTCGGGTTCTCGGTCAACATGCCCGTGCTCTTCGGCCTCGTCGTGGCGATCGGCATCGTCGTGGACGACGCGATCGTCGTGGTCGAGAA
Organism: Phycisphaerales bacterium; assembly: GCA_022072615.1. GTDB lineage: Bacteria > Planctomycetota > Phycisphaerae > Phycisphaerales > UBA1924 > JAEUJB01. Next base: position 22,250 of record JAJVHS010000099.1, read on the forward strand.
CGTCGAGCGCGTGATGGTCGAGTCCCACAAGCCACCGAAGGAGGCCACGATCATCGCCATGAAGGAGGTGCTCGCCCCCGTCATGAGCATCACCATCGTGCTGATGGCGGTCTTCGTCCCCACGGCATTCCTGCCGGGGATCAGCGGCCAGCTCTTCCGGCAGTTCGCGCTCACCATCGCGGCGAGCACCTTCCTCAGCGGCATCTGCGCGGTGACCCTGACCCCGGCCCTGTGCGGCGTCGTCCTCAAGGCCCATAAGGAAGGCCACAAGCCCTTCATCCTGGTCCGCCTGTTCAACCAGGGCTTCGACGCGCTCGCCCGCGGCTACGCCGCGCTGGTGCGGTTCCTGGTGCACCCGGGGATCATCGCGTTCACGCTCGCGGGGTTCGCCGCGTGCGTCGTCGGCATCGGCTGGACCTTCACCAAGGTGCCCACGGGCTTCGTGCCGCTGGAAGACCGCGGCATGGTGCTGATCGACGTGTGGATGCCCGACTCGGCGTCGCAGGAGCGGACGCTCGCCGCGGTCGCGAAGGTGGAGAAGATCCTGTCGGAGACCGAGGGCGTGCGCAACTTCACGGCACTCCCCGGTTTCTCGATGATCAACAACAACGGGTCGAACTACGCCATGTTCTTCATCGGGCTGGAGGACTGGGACGTCCGCCTTCCCAAGGGCCGCGACCTGGCCACCATCATGAGCGACCTGCGCCAGAAAACGGCGCAGATCCCCGACGGCCTGTGCATCGTCTTCTCGCTCCCCGCGGTCGACGGCGTCGGCAACGCCTCCGGCTTCGACCTCCGCATCCAGGACCGCGCCGGGGTCGGCCGTGCCGCGATGGGCGAGATCGTCCAGGGCATGGTCGTCGACGGCAACGCCCAGTCCAAGCTCCGCGGCGTGAACAGCGCGTACCGGCCCGCCGTCCCCCAGCTCTTCGCCGACGTCGACCGCGAGAAGGTCAAGAAGCTCGGCATCCCCCTGCAGGACGTCTTCTCGACCATGTCCGGCTACCTGTCGGCCGCCTACGTCAACGACTTCAACCTCTTCGGGCGCACGTGGCAGGTCAGCGTCTCGGCCGACAGCATCTTCCGCACCAAGCCCGAGGACATCATGCGGCTGGACGTGCGCAAGCCCGACGGCGGCATGGTCCCCCTGGGCTCGCTGCTCACGGTCCGCGAGACCATGGGCGCCGACCGCGTCATCCGCTACAACATCTTCCCCGCCGCCGTCGTCCAGGGCCAGGCGGCCCCGGGCGTCTCGTCGGGCGAGAGCCTCAAGGTCGTCGAGACCATGGCAGAAGCCAAGCTCCCGCCCGGCACCACCTACGAGTGGACCGCGCTCTCGTACCAGGAGAAGCTCGTCGGCAACCAGGCGATCGTGGTCTTCACGATGGCCCTGGTGGTGGTGTACCTCATCCTCGCCGCCCTCTACGAGAGCTGGTTCATCCCGCTCTCGGTGATCCTCTCGATCCCGCTCGCGGTGCTGGGTGCCATGGCCGGGCTCATGTACCGCGGCATGGACAACAACATCTACACGCAGGTCGGCCTCGTGCTGCTCGTCGGCCTGGGCGCCAAGAACGCCATCCTCATCGTCGAGTTCGCCAAGGCGTACCGCGAGCAGGGCAAGGGGATCGTCGAATCCGCCGTCGAAGCCTCGCGCCAGCGTCTGCGGCCCATCCTGATGACCGCCCTGGCGTTCATCCTCGGCGTGCTGCCGCTGATGATCGCCACCGGCGCCGGCGCCGCCAGCCGCCAGGCCATCGGCACCGCGGTCTTCTTCGGCATGATCGGCAACACGCTCCTGGGATTGATCTTCACGCCCGTCCTGTATGTCGTCATCCAGGCGGTCACGGAAAAGGTGTTTGGTCGCAAGGCTCCCGTCGCGGCCCCGCCGCACGCGGCGCCCGCCCCCGCGCACTGATGGCGGCGGCGAGTTCGGGCAGGAAAATGCGTTGGCAGCCCCGAAGGCTGCCAATGCCGATCATCCGGCGGCGCCCGGCGGACGCGCCGAGCCCGCTCGAAAGGGATTGACATGTTCAACCGCACACGGGCCTTTCAGACGCTTGTGATGTTCACCGCGGCGGCCGCCGTCCACGCGCACTCGCAGCCCGCGGACAAACCCTCCCCCACGCCCGTCAACCAGCAGCCGGTGCAGACCACCACGCCCGCAACCAGCCAGCCGACCGGCGCGCCCGCGGGCCAACAGGTCTCGACACCCGCTCCGCCCACCGGCTCGCTGTCGCGCACGGAGCTCGAGCAGCTCCTGGGACCCATCGCCCTCTACCCAGACACGCTGCTGGCCAATGTCCTGGCGGCGTCCGTCTACCCCGACGAAGTGAAGGAGGCCGCCGCCTTCGTCGCCCGCGGCGGCGACAAGTCCCAGGTCGACGGGCAATCGTGGGAGGACCCGGTCAAGGCCGTCGCGAAGATCCCCGACGTCATGAAGATGATGGGCGATTTCCCCGACTGGACCACCGCCATGGGACAGGCGTACCTCACGCAGTCGCAGGAGGTCATGGCCGTCATCCAGGATCTTCGCAAGAAGGCGCAGGCCAACGGCACGCTCAGGACCACCCCGCAGCAGACCGTCGTCGTCGAGCCCGACACCATCTACATCCAGTCGCCCGACCCCGAGGTCGTGTACGTCCCCTCCTACCAGCCCAGCGTCGTCTATGTGGACGATCCCTACGACGACGCGCTCGCCGCCGGGCTCATCGGCTTCACCACCGGCATCGTGGTCGGCGCGGTCTGGGCCGATCTTGCCTGCGACTGGAACCACGGATGCGTCGGCTGGGGCTGGGGCCACGGCGACGTGGACGTCGACATCGACCGCAATTTCAACGGCAACATCAACATCGGCAACAACGTGGGCAACCGCGTCGAACACCACCGCACCCGCGTCGGCAACGAGGGGAACGCGTGGGCACCCAACCGCAGCAAGACGCTCGCGACCAGCCGGCCCTCGCAGGTCTCGAACTTCCGGAGCACCGGCGCCGCGGGCGCTCGGCCCGCCGCCACGCCCCCGAGCAGTTCGCTCCGCCCGGC